>NZ_CP038635.1:2400000-3000000 GCF_004768545.1 Cupriavidus oxalaticus | reverse complement strand
GCGTGCGGGTGTTTTTTATTGAGGCAGGCGGGTTTCAGCCGCGCGGCGGCGCGGTATCGATGAACGACTGCCGCTTCGACAGCTTTTCTTCCAGCGCCGCCAGATTGGGATGGCGCTCGCGCCAGGCGATGTCGGGGAAGCGGAAATCCAGGTAGGACAGCGCGCAGCCTACCGCGACGTCGGCCAGCGAATAGTGCGTGCCGGTGCAGAACGGGCGGTCGGCCAGGCCCTGGGCCATGGCGGCCAGCGCCGTGTCGATCTTGCCGAGCTGGCGCTTGACCCAGCGCTCGCTGCGCTCGTGCGGCTCGCGCTGCGTCACTTCCAGGCGAGCCAGCAGGGCCGCGTCGAGCAGGCCGTCGGCCAGCGCTTCCCAGCAGCGCACTTCCAGCCGCTCGCGCCCGCCCTGCGGGATCATCCGGCTGACCGGCGTCAGCGTGTCGACATACTCGACGATCACGCGCGAATCGTAGATGGCACTGCCGTCTTCCATCACCAGGCAAGGCACCTTACCCAGCGGGTTGTACTGGACGATCTTCGATTCCGGCGACCAGACGTCCTCTTCAACCAGCTGGTAGTCGATCTTCTTTTCCGCCATCACCACGCGCACCTTGCGCGCGTAGGGACTGGTATGGGACGCATACAGCTTCATGTTCTCCCCTTGAGCTTGTTATGAAGTGCATCGCCTGCCGCGTGGCAACGGCGCCGGGGTGCGCTGCTGCCCGATGCACTTCATAACAGGCTACTGGAACGGCGTGCGCGAGTATACCTGCGGTACCGGACGAATGCGGGGTCGCGCACCGATGCCCCGCGGGCGCACTGGACCGCTGCCCCGGAGCCGGGGCAGGGGTGGTAAAATCCCGCGTTGCGCAGCGCCGGGTGCCGGTGCGGCGCATCGGGCGCTTCGCCCTTGTTGCCGGCGCTTCAGGCGCCTCCGCCCATCCGACGCTGATTTCGCGCCAGCCCCCGCGGCGCGCACCGTACGTCCCCTATTTCCTTCCTTTCCCCGGTTTCCAGCATGACCACCTCTTCGCTTTCGCCGCTCACCGCTCTTTCCCCGATCGATGGCCGCTACGCCGCCAAGGCCGACGCGCTGCGCGAATGGCTGTCCGAGGCGGCCTTCATGCGCAACCGCGTCAAGGTCGAGGTGCACTGGCTGATCGCGCTGGCCCAGACCGGCCTGCCCGACATGCCGAAGTTCTCCGCCGCCTCCGAAGCCGCGCTGCTGGCGCTGGTGGACAAGTTCTCCGAAGCCGATGCCGCCCGCATCAAGGAAATCGAAGCCGTCACCAACCATGACGTGAAGGCCGTCGAGTACTGGCTCAAGGAGCAGGTCAAGGGCAATGCCGAACTGGAAGCGGCCAGCGAGTTCATCCACTTCGCCTGCACCTCGGAAGACATCAACAACACCTCGCACGGCATGATGCTCAAGGGCGCCCGCGACGGTGTCATCGTGCCGGCGCTCAAGCGCGTGCACGCCCGCCTGGTGGAGCTGGCCAGGCTCAATGCCACCCAGCCGATGCTGTCGCGCACCCACGGCCAGCCGGCCAGCCCGACCACGCTGGGCAAGGAAATGGCCAACGTGGCCGCGCGCCTGGCGCGCGCGATCCAGCGCATCGAGCAGGTCGAGCTGCTGGGCAAGATGAACGGCGCGGTGGGCAACTACAACGCGCACCTGTCGGCGTATCCGGCGTTCGACTGGGAAGCGTTCTCGAAGCAGGTGATCGAGACCCGCCTGGGCCTCGCCTTCAACCCGTACACCATCCAGATCGAGCCGCACGACTACATGGCCGAGCTGTTCGACGCGGTCGCCCGCGCCAACACCATCCTGCTCGACCTGAACCGCGACATCTGGGGCTATATCTCGCTGGGCTACTTCAAGCAGAAGACGAAGGCCGGCGAAATCGGCTCGTCGACCATGCCGCACAAGGTCAACCCGATCGATTTCGAGAACTCGGAAGGCAACGTCGGCCTGGCCAACGCGGTGCTGCGCCACCTGTCGGAAAAGCTGCCGGTGTCGCGCTGGCAGCGCGACCTGACCGATTCGACCGTACTGCGCAACATCGGCGTGGCCTTCGGCTACAGCCTGCTGGCCTACGAGGCCTGCCTGCGCGGCCTGGGCAAGCTGGAAACCAACCCCGAGCGCCTGGACGAAGACCTCGACAATTGCTGGGAAGTGCTGGCCGAGCCGGTGCAGACCGTGATGCGCCGCTTCGGCGTGCCCAACCCGTACGAGCAGCTCAAGGAGCTGACCCGCGGCAAGGGCATCTCGCGCGAGGCGCTGCAGACCTTCATCAACGGCCTGGCCATCCCGGACGATGCCAAGAAGCTGCTGCTCGACATGACGCCCGGCAGCTACATCGGCAAGGCGGTTTCGCTGGCCGAGCGCATCTAAAGGCACATTTGCCGGCCGCTGGGTCGGCATAGCCGAAAAAGCCATCCGCAGGATGGCTTTTTTGTTTTTGTGGCAACGGGTTGCGCCAACTGGCCGGCCGCCTGCGGCGTTGTGGCGTATGCGGCAGAATGACACTTCAAAGCATTTGAATAACTTAATGAAGGACTGTCCTGCATGGGCGCACTTCCCGCCGCAATAATGCGAGAATCTTCAGCGGCCCGGCGGATCCAATTGCTGGGTGCGTCCCCAAATTTGTGAAATGCCCATGACCACGGGCGAGAGGAAACAGATGCGTTCTACCGCCAATGCCCCGGCCGGCTACGGTGCCACCGCCATCGCGCTGCACTGGATCGTCGCCCTGGCGATCTTCGGCGCGTTCGGGCTCGGCCTGTACATGACCGGCATCCCGGGGCTGACGCCGACCAAGCTGAAGCTGTATTCGTGGCACAAGTGGCTGGGCGTGACGATCTTTGCCGTGGCGCTGCTGCGCGTGCTGTGGCGCGCCACGCACGCGGCGCCGCCGGTCGCGCCGGGCACGCCCGTGTGGCAGGCCAGGGCCGCAGCCGGCGCGCATCACCTGCTGTACCTGCTGATCGTGATCGTTCCCATCAGCGGCTATCTCTACAGCTTGGCGGCTGGCGTGCCGGTGGTCTACCTCGGCCTGTGGAAGATGCCGGTGCTGATCGAGAAGAACGACGAACTGAAGGAAGTGCTCAAGTTTGCGCATGCCTGGCTGAACTATCTGATGGCCGCCGTGGTCGTTGTCCATGCGGCGGCGGCGGTGAAGCACCAGTTCGTCGACCGCGACGGCACGCTGGGCCGGATGCTGCCGTTCTTGCGCTGAACTTCTGCGCTGACATTACCGTTACCGCGGCGCCTTGCGCCAAACCCCGAACCTGACAGGAGTCATTGAAGATGAATCGCCATTCCCGCCGCGGCTCGCTGGCCCTCAACGCCACCGTGGCAGCCGTGCTGGCCGCCGCCGGCATCGCCGCCAACCTGGCCTGGGCCCAGGTCGACGCGGCCAAGAGCTCGGTGACCGCCGTGGCGCGCCAGATCGGCGTGCCGATGGAAGGCAAGTTCAGGAAGTTCGACGCGCAGGTCAGTTTCGATCCCGCCAAGCTGGCCACCTCGTCGGCCAAGGTCGAGATCGACGTCGCCAGCTTCGAGATCGGCGATGCCGAGACCACCAAGGAAGTGAAGGGCAAGGACTGGTTCGACGCGGCCAAGTACCCCAAGGCCGTGTTCCAGTCCACCAGCATCAAGAACGGCACGCCGGGCAAGTACGACGTCGCCGGCAAGCTGACCATCAAGGGCAAGACCGTCGACGTGGTGGTGCCGGCCACCTACCGCCAGGAAGGCGCCAGCCAGGTGTTCGAGGGCGCGCTGCCGATCAAGCGCACCGTCTTCAATATCGGCGACGGCGAGTGGAAGGACACGTCGGTGGTGGCCGACGATGTCCAGATCAAGTTCCGTATCGTGCAGGCCAGGAAGTAAGGCCGGCAATCCGCTGACGTACCAGGACGTTAATAATCAAGAACGTTCCGCTTAACCTGTTTAACCTGATTTTGTCGGGAGATCCCATGAAACTGCGTTCCGTCGTTGCCGCCGTCGCGGCCATTTCCGCAACCGCCGCCTTCGGCGTGGCTTCGGCCAATACCGTGACGTACAACCTCGATCCGACCCATACCTACCCGAGCTTCGAGGCCGACCACCTGGGCGGCCTGTCGACGTGGCGCGGCAAGTTCGACAAGTCCAGCGGCACCGTCACGCTGGATCGTGCCGCCAAGGCCGGTACCGTCGAGGTCAAGATCGATCCGTCCTCGATCGATTTCGGCAATGCCAAGCTGAACCAGCACGCCAAGGGCCCGGACATGTTCAACGTGGAAGCCTTCCCCGAGGCGACCTACAAGGGCAAGTTCAGCAAGTTCAAGGGCGACGTGCCGACCGAAGTCGACGGCGTGCTGACGCTGCGCGGCGTGTCCAAGCCGGTCAAGCTGGAAATCCGCGAGTTCAAGTGCATCCAGCACCCGATGCTCAAGCGCGAAGCCTGCGGCGCCGACGCCGTGGGCGAGTTCAACCGCGCCGATTTCGGCCTGGACTACGGCGTGAAGATGGGCTTCAAGCCCGAAGTCAAGCTCGCCATCCAGGTGGAAGGCGTGCGCGCCGAGTAAGAGCGCGCCCATGGGCTGGCTCCGCAGGGGCCGCTCACATGAAGCGACAAAAGGCCGGCGATCGCCGTAATGCCGTTCAGTTAAGTCTGAACGGCATTTTTCTTTGCAGGGGTTGTAAACAAGGTGTCGAGCTGTTAACTTGCCGTTCCGATGCTATCGGAACAAGTCCACGCCACCCTTGAGCTTAGTGAGCCGGCCAGTTTTGCCCGGCTCAGCGAGCACCTGCCGATGGCTTGGATTGAGCAAGCGCTGGCAGCCTCGGGGACAGCGTCCGTTCGCCGGCGCCGACTGCCAGCAGAGCAGGTGGTCTGGCTGGTCATCGCGCTGGCGCTCTATCGGCACCAATCGATTCCCGATGTGCTGGAGACGCTGGACCTGGCACTGCCCAACGATGCCAACGCCTGTGTCAGCAAGAGCGGGATCGCCCAAGCCCGCGAGCGGCTTGGAGACAAGCCTCTGTTGTGGCTGTTCGAGCAGACCGCACGGGCGTGGGTGGCTCAGGATGCTGCGCACTACAAATGGAAGGGCTTGGCGCTTTACGCCATGGATGGGACCACCTTCCGCACTGCCGATAGCCCTGAGAATCGCCTCCACTTTGGCGCGCAGAGCTACGCCAGCGGCAAGGTCGCCAGCTATCCACAAGTCCGCGGGGTCTCGCTCACGGCTGTTCCCACCCATCTTGTTGCCGATATCGCCTTTGGCTGCTATGGGCGCAACGAGATGCTCTATGCCAAGGAGCTCATTGAGCGGATCCCGGATCATTCGTTAACGATCTTTGACAAGGGCTTTCTGGCCGCAGAGATCCTGTGGGGCTTGCGCATGGGCGGCAGCGAGCGCCACTTCCTGATCCCCGCTAAGAAGAATCTGCAGTGGGAGTTGCTCTCAGGCAACGAGGGCGATGGCATCGTCCAGATGAAGGTCTCGCCTCAGGCTCGCCGCAAGAATCCTGCCTTGCCAGAGACTTGGACAGCTCGCGCGATCCGGGACGAGGACTCAGACCGCGTCCTGTTGACCTCGTTGACAGACCGTCGGCGCTTCAAGGCAGCCGACATCATTGGGTGCTACAAGCGCCGTTGGGAAATCGAAACCAGCTATCGGGAACTGAAGCAGACGATGCTCGGGGCCGAACTGACCTTGCGCAGCCGCCAGCCTGAGGGCGTGCATCAGGAAATCTGGGGGGCACTGATTGCGTACAACCTGGTGCGTCTGGAGATGGCCAAGGCTGCGCTCGAGGCCCGCGCCGAGCCCACCGACTTGAGCTTTGTGCTGGCCTTGCGCCTGATACAGGGCGAGTTGATCTGGGCAGCCGGCATGGCCCCAGGCAAGCTGCCGGCCCACCTGCAGCGCATGCGCGCCAAACTTCAGTTGGCGATCGTCCAAAAGCGACGGGGGCGTAAGTGCCCCCGTGAAGTCAAAGCCCTGCCTAAGCGCTACACCGTCCGGTTCCTCAGAAAGGACCTTAACTGAACGGCATTACGGCGATCGCCGGCCTTTTTTCATGGTTTTGGGTATCCTGTAGCCGATCCCGCCGCAAGAGGGGACGGAAAGGCACTTGGTTGTACGCGCCGCAATTGCCACAGTACAATGGGCCGCGGCAATTCCACACGATCCGGGCTTGTCGGTGCTCTCCCGCACAGGGCGGGACCGCCACCCTCCCAACAGGCTATAGCGCATCCCTATGAGCATTCGCTGCACATCCCGATACCGGTAGCCTTCCCCGCGATTCCCTCGCCCCTCCTGCTGTACCCGGCCGTTCCGCCCAGGCAGTATGGCCCGCAGCGTTTCTCGGATTTCCCTGGCGCAATACCGTGTATTCCAAAACGCAAATCGATCCGGTAGTTAGTTTCCGCAACTCGCAGGGCGAGCAGGTGCGGGGCACGATCATCAATCTCCAGAGAAAGTCTCTGGTGATGGAAATCTACAATCCGTATTCGATCGTGCAGGTCAGCGAGGTGCTGAGCGAGCTCAGTGTCCGCATGGGCGCCAAGAATGCCTACCTGGGCAAGGCCGTGGTGATGAGCCTGGTGAATACCGGCCTGACCGCGGTGGTATCGCTGACGCTGATCGACGAGTGGCGCGAGCTGACCGACCTGAACAACGAGCCCAAGTCGGTGGCACGCGAAGCCGAGCTGTTCGTGCAGGACTGGGATACGCGCTTCAATATCCGGCGCGACTACCAGATCGTGGTCAACGAAATGCGCGCCTTCCTGTCCGAAGTATCGCGCTGGGTCGAGCAGGTCGACCTGACCGAATCGCTGCCGAAGAAGGACGGCAAGCTGCGCGAGGACGTGTTCTACGAGCTGGCCACGCCGATCATGGTCAAGACCAAGACCTACCTTGACTGGCTCGAGGGCGAGGCCGAGCGCGTGGACCCGGAAATCGCGCCGGTGCACCGCACCTATGCCCAGTCGGCGCTGCACCCGCTGCTGCTGCGCGCGCCGTTCGTGTACCGGACCTTCACCAAGCCGCTCGGCTACGCCGGCGACTACGAGATGGTCAACCAGATCCTGAGCGATCCGCAGCAGGGCCCGACCACTTACTTCCAGATCGTCAACACCGCCTTCCTGAAGGCGGCGGTGGCGACCGCGCACCGCAACCGCATCGACCTGCTGGTGGATTTCCTGACGCGCCAGGCCGAGCGCGCGCGCGCCGCCGGCCGCCCGTTCCGCGTGCTCAACGTGGGTTGCGGGCCAGCCTTCGAGATCCAGCGCTTCGTGCGGGAGTATCCCAATCCCGAGCTGCTGTCGTTCCAGCTGGTCGACTTCAGTGAAGAAACGCTGGAATACACGCGCAGTTCGATCGAGCGGGCGGCCTCTGGCGCCGGGCGCAAGGTGTCGGTGGAGATGGTGCACCAGTCGGTGCACGATCTGCTCAAGCGCCGCATCTCGCCTGACGATATCAGTGCCCGGGAGTTCGACGCGGTCTACTGCGCGGGGCTGTTCGATTACCTGTCGGACAAGGTCTGCACGCGGCTGCTGGCGTATTTCGCCTCGCGTTCGCGTGCGGCCGGCCAGGTGCTGGTCACCAACGTGCATGCCAACAATCCAGAGAAATTCGGCATGGAGCACCTGCTGGAGTGGTACCTGATCTACCGCGACGACGCCGGCATGGCGCAGCTGCTGCCGGAGAATTCGCACTCGCACCGCATCTACGTCGACGCCACCGGCGTCAACGTCTTTGCCGAAGCCACCATTGAATGAGGCTGTCCGCGCGGACCACCCCATGAGCACCAACCAACTCTACGCCGGTTACCAGTCCGAACTGGCCGACTTCCGCCTGGCGTTCAGCCGCGGCGGCGCCTATACCGCGATCGTGCTGGTCCTGCTCGGCGTCGGGCTTGACTACGGCCAGTATCCGCAGCAACAGCTGGCGTTCGCAGTGGCGCGCGTGGTGGTGTCGCTGCTGATCGCGGGCGTGGTGGTGATGCTGTACAGCGCGATCGGGCGCCGGTTTGCGCCGTGGCTGACGCTGACCTGGCTGCTGCTGCCGCAGATCATGATCGCGTGGATGATCTCGCAGACCGAAGGCGTGCAGTCGCCTTACTACGTCGGCCTGAACCTGGCGATCTTCGCCTCGGGCATCGCGCTGCCGTTCGGGCTGTGGCAGAACCTGGTCTTCGGTCTGCTTTCCTACCTGCTGTACGTGCTGGCGTGCCTGTTCCACGCAGGGGGCATCGAGCCGATGGGGACGTTTATCGTCAACTCGCTGTTCCTGCTATTCGCGGCCGCCGCCAGCGGCGTCTATACCTTCTTCAACGAGCGCGCGCGTTTCATGCTGTTCCGGCTGAAGGCGGAGGTGGCCGAGACCAACGCCGAGCTGGAAGTCATCAACCGCAAGCTGGTCGACATCAAGGGCCAGATGCTGCAGCAGGAAAAGATGGCCGCGATCGGTACGCTGGCGGCCGGGCTGCTGCACGAGGTCAACAACCCGGTCAACTTCTGCCTGATGGCGATCGAGGTGGCGATGGAAGAGCCGCAGGCCAAGGAGAGCGAGTCGCTGACCGAATGCCTGGTCGATGCCAAGCAGGGCATGCAGCGCATCCAGCATATCGTGTCCGACCTGAAGACCTTCGCCTACCGCAAGCCGGGTGCGGAGGTGGAGGGCACGCCGTTCCTGTTCGAGAAGGCGCTGGATTCCTCGATCCGCCTGACCGCGCACGAGCTGCGCGGCGTCAAGGTGACGCGCGAGCTGCCGGCCGACACGCTGGTGCTGGGCGACGAGGCCGCGGTCATCGGCGTGCTGATCAACCTGTTCTCCAACGCCGCGCTGGCCATGCGCAAGGCCGGCACGGCCGCGCCGGCGATCCATACCACGGTGCGCTGGGCCGACGGCCGGCTCCACGTCACGGTGCGCGACAATGGCCCCGGCATCGCCGAGGAAAACCTGGCGCGCGTGTTCGAGCCCTTCTTCACCACGCGCGACGTGGGGCAGGGCCTGGGGCTGGGGCTGTCGATCAGCTACGCGGTGATCGAGCGCCATGGCGGCCAGCTCTTCGCCGAGAGCGAGCTGGGGCAGTGGGCCGCGTTCAGCTTCGACCTGCCGCGCGCGGAGTAAGCCGTCATGAGTACCATGACCGAGGTGCAGCAAGCGCGGCCGACCCTGCTTTACGTCGACGACGAAGACATGGCGCGCAAGTATTTCGCGCGCGCGGTGGGCTCGGAGTATGAGGTACTCCTGGCCGCCAGTGCCGAGGAGGCGATCGCCACGCTCGCCACGGATGGCGCGCGCATTGCCGTCCTGGTAACCGACTTTCGCATGCCCGGCCGCGATGGCGGCGAGCTGCTGCGCGAAGTGGCGCAACTGTACCCGCAGATCGTGCGCATCCTGGTGACGGCGTATGCCGACAAGGACATGCTGCTGCAGACGGTCAACAGCGGCGAGGTGTTCCGCATCCTGGAGAAGCCGCTGAGCGTGGCGCAGGTGCGCGAAGTGCTGCGCCTGGCCGGCGAGCGCCACCGCGAACGCGCGCTGCGCCAGCACCGGCTGATGGCGATCGACGAGACCCTGGCCTTCCTGGCGCACGAACTGAACACGCCGCTGGCGGCGATCGCCAACTTCGCGCGCGGCATCGAAAGCCGGGTCGCGGGCGAGTACAGCGAGCAGCGCCAGGGCGAGATCGGCCAGGCCGCCAGCGCCATGCATGACAACGCGCAATATTGCCTGGCGGTGCTGTCGTCGTTCCTGCAGTCGGTGCGCAGCAGTGCCGGCAGCAAGGCGGCGCGGCCCGAGCCCGGTGCCGAGGTCAGCGCGGGTGCGCTGGTGGCGTCGCTGCTCGATACCTATCCGTTTTCCGGCGACCAGCGCCAGTGGGTGCAGGTCGAGATGCACGGCGATTTCCCGGTGCAGACGCTGCCCAACTGCGTGGCGCTGGTGCTGTCCTCGGTGATGAGCAACGCGCTGCGCGCGCTTGCCGGCACGCCGTCGCCGGCGCTGCGCTTCGTGGTGATGGCCCACCCGCACCAGGAAATCCATATCAGCGACAACGGACCCGGCATCCCGCCCGAGGTGATGGAGCGCCTGCTGGTCGATCCCGTGACCACCCACGCCAGCGCCGGCGGCAGCGGCCTGGGCATGATTTTCTGCAACCGCGTCATGCAGTCCTTTGGCGGCGGCATCCGGATCGCATCCGCGTCCGGCGCCGGCACGACCGTGACGCTGGACTTTCCAAGTTTCAAGAATCGAATGATTAGGAGTGACCGATGAGCGAACCGAATGCCACCCAGGCACCACCCCCGGCGATTCTGTTCGTCGATGACGAAGCCACCGCCGTCAAGTATTTCCAGCGCGCCATCGGGGCGCTGGCACCGGTGGTGACCGGCGGTTCGGTGGAAGAGGGCAAGGCTCTGCTGGACGCGCACGCCGACAGCCTGGCGGTGCTGGTGTCGGACCAGCGCATGCCCGGTGAATACGGCAACGAGCTGCTGCGCTATGCGCGCGAGCGCTATCCGCACATCGTGCGCATCCTGACCACGGCTTATTCCGAGCTGGACCAGACCGTCGAGGCGGTCAACCAGGGGCAGATCCACCGCTATATCAAGAAGCCGTGGGACATCACCGCGCTGCGCATGGAGCTAAAGCAGGCGCTGGAGCTGTCCGGGCTGCGCAAGGAGCGCGACCAGCTGGTGCGAGAGAAGCTGGCGGTGCTGCAGACGCAGACCGTGGCCACCCGCATCGGCATGCTGCATGCGCTGTGCGCGAGCCTGATCGGCCCGGGCCGTTTCCAGCCGGTGGAGACCTACCTGGCGGCGGTCGACCTGGCCGGCGCACGCAATGCCGACCCGGACTGGCAGCGCATGGATTATGCCGACCTCGTGCGTGCCGAGGCCGAGCGCAGCGGCACCTTCGGCCATGCAGTGGCCACGCGCCTGGCGGCGCTGCGCAGCGCCAACGCGGGCAAGGGCGCGGCCGATGCGGTCGCGGTCATTGCCGACACGCTCGGCAGCGACGTGGTGCGCCGCGATGGCGACTCGGTGGTGTGGACCACGCCGGCCACGCTGGCGGAGTTCCTGGCGCAGCCGGTAGGTACGCCGGTATCGCCGCATCATGCGGCCTGGCTGGCGAGCCTGCTGTGGCTTGACGAGGTTGGCGGCGCGGTGCAGTTCGCGCGCGATGGCGACACTATCCTGTGCCGGACAGCGCCGCGCACCGAGACCTTCGCGGCTGACCGGCTGGCGGCGTGGATCGAGCGATTTTCGGAACCGGTTTGATCCGTCTGTATCTGCTCCAATAAAAATGGCGCCCCGCAGGGCGCCATTTTTTTTACCGGGGCTGCAGGGCGTCAGGCCTGCGCACCGAAGTTCGGATCGTTGCGGTCGGTCGACTCGCCTTTCCTGTCGGTCTTGACCAGGTCCTCGCGCTTCACGCCCAGCCACATCGCCAGCGCCGCGGCCACGAACACCGACGAATAGATACCGAACAGGATACCCACCGTCAGCGCCAGCGCGAAGTAGTGCAGGGTCGGGCCGCCGAAGAAGAACATCGACAGCACCATCATTTCGGTCGAGCCGTGGGTGATGATGGTCCGCGACATCGTGCTCGTGATCGCGTGGTCGATGACCTCATGCGTGGTCATCTTGCGGTACTTGCGGAAGGCCTCGCGGATCCGGTCGAAGATCACCACCGACTCGTTTACCGAGTAGCCCAGCACCGCCAGGATCGCCGCCAGTACCGACAGCGAGAACTCCCACTGGAAGAAGGCGAAGAAGCCCAGGATGATGACGATATCGTGCAGATTGGCGATGATGCCGGCCACCGCGAATTTCCATTCGAAGCGGAACGACAGGTAGATCACGATGCCGGCCACCACGAACAGCAGCGCCAGCAGTCCGTCGGTGGCCAGCTCCTTGCCGACCTGCGGGCCGACGAACTCGACGCGCTGCAGCTTGACGTCAGGCGACGCCGCGGTCAGCGCGCCCATCACCTGCTCGCTCTGCTGGGCCGAGGTGGCGGGCTTGCCGTCCGGGCCCTTCTGCAGCGGCAGGCGGATCATCACGTCGCGCGAGGTGCCGAAGTTCTGCACCTGCACGTCGGTATAGCCCAGCTTGCTTACCTGGCCGCGGATCTTTTCCAGGTCGGCCGCCTGCTGGTAGCTGACCTCCATCACCGTGCCGCCGGTGAATTCGATCGACAGGTGCAAGCCTTTTTGCCAGAGGAAGAACACGGCCGCGGCAAACGTCACGAAGGAGATCACGTTGAAGATCAACGCGTGCTTCATGAACGGAATGTCGCGCCGGATGCGGAAGAATTCCATGTTGAATCCTGTTCTGTACTGCTAGTTTGCTGATCGACTGTCCTGGCCGCTTACTTGGCGACCGGGGTGTCAGAGGCGTTGCCCGGCTTCCAGATCTGGCCGATGGCCACGCTCTGCAGCTTCTTCTTGCGGCCGTACCAGAGGTTGACCAGGCCGCGGTTGAAGAACACCGCCGAGAACATCGAGGTCAGGATGCCCAGGCAGTGCACCACGGCAAAGCCGCGCACCGGGCCCGAACCGAAGGCCAGCAGCGCCAGGCCGGCGATCAGCGTGGTCACGTTCGAATCCAGGATGGTGGCCCAGGCGCGGTCGAAGCCGACCGCGATGGCCATCTGCGGCGACGCGCCGGCGCGCAGTTCCTCGCGGATGCGCTCGTTGATCAGCACGTTGGCGTCGATGGCCATGCCCAGCACCAGCGCGATAGCGGCGATGCCCGGCAGCGTCAGAGTGGCCTGCAGCATCGACAGCACCGCAATCAGCAGCAGCAGGTTCACGCCCAGCGCCACCACCGAGAACACGCCGAACAGCATGTAGTACAGGATCATGAACACGCCGATGGCGGCAAAGCCGTAGGCGACCGAGTCAAAACCCTTCTGGATGTTGTCGGCACCCAGCGACGGGCCGATGGTGCGTTCTTCGATGATCTCCATCGGCGCGGCCAGCGAGCCGGCGCGCAGCAGCAGCGCCAGGTCGTTGGCGGCTTCGGTGGAGTAGGAGCCGGTGATCTGGAAGCTAGAACCCAGTTCGGACTGGATCGTCGCCACCGTCAGCACTTCGCCCTTGCCCTTTTCGAACAGCACGATCGCCATCGGCTTCTTCAGGTTCTCGCGCGAGACGTCGCGCAGCACGCGGCCGCCCTGGGCGTCGAGCTTGATGTTGACCGAAGGCTGCTGGTTCTGGTCGAAGCCGGCGGAGGCGCTTTCGATGCGGTCGCCGGAGAAGATGACCTGCTTCTTCAGCACCACCGGGGCGCCGTTGCCTTGCGTGAACAGCTCGCTGCCGAACGGGACCGGGTCGCCCGGGCGCGGGCTGCGCGGCGCGTCGTTGTCGACCAGGCGCGCTTCCAGCGTGGCGGTGCGGCCGATGATGTCCTTGGCCTTGGCGGTGTCCTGCACGCCCGGCAGCTGCACCACGATGCGGTCGGCGCCTTGTTGCTGGATCACCGGCTCGGCCACGCCGAGTTCGTTAACGCGGTTGTGCAGCGTGGTGATGTTCTGCTTGACCGCGGCATCCTGCACGGCCTTGCGGGCCACTTCGGTGAAGGTGCCGACGACGTTGTTGCCGTCCATGGCGAAGGCCACTTCGCGCAGGTTGTCGGCCAGCAGGGCACGTGCGCGGTTGCCTTCGTCGGCGTTGTTGAAGCGCACCGTCAGGCGTTCGCCGTCGCGGTCGATGCCGCCGTGGCGCATGTTCTTGTCGCGCAGCAGCGTGCGCGCGTCGCCGGCCAGGCTGTCGAGCTTCTTGTCGACGGCGCCCTTCATGTCGACCTGCAGCAGGAAGTGCACGCCGCCGCGCAGGTCCAGGCCCAGGTACATCGGCAGCGCGTGCAGCGAGGTCAGCCAGCGCGGCGAGCCCGACAGCAGGTTCAGCGCGACCACATAGGTAGGATCGGCGGCGTCCGGGTTGAGCGCGCGCGACAGCACGTCCTTGGCCTTGAGCTGCTCGTCGGTGGTGCGGAAACGCGCCTTGACCGAGCCGGACTGGCCGGAAATGTCGAAGAACACGCCGTCAGGCTGCAGCTGGTTCTGCGCCAGGATCTCTTCGACCTGCTTCTGCATCGACAGGTCGACCTTGACCGTGGCCTTGCCCGAAGACACCTGCACGGCGGGTGCCTCGCCGAAGAAGTTCGGCAGGGTATAGAGGATGCCGATGGTCAGCGCCACCAGGATCACGAGGTATTTCCAAAGCGGATAACGATTCATCTCGGGCCAGTCATTCAGCGGTTGGCGGGGCCGGCGCAGGCGTGGCGCGCCACGTCGGCGGGGCCGAACCGGTTTGGCAAACAGCCGCCTGGCAGCCACGGAACGGAGCCACGAGGCTCCGGCGGGCTGGATCAGGCGGCTGCCGGGGCATGCGCGAACGGGCATGCCGGAAAAGACAAAGGCGGGAGTCGCTTAGTCGATCGGGGCGATCGGCGGATCAGAGCGCCTTCAGCGAACCCTTCGGCAGCACCGCGGTCACGGCATTCTTCTGCACGGTAATCTCGGTGCCTTCCGAGATTTCCAGGCTGACGTACTGGTCGGTGACCTTGGTCACGCGGCCCAGGATACCGCCGGCGGTGACGACTTCGTCGTTCTTGGCCAGCGCTTCGAGCATTGCCTTCGCTTCTTTCTGGCGCTTCATTTGCGGGCGGATCATGATGAACCACAGCACCGCAAACATCAGGATGATGGGCAGGAAGCTCATCAGGCCGCCAGCCGCGCCGCCGGCACCGGCGGTCTGGGCATATGCGTTAGAAATCAGCACGTTGATTCTCCGTCACAAAAGTCAGTCAAGTAATCGATCATTCTACCATTCGCATTCCGCCCGCCTTTGGCATTCTAGGGCGGAATACGGGTTTCTTCGGGGTGCCTTCGGGGCGACTCGCGGCTGATGCCGGCGAGCACAGCGCGGGATGCCGGATGTCGTCTCCGGGCAACCCCGGTATTCGACCGGCAGCGGCACGAAAGTTCGCGCCGCTGCACGGATTTCACTGCGTGCCGCGGGCGCGGTCAGACGCAAACTGGCGGCGGAAGTCGGCGAAGCGGTGATGCTCGATCGACTCGCGCACCTCGCGCATCAGCTGCAGGTAGTAGTGCAGGTTGTGGATGGTATTCAGGCGCGCGCCCAGGATTTCGCCGACCCGGTGCAGGTGGTGCAGGTAGGCGCGCGAGAAGTTGCGGCAGGTGTAGCAGGCGCAGCTTTCGTCGAGCGGGCGCGGGTCGTTGCGGTGCGCGGCGTTCTTGATCTTGACGTCGCCGTAGCGGGTGAAGAGCCAGCCGTTGCGCGCATTGCGGGTCGGCATCACGCAGTCGAACATGTCGACCCCGGCGGCCACGCCAGCGACCAGGTCCTCGGGCGTGCCCACGCCCATCAGGTAGTGTGGCTTGTTGGCCGGCAGGCGCGGTGCCACGTGCTCGAGCACGCGCATCATGTCTTCCTTGGGCTCGCCCACCGACAGGCCGCCGATGGCGAAGCCGTGGAAGTCCAGCTCGGACAGGCCCGCCAGCGATTCATCGCGCAGGTCCTCGTACATGCCGCCCTGGACGATGCCGAACAGCGCATTGGGGTTCTCCAGCCGCTCGAACTCGTCGAGGGAGCGCTTGGCCCAGCGCAGGCTCATGCGCATCGACTTGGCCGCTTCCTCGTGCGTGGCGGGGCGGCCGTCGATCTCGTACGGCGTGCACTCGTCGAACTGCATCACGATGTCCGAGTTCAGCGTGCGCTGGATCTGCATCGAGATCTCGGGCGAAAGGAAGAGCTTGTCGCCATTGACCGGCGACGCGAAGGTGACGCCATCCTCGGTGATCTTGCGCAGATCGCCCAGCGAAAACACCTGGAAACCGCCGGAATCGGTCAGGATCGGCTTATCCCAGCCGATAAACTTGTGCAGGCCGCCATGGGCGTTGACCACGTCCAGTCCCGGGCGCAGCCACAGGTGGAAGGTATTGCCCAGGATGATGTGCGCGCCGATCTCGTTCAGTTCCAGCGGCGACATGGCCTTGACCGAGCCATAGGTGCCCACCGGCATGAAGATCGGGGTCTCGACCACGCCGTGGTTCAGCGTGACGCGGCCGCGGCGGGCGTTGCCGTCGGTGGTAATGAGTTCGAAGTTGAGCATGCTTATGTCAGGGTTCAGGCCGCGGTTTCTGCGGGTTCCGCGGTATCGGCATCATTCCGGCGGGTCAGCAGCATGGCGTCGCCATAGCTGAAGAAGCGGTAGCGCTGCTCGACCGCATGGCGGTAAGTGGCGCGGATGGCTTCCACGCCGGCCAGCGCCGACACCAGCATCAGCAGCGTCGACTTGGGCAGGTGGAAGTTGGTGATCAGGGCATCGACCAGCCGGAAACGGTAGCCCGGGGTGATGAAGATATCGGTGTCGCCGCTGCCGGCGGTGAGCGTTCCATCAGGCTGCGCCGCCGATTCCAGCGCGCGCAGCGAAGTGGTGCCGACCGCGATCACGCGGCCGCCGCGGGCGCGCGTCTCGCGCACGGCCTGGGCCAGTTCCTCGGAGACGGCATACCACTCCGAATGCATCTTGTGCTCGGCCAGGTTCTCGGTGCGCACCGGCTGGAAGGTGCCGGCACCCACGTGCAGCGTCAGGAAGGCGCGGCGCACGCCGGCGGCATCCAGCCGCGCGAACAGCGCGTCGTCGAAGTGCAGGCCCGCGGTCGGCGCGGCCACGGCGCCAGGATTGCGCGCGTAGACGGTCTGGTAGCGGGTCTCGTCGTAGGCGTCGGGGTCGTGCGTGATATACGGCGGCAGCGGCAGGCGGCCGTAGCGCTCGATCAGGTCCAGCGCCGGCTCGGGGAAGCGTAGCGTGAAGAACTGGTCCACGCGTGGTCCGACCGTCACCGTGAAGGCGTCTTGGGCCAGGTGCAGAGCGCTGCCCTCGCCGGGCGTCTTCGAGGCGCGCACCTGGGCCAGCACGGTATGCGAGTCCAGCACGCGCTCGACCAGCACCTCGACCTTGCCGCCGCTGGGCTTGTGGCCGAAGAAGCGTGCCTTGATCACGCGCGTGTCGTTGAAGACCAGCAGGTCTTCGCGGCGCAGGTAGTCGACGATGTCGCTGAAGGCGCGGTCGACCAGGCGCACCGCATCGGCGGTGTCGGCGGGCGCGAGCCGTTCCACCACCAGCAGCCGGCTGGCGCTGCGGTCGGGCAGCGCGCTCTGGGCGATCAGTTCTGGCGGCAGCGGAAAATCGAAATCGGAAAGCGTCAACATCGTGGAAACGGCGCGCGGGGCCCGCGACGGGTCGGAAAGCGAGGCACAAAGCGGCACTCGCCGCCCGTAGTGGCGGCCGGCATGGGTACAATCGGCGAATCCGATATTGTAAGGCCACGGGCGTGCTTGCCGCCGGGCCGGGCGTGATACCGGCTATTTCGGCTATTTGCCGGCGTTCCTGCCCATGCCCGCTGCCCCAGCCGTCCCTGCCGCCTGTCTTCGCTGCCGATGCCCGGAACCGCCACCGAAACGAACGACCTGTCCGCCGATGCCGCCAAGGAGGCGGCCGCACCCGCGCGTGGCAAGGCGGGGGAGGGCAAGGGCAAGCCCGCATCGTCCACCACCTCGTCCGCCACCTCGTCGGCGGCAGCGCGCCTCGCCAAGCTCGGCCTGCGCCGCCCGGTCGACCTGGTGCTGCACCTGCCGATGCGCTACGAGGACGAGACCACGCTGGCGCCGATCGCCGATGCGATCCGCCGCGCGGGGCTCGGCCAGCCGGCGCAGGTGGAAGGCGAGGTCATCTCCAACGAAGTCACGTTCCGTCCGCGCCGCCAGCTGGTGGTCAAGATTGCCGACGCGTCCGGCGAGCTGACGCTGCGCTTCCTCAACTTCTACGGCAGCCAGACCAAGCAGATGGCCGAAGGCGTGCGGCTGCGCGTGCGCGGCGAGATCCGCGGCGGCTTTTTTGGTGCCGAGATGGTCCATCCGACGGTGCGGCCGGTGGTGGAGGGCGAAGCGCTGCCGGACCGGCTGACGCCGGTGTATCCGTCCACCGCGGGCATCGCGCAGGCCTACCTGCGCAAGGCCATCGGCGGCGCGCTGTCGCGCACGCCGATGCCGGAGACGCTGCCGCGCCCGGTGCTGCAGGGTCCGCTGGCGCGCCTGCACCTGCGCCCGCTGGCCGACTGCCTGCGCCTGCTGCATGCGCCGCCTCCTGAAGAAAGCGAAGCGGCGCTGGCCGACCGCACGCATCCGGCCTGGCAGCGCATCAAGTTCGACGAACTGCTGGCGCAGCAGATCTCGCTGCGGCGCGCGCACGCGGCGCGGCGCGAGAAGACCGCGTCGACCATGCCGCGCCGCGAAGGCGGCCTGCTGACGCGCTTCCTGGCGGCGCTGCCGTTCCGGCTGACCGGCGCGCAGGAACGCGTGGTGGCCGAGATCGCCGCCGACATGGCGCGCCCGCACCCGATGCATCGGCTGCTGCAGGGCGATGTGGGCAGCGGCAAGACCATCGTCGCCGCGCTGGCGGCGTGCCAGGCGATCGACGCCGGCTACCAGGCCGCGCTGATGGCGCCGACCGAAATCCTGGCCGAGCAGCACTTCCGCAAGCTGTCGGCCTGGCTGGAGCCGCTCGGCGTGCCGGTGGTCTGGCTAGCCGGCAGCCTGAAGGCGCGCGACAAGCGCGTGGCCGCGGCACGCGTGGAGTCGGGCGAGGCGCAACTGGTGATCGGCACCCATGCGCTGATCCAGGACACGGTGCGCTTCGCGAAGCTGGGCCTGTCGGTGGTCGACGAACAGCACCGCTTTGGCGTGGCGCAGCGCCTGGCCTTGCGCGGCAAGGCGGGCGCGACCGATGTGCCGGCGCCCGATGTGCCGGCGACCGACACCGTGCCGCACCAGCTGATGATGTCGGCCACGCCGATCCCGCGCACGCTCGCCATGACGTATTACGCGGACCTGGACGTATCCGTGATCGACGAACTGCCGCCGGGCCGCACGCCGATCGTCACGCGCCTGGTCAACGACGAGCGGCGCGACGAAGTGATCGCGCGCATCCATCACGCCGCTGCAGAAGGCCGCCAGGTCTACTGGGTTTGTCCGCTGATCGAGGAAAGCGAGGCGCTGCAGCTGCAGACCGCGGTCGAGACCTATGAAACGCTGGTGGCCGCGCTGCCCGACCTGCGCGTCGGGCTGGTGCACGGCCGTCTGCCGCCTGCCGAAAAGGCCTCGGTGATGGATGACTTCAGCGCCAACCGCATGCAGGTGCTGGTCGCCACCACGGTGATCGAGGTGGGCGTGGACGTGCCCAACGCCTCGCTGATGGTGATCGAGCACGCCGAGCGCTTTGGCCTGGCGCAACTGCACCAGCTGCGCGGCCGCGTAGGGCGGGGCAGCGCCGAATCGGTGTGCCTGCTGATGTACCAGGCGCCGCTGTCGCCGACCGCGCGCGAGCGGCTGGCGACCATGCGCGAGACCACCGACGGTTTCGAGATCGCGCGCCGCGACCTGGAAATCCGCGGCCCGGGCGAGTTCCTCGGTGCGCGCCAGTCGGGCGAGGCCATGCTGCGCTTCGCCGACCTGCAGACCGACGCGTGGCTGGTGGAGTACGCGCAGGAAGCGGCCGAGCTGATGCTGGCACAGTTCCCCGAAGCGGTGGAAGCACACCTGTCGCGCTGGCTCGGCGGGCGCGAACACTACCTGAAGGCCTGATTGCGCCGGTGCTTGTGCCGCATCGTACGCATGCCGCACAAATCCCGGGGGCGCTCTGACAGATCCCGGAATCGAAGGTAAAATCTATCGCCTACCCGGAATTGATAAGTCATGACGCTCACTGAACTGAAGTACATCGTCGCCGTGGCGCGCGAGCGCCATTTCGGCCGGGCCGCCGAAGCCTGCTTCGTGTCGCAACCGACGCTGTCGGTGGCCATCAAGAAGCTGGAAGACGAACTCAACGTGCAGATCTTTGAGCGCGGCACCTCCGAGGTGTCGGTGACCAACATCGGCGAGCAGATCGTGGCGCAGGCCCAGCGCGTGCTCGAGCAGACCATGGCCATCCGCGAGATCGCCAAGCAGGGCAAGGACCCGCTGGCCGGGCCGCTGCGCGTGGGCGTGATCTACACCATCGGGCCATACCTGCTGCCATCGCTGGTCAAGCAGATGATCGGGACCGTGCCGCAGATGCCGCTGATGCTGCAGGAGAACTACACGCACAAGCTGATCGAGCTGCTCAAGCAGGGCGAGATCGATTGCGCGGTAATGGCCGAGCCGTTCCCCGATTCCGGCCTGACGGTGCGTCCGCTGTACGACGAGCCCTTCGTGGTCGCCGTGCCGCGCGGCCACCAGCTCGCCGAGGCGCGCGCGATCGACCCGGACGAGCTGAAGCGGCAGACCATGCTGCTGCTGGGCAGCGGCCACTGCTTCCGCGACCATGTACTGGGCGTGTGCCCGGAGCTGTCGCGCTTCTCGCAGGCCGCGGATGGCATCCAGAAGACGTTCGAAGGCTCCTCGCTGGAAACCATCCGGCATATGGTGGCCAGCGGCGTCGGCATTACCGTGCTGCCGCGTACCTCGGTACCCGACCTGAAGGCCAAGGGCGACATGCTGTCGTACGTGCCGTTCGCCGATCCGGTGCCTGACCGCCGCGTGGTGCTGGCCTGGCGCAAGAGCTTCACCCGCCTGCCGGCGATGGAAGCACTGGCCAATGCCGTGGCCGCCTGCGAGCTGCCCGGCGTGCGCAAGCTCGATGCCAAGGAGCTCGCGGAAGCCGCCTGATCCTCCAACCAGACGCAAGCCAGAGGCCGCAACGGGCTGTCCGTTGCGGCCTTTGTTTTTCTGTCCCCGCAGTACGGCATTTTCGGAGCCTGCCTTCGCTCCATCACTTTGCGCCGGCATGAAACCGCGGCAAGTCGAATAGATTTGACCTAATACATAGGTATAAATAATTAAATTCTCAGCGTAATAGTTTGTTTGTAGACTGCCTTCTACCATGCCGACTGGCATCGAACCAGGCAAGGAGCCGATCATGAGCACCAGTGCCCAGTCCATTTCCGGCACAACGATCAAGCGCCCGTTCTCTCTCCGCATGGGGCGCTACCTGCTCGATTGCCTTGCCTGCTACGCCGCCGCCAACTGAGGCGGAATTCTCTTCCAGCCCACCCACAACAAGAGGAATAGATGAGCAAGAAGGACACTCTCACCACGGCAGCCGGCGCACCCGTTGCCGACAACCAGAACTCGCAGACCGCCGGCCCGCGCGGCCCGATGCTGCTGCAGGACGTCTGGTTCCTCGAAAAACTGGCCCACTTCGACCGTGAAGTCATTCCGGAGCGCCGCGTGCATGCCAAGGGCTCCGGTGCCTACGGCACGTTCCGGGTCACGCACGACATCACGAAATACACCAAGGCCTCGATCTTCGCCGAAATCGGCAAGGAAACGCCGCTGTTTATCCGCTTTTCGACCGTCGCCGGCGAGCGTGGCGCGGCCGATGCCGAGCGCGACGTGCGCGGGTTCTCGGTCAAGTTCTATACCGATGAAGGCAACTGGGACGTGGTGGGCAACAACACGCCGGTGTTCTTCGTGCGCGATCCGCTCAAGTTTCCCGACTTCATCCACACGCAGAAACGCAACCCGCGCACCAACCTGCGGGACCCGATCGCGGTGTGGGACTTCTGGTCGCGCCATCCGGAATCGCTGCACCAGGTCACCATCCTGATGAGCGACCGGGGCCTGCCGCAGAACTATCGGCAGATCCACGGCTTCGGCTCGCATACGTATTCGTTCATCAACGCCAGCAACGAGCGCTTCTACGTCAAGTTCCACTTCAAGTCGCAGCAAGGCATTGCCAACTGGACCAATGAAGAGGCGGCCAAGGTGGTGGCGAACGACCGCGAGAGCGCGCAGCGCGACCTGTTCGGGAATATCGAGCAGGGCAACTTCCCGCGCTGGAACCTGCGCGTGCAGATCATGCCGGAGGCGGACGCGGTCAGGTACCACATCAACCCGTTCGATTTGACCAAGGTCTGGCCGCACAAGGACTACCCGCTGATCGACGTAGGCGTGCTGGAGTTGAACCGCAACCCGGACAACTATTTTGCCGAGGTCGAGCAGGTGGCGATGAATCCCGCCAATATTGTGCCGGGCATCGGCTTTTCGCCCGACAAGATGTTGCAAGGCCGCCTGTTCTCGTACGGCGACACGCAGCGCTACCGGCTCGGCATCAACCACCACCAGATCCCCGTGAATGCGCCGCAATGCCCGTTCCACAATACCTTCCACCGCGACGGTGCGATGCGCGTGGACGGAAACCAGGGCGGCAAGCTGAACTACGAACCGAACCGCGAAAGCGCCTACAGCGCCAGCGAACGCGCGATCGAGCCGCCGCTCGCGCTCGACGGCGCGGCCGACCGCTGGGACCACCGCGTCGACACGGACTACTACAGCCAGCCCGGCGCGCTGTTCCGGTTGTTCGACGAGGGCCAGCGCCAGCGTCTGTTCGCCAATATCGCGGCGGCAATGCAGGGCGTGCCGGAAGAGATCGCGCGCAAGCAGATCGAGCACTTCACCAAGGCCGATCCGGCCTACGGCGAGGGCGTGAAGCGCGCGCTTGACCTGAAGTAACCGTCTGGCGCGGCTGGCATGGCCGCCGCGCCTGGGAGAACCACCATGGCAATGATCCGGTTCTTTATCGACGAGTGGCGCAAGCTTTGGCATGACGGCCATGACAAGCCCGAGCGCCCCGATGCCGCGCGGCTGCGCCACAAGCTGTGGCGCAAGGAAGTCGGCGTCGGCGTGATCCTGATCGGCGCCGCGGTGGTCTTTATCGAGATAGTCCGGGGTTTGTCCGGGATCGCCGGCTAATGCAATAATGCGGGTAACGCGCCGCCCGGAACCGTGTTTTCAGCAATTCCGGCGGCGCTCCTCGTGCTTTACCAGAACGGAGCGTACCTACCATGGCAAAGAAGAATGAGATGAGCGTGAACATCGGTATTTCCGACAAGGACCGCAAGAAGATCGCGGAAGGCCTGTCCAAGCTGCTGGCAGACACCTACACCCTCTACCTCAAGACCCATAACTTCCACTGGAACGTGACGGGGCCCATGTTCAATACGCTGCATCTGATGTTCGAGACGCAGTACACCGAACTGGCGCTGGCCGTGGATTCGATCGCCGAGCGCATCCGCGCGCTGGGCTATCCGGCACCGGGCACCTACAAGGAATACGCCCGCCTGTCGTCGATCGCCGAAGAAGAGGGCGTGCCCGAGGCGACCGAGATGATCCGCAAGCTGGTCGAAGGCCAGGAAGCCGTGGTGCGCACCGCACGCTCGCTCTTCCCGGTGATCGACGCCGCCGGCGACGAGCCGTCGGCCGACCTGCTGACCCAGCGCATGCAGACGCACGAGAAGACCGCGTGGATGCTGCGCGCGATGCTCGCCTGACGCCTTTGAGCGACTTCCGGCCGCGGCCACGCGGCGGCCGGCATTGCGCGCTGCAGCCATCCGGGCTGTGGCGCGTTTTCATTGACTCTTCCTTCCCGGATCCCCGCCGTGCAGTCCCTGTCGCCATTGCCTCCTCCTCCCATGCTTGAACGCCTTTCCCTCTACGCGCGCCTGGTGCGCATCGACAAGCCGATCGGCACGCTGCTGCTGTTGTGGCCGACGTTGTGGGCCATGTGGATGGCAGCCGGCGGGCCGCCGTCGTGGGGATTGTTCTGGATCTTCGTGGCAGGGACGTTTTTGATGCGCTCGGCGGGATGCGCGATCAATGACTGGGCGGATCGGGATTTTGACAGGCATGTGAAGCGGACCAAGGAGCGGCCGCTGACTGCCGGCAAGATCGCCGCCTGGGAAGCGCTTGCTGTTGCTGCGGTGCTGGCGCTGGTGGCGTTTACGCTGGTGCTGCCGCTTAATGCCTTGACCAAGTGGCTCGCCGTGGTGGCGGCGGTAGTGGCGGGGACTTATCCGTTCTTCAAGCGGTTCTTTGCGATTCCGCAGGCTTATCTCGGGATTGCATTCGGGTTTGGCATTCCGATGGCGTTTGCCGCGATCCAGGATCAGGTGCCGCCGGTGGCGTGGCTGATGTTGCTGGCCAATGTGTTTTGGGCGGTGGCTTATGACACGGCTTATGCGATGGTGGATCGGGATGATGATCTGCTGATCGGGATGAAGACTTCGGCGATTACGTTTGGTCGCTTTGATGTCTTTGCGATTATGGTTTGCTATGCGGCGTTTCTGGTGCTGATGGCTTTGGCAGGATTAATGCTGGGACTTGGGTGGCCGTATTGGGTTGGGCTGGCTGCGGCGGGTGTTTGTGCGGGGTATCACTACACGCTGATCCGGGGGCGGGATCGGATGAGGTGTTTTGCTGCCTTTCGGCATAACAATTGGCTGGGGGCGTGTGTTTTTGTTGGGACGGCGTTGGCTTATTTGATTGTGTGATTCTTGATTGATGGCCGACGGCTCATGCTATTGATGACATGTTGTCGGCTGTTTTAGTGCTCGCATATCGCTGCTTGTGACATGCTGTCGGCCGTTGAACCGCCTGGTTCCGCCCTCCTGGGCGGGTCACTTTTTGCCCGAGCGGCAAAAAGTAACCAAAAAGCGCGTTACGGCCCTGCGGGCGGCCACTCTTACGTAGTGTGCCGGGGCTTTCGTACGGGGCTTTGCTTCGTTGCGGGGCAGGACTGCCTGACGCCGTGGTGCGCCACGGTGGCTCTGGATTGACGCGATGTTTGAACGAGCCCAGAGCTGTGAGTGGCCCCTGCTGCGGGCGTTCCTGTGTTGACGCCTGCAGCAGGCGGCCTACGCCCGGCATGGGGATAGTTCAATAGTGGGTCGACGTAGCCGCTATCCCAGACTCACCTGGCGTAGCAGGTCCGAACCACTAGCCACATCGAACGGAAATCACCACCGCCCGAACCACCCACGCCGATAACTTGATAGCCAGCCGCTCAGGCGACACGTTTTTTGGTTACTTTTTGTCGCTCGGACAAAAAGTGACCCGCCCAGGAGGGCGGAACCAGGCGCTTCAACGGCCGCAGCATGTCACCAACGGCGACAGCGGACACCTAAACGCCCGACAGCATGTCATCAGCAGCGAAAGCCCACGAGCACTAGTCCTTCCCAAACTCCCCCCCCATCTCCGCCCCCCGAGCCGCGGCAGCATGCATCGCGCGCACGAAAGCATCACCAATCCCAGCCGCCTCCATTGCCGTCAGCGCGGCATAAGTCGTACCGCCCTTTGAAGTCACCCGTTCCCGCAGCGTCGAAACCGCCTCCGAAGACTGCCCAGCCAGCGCCGCAGCACCGCGAAAAGTCTCAACCGCCAGCTCGCGCCCCTGCTCCGCACTCAGTCCCAGCTCAGTAGCTGCCCGCTGCATCGCCTCGATGAAATAGAAGACATAGGCCGGGCCACTACCGGAGATGGCGGTGACGCCATCGATCTGCGCATCATTCTCGACCCACACACACTTGCCCACAGCCTGCGCCACGGCGCTGGCAACATCCCGGTCAGCCGACGACAATCCTTCCGCCGCCGCCAGGCCAGTCATCCCCATCCCCGCCAGTGCCGGCGTATTCGGCATCGCCCGCACCAGCCGGTTGCGTCCACCCAGCCACCGCTGCATGTCCTGCAACCGGATCCCGGCCGCCACGCTGATCACCAGGTTGCCATCGCCCGCCGGCAGGTATGGCAGCAGCTGCGCCGCAGCCTCGCGGAACTGCTGCGGCTTGACCGCCAGCACCAGCACGTCACTGGCGCCGAATGCCGCATCCGGCGCCCCCGCGGCATGGACGCCGAGATCGCGCGACAGGCGCTGCTGCGCCTCCGGGAAAGGATCGACCACGCGGATCGAACCAGCGGGAACGCCGCGGGCGATCAGGCCGCCGATCAGCGCGGAGGCCATATTGCCGCCGCCGAGAAAGCCGAAGGTGAGGGTATCGAGCATGGGTGTCTCTGCAGTGTCTGGATTGATATTGGCGCCGGCTCAGCCGCGCGCACCGAAGATCGCGGTGCCGATCCGCACCAGGTTGGCGCCCTCGGCGATGGCGGCTTCCATGTCGCCCGACATGCCCATCGATAGCGTGTCGAGGTCCAGGCCGTTCTCCCGTAGCCCGCCCAGCAGCGCGCGCATGGCGGCAAACGGCCGCCGCTGGGCAACGGGATCGTCTTCAGGTTCGGGAATCGCCATCAGGCCCCGCAGCCGCAGGCCGGGCAGCGCGGCCACGGCCTGTGCCAGCGCCGGCACCTCAGCCGGCGCGACGCCGCTCTTGCTGGCTTCGCCACTGATATTGACCTGGAGGCAGACCTGCAGCGGCGCCATCCCGGCCGGGCGCTGCGCCGACAGCCGCTCGGCGATCTTGAGCCGGTCGATGGCATGCGCCCAGTCGAAATGCTCCGCCACCGGTCGCGTCTTGTTGCTTTGCAGCGGGCCGATGAAATGCCACTGCAACCGGCCCCGCAAATCGGCCAGCGCGGCGATTTTCTCCACCCCTTCCTGGACATAGTTCTCGCCAAAGGCGAACTGACCGGCCTCGGCGGCGGCGCGTACGCGGTCAGCGGATACGGTCTTGGAAACGGCCAGCAGGGCGATGTCGCCGGGCTGCCTGCCAGCCTGTTGTGCGGCCGCCGCAATGCGCTGGTTCACGGCTTGCAAGTTGGCGGCAATCACAGACATAATCCGGCGGACATATAAGAAGTACTTAAAGTACTGATAACTATTTCAGGGTGGGGTCATTATAGATGGACATCGCGCAGCTATTGGCTTTCGCCGTCAAGAACAAGGCGTCCGATCTTCATCTGTCATCGGACATGCCGCCGATGGTCCGGATCCACGGCGACATGCGCCGGATCAATGTCGCGGCGATGGCGCACAAGGATGTCCACGCCATGGTGTACGACATCATGAGCGACACCCAGCGCAAGCTCTACGAAGAACGGCTGGAAATCGACTTCTCGTTCGAGATTGCCGGCCTGTCGCGCTTCCGGGTCAATGCCTACAACACGCAGCGCGGCGCCGCCGCGGTGTTCCGTACCATTCCCTCCAAGGTCCTGACGCTGGAAGAGCTGCGCGCGCCGGCGGTGTTCGCCGACCTGTGCATGAAGCCGCGCGGACTGGTGCTGGTGACGGGGCCGACCGGTTCAGGCAAGTCCACCACGCTGGCGGCGATGGTCGACCATCGCAACGAAAACGACATGGGCCACATCCTGACGGTGGAAGACCCGATTGAATTCGTCCACAACTCCAAGAAAAGCCTGATCAACCAGCGCGAGCTGGGGCCGCACACGCATTCGTTCGCCAACGCGCTGCGCTCGGCGCTGCGTGAAGATCCGGACGTCATCCTCGTGGGCGAATTGCGCGACCTGGAAACCATCCGCCTGGCGCTGACCGCGGCCGAAACCGGCCACCTCGTCTTCGGCACGCTGCACACCAGTTCCGCGGCCAAGACCATCGACCGTGTGGTCGACGTGTTCCCGCCGGAAGAAAAGGACATGGTGCGCACCATGCTGTCCGAATCGCTGGAAGCGGTGATCTCGCAGACGCTGCTGAAGACCCGCGACGGCAACGGCCGCACGGCCGCGCACGAAATCATGATCGCCACGCCGGCAATCCGGCACCTGATCCGCGAGAACAAGATCGCGCAGATGTACTCGATGATGCAGACCAGCAGCGGGCTGGGCATGCAGACGCTGGACCAGTGCCTGTCGGACCTGATCAAGCGCAGCGCCATCAGCTACAACGACGCGCGCGCCATTGCCAAGAACCCCGACGCATTCATGGGCTGAGGCCCGCACCGACGCTTGCCTCCTGGCCGCCGCACGCATGCGGCTGCCGCACTCCTGCAGGACACCGCCATGCTCGATCGCGAATCCGCCGCCAAGTACATCAACGACCTGCTGGAGCTGATGGTCAGCAACCGCGGCTCGGACCTCTTCATCACCGCCGACTTCCCGCCGGCGATCAAGGTCGACGGCAAGATCACTCCGGTGTCGCAGCAGCCGCTGAACCCGACGCAGGCGCTGGGCCTGGTGCGCTCGGTGATGAACGAGCGGCAGGTGCAGGACTTCGACACCAGCCGCGAATGCAACTTCGCCATCACCGCGCCCAAGGCGGGGCGCTTCCGGGTGTCGGCGTTTATCCAGCAGGGGAAGGCCGGCATGGTGGTGCGGACCATCAATACGCGGATTCCGTCGGTGGCGGACCTGGACCTGCCCCCGACGCTGCATGACATCGTGATGTCCAAGCGCGGCCTGGTGATCGTGACCGGCGCGACCGGGTCGGGCAAGTCGACCACGCTGGCGGCGATGCTCGACCACCGCAACGCGCATTCCTACGGCCACATCATCACCATCGAGGACCCGATCGAATACGTGCATGCGCACCAGAACTGCGTCGTCACGCAGCGCGAGGTCGGCATCGATACCGAGTCTTGGCACGTGGCGCTGAAGAACACGCTGCGCCAGGCGCCCGACGTGATCCTGATCGGCGAAATCCGCGACCGCGAGACCATGGAGTACGCGATGCAGTACGCGGAAACCGGCCACCTGTGCCTGGCCACGCTGCACGCCAACAACGCCAACCAGGCGATCGATCGCGTGGTCAACTTCTTCCCCGAGGAAAAGCGCCAGCAGTTGCTGATCGACCTGTCGCTGAACCTGAAGGCGATGGTGTCGCAGCGGCTGCTGCCGCGCGCCGGGCGCAAGGGCCGCGTGCCGGCGGTGGAGATCATGATCGGCACGCCGCTGGTGGCCGACCTGATCTTCAAGGGCGAGATCCACGAGCTGAAGGAAGTCATCAAGAAATCGCGCGAGCAGGGCATGATCTCGTTCGACCAGGCGCTGTTCGACCTGTACGAGGAAGGCAAGATCACCTATGAGGATGCGCTGCGCAATGCCGACTCGCTCAATGACCTGCGCCTGATGATCAAGCTGCACAGCGCGCGCGCCAAGGACACCGACCTGGGCGCCGGCACCGAGCACCTGAACGTGATCTAGAGTCCGGCTGCCGTGCACGCCAGCGCGCATGGGCGTATGCTTCGGCCACGAGCAAGCAGTCCGCAGGAGTCTGCCATGAGCAATATCTACCAGTTCGATGCCAATTCGCTGTCGGGGCAACCCGTGCCGCTGTCGCAGTTCCACGGCAAGGTGCTGCTGGTCGTCAATACCGCCAGCGAATGCGGCTTTACGCCGCAGTATGCCGGCCTGCAGAAGCTGTATGAGGAGTATCGCGAGCGCGGGCTGGAAGTGCTGGGCTTCCCGTGCAACCAGTTCGGCAAGCAGGAGCCGGGCGATGCGCAGCAGATCGGCCAGTTCTGCGAATCGCGCTTCAGCGTGAGCTTCCCGATGTTCGCCAAGATCGACGTCAACGGCGAGCAGGCGCATCCGCTGTACCGCTGGCTCACCACCGAGAAGCGCGGCGTGCTGGGCACGCAGGGCATCAAGTGGAATTTCACCAAGTTCCTGGTGCGGCGCGATGGCACGGTGTACGAACGCTACGCCCCGACCACCAAGCCGGAAGAGCTGCGCAAGGATATCGAGACGCTGCTGTCCGATCCGGCGGCCTGAGCTACGCGCCGCTGGCGCGCACCGCGCGCAGGAAGCCGTTGAGCGACCGGTCCGGGGTTTCATGGAAATGGTCGTCCAGCATGCGGATGGCGCGGCAGCGGTCGAGGCGGAAGCTGCGGTAGTCCGAGCGCGTGCTGCACCACGCCGCCAGCAGCCACGCATTGCCCCAGAAGAACAGGCCCAGCGGCATCACCACGCGTTCGGTGATGCGCTGCTGCGCGTCGCAGTAGTCGAGCAGCAGCAGCTTCTGCTCGCCCAGCGCGCCGTGCACCACGTCGAAGGCCTCGCGCACGTGCGACTGGTTGACGTACTCGGGTGCGAACACGCGGCTTTGTTGCGCCGCCAGCCGGCGCGGCGGGGGCAAGGCGGCGACCAGCTTCTCCAGCGCCGGATCGGCCGCGGCGGCGAGCGCGCCGCCGCCCCAGGCTTTCAGCAGCCGCAGGCCGGCCACCAGCGCTTCCACTTCCATGGCACTGAACATCAGCGGCGGGACATCGAAATCGGCGCGCAGCCGGTAGCCGATGCCGGCCTCACCCTCGACCGGCACGCCTGACAGCGACAGCGCCTGGATATCGCGATAGACCGTGCGCTCCGACACGCCGAGCCGCTGCGCCAGCAGCGCCGCCGTGGTCAGGCGGCGGCCGCGCAGGACCTGGACGATCTGGAAGAGGCGATCGGCGCGGCGGCTCATCCGTGGCGGCTTCCCTTATGTGGCACAGGTTCCCTTATCCGGCAAATGGCTCGTGCAGCCCGATGCGGTTGCCTTCGCTGTCGATGATATGCGCGATGCGGCCGATCTCGCCCGGCAGGCGCAGCGGCCCGAACACGGTCTTGCCGCCGGCGCGCGCGGCGCGCTCCAGCAGCGCGTCCAGCTCGGGTGCGTGCAGGTAGGGCACCGTGCCGTAGTAGTTGCTGGGACGGTAGCCTTCGCCGGCAACCAGCGCGCCGCCGGGATCGGGGTGCGGGAATACGGCCATGTCGACCTGGCTCATGGTCTCGCGGCGCAGCCTGGTATCGAAGACTTGTTCGTAGAATCCGATGGCGCGGACCATGTCGACGACAGGGATCTCCAGCCAGTTGATCAGACGGTTGCTCATGACGGGCTCCTTGGTTCCGGTTGATGGGGAGTGAGGAGCTCGCATCATGCGCGGGGGCTGCTGACAGCGTGCTGTCAGGAGGCTGTCAGTGTGGCATCCACGCCGCCATCACCGGCACCAGGATCGCGGTCAGCACGCCGTTCAGCCCCATGCCGAGCGCGGCGAAGGCGCCGGCTTCCTGGTTCACCTGGAACGCGCGCGCGGTGCCGATGCCATGCGCAGCCACGCCGGTGGCAAAGCCGCGCACGCTGTAGTCGCGGATGCGCAGCAGGTTCAGCAGGCTGGTGGCGCTGACCGCGCCGATGATGCCGGTTGCCATCACCAGCACCGCGGTCAGCGACGGCAGGCCGCCGATCTTCTCAGCCACGCCCATCGCAATCGGGATGGTCACGGATTTTGGCGCCAGCGAGCGCACGGTCTCGGGCGAGGCACCCAGCAGCCAGGCGATGCCGACCGCCGATACCACCGCGACCACCGAGCCGGCCACCAGGCCGGCCAGCAGCGGGAACACATGGGTGCGCAGCTTGGGCAGCTGCATGTACAGCGGCACCGCCAGTGCCACGGTGGCCGGCCCGAGCAGGAAGTGCACGAACTGCGCGCCGTCGAAGTAGGTCTTGTACGGCGTGCCGGTGACGGTCAGCACCGTGACCAGCAGCGCCACCGCGATCATCACCGGGTTGGCCAGCGGCGAGAACCGCGACTTCTCGTAGATGCGGAAGGCAAAGACGTAGGCGAGCAGCGTGGCGGTCAGCCCGACCAGCGGGCTCGCGGCCAGGTAGACCCAGATCTCGTTGAGGCGTGGCGTCATCATGCCTGCTCTCCCTCCGCACCGGCGTTGGGCGCGCCGGTGCGCTTGCGCATCAGCATGCGCGTGACTACCGCGGTGGTGGCGATGGCGAGCCAGGTGGAAATCACCAGCGCCACCAGGATCGGCATCCATTCGCCTTCGATGCGGTTGGCGTGCACCATGATGCCGACGCCGGCGGGGACGAACAGCAGCGACAGGTGCTTGAGCAGTTCGCTGGTGGTGCCCTGGATGATGGGCAACAGGCGGTCGTCGAAGACGAGCCAGCCGAACAGCAGGATCATGCCGAGCACGGGGCCGGGTACGGGAAGGCGCAGCGCGTAGCTGATCACCTCCCCGACGGATTGGAAAACCAGCAGGATGGCAAAGGTCTGGAGCATGGGGGCGGTCGTGGTTGCGCATTTCGCCCCTCTCCCGCAAGCGGGAGAGGGGAGACAACCACGGCCTTGCTCCGGCCGGGGGATGTTATCCCAGCATCCGGTCGACCAGTTCGACCCAGTGCATCACCGGCGTATCGGTACCGCTTTGCAGGTGCGTGATGCAGCCGATATTGGCTGACACGATGGCTTCGGGCTGCGTGGCCTGCAGTTTGCCGAGCTTGTCGTCGCGCAGGCGGTAGGCCAGTTCCGGCTGCAGCACTGAATACGTGCCCGCCGAGCCGCAGCACAGGTGGCTGTCAGCGCAGAGTTTGACCTCCACGCCGAGGTCGGTCAAGAGTGCCTCCACCTTGCCGCGGATCTGCTGGCCGTGCTGCAGCGTGCAGGGCGGGTGGTAAGCGACGCGCCGGCTGTCGCGCGGCACCGCGCCGGCCAGGGCGTGCAGGTCGTCGGCAAAGTCCGGCAGGATCTCGGACAAGTCGCGCGTCAATGCGGAAACGCGTCGCGCGCGCTCCGCGTACTTTGGATCGTTGCGCAGCAAATGCCCGTAGTCCTTGACCATCGCGCCGCAGCCGGAGGCGGTCATCACGATAGCCTCGGCGCCGGCTTCGATATGCGGCCACCACGCATCGATATTGCGGCGCATATTGTCGAGGCCGCCGTCGTGGTCGCCGGTGTGGAAACGGATTGCCCCGCAGCAGCCCGCCTCGCGCGCCACCACCAGTTGCACGCCGACACGGTCGAACACGCGCGCGGTCGCGGCATTGATGTTGGGCGACATCGCCGGCTGCACGCAACCGTCGAGCAACAACATCTTGCGTGCGTGGACATTGCGGGGCCAGGTGCCGGCTTCGGCGGCTTGCGACAGCGCCGGCACCTTGTTGCGCAGCGCGCCCGGCAGCATCGGCCGCACCATCTGGCCAAGCCGCAGCGCGGTGCTGAACAGCTTCGGGCGCGTCAGCCCCTCGCGCAGCACCCAGCGCGCCATGCGCTGGCCGGCGGGGCGCTGGATGCCTTCGGCTTCGAGCTTGTCGTCGACCACCTTGCGGCCGATGTCGACCAGGCGCCCGTAGCGCACGCCCGACGGGCAGGTCGACTCGCAGTTGCGGCAGGTCAGGCAGCGGTCCAGGTGCAGGCGCGTGCTTTCGGTGATGGCATTGCCTTCCAGCACCTGCTTCATCAGGTAGATGCGCCCGCGCGGCCCGTCGAGTTCGTCGCCGAGCAGTTGATACGTCGGGCACGTGGCGGTGCAGAAGCCGCAATGCACGCATTTGCCGACGATGGATTTGGCTTCCTCGCCTTCGGGCGTGTTGCGGAGAAAATCGGCCAGGGTCGTTTGCATGGTGTGGGGAGGTCTTTGCCTGGGCGTGGGAACGCTTGGGTGGTCCGGATCAGAGTCCGGGATACATGCGCTGCGGATTGAAGATGCCGGCCGGGTCGAAGGTCGCCTTCAGGCGGCGGTGGATTGCCGCCAGCGGCGAGGCCAGCGGCGTGAACACGCCCACCGACTTGTCGCCGTTGCGGAACAGCGTGGCATGGCCGCCGGCGGCCTGGGCCACGGCGCGCACGCTTTCGGCATCGGTCCTGGTGGCGCCATCGGCGGGCAGCCACCAGCGCTGGCCGCCGCCCCATTCCACCAGTTGCTGGCCCGGCAGGTCCAGCGGCGCGGCGACCGGCGGCACCGCCAGGCGCCACAGCGCGCGGCCCGCGTGCGCCGGCGCGAAGAAGGCATGGGTCTGCTCGCGCAGCGATTGCCACAGCGCGGTGGCCACGGCGGCATCGACACGCTCGCCACCCAGTCGTGCGCATGCGGCGCGCACCGCCGCGGTGGCGCCTGCCAGGCGCACGTGCAGCACGCCGTCATGCCAGGCTGACGCGGCCAGCGGCAGCGGCTGGCCGCCCCACTGGTTCAGCTGCCGGATCGCATCGGCCTGCGCCAGCTCGAAGCGCAGCGTGGCTTCGTCGAACGGCGCGGGCAGCACCTTGAGCGACACTTCCAGCACCAGCCCGAGCGTGCCCAGCGAGCCCGCCAGCAGCCGCGAGACATCGTAGCCGGCCACGTTCTTCATCACCTGGCCGCCGAAGTTCATCACCTCGCCCTTGCCGTCCATCAGCTGCGCCCCCAGCACAAAGTCGCGCAGCGCGCCGACCGACTGCCGGCGCGGGCCTGACAAGCCGGCGGCCACCGCGCCGCCCAGCGTGGCCGCGCTGGCCTGGCCGGGCAGCGCGAAGTGGGGCGGCTCGAAGGCCAGCACCTGGCGCTTCCCGGCCAGCGCGGCTTCGACTTCCGCCAGCGGCGTGCCGCAGCGCGCCGTGATCACCAGCTCGGCCGGGTCGTAGTCGACGATGCCGGCGTAGGCGCGCGTGTCCAGCACCTGGCCTTCAGGTGCCTGGCCGTAGAAGTCCTTGCTGCCGCCACCGCGCAGCCGCAGCGGCGTGCGGGTTTCGGTGGCTTGCCTGACGGCGTCGCGGAAGGCGTCGAGGGTGGCTTGCATATGCGTGGGTGGTGCGTGGCTGATGAGGAGGAGATTGTTTCCGTCGCGGCTCAGGATCCGGGCTTGCCGTCGCGGCCGCCGGGGACTTCAGGCCTGTCGTTCTGGTAATCCGGCAGCGCGCTGCCGCAGTGCTTGCAGTACATCGCGTCGGGCTCGTGGCCCTCGGTCAGGCAATGGGTGCAGGTGCGCGTGGTCAGCGGCTTCTTCAGGATGCTTGCGGCCAGCTCGGCGCCGACGATGCCGGTGGGGAAGGCGATGATGCCGTAGCCCAGCAGGATCGTCAGCGAGGTGATGAACTGGCCCAGCGGCGTCTTCGGCACCATGTCGCCGAAGCCGGTGGTGGTGAGCGTGACCACCGCCCAGTACATGGCGAGCGGAATGCTGTGGAAACCGTGCTCGGGACCTTCGACCACATACATCACCGTGCCCAGGATCACGGTGATGATGAACACCGTGCCCAGGAACACGAAGATCTTGCGCCGGCTGTTGATCAGCGCGTTGTACAGGATCTCCGCTTCCTCGAAATACACCGTCAGCTTGAGGATCCGGAAAACGCGCAACAGCCGCAGCAGGCGCACGTCGATCAGGAAGTGCAGTTCCGGCACGAAGAACGCGAGCCACGTCGGCATGATCGAAATGAAGTCGATGATGCCGTAGAAGCTGAAGACATAGCGCCATGGCCTGCGCACCACGAGGATGCGCATCACGTACTCGGCCGTGAAGATCAGCGTGAAGCCCCACTCCAGCACGGTGAACAGCGTGCCGAGCCGGTCATGGACGGCGGGCAGGCTGTCGAGCATCACCACCATTACGCTGGCGACGATCGCGATCAGCAGCGCGACGTCGAAGATGCGCCCTTCGCGCGTGTCGGCCTCGAAGATGATGGTGTACCAGCGCTGGCGCCAGCCGGTCTCGGGCTGGCCCAGGCGCTGGCGGACCACCGCTTCCTGGTACTGGCGTCGGCGTTCGTTGGCCATGGCGCGGGCTTCAGAAGCGCGGCAGGTCCGGATGCGGCAGCAGTCCCTTCCTGACGTGCATCTTGCCGTATTCCGCGCAGCGCGCCAGCGTGGGGATGGCCTTGTCGGGGTTCAGCAGGCGGGCCGGGTCGAAGGCTGCCTTGACGCCGAAGAACGCCTCGCGCTCGCTGGGCGAGAACTGCACGCACATCGAGTTGAGCTTCTCCACGCCCACGCCATGCTCGCCGGTGACGGTGCCGCCGAGCTCGACGCACGCTTCCAGGATGTCGGCGCCGAACAGCTCGGCACGGTGCCATTCGTCCTGGTCCGAGCCATCGAACAGGATCAGCGGGTGCATGTTGCCGTCGCCGGCATGGAACACGTTGATGCAGCGCAGGCCGTACTTGCGCTCCATCTCTTCGATGCGGCGCAGCAGCGTGCCGATGTGCTTGCGCGGGATGGTGCCGTCCATGCAGTAATAGTCCGGCGAAATGCGGCCCGCGGCGGGGAAGGCATTCTTGCGCCCGCTCCAGAAGCGCAGGCGCTCGGCTTCGTTCTGCGAGACCACGATGCGGGTGCAGCCCGACGCCTTCAGCACCGCGCTCATGCGCTCGATCTCTTCCGCCACTTCCTCGGGCGTGCCATCGGATTCGCACAGCAGGATGGCGGCGGCATCGAGGTCATAGCCCGCGTGCACGAACTCTTCCACCGCGGCGGTGGCGGGCTTGTCCATCATCTCCAGCCCGGCCGGGATGATGCCGGCGGCGATCACGTCGGCCACCGCATTGCCGCCTTTCTCGACGTCGTCGAAGCACGCCATGATGACTTGCGCCAGCTGCGGCTTGGGGATCAGGCGCACGGTCACCTCGGTGACCACGGCCAGCATGCCTTCGGAGCCGATCACCGCGGCCAGCAGGTCCAGGCCGGGCGAATCGGGCGCATCCGAACCGAACACCACCACCTCGCCTTCCATGGTCACGGCGCGCACGCGCAGCACGTTGTGCACGGTCAGGCCGTACTTCAGGCAATGCACGCCGCCGGAGTTCTCGCTGACGTTGCCGCCTATGGTGCAGGCGATCTGCGAGGAGGGATCGGGCGCGTAGTAGAGGTTGTGGGGCGCGGCGGCATCGGAGATGGCCAGGTTGCGCACGCCGGGCTGGACCACCGCGGTGCGCGAATACGGGTCGACCGACAGGATGCGCTTGAACTTGGCCAGCGACAGCACCAGGCCCTCGGCGATCGGCATGGCGCCGCCGGACAGGCTGGTGCCGGCGCCGCGCGGCACCACCGGCACGCCCAGCTTGTGGCACAGGCGGAGGATTGCGCAGACCTGTTCCTCGGTGTCGGGCAGGGCCACGGCCATCGGCACCTGGCGGTACGCGGCGAGGCCGTCGCACTCGTAGGGCACGGTGTCCTCCGGCCTGGACAGCAGCGCGGCGTCCGGCAGGATCTGCGCCAGGCCGGCTAGCAGCGCATTACGGCGGCCTTCGGCGGTGGCCTGCGCGCCTGCGGTGCCTTCGGTGGCGAGGGTGCGGGCTTCGTGCGGGGCATTCATGGCGACTCCTGGACTCTGGTCGGGCCGGCGGGCGGCCCGCCGTGGGGACGGCTGACGGGACGGCTGACTATAGCGCAGCCCTCATGCCGCGGGCACCACCAGGCACGTGAATTCCGCATGGCAAGCCGATCAAAAATGCTCATCATGGCCAGGCAGGCACCGGCCCCGGTTTCAGCGTAGCACCGGCCGGCGAGTGCAGGAAATGCGGCGCCCCCGCCTCAGCGTGCCGGGGCCGGCAGCCGCAGCACCATGTCGAGCTTGTCGTAGAAGTGCGGCGCGACATACAGCGCGTCGGGCTCCAGGCCGAAACGCTCGAAGCCAAGCGATTCGTACAGCCGCACCGCACCGGCGCTGCCGGCATTGACGCACAGGATCACCTGGCGCACGCCTTCCATGGCGGCGGCCTGCTCCAGCACGCGCTCCATCAGCGCGCGCCCGAGCTTCCTGTCGCGCCAGCCCGGCGCCACATACATACCGAAGATCGATGCCTTGTGCCAGTGCTTGCGGCGCGGCTCGCGCATGATGCCGACCACGCCGGCCAGTGCGGTGCCGTCGAAGGCGCCGTATACGGCCTTGTCGGCGCTCGGCGCGAGGCGCTGCGCCACCACTTCCGGCGACAGGTCCCGTTCTTCTTCCAGGCTGGCGGCAAAGGCTTCCGGCGCCTCGGCCAGGCCCTGCAGGCGCAGCGCATGGAAGGCTTCGGCATCGGCGGGGGTCAGCAGCCGGATCTCCAGGTTCTGCATACGTGCGGTCTCCTACCAGTCCAGGCTTAGCAGCCAGTCGACGAAATAGCGTGCCTCGGGCTTCAGCGGCGCCTGCTCGCGCTCGACGATGTAATAGCCGTGCGGCGATACCGACTCGATATCGAGCAGCCGCACCATCTGCCCCAGCGACAGCCAGTGCCGCGCCATGCGCTGGCGCACCAGCGCCACGCCCTGGTTGGATGCGATCGCTTCCAGCATCAGGCCGATGTCGTTGAACTGCGGCCCGGTCTGCGGCTCGGGCCAGTCCAGTCCGGCGGTCTCGAACCACGGCTTCCACGGCTCCAGCGGGCTGCGCAAAAGCACCAGGCCATGAAGGTGCTCGGGTTTGGTGATGGCGCGGCCGTTGACGCGCTCGTAGTATTCGCGCCCGCATGCCGGGAACACCGGTTCGACCAGCAATTTCGTGGTCTTCAGGTCGGGGTAGCGGCCGGTGCCGTAGCGGATCTCGACGTCGGTGTCCTCGGCCTTGACGTCGAGGAACGGGATCGCCAGGTGCAGTTCCAGGTCGATATGCGGGTACAGCGCGCCGAACTCGGGCAGCCGCGGCACCAGGTGCTGGCGCCCGAACGTCGGCGGGATCGCCACGCGCAGCCGCGTGCGCAGCTTGTTGTACTCGGGCCGCGCCAGCTCGTTCAGCGACTTGAGCGCGTCCTGCACGTTACGCAGGTAGCGCGTGCCGGCCGCGGTCAGCCGCAGCGCGGCGTTGGCGCGCACGAACAGGTCTTCGCCCCACAGCTCCTCGAGGTTCTTGATGCGGTGCGATACGGCGCTGGGCGTGACCGACAGCTCCTCGGCCGCGCGCGCGAAGCTGCCCAGGCGCGCGGCGGCCTCGAAGGCGATCAGCAGGTGCAGCGGCGGGACGCGGTTGAACATGGAAGCCATGCCGGCCGGTTCAGTGCGCGCCGCCGCGCGTGGCACTGAAGATCTTGCCCGGGTTGAGGATATGGTTGGGATCGAGCGCGTCCTTGATCACGCGCATCAGGTCGAGCGCATCCTCGCCGTGCTCCTTCACCAGGAAGCGCTGCTTGTGCAGCCCCACGCCGTGCTCGCCGGTGCAGGTGCCGCCCATCGCCAGCGCGCGTTCGACGATGCGCTGGTTGATGGCCTCGGCCTCGGCCATTTCCTCCGGCTTGTCCGGGTCGACCAGGATCGCCACGTGGAAATTGCCGTCGCCGACGTGGCCGACGATCGGGCAGGGCAGGGCGGAGGCGTTGAGGTCCTTTTCGGTTTCGGTCACGCACTCGGCCAGGCGCGAGATCGGCACGCACACGTCGGTGGTGACCGACTTGCAGCCGGGCTTGAGCTGCAGCATCGCAAAGTACGCGGTATGGCGCGCGTTCCACAGCCGGCTGCGGTCCTCGGGGCGCGTGGCCCACTCGAAGCCCTGGCCGCCGTGCTCGGCGGTGATCTGCTGCACGGTCTCGGCCTGCTCGCGCACGCCGGCCTCGGTGCCGTGGAATTCGAAGAACAGGTGCGGCGTCTCCGGCAGCGTCAGGTTGTCGTGGCGGTTGATGGCGCGGATCGCCAGCGCATCGACGAATTCAACACGCGCCACCGGCACGCCAAGCTGAATGGTCTGGATCACGGCCTGCACCGCGCTGCCCATGCTGGGGAAGGCGCACACCGCGGCCGAGATCGCCTCCGGCTGCGGGTAGAGCCGCACCGTGACCTCCGTGATGATGCCGAGCGTGCCTTCGCTGCCGATGAAGAGGCGGGTCAGGTCATAGCCGGCCGACGACTTGCGCGCGTGCGTGCCGGTGCGGATCACGCGGCCATCGGCGGTTACCACGGTCAGCGCCAGCACGTTCTCGCGCATGGTGCCGTAGCGCACCGCGTTGGTCCCGGAGGCGCGCGTCGCGCACATGCCGCCCAGCGACGCGTCCGCGCCCGGGTCGATCGGGAAGAACAGGCCGGTGTCCTTGATTTCCTGGTTCAGCTGCTTGCGCGTGACACCGGGCTGCACGGTCACGGTCAGGTCCTCGGGCTGCACCGCCAGCACGCGGTTCATCTGCGACAGGTCGAGGCTGACGCCGCCGGCGACGGCCAGCAGGTGCCCTTCCAGCGACGAGCCGGCGCCGTAGGGAATGAGCGGCACGCCGTGGTGGTTGCACAGGCGCGCCACCTCGGCGACTTCGTCGGTGCTGTGGGCGAACACGACCGCATCCGGCGCGGCCGGCGGGAACGGCGATTCATCGCGCCCATGGTGCTCGCGCACGCCCGCCGAGGTGGTGAAGCGCTCGCCGAAGCGCGCCGCGAGGGCTTCGCTGAAGGCGGGCGGCAGGGGGCGGCGTTCGAGCGCGGCGGGCGGCGTGGGGTGGTTCATGCGGGTCTCCGGCGGGTCGGCGCGGCGAGGTTGCCGGCGGTGGCGTTCCGGTTTTGTGGTCCGGAAAGGCAGGCGGGGCGCGACCCGGTTGGCGAATGGACGAATAACGGCATTCTACGCCGCGCGGCGGCTCATGCACCCTTGGCCGGCGCCGGGCTGGCCGATAGCCGCACAAGCGGGCGGAAGCGGGGGCAGCCCCTCGCGCGCATGGCGCATCCCTGCGCTCCGGCGCGATAATGCCCCATTTCCCCCCCACACGCTTACCAGCCAAGAGGAGACCGGCATGGGCAACCGCCTGTCCAAGATTGCCACCCGCACCGGCGATGCCGGCACCACCGGCCTGGGCGACGGCACCCGCACCGGCAAGGACAGCCTGCGCATCGCCGCCATCGGCGACGTCGACGAACTGAACTGCCACGTCGGCGTGCTGCTGACCGAGACGCTTCCCGACGACGTGCGCGCCGCGCTGCTGCATATCCAGCATGACCTGTTCGACCTGGGCGGCGAGCTTTCCATCCCCGGCTACACCCTGCTCAAGCCCGAGCAGGTGGCGCAGCTCGACACCTGGCTGGCGGACTACAACGCCAACCTGCCGCGGCTGGCCGAATTCATCCTGCCCGGCGGCAGCCGCGCCGCGGCCCAGGCCCACGTGTGCCGCACCGTGTGCCGGCGCGCCGAGCGCGCGCTGGTGGCGCTGGGCGCGGCCGAGCCGCTGAACGAGGCGCCGCGCCAATACCTGAACCGGCTGTCTGACCTGATGTTCGTGCTGGCGCGGGTGCTGAACCGGGCCGGCGGCGGCTCCGACGTGCTGTGGCAGCGCGACCGGCAGGGAGGCTGAGTCGCGGCCAATTACGCAGCAAGCCAGGCAGGAAGCCAGGCGGCAAGTTAAGTCGGCGGCATTTTTTTGTCGCCGGCCGAGGGCTTGGGCTCAAGCCCCGGCCGCAAATGCCGTTGAGGAAACGCAAAATCCGAGAAATTTACTCGGATTTGCCGTTTCTGCCCTTGAAAAGACCCCGGGCGGCCACATTTCGGCCTCAGGTTGAATTGCAGCCGCGCGGATGGCGATGGCTCAAGAGGAGAGAATAATGGGTAAGATCATCGGTATCGACCTCGGTACCACCAATAGCTGTGTGGCGATCATGGAGGGCAATACCCCCAAGGTCATCGAAAACTCGGAAGGTGCTCGCACCACCCCGTCGATCATCGCCTACATGGAAGACGGCGAGATCCTGGTCGGCGCGCCCGCCAAGCGGCAGGCCGTGACCAACCCGCGTAACACGCTGTACGCGGTCAAGCGCCTGATCGGCCGCAAGTTCGAAGAGAAGGAAGTCCAGAAGGACATCGGCCTGATGCCGTACTCCATCGTCAAGGCCGACAACGGCGACGCATGGGTGTCGGTGCGCGACCAGAAGCTGGCGCCGCCGCAGGTGTCGGCCGAAGTCCTGCGCAAGATGAAGAAGACGGCCGAGGACTACCTCGGCGAGCCGGTGACCGAAGCCGTGATCACGGTGCCGGCGTACTTCAACGACTCGCAGCGCCAGGCGACCAAGGACGCCGGCCGCATCGCCGGCCTGGACGTCAAGCGCATCATCAACGAGCCGACCGCGGCCGCACTGGCTTTCGGCCTGGACAAGAACGAGAAGGGCGACCGCAAGATCGCCGTGTATGACCTCGGCGGCGGTACCTTCGACATCTCGATCATCGAGATCGCGGACGTTGACGGCGAGAAGCAGTTCGAAGTGCTGTCGACCAACGGCGACACCTTCCTGGGCGGCGAAGACTTCGACCAGCGCATCATCGACTACATCATCGCCGAGTTCAAGAAGGACCAGGGCGTCGACCTGTCCAAGGACGTGCTCGCGCTGCAGCGCCTGAAGGAAGCCGCGGAAAAGGCCAAGATCGAACTGTCGAGCTCGCAGCAGACCGAGATCAACCTGCCGTACATCACGGCCGATGCCTCGGGTCCGAAGCACCTGAACCTGAAGATCACCCGCGCCAAGCTGGAGTCGCTGGTCGAAGAGCTGATCACCCGCACCATCGAGCCGTGCCGCACCGCGATCAAGGACGCCGGCGTCAAGGTCAGCGACATCGACGACGTGATCCTGGTCGGCGGCATGACCCGCATGCCCAAGGTGCAGGAGCAGGTCAAGGAGTTCTTCGGCAAGGAAGCGCGCAAGGACGTGAACCCGGATGAAGCCGTGGCCGTCGGTGCCGCGATCCAGGGCTCGGTGCTGTCGGGCGACCGCAAAGACGTGCTGCTGCTGGACGTGACGCCGCTGTCGCTGGGGATCGAGACCCTGGGTGGCGTGATGACCAAGATGATCACCAAGAACACCACCATCCCGACCAAGCATGCGCAGGTGTTCTCGACCGCCGACGACAACCAGCCGGCCGTGACCATCAAGGTGTTCCAGGGCGAGCGTGAAATGGCCTCGGGCAACAAGCTGCTGGGCGAGTTCAACCTGGAAGGCATTCCGCCCGCAGCGCGCGGCACGCCGCAGATCGAAGTCTCGTTCGACATCGACGCCAACGGCATTCTGCACGTGGGCGCCAAGGACAAGGCCACCGGCAAGGAAAACCGGATCACCATCAAGGCGAACTCGGGCCTGTCGGAAGACGAGATCCAGCGCATGGTCAAGGACGCCGAGGCCAACGCCGAGGAAGACAAGAAGGCCCGCGAGCTGGCTGATGCCCGCAACCAGGCCGACGCGCTGATCCACTCGACCAGGAAGGCCGTCACCGAATACGGCGACAAGCTGGAAGCCGGCGAGAAGGAAAAGATCGAAGCCGCGATCAAGGAACTGGAAGACGCCGCCCGCGGCGGCGACAAGGCCGAGATCGATGCCAAGGTCAACGCGCTGTCGGAAGTCAGCCAGAAGCTGGGCGAGAAGGTCTACGCCGACATGCAGGCCAAGGCCGGCGAGCAGGGCGCAGCGGGTGCGGCAGGTGCCGGCGCGCAGCAGCAGGCCCAGCCGCAGGACGACAACGTTGTGGACGCCGAATTCAAGGAAGTCAACGACAAGAAGTAATCGGGACACGCGGGCGGCGGTGCAGGCACTGGCCGGCACCGCTCCCGCCCCGACGCCGGGCGCGGCCATCGGACCCAGCGGGAAACCGCCGTCGGATGCCTCGCTCGGCTTTTTTGCTATTCGCCGGTGGAGCGCCGCATGCGCGTGCCGGCCAAAAAGGTTTGAGCCACCATGGCAAAACGTGACTATTACGAAGTGCTCGGGGTAGGCAAGAACGCGAGCGACGACGAAATCAAGAAGGCTTATCGCAAGCTCGCGATGAAGTACCACCCGGACCGCAATCCGGAGGGCAAGGACGGCAAGGTCGCCGAGGAAAAATTCAAGGAGGTCAAAGAGGCCTACGAGATGCTTTCCGACTCGGAGAAGAAAGCGGCCTATGACCAGTACGGCCACGCCGGCGTCGACCCCAACATGGCCGGCGGCTTCGGCGGCGCGCAGGGCTACGGCGGTTTCGCCGAAGCCTTCGGCGACATCTTCGGCGATATCTTCGGCCAGCAGCAGGGTGGTCGCCGCGGCGGCGGCGGCCCGCAGGCCTATCGCGGCGCCGACCTGCGCTACAGCATGGAGATCAGCCTGGAGCAGGCCGCGCACGGCCACGAGGCGCAGATCCGCGTGCCGCACTGGGACGACTGCGACCACTGCCACGGCAAGGGCGCGGAGCCGGGCTCCAGCGTCGAGACCTGCCCGACCTGCCACGGCGCCGGCCAGGTGCGCGTGTCGCAGGGCTTCTTCACCATGCAGCAGACCTGCCCGAAGTGCCACGGCAGCGGCAAATTCATTCCCAAGCCGTGCACCAAGTGCCACGGCCAGGGCAAGCTGAAGTCGCAGAAGACGCTGGAAGTGAAGATCCCGGCGGGCATCGACGAAGGCATGCGCATCCGCTCGTCGGGCAACGGCGAGCCGGGCATCAACGGCGGGCCGCCGGGCGACCTGTACGTGGAAGTCCACATCAAGCAGCACGCGGTGTTCGAGCGCGACGGCGACGACCTGCATTGCCAGATGCCGATCTCCTTTGCCACCGCGGCGCTGGGCGGCGACCTGGAAGTGCCGACGCTGAACGGCAAGGCCACCTTCCCGGTGCCCGAGGCGACGCAATCGGGCAAGACCTTCCGCCTGCGCGGCAAGGGCATCAAGGGCGTGCGCTCGGGCTATCCGGGCGATCTCTACGTGCATGTGAACGTGGAGACGCCGGTCAAGCTGACCGAGTCGCAGAAGGAACTGCTGCGCCAGTTTGACCGCTCGGTGCACGAGGGCGGTTCGCGGCATAGCCCGCAGGAGCAATCATGGCTGGATAAGGTGAAGAGTTTCTTCAGCTGATCCGGCCTGGCGGTATGAGACCGGCCACGTGAGAGCGTGGCCGGTTTTGTTTTTGGTGCGGCGCTGTCCCTCAAAAAGCCGCCGGTTTTCTCCCCTCTCCCGCCTGCGGGAGAGGGGCCGGGGGAGAGGGCAGGCGCCTCCATCGCCCACCACCCCGTCGCGCGCGATAATGCATCCTAGTACTTCATGCCGGCCGTGCCGGCAGTCCAGTTTTCCCTGACGATTTCCCGTGGTAGCCAGCATCCAGCCCCCGCTCTTACCCCTGGCCCCTCTCCCGCAAGCGGGAGAGGGGAGCACGCCCTCAGCCCAAGGAGAGGTCTTCGTCCTTCTCGATGACGCCACTGCCCCGGTGCCACAGGCCGCATCGCGTCTCTACACCAGCTTCCTCCACGAAGACGTACTGCCCGCTGGCAGCGATACCGCCCGGCTCGACGCGATGCTCGCCGAAGGTTGGCGACAAGGCTGGCACGCCACGCTGTTCGCCCCTTACGAGTTCGGCGGCGCGCTGGTCGACGCCCCGGTCCACACCGGCGGGACGATGCCGTGCCATGACGGTGCGCTGCGCCTGCTCTGGTTCCGCGAGCTGCGCCACCTCGACGGCGCGGCCGTGACTGAATGGCTCCAGGGTAACGCCACACCTGCGCCTGCCGGCCTGATGGACGTCGCCTCCGATACTCCGCGCGAAGCCTTCGACGACGCCATCGCCCGCATCCACCAGTGGATCGAGGCCGGCGACACCTACCAGGTCAACTACACCCAGCGCCTGCGCTTCCATGCCTTCGGCGATCCGCTGGCGCTGTACGCCGCGCTGCGCGCTGCGCAGCCGGTGCCCTACGGCACGCTGGCACGGCTGCCGGGCGACGCCTGGGTGCTGTCGCTGTCGCCGGAGCTGTTCGTGCGCCACGACGGCGGCGGCCACCTGCTGACGCGCCCGATGAAGGGCACCGCGCCGCGTTCGGGCGATGCGCAGCGCGACGCGCAGGCCGCGGCCGCGCTCGCCGCCGATGCCAAGAACCGCGCCGAGAACGTGATGATCGTCGACCTGCTGCGCAACGACCTGGGCCGGATCGCGCAGCCGGGCAGCGTGGCGGTGCCCGAGCGCTTTGCCGTGCAGCCGTTCGGCGCGGTACTGCAGATGACCTCGACGGTCACCGCCACGGCGCGTCCAGGGACCGGCTTCGGCGCGCTGATGGCGGCGCTGTTCCCATGTGGCTCGATCACCGGCGCGCCCAAGCGCCGCACCATGGAGATCATCGCCGCGCTGGAAGGCACGCCGCGCGGCCTCTACACCGGCGCGATCGGCTGGATCGATGCCCCGCAAGCCGGTGCCGCCATGGGCCCGTTTGCGCTGTCCGTGGCAATCCGCACCCTGGTGCTGGCGCCGCCAGCGGCCAGCGGGCTGCGTTCCGGCGAGATGGGCGTCGGCGGCGGCATCGTCCACGACAGCGTGGCCGCCGAGGAATTCGCGGAATGCGGCTGGAAGGCGCGCTTCCTGACGCGGCTCGATCCCGGCTTCACGCTGTTCGAGACCATGCGCGTGCAGGACGGTGAATGCCTGCACGCGGACCGCCACCTTGCGCGCCTCGGAAATTCGGCGCGTGCGTTCGGGTTTGCCTTCGATGCCGACGCTGCACGGGCAGCGGCGGTGACGCAGGCCGGGCAACTTGGCGCCGGTACCTGGCGCCTGCGCATGGCGCTGGACAAGGCGGGCACGCTGTCCTTCTCCAGCGGCGCGGTTGTGCCGTTGCCGGTGCCCGTCACGGTCGACCTGGCGCCCGAAACATTGCCCGACGTCGATCCGTTGCGCCGCCACAAGACCAGCGCCCGCGCCGTCTACGACGCCGGCTGGCAAGCCGCGGAGCGCGCCGGCGGCTTCGACCGCCTGTTCTTCAATACCCGTGGCGAGTTGCTGGAAGGCGGGCGCAGTTCGGTCTTCGTCCGCATCGATGGCCGCTGGCTGACGCCGCCGCTGTCGGCCGACATCCTGCCCGGGGTGATGCGCGCGGTCGTGCTGGAGCAAGGCGGCGCGGCACTTGGCGCGCCCGGTGAAACGGTAGAGGAGGGCGTCATCACTCGTGCCATGCTGGCGCGTGCCGACGCCGTCGTGGTAGTCAGTGCACTGCGCGGCGCAATGCCGGCAACGCTCATCTAGGCGCTACGGGTGATGCGTGTCCAGCACGCCGTCGCCCAGCTTCCAGCGCACCACGCCCGGCAGGTTGATCAGCTCGCGGTCGTGGCACACCATGATCACGGTGCGGCCTTCGGTGGCGAGGTCGCGCACCAACGCAATCACCTGTTCGCGTGCATGGCCGTCGAGACTCGAGGTCGGTTCGTCGAGCAACAACAGCTCCGGCTCCAGCACCTTGGCGCGCGCCAGCGCCACGCGCTGGATCTCGCCGCCCGACAGGTATTCGGGCGCGGTGTCCTGCAGGTGTGACACGCCGGCCCAGCCCAGCGCCTCGCCCACGCGCCGCGCGATCTCGTCGTGCGGCAGGCGGCGCGCATGCAGGCCGTAGGCGATGTTCGCGCGCACCGAAGTGCGGAACAGGTAGGGGTGCTGGTGCAGATAGGCAATGCGCTGGCGCACCGCCAGCGGCAGCGGATCGAGCGGCGCGCCATGGGTCTGGCCGTTGGCATCGGTCCATTGCACGGTGGCGCCGGGCGCGCGTTCCAGCCCGGCCAGCATGCGCAGCAGCGTGGTCTTGCCGGCGCCATTCATGCCGGTCAGCACGATCGCGGTGGCGCGCGGGATCAACAGCGTGTCGATGGCAAACAGGCGGCGCAGGCCGATGGTGCGGGCCAGCCCGCGCACGGTCAGCAACGGGGAGGCCGGTGGTTGGGATGCCGCTGTCATCGCCGGAACCCTCCTGCGCCCTGCAGCCACGCCATGCCGATATTGACCAGCAGCGCCAGCGCCACCAGCACGATGCCCAGCGCGATGCCCTGCGCGAATTCGCCCTTGCTGGTTTCCAGCGCGATCGCGGTGGTGATGGTGCGGGTCGAGCCTTCGATATTGCCGCCGATCATCAGCGCCGAACCGACCTCGGCGATCACGCGCCCGAAGCCCGCCACCACCGCCGCCATCAGCCCGAAGCGCAGCTCGCGCAGCACGGTAAAGAAGGTGCGCCAGCGCCCGGCGCCCAGCACCCACGCGGTTTCGCGCAGGCGTACATCGGCACCCTGCAGCGTCGACAGCGCAAACGCCAGCACCACCGGGAAGCCGATCACCGCCTGCCCCAGCACCATGCCCGACGGCGTGAACAGCAGGTGCAGGCTGCCCAGCGGCCCCTGGCGCGTCAGCAAGAGATAAAGGATCAGCCCGACCAGCACGGTCGGAAACGAGAGAAAAGCCTGCACCACCACCACCACCGCGCGCCGCCCCGGGAACTGCCGCGTGGCGATCAGCCAGGCGGCGGCGATGGCGGGCACGGTGGCGAGCGCCAGTCCCAGCACCGCGATGGCCAGCGAGGTCCAGACGATGAACCACAGCCCCGCGTCGCCGCTGCCGAGCAGGCGGAATGCGGCGGCGGTGGCGGCAGCGATCTCCACCGGGTCAGGCGGAGAAGGTGTGCTCGGGAGCGGGGAAGCTGCCGTCCTTGACCGCGGCCACGTAGGCACGCACGGCGCCTTCGAGCGAGGTCTGGCCTTCCATGAAGTTGCGCACGAACTTTGCCTTGCGGCCGGGGTAGACGTTGATCATGTCCTGCAGCACCAGCACCTGGCCGGTGCAGTCGGCGCCGGCGCCGATGCCGATGGTCGGCACCTTCAGCAGCTGCGTGATCTCGCCGGCGAGCTTGGCCGGCACCGCTTCCATCAGCACCACCTGCGCGCCCGCTTCCTGCAGCGCCAGCGCGTCGCGCTTGAGCTGCGCGGCGCCCGCGTCGGTCTTGCCCTGCACCTTGAAGCCGCCCAGCGCATGCACCGACTGCGGCGTCAGGCCGATATGCGCGCACACCGGGATGCTGCGCTCGACCAGGAATTTGACGATAGGCGCGAGCCAGTCGCCGCCTTCGAGCTTGACCATCTGCGCGCCGGCCTTCATCAGCGTGACGGCGCTGGCAAACGCGGTTTCCGGCGTTGGGTAGGTGCCGAATGGCAGGTCGGTCACCAGCATGGCGGTCTGGTTGCCGCGCGCCACGCATTCGGAGTGGTAGGCCATGTGTTCCAGCGTCACCGGCAGCGTGGTCTGCTGGCCCTGCATCACGTTGCCCAGCGAATCGCCGACCAGGATCATCTCGACGCCGCAGTAGTCGAGCAGCGCCGCGAAGCTGGAGTCGTACGCGGTCAGCATGGCGATTTTCTCGCCGGCGTCGCGCATCGCCTGCAATTTGGGGATCGTGATGGTCTTGCGGGAGGGGTCGAGGAGGTAACTCATGGCAGTGCCCGAAGGTGACGGCGGGTTGTGCCGCTAAACCACCCGCGATACCACGCAGGGCAACGGCTGCCGTCGTTATTGTGTTGTGGCTGGCAGGCGGGGCCTGTCAGGGCGCAGCGAGATTGAGAAAGGCCTTGCGGCCGCGCATGATTTCAATGCGCGACAGTAGTGTACGGAAATCGTCATCGTTGTCCACCGGATTGAAGTGGGCGGTATCGACGACCAGTACCGGGGCCTCGTCGTAGCGGTGGAACAGTTCGCCGTAGGCGTCGGCCAGCCGCTGCAGATAGTGTTCGTCGATGCCGGCCTCGCCCGGCTCGCCGCGGCGCACGATGCGCTCGCGCAGCAGCGACGGCGTGGCCTGCAGCACGATGACCAGGTCGACCCGCTGCGGCGGCAGGCTGAAACGCGCGGTAATGGCGTCGTACAGCGCCAGTTCGTCAGGCGCCAGCGTCAGGGCCGCGTGCAGGCGGTCCCTGGCCATCAGGAAATTGCTGACCATGCGCTGGCCGGCCAGCAGCGCGGCCTGCCATTGCTGCAGCTGCACGGCGCGCTGCGTCAGGCACCACAGCTGCATTGCCAGCGCGTGGCGCGCGGGATCGCGGTAGAACGGTTCCAGGAAGGGGCTGCGGCGCGCGCAGTCAGGCAGCTCGTGCGCCTGCAGCGTGTGCGCCAGGCGCTGGGCCAGCGAGGTCTTGCCCGATCCGACGGGGCCTTCGACGACGATGCGGCGCAGGTGGTCGAGCATGGCGCTTTGCGCGGATGACCCGGGAGCCTCAGCCGTTGCTGCCGGCCCTGCCTTCGGCCTGCAGGCGCAGGCACTTGCAGGTGGAGACTTTCTCGATGCGCTGGGACGTCACGCCGGCCAGGAAGTCGGCGGCGCGGCCGCGCCCGGGGATCGACAGTTCGGCGTCCAGCTCCACCAGCGGCACCAGCGTGAAGGCGCGCTCGGTCACGCGCGGATGCGGCACGGTCAGGTGCTCGTCGTCGTATTGTTCGTTGCCGAACACAAGGAGATCCAGGTCGAGCGTGCGCGGCGCGTTGCGGAACGGGCGCTCGCGCCCGAACTGGTCCTCGATGTGGTGGCAGATGCGCAGGAGCTGCGACGCGGTGAACGAGGTCTGCACCTTGACCACCGCGTTGTAGTAGTCGTCGCCGCCGGCATCGACTGGCGCGGTGCGATAGAGCGAGGAACGCGCCAGCACCGTGATGCCGACCTGCTGGGCCAGGCACACGATGGCGTCCTTGATGGCCTGGCGGGCATCGCCCAGATTTGCGCCGATGCCGATGAAGGCGAGAGTCATTTACGTTTCCTCCGGCTGGCCGGGGCCGGCATGTGCTGCCTGGCCCGCGTCCGAGTCGCTCCGGGAAGAAACTTTATCCGATTTCCGCGGACTGCGTCGGCGGCGCTTCTTGCGCGCCGGGCCTTCGCCTTCCGCACCCTGGGCTCCGCCCTGGCCGCCACCCTGGCCCCGCGCGCCGCGCACGGCGTCGATCAGGTCTTCGCGCTCATGTGGCTCGGCGTTCTGGAAGTCCTGCCACCAGGCGGCCAGCTCTTCCGGCAGCTCGCCGGACTGGCAGCGCAGCTGCAGGAAATCGTAGCCGGCACGGAAGCGCGGCGACTCCAGCAGGCGGAACGGCATGCGGCCGACGCGCTTCTCGAAGCGCGGCTGCATGCCCCAGATATCGCGCATGTCGGTGACGAAACGGCGCTGGATCGCCAGCTGGCCGGTCTGCTTTTCGAGCACCGAATCCATGGCGCTGTTGAGCGCGGCGATGGCGTGCTCGCCTTCGTCGCGCAACTGGTTCCAGCGCTGCAGCACGTGGTGCCACAGCAGCGCGGCAAACAGGAAGCCCGGCGACACCGGCTTGCCGGCCTGCACGCGGCGGTCGGTGTTATCCAGCGCCAGCTGCACGAAGCGCTGGCCCATGGGCTGCTCCAGCGCCACGTCCAGCAGCGGCAGCAGGCCCTTGTGCAGGCCCGCCTTGCGCAGCTCCTGCAGCGAGGCCCAGGCGTGGCCGGACATCAGCAGCTTGAGCATCTCGTCGAACACGCGTGCGCTGGGCACGTTGTGGATCAGCTCGGCCAGGCTGGCGACCGGATGGCGCGTGGCCTCGTCGATATCGAAGCCGGTCTTGGCAGCAAAGCGCACCACGCGCAGCATCCGCACCGGGTCTTCGCGGTAGCGCGTGGCCGGGTCGCCGATCATGCGCAGCGTGCGGGCGCGGATGTCTTCCATGCCGTGATGGTAGTCATGCACGGTCTGCGCGGCCGGGTCGTAGTACATCGCGTTGATGGTGAAGTCGCGGCGTTCCGCGTCTTCGGCCTGCGAGCCCCACACGTTGTCGCGCAGAACGCGGCCCGAGGCGTCGATCGCATGGGTCTTGCTGTCGAGCTCGGCGCGCTTCAGGCGGCGGCCTTCGGGCAGGGTCTCGCTGGCGATGGCGTCGACCAGCGCACGGAAGGTCGAGACCTCGATGATTTCCTGCTCGCGCCCGCCGTAGAAGGTCACGTGCACGATCTGGAAGCGGCGGCCGATGATGCGCGAGCGGCGGAACAGCGACTGCACCTGCTCGGGCGTGGCATTGGTGGCGACGTCGAAATCCTTGGGCTTGATGCCGAGCAGCAGGTCGCGCACGGCGCCGCCGACGATATAGGCCTGGTAGCCGGCCTGCTGCAGCGTCGAAGTGACCTTGACGGCATTGCGCGACAACAGCGTGGGGTCGATCTGGTGCTCGTCCACGTTGACGATGCGCGGCGTATGGGCGCGGCCGGTGCGGCGCTGCTTGGGGCCGGGCTTGCCCAGCAGCCTGGTAATGAGCTTCTTGATCACGTCAGAACAGATCCATGATGCGCCAGCCGGCCGCGGCGGCGTGGTGGCGCAGGCGATCGTCCGGATTGGTGGCGATCGGCTCGGAGACTTTTTCCAGCAGGGGCAGGTCGTTGGCCGAGTCGCTGTAGAAGGTGGTGGTCTCGAAGTTGTCCCAGGTCGCGCCCTGGGCCTTGAGCCAGGCTTCGACGCGGGTGATCTTGCCTTCGCGGAAACTCGGCACGCCGAAGACATCGCCGGTGAACTGGCTTTCCGGCTTGCCGTCGACGGTGGCGGGCTCGGTCGCGATCAGGTGCTTGATGCCGAAGGCGGCGGCGATCGGCGCCGTGACGAAGCTGTTGGTGGCGGTCACCACCGCGCACAGGTCGCCGGCCTCGATGTGCTTGTAGACCAGCGCGCGCGCCTGCGGCGTGATCACCGGGTCGATCACCTCGTGCATGAACTGCGCGCGCATGGCGTCGAGCTTGTCGCGCGGGTTGGCCGCCAGCGGCCCCAGCGCAAAGCGCAGGAACGCCTGGATGTCCAGCGTGCCCGCCTTGTAGTGGTTGTAGAACTCGTCGTTCTTCTGCCGGTAAATTTCCTCGTCGACGATGCCCAGGCGGACCAGGAAGCGGCCCCATTCGTGGTCGCTGTCGGTCGGGATCAGGGTGTGGTCGAGGTCAAAGAGTGCCAGATTCATGGGGCGCGATTTTACCTTAAGGCAGGATGGGGTAAGGGAGCGGGCGGGGCGGGGCCGTCGCCTAGTCCCGGAATTCAGCGAACATCTCGCGCAGCAGCGGCAGCGTGACCGGCCGCTTGCGTTCGAGCGAGTAGGTATCGAGCGCGTCGAGCAGCGCCATCAGGCTGGGCATGTCGCGGTAGTGGCGCGTGACCAGCCAGTGCGTGATCTCGGGCGACAGCTGCAGGCCGCGCTCGCGTGCCGCTTGCAGCACTGCGGCCTTCTTGTCGTCGTCGGACAGCGGCGCGACCTGGTACACCAGGCCCCAGCCCAGCCGGGTGCGCAGGTCTTCCCGCACTGGCATGGCGCGCGGGGCCAGGCCGCCGGCGACCACCAGCGCGGTGCGCACGTGGGCGCGCACCTCGTTGTACAGCGAAAACACCGCGATCTGGCGCGCTTCGTCCAGCAGCTCGACATCGTCGACGGTGTAGAGCTGGCACCACGGGTCGAACAGGAAGTCGGACAACGGGTGGTGCGGGCTCAGGTAGCGCGAGCGGATGCCATGCTGTGGCGCTGCCTCGCAGACCGCGTGCAGCAGGTGGGTGCGGCCGCAGCCGACCTCGCCCCACAGGTAGACCAGCCGGTCGGTGGCGCGCTCCTGCGCGACCGCGGCGGGCAGCTCCTGCAGGCGCTGCACCGGCTCGCGGTTGGCCGCCACCACGAAATTCTCGAAGGTCGAAGGCGGCGGACTGCCCAGTTCGAGCGACAGTTGCTTGTTGGGACGCGGGGACATGACGTATGGCTAACTTGCGGGGTGGCGTCTGGGGGATGGGGTCGGGATAGTGGCAGCCGTTATTTTCGGTACAGGTCGCTGGCCACGTAAACCCGGCGCAGCTGCCGCGCGCCGACCAGCAGCACGGCGCACGTCGGCAGCGCCAGCAGCACGCCAAAGAAGCCGAACAGCTGGCCGAAGGCAAGCAGCGCGAAGATCACCACCAGCGGGTGCAGCCCGATGCGCTCGCCCACCAGGCGCGGCGTCAGGTAGAAGCTCTCGATGAACTGGCCGAAGCCGTACACCACCGCCACCGCACCCAGCCCATACCAGTTGCCGAACTGCAGCATCGCCGCCAGGATCGCCATGACCAGCCCGACACCGAAGCCGATATACGGGATAAAGACCGCCAGCCCGGTGAAGACCCCGACCGGCACGCCGATATCGAAGCCGGCAATGGTCAGCCCGATCGAGTAGATCGCCGCCAGGATCACCATCACCAGGATCTGGCCGCGCAGGTATTGCGACAGCAGGGCATCGGTCTCGTTGGTCAGCTCGCGCACCTTGGGCACCCAGCGGCGCGGCACCACGCCCTCGATGCGGCGCATCACCATGTGCCAGTCCATCATCAGGTAGAACATGACGATGGGCACGATAAAGATGATGCCCGCCACCTCGATCAGTGCCGAACCCGACATCTTGACGTAGTTCAGCAACACCACCAGCAGGTCTTCCGGGCTGGCCGAGAAGCGGTCCGACAGCATGCTGCGCAGCCCCGGGAAGTCAAAGCGCACGCGCACGCCGAACTCCGCCAGCCGCGGCGCCACCACGGAATTGAGCTTTTTCAGCAGGATCGGCAACTGCTCGCGCACCTGCGGGATCTCGCGCTGGAGCACCGCGATCAGCAGCAGCACCAGCATCACGCAGATCACCGTCAGCAGCAGGATCATCAGCGTCACGCCGATGGCGCGCGGCACCCGGCGCCGTTGCAGCCAGTCCACACCCGGGTTCAGGATATAGGCGAAGATGAACGCGAACAGGAACGGCGTCAGCACCGGCGCCAGCGCGATGATCGCGGCGAACAGCGCGGCGGCCACTGCGATCCAGAGCAGGATGCGTTTGGTCTCGTGGTTCAGCAGCGGGGCGTTCATCAAATAATCTGGGCAAGAGGCGGCAGGGCGGGTTTTCGGCATAGTTGGCCGGAAACTGGAAGCCGGGGGCCTCTATCCGTTAAAATTGCGATTCTACTGGACTCGCGCCCGCCTTCCGATGCCAAGCGGCGGAAGCTGCAACGGAAGCCCCGACTGCGCGAGCGCCGGATTTGTCACTTTAGTTCCTCCCTTTATTCCTCCAGGACAAGCAGGTTCCCATGAGCGCATCCCCGACCGACGGCCAGGCCGGCCTTTCCTACCGCGACGCCGGTGTTGACATCGATGCCGGCGACGCGCTGGTCGACCGCATCAAGCCGTTTGCCAAGCGCACCATGCGCGAAGGCGTGATGGCCGGCATCGGCGGGTTCGGTGCGCTGTTCGAGCTGTCGAAGAAATTCCAGGAGCCCGTGCTGGTGTCGGGCACCGACGGCGTGGGCACCAAGCTCAAGCTGGCGTTCCAGCTGAACCGCCACGACACCGTCGGCCAGGACCTGGTCGCAATGAGCGTCAACGACATCCTGGTGCAGGGCGCCGAGCCGCTGTTCTTCCTGGACTACTTCGCCTGCGGCAAGCTGGACGTCGACACCGCCGCCACCGTGATCCAGGGCATCGCCCGCGGCTGCGAACTGGCCGGCTGCGCGCTGATCGGCGGCGAGACCGCTGAAATGCCGAGCATGTACCCGGACGGCGAATACGACCTGGCCGGCTTTGCCGTCGGCGCGGTCGAGAAGAAGAAGATCATCGACGGCAGCACCATCACCCCGGGCGACGTGGTGCTGGGCCTGGCGTCGTCGGGCGCGCATTCCAACGGCTATTCGCTGGTGCGCAAGATCATCGAGGTGGCCAAGCCGGACCTGAATGCCGACTTCCACGGCCAGCGCCTGCAGGACGCCATCATGGCGCCGACGCGCATCTACGTGAAGCCGCTGCTGTCTCTGATCGAGACCCTTCCGGTCAAGGGCATGGCCCACATCACCGGCGGCGGCCTGACCGAGAACGTGCCGCGCGTGCTGGCGCAGAACGTGACTGCCGTGCTGCATCGTGATGCCTGGACCCTGCCGCCGCTGTTCCAGTGGCTGCAGGCGCAGGGCCGCGTGGCCGACGACGAAATGCACCGCGTCTTCAACTGCGGCATCGGCATGGTGGTGATCGTGGCCAAGGAAGACGCCGAACGCGCCATCCGCCACCTGCAGGCCGCCGGCGAAGCCGTGTGGGAGATTGGTGAGATCCGCGAACGTGCCGAGGGCGAGGCCCAGACCATCGTGATCTGACGCGACCTCAGCGTTTCACACATACAGAAAACGGCGCTTGCCTTCGGGCATGCGCCGTTTTTTTTTCGTCCGTGCCCTGGCGGATATGGTGACTAGTTGTTTACCCGAACCCGCTGCCACCATTTGTGGCAGATATCGCTTTAGTGCATTGCACCAAATTCCAGCATGCATATGCACCATATCTGACAAACAATATTTTGCTTGATTGTATGGCGGTTTATGGCCTAATGTACTGAGCAAAGGCGAGGCGCATGCATGCCCCGTCGGAGACAACCCCGCGCGCAACCGGCGACCGATGCGCAGCGGGCAGGCCAGGGACCATTGGAGGAACACCATGCAAGCAGTCAGCATCGACGCCGCGGGAAAAGGCGCGTCGGCCAAGAAACAGTCAGTCGCGCGCGTCGCCGGGGCCAGCCTGGCCGGCACTACGCTGGAGTTCTACGACCACTTCATCTACGGATCGGCCGCGGCGCTGGTCTTCCCCAAGCTGTTCTTCCCGCAGAGCGATCCGCTGACCGCGACGCTGCTGTCCTTCGCCAGCTATGGCGTGGCATTCGTGGCGCGGCCGCTGGGCGCGGCCATCTTCGGCCACTTCGGCGACAAGATGGGCCGCAAGTCGATCCTGATCATCACGCTGCTGATGATGGGCCTGGCCACCTTCGGCATCGGCCTGCTGCCGACCTATGCCGCGGCTGGCGCGCTGGCGCCGCTGCTGCTGGTGCTGCTGCGCGTGGTGCAGGGCCTGGCGCTGGGCGGCGAGTGGGGCGGGGCCGCGATCATGGTCAACGAGCTTGATCCCGAAGGTAAGCGGCGCGGCATCCTCGGCAGCCTGGTGCAGCTGGCGGCGCCGATCGGCTTGCTGCTGGCCAACGGCATCTTTGCGCTGGTGACGTGGCAGGTGTCCGAAGAAGCCTTCCTCAGCTGGGGCTGGCGCGTGCCGTTCCTGCTGTCGGCGCTGCTGGTCGGGGTCGGGCTCTATATCCGCTCCAACGTGCGGGAATCCGGCATGTTCGAGAAGCTGGAGGAATCGCATGCCGAAGCGCGCGCGCCCATCATGGAAGTGCTGCGCAACTACAAGAAGCAGCTGTTGATCGCCTTCGGCGCGCGGCTGGGCGGCGACATCGCCTTCTATGTGTTCACGCTGTTCCTGCTGTACTTCGTGCCGACCAAGCTGGGCCTGCCCAAGAGCATCGCGCTTAACGCCGTGCTGCTGGGCGCGGTGGCGCAGATCCTGTTCATCCCGATCGCTGGGCTGCTGGCTGACCGCATCGGGCGCCGCCCGGTGCTGATGATCGGCGGTATCGGCGGCGCGGTGTGGGCCTTTGTCTTCTTTGCCATGGTCAAGACCGGCAGCCCTGCGCTGATTATGCTGGCCTCGTTCGTCGGCATGGTGCTGGTGTCGTTCATGTTCTCGCCGCTGGCCTCGTTCCTGCCCGAGCTGTTCGCCACCCGGGTGCGCGTCACCGGTGCCTCGCTCGGCTTCCAGTTCGCCGGCGTGTTCGGCGGCGCGCTGGCCCCGCTGATCGCGATCGGCCTGCTCGACCGCTTCGGCAGCACCGCGCCGGTGGCGATCTACCTGGCGGTGGTGTGCGCGCTGATCGCGGTCGCCGCGGCCGCCGCACGCGAAACCGCGCGGATGCACCTGTCCGACGCAGACCGTTGAAGACAACCTCGGGGGCGCCCGGCGCGCCCCTTCTTTTCCTTACGTGACGAACATCGTGAAACAGTTTGACCTGATCATCCGCAACGGCACCGTGGTGACTGCCAGCGACACCATGCAATGCGACATCGCCGTCAGGGACGGCCGGATCGTGCAGCTCGGCCTTGACCTGGGCGAAGCCACGGAGGTCATCGACGCCAGCGGCAAGCTGGTGCTGCCGGGCGGCGTCGATGCGCACTGCCACCTGGACCAGCCCATGCCGGACGGCCTCAGGATGGCCGACGACTTCCGCACCGGCTCGGTCTCGGCCGCGTGCGGCGGCACTACCACCGTGATCCCGTTTGCCGCGCAGGAAAAGGGCCATTCGCTGCGCGCGGCGGTGGACGACTACCATCGCCGCGCCGGCGGCAAGTCGGTGGTCGACTATGCCTTCCACCTGATCGTTGCCGACCCGACCCATGCCGTGCTGCAGGACGAACTGCCGGGGCTGATCCGCGAGGGCTATTCGTCGTTCAAGATCTACATGACCTACGACGACCTCAAGCTTAACGACCGCGAGATCCTCGAGGTGCTGTCGGTGGCGCGCCAGGAAGGCGCACTGGTGATGGTGCATGCCGAGAATTCCGACTGCATCGCGTGGCTGACCGACAAGCTCGAGGCCGCCGGCAACACCGCGCCGCGCTTCCATGCGCTGGCCCGGCCGATGGCGATCGAGCGCGAGGCCACGCACCGCGCCATCACCTTCTCCGAGCTGGTCGATGTGCCGATCCTGATCGTCCACGTCTCCGGCAAGGAAGCGGTGGAGCAGATCCGCTGGGCGCGCAACCACGGCATGAAGATCTTTGCCGAGACCTGCCCGCAGTACCTGTTCCTGACCGCCGACGACCTGGACCAGCCCGACTACCACGGCGCCAAGTGCGTCTGCAGCCCGCCGCCGCGCGACCGCGGCAACCAGGAGGTGATCTGGGACGGGCTTGCCGACGGCCTGTTCACCATCTTCTCGTCCGACCACGCGCCGTTCCGCTACGACGATCCCGAGGGCAAGAAGCCCGGCGGCAAGGAAGTGCCGTTCCAGTACATCCCCAACGGTATCCCGGGCCTCGAGACGCGCCTGCCGCTGCTGTTCTCGGCGGGCGTCAACGGCGGCCGCATCTCGGTGAACCAGTTCGTGGCGCTGACCTCGACCAATCCCGCCAAGCTGTACGGCCTGCACCCGCGCAAGGGCACCATCGCCATCGGCGCCGACGCCGACCTGGTGCTGTGGGATCCGAAGCGCGAAGTGCAGATCCGCAATGCCGACCTGCACCACGCCGTCGACTACACGCCGTATGAAGGACAGCGCGTGACCGGCTGGCCGGTGACCACGCTGGTGCGCGGCAAGGTCATCGCGCATGAAGGCGAAGTGCGCGCCGAGGCCGGCCATGGCGAGTTCCTGCCGTGCGCGCTGCCGGAGATGGCGCGGCCGCGCTACCGCACCTCGGGCGGCAGCCTGTGAATGCGGTGGTTTTTTCGATGATCTGACCGACACTGCCGATATGGAACTGACCAACAGCCTGGACGCCGCCACCATCGCCGGGCGCGTGGCCGCCGGCCGCCTCGATCCCGCCGAGGTGGTGGCCGCGTTCCAGGCCCGCATCGCGGCGCGCAACGACCAGCTCAACGCCGTCTTCGAACAACGCCAGGAGCTGGTCGACGCCGACCTGGCGCAGCTGCGCGCACGGCTGGCGCAGGGCGAGCGCCCGCTGCTGGCGGGCGTGCCGGTGATCGTCAAGGACGTGATCTGGAGCCAGGGCCGCCGCGTCACGCAGGGCTCGCAGCTGTACCGCGACTTTATCGCGCCGGCCGATGCGATCGCGGTCGAGCGCCTGCGCCGCGCCGGCGCGATCGTGCTCGGCATGGGCAATACCTCGGAGTTCGCCTGCAAGGGCCTGACCACCAACAAGGTCTACGGCCTGACGCGCCATCCGCTCGACGCCACGCTGACCGCCGGCGGGTCGTCCGGCGGCTGCGCGGTGGCGGTGGCTGCCGGCATGGCGCCGCTGGCGCTGGGCACCGACGGCGGCGGCTCCAGCCGGCGCCCGCCCGCGCATGCCGGCGTGGTCGGCTTCAAGCCGTCCTATGGCGCGATTCCCGATTCGATCGGCTTTGCCCATGCCTTCAACGGCATCCAGGTGATCGCGCCGATCACGCGTACCGTGTCCGATGCGGCGCTGATGTTCGAGGCGCTGGCCGGCGCCGATGCACGCGATCCCGATACGCTGGGCTTCAGCCTGGCGGCCGAGCGCCCGCTGCATACGCTCAGGATCGCGCTGAGCCCGCGCCTGGGGCTCGATACGCCGGTCGACGATGACGTCGCCGACGCGTGCGCGCAGGCCGTGGCGCGGCTGCAGGCGGCAGGCCTGAGCATCGAGATGGCCGACCCGGCCTGGCCCCGGGGCGCCGACGAGGCAGCACTGATGCCGCTGCAGCACGTGGGGCTGGCCAATCTCTACGGCGACGCCTGGCGCCGCGATCCCGATGTATTCGATCCGGATGTCGCGCGCCAGATCGAGCGCGGGCTGGCGTGGACCGGCGCCGACGTGGCGCGTGCCCGCGAAGCCAGCCACCAGATCGCGCTGGCCATGGCGGAGTTCTTTACCCGCTACGACTTGCTGCTGTGCCCGACCACACCGTGCGTGGCGTGGCGTAACGACCGGCTCGGGCCCGAACGGATCGGCGGCGTTGCCGTCGAGCCGCGCGCCCATGCGGTCTTCACCCCTTTCTTCAACCATGCGCTGGCACCGGCGATCTCGGTGCCTTGCGGCAGCGGCCGCGACGGCCTGCCGGTGGGCCTGCAGATCGCCGGCCCGCGCGGCGCCGACCGCACCGTGCTGGCCGCGGCCAGGCTTGCCGAACGCGTGCTCGCGGCGCGGCCCGGCGCTAACGGATAACTACGGATAACAAAGATATGCGAATTCTTGTCCTCAATCCCAATACCAGCGAAGGCATCACCGCGCGGCTGATGGCCGCGGCCACGCCGGTGGCATCGCCCGGCACCGAGCTGGTGCCGCTGACCGCCAGCCGTGGCGTGCCGTATATCGCCACGCGCGCCGAGGCGCAGATCGGCGGCGCCATTGCGCTGGAGATGCTGGCGGAACGCCACACGGAATTCGACGCCGCGATCATCGCCGCCTTTGGCGATCCCGGCCTGATGGGCGCGCGCGAGCTGTTCGACCTGCCGGTGGTAGGCATGGCCGAGGCGGCCATGCTGTCGGCCTGCATGCTGGGCCGGCGCTTTTCGATCGTCACTTTCGCGCGCGCCCTCGGCCCCTGGTACGAGGAATGCGTGGACATGCACGGCCTGCGCGGCCGGCTGGCCGGCATCCGCATGCTCGACGGCAGCTTTGCCTCGGTCTCGGACGTGCAGGAAGAAAAGGAAGCGGTGCTGGTGGAACTGGCCAACCGCGCCGTGGTGGAAGACGAGGCCGACGTGGTGATCCTGGCCGGCGCGCCGCTGGCGGGCCTGGCCGCGCGCGTGCGCGATCGCATCCCGGTGCCGGTGGTCGACCAGATGGCTGCCGCGGTCAAGCAGGCCGAGGCGCTGGTCGCGTTGCAGCCGCGCAAGGCCACCGCGGGCACGTTCCGGCGTCCGGATGCCAAACCGACGATCGGCCTGGCGCAGGCGCTGGCGGCGCGCATCGAGCACCGCTGAACACTGTCTGTCCAACACCGCGTCATTTCCGCGCGCAGCGGGAATGACGCCGGCCTTACACCGCGGCGAACACCGCTTCCAGGTCCACTTTCTCTTCAGCCGGCAATTCCAGCCGCAGTGTGCTCTCGACATGCTCGAGGTGCTCGTCCATCAGCTGCGCCACGCGCTCGCCATCGCCGGCTTCCAGCGCATCGACGATATCGTCATGCTCGTGATGCGGGCACGACGGCACGCCCGGCGCGTCGTACAGCGCGATGATGAGGCATGTCAGCGAGCACAGCTCGCGCATGTACTTGCCCAGGTACTGGTTGCCGGTCAGCTCGGCCAGCCTGCAGTGGAATTCGCCTGACAGCCGGATGATGGCGCGCCGGTCGTTGCTGTCGCGCGCCTGCGCTTCCTCGCGCGTGGTCGCGCGCAGCGCTTTCAGCCCGGCCGCATCGATCGCGCCGGCAAGGTCGCGCACCAGCGCCGGTTCGAGCAGGCGGCGCGAATGCAGCACCTGCCTGGCTTCGGCCACGCTCGGGCTCGACACGAAGGTGCCGCGGTTCGGGTGCACCGTCAGCACGCCTTCATGGGCCAGCTTGCCGAAGGCGAGCCGCACCTTGGTGCGGCTGACGCCGAATACGCTGCCCAGTTTTTCCTCGACCAGCTTGGTGCCGGGCGGCAGCCGGTGTTCCCAGATCGCGGTCAGGATACGGTCGGCGATTTCCTCCACCGACGCACCGCGCGCGTTGTCCGCATCGTTTTCGTTGGCATTGCCCAGGGCAGGCGCGGGCTGGTCGGTTCTGGTTCGTGGCATGGCGGGTCGGCGCGGGTGGTCCGAAAAAGACATTCGGTGCCGTCATTGTATGGCGGCTTGCCATCAAGTGTATAACACCGGCGGTGGACCGGTTGCCAGCGCCGGCGGATTTACTTCGCCTTGCCCAGCCTGGCCAGCGCGTCGCCGGTGACGCGGCAAATGCGCCAGTCGGGCAGCACTTCGGCGCCCATGGCCTGGTAGAAGTCGATCGACGGCTGGTTCCAGTCCAGCACCGACCACTCGAAGCGGCCGCAGCCACGCTCGACCGCCAGCGCGGCGAGGTGCTGCAGCAACGCCTTGCCCAAGCCGTGGCCACGCCAGGCCGGGTCGACGTAAAGGTCTTCCAGGTACAGGCCGGGTTTGGCGAGGAAGGTGGAGAAGTTGTGGAAGAACAGGGCGAAGCCGACCGCCTTGGGCGCGCCATTGGCGTCAACTTCAACCAGCACCGCTTCGGCGTGCGGCGTGGCGCCGAACAGCGCTTCCTCGATCTTTTGCGGCGTGGCTTCGACGATATGCGTCAGCTTTTCGTACTCGGCCAGCGCCAGGATCAGGTTGAACAGGGTTTCGCTGTCGGCAGCGGTGGCGGGGCGCAGGGTGAAGGCGGATCTGGACATGTCCGTGAGTAGGCAAGAACAGGATCCGCGATTATCGCCTGTGCATCACATTGCCGTCAGTGGCCAAAGTCCGCCAGCTTGCGCACCTCGTCAACATAGCCCGGCGCCAGGCAGTCCACCACCAGCCGCTCCGGCGTGCTGCGCAGCCAGGTCAGCTGGCGCTTGCACAGCTGGCGCGTGGCAGCGATGCCGCGCTCGCGCATGGTGTCGAAATCGCACTCGCCGTCGAGGTATTCCCACACCTGCCGGTAGCCGACGCAGCGGATCGACGGCAGCCCCGGATGCAGGTCCTCGCGTGTGCGCAGGCGGCGGACTTCGTCAATAAAGCCGTTGGCCAGCATGGCGTCGTAGCGCTGCGCGATGCGCGCATGCAGCGCCAGCCGGTCCGAGGGCTCGAGCGCGATCACGCGGTAGCGCTGGTCTGCGGCACCGGCAAAGGTGCGGCCCTCGGCCTGGCGGGCCAGCAGCGCCGACATCGGCTGGCCCGAAAGCCGGTGGATTTCGAGCGCGCGCTGGATGCGCTGCGCATCGTTGGGCGCCAGGCGCGCCGCGGTGACGGGGTCGACCTGCGCCAGCATCGCATGCAGCGCCGGCCAGCCGCGCTCGGCGGCGAGCTGGTCCAGCTCGGCGCGCACCGCGGGGTCGGCCTGCGGCAAGTCGTTCAGCCCCTGCGTCAGCGCCTTGTAGTAGAGCATGGTGCCGCCCACGATCAGCGGTACGTTGCCGCGCGCGCGGATCTCGCCGATCAGCCGCCCGGCATCGGTGACGAACTGCGCCGCGGAATAGCTCTCGACCGGATCGATGATGTCGATCAGGTGGTGCGGCGCCGCGGCCAGTTCTGCGGGCGTGGGTTTGGCCGTGCCGATGTCCATTTCGCGGTACACCAGCGCTGAGTCCAGGCTGATGATCTCCACCGGCGCATCGGCCGCCAGCGCCAGCGCGGCGGCGGTCTTGCCCGAGGCGGTGGGCCCGAGCAGGCAGACCACGGGTGCAGGCGTGGCGGAATCGTCAGGTACGGCGGACATCGTCGGCAGAGTCGTAAAGAGGCGGTGGCGCTACTGGCCGCGCAGGAACAGGCGGTCCAGCTCGGTCACGGTCAGTTGCACCCAGGTCGGGCGGCCGTGGTTGCACTGGTCGGCGCGCTCGGTCTGCTCCATCTGGCGCAGCAGCGCGTTCATTTCCTCGACGGTGAGCTTGCGGTTGGCGCGCACCGCGCTGTGGCAGGCCAGCGTGGCCAGCAGCTCGTTGCGGCGCTCGGCCAGCACGCGCGAGCCGCCGTAGGCGTGCAGGTCGCGCAGCACGTCGCGCGCCAGCGCTTCGGCGTCGGCCTGTTGCAGCAGCGCGGGCACCGCGCGCACCGCCAGCGTGGTCGGCGATACCGGCGTGATGTCGAAGCCGAGCAGCGCCAGCGTTTCCTGGTGCTCCTCTGCCGAGCCGATTTCCACCGGGCTGGCGGGCAGCGTGACCGGGATCAGCAGCGGCTGCACGGCCAGGTCGCGCGCGTCCAGGCCGGCCTTGATCTGCTCGTAGAGGATGCGTTCGTGCGCGGCGTGCATGTCCACCAGCACCAGCCCGCGCGCATTCTGCGCCAGCACATAGATGCCGTGCAGCTGGGCGATGGCATAGCCGAGGGGGTGGTCGTCGGTGGTGTCTGCCGCGTCGGCGGAGGCCGGCGGCAGGCGGTCGAGCAGGCCCGGCGGCTCGTCGGCGCGCGCGGCCTGCGCATCGGCCAGCCAGGCGGGCGGCTGCGCCGAAGCGCCGGGAAAATTGCCACCTGGAGCACCATACGGGCGAGGCGTCGGCGCGGTCGCGTCGCGCACCATGCCGAGGTAGGCCTGGCGCGGCTGCGCAATGCCGAGCTCGGTCTGCCGCGCCGCGGAGTAGTTGACCCACTGGCTGCCACCACCGCCGCTGCCGCCGCCAAATGACGGTCGGGCGCCCGCAGGCGCCGCAGCCGGCAGCCGGATCTCGCCGTCCTCATCGGTATGCAGGCTGTCGCCATTCTCGCCGGCCTGGCGTGCCAGGCTGCGCTGCACCGCGTGATAGATGAACTGGTGCACCGCGCGCGATTCGCGGAAGCGCACTTCGATCTTGGAAGGGTGCACGTTGACGTCGACCATCTCCGGCGGCAGGTCCAGGCACAGCACGTACGACGGGAAACGGTCGCCGTGCAGCACGTCCTGGTAGGCGCTGCGCACCGCGTGGTTGAGCAGCTTGTCGCGCACGAAGCGGCCGTTGACGAAGAAGTACTGCTGGTCGGGCCGCCCCCGCGACGCGGTGGGCAGGCCGGCAAAGCCGTACACGTGCAGCGTGTCGGCCTGTTCGTCCAGCGGCAACCGCGCCCGCGCGAAGTCGGCGCCCAGTACCTGCGCGGTGCGGTTGGCGACGTCGCCGGCGTTCCAGTGCTCCAGCGGCTTGCCGTTGTGGTGGACCGAGATGGCCACGTCCGGCCGTGCCAGCGCCACCCGGCGCACCATCTCCAGGCAATGCCCGAGTTCGGTCTGCTCCGATTTCAGGAACTTTCGGCGCGCCGGCGTGTTGAAGTAGAGATGCTGCACGTCGACCGTGGTGCCGACTCCGCCAGACGCCGGCTGCACGGTGCCGGTATCGGCACTGACCTGCGTGGCATGGGCGTCGGCAGCGGTGCGGCTGGTCAGCGCAAGTTGGGAGACGGAAGCGATCGAGGCCAGCGCCTCGCCGCGGAAGCCCAGCGTCAGTACCGATTCCAGTTCGTCGAGCGACGCAATCTTGCTGGTGGCGTGGCGCATCAGTGCCACCGGCAGCTCGGCGGCGGGGATGCCGCAGCCGTTGTCGGTGATGACGATGCGCCGCACGCCGCCTTCTTCCAGCCGGATGCCCAGCTGCGTGGCACCGGCGTCCAGCGCGTTCTCCAGCAGCTCCTTGACCACCGACGCCGGGCGCTCCACCACTTCGCCGGCGGCGATCTGGCTGATGAGCTGGTCCGGCAGCGGACGGATCGGACGCGGCAGCTGGGAGGTGCGAAGGGTGGCGCGAAGGGTGGTGCGAACGGGGCTCTGGCTGGCGGAATCGGGCATCCGGCGATTATACGTGGCCGTCCACGCAGAGTCGGCGCCACCGGCCCGCGACAAGTGGCGGAAGGGCACGCCGGCTCTTGTATGATTCATGCCAGGGCGGCACGCGCCGCGTGGACTTGTGCAGTCAACCAAACCATATCGGGGAACGACTTGGAATTCGCTTTGCAGCTCATCGACATGCTGGTCCATGTCGACAAATACCTCGGCACCGTCATCGACCAGTATGGCCACTGGGTCTATGCCATCCTGTTCCTGATCGTGTTCGCCGAAACCGGGCTGGTGGTCCTGCCGTTCCTGCCGGGCGACTCGCTACTGTTTATCGCCGGCGCCTTCTGCGCTACCGGCGCCATGAACGAATGGGCGCTGGTGGGCCTGCTGCTGGTGGCGGCCGTCACTGGCAATACCGTCAACTACTGGGTGGGCAGCTGGATCGGGCCCAAGGTGTTCGACCACCAGTGGCGCTTCCTGGACCAGGATGCGCTGCGCCGCACCCATGATTTCTACGAGCGGCATGGCGGCAAGACCCTGGTGATGGCGCGTTTCGTGCCGATCGTGCGCACCTTTGCGCCGTTCGTCGCCGGCGTGTCGCAGATGACCTTCGCGCGCTTCCAGATGTTCAACGTGCTGGGCGCGCTTGCCTGGGTGGTCGGGCTGGTCTTTGCCGGTTACTTCTTCGGCAACCTGCCGTTCATCAAGCAGTACCTGAACCTGATCGTGCTGGCGGGGATCGGCGCGGCGGTGGTGCCGCTGGTGCTGGGCGGACTGTGGAAGCTGGTGCGCGGCAATCGCCGCCGGCCCTCGCGCGTGGAGCGCTGAAGCGCCTGTAATATCTGACGCAGCCCCGTCAGTTGAGGCTGCGGCTCATCATGCGCAGTGCCGGCATGCGCTCGCGGATCTGGCCGATATCGGCGGCATCGGGGCGTGCCTGCACATAGGCTTCCAGGTCGGCCAGCGCCGGTCGGAAGCACTCCAGGTTGGCATACGCCAGCCCGCGGTCGCGCACTTCCTCGATCGAACCCGGCAGCAGGATCACCAGGCGGTTCTGCACCGCCAGCAGCCGCTGCCAGCGTGACTCCTGCAGGTAGATCGCCTTCAGGTTGCGCAGCATGCGCGCGACGATCTCGCGATGGCTGGCCGCGCGCAGGAACAGGCCCAGTGGCACCTGCCCGGAATCGGTGATGCCTTCGCGCTCCAGGTACGGATCCAGCATTTCCTGCAACTGCTCCTTCGAGAGCGTTTCGCCGGTCAGCGGGTCCAGGATCACCTCGCCCGCCGGGATGGTCATGCGCAACAGGAAATGGTTGGGGAACGACACCCCCTTGAGGGGCAGGCCGATCTGTTGGCCCAGTTCCATGAACAGCACCGCCAGCGAGATGGGGATGCCGCGCCGCTGCCGCACCACCACGTTCAGGTACGAGTTGTCCGGATCGTAGTAGTCGTTGGCGTTCGGGCCAAAGCCAAGGTCGCGATAGAAGAAATGATTTAGCAGCCGCAGCCGCTGGATTGCCGGCGTGCCTTCGGCGATCCGGCGCTTCAGGCGCAGCGCCAGCACGTCCAGTGCGGCCAGCTCGGCCTGCAGGTCCAGGTCCGGATAGGCATCCTGCGCGATGGACAGTGCGGTCTCGGTCAGCGGGATGCCGTTTTCGTCAGCCACGAGGCTGGCGAAGTAATCCAGGACTTTGGTGGATGTCATATCGGATTCCCGGTGCCGCCAGGGGCGCCGCGCGCAGCGTGGGTCACCACGCCTAGGCGGCGCGCCGCTTGAAGGCGGAATAGCGCAGTCCCATGAGCCACAGTGTACCGAAGTAGACCACCGCTGCAAGTACCAGGCACGACGCGAGCAGCGCGATGCGCAGCAGCGGCGTGGCGCCCAGGCCGATCCAGTCGAAATTGCGCGCGAACCAGAGCAGCATGCCCGACAACAGCAGCACCGAGGTGCCCAGCCGCGCCAGGAACAGCCACCAGCCCGGCGCCGGCTTGTACAGGCCGCGCCGGCGCAGGCCGAAGAACAGCAGCAGCGCATTGATGGTGGCGCCGGCACTGATCGACAGCGCCAGGCCCGCATGCCCGAGCCACGGCACGAACACGACGTTGCATGCCTGCGTGATCACCAGCACCAGCAGCGCGATCTTGACCGGCGTGCGGATGTCCTGGCGCGCATAGAAGCCGGGGGCCAGGATCTTGATGGCGATCAGCCCCAGCAGGCCGGTGCCGTACGACACCAGCGCCTGGCGCGTCATCTCGACGGCGTGGGCGTCGAACTTGCCGTAGTGGAACAGCACCGCGGTCAGCGGTGCGCCGAACACGAACAGCCCCACCGCGCAGGGCACCGCCAGCAGGAAGGTCAGCCGCAGGCCCCAGTCGAGCAGGCCGGAGTACTCCGCATGGTCTTCCTTGGCGCTCGCCTTCGACAGGCTCGGCAGCAGGATCGTGCCGAGCGCCACGCCCAGCAGCGCGGTCGGAAATTCCATCAGCCGGTCGGCATAGGTCAGGTACGAGACGCTGCCCGCGGCCAGGTGCGAGGCGATGTTGGTATTGATGATCAGGCTGATTTGCGCCACCGACACCGCCAGCAGCGCCGGCCCCATCTGGCGCAGGATGCGGCGCACGCCGGGATCGGACCAGGCAGTGCGCACATTGAAGCCCAGGCGCGGCATCACGCCCAGGCGGCGCAGCGCCGGCACCTGGATCGCCAGCTGCAGCACGCCGCCGACCAGCACGCCCCACGCCTGCGCATAGATCGGCTGGTCCATGTGCGGGCCGACGAACAGGGCGGCCACGATCAGGCACAGGTTCAGCAGTACCGGCGTAAACGCCGGCACGGCAAACTTGCGCCATGTGTTCAGGATGCCCGAGGCCAGCGCCACCAGCGAGATCAGGCCGATGTACGGGAACATCACCCGCGTCATGAAGACAGCGGCGGTATAAGTCTCGCTCTGCCCGCGGAAGCCGGTCGCCACCGCCGTCATCACCAGCGGCGCGCCGATCACGCCCAGCAGCGACACGCCCATCAGCACCCAGGTCATTACCGTGGCGACGGCGTCGATCAGCGCCTTGGTCTGCTCCTCGCCACGCTTGCTGTGGTATTCGCCGAGGATGGGCACAAACGCCTGCGAGAACGCGCCCTCGCCGAAGATGCGGCGCAGCAGGTTGGGGATGCGGAAGGCGACGTTGAACGCATCGGTCATCTCCGACGCGCCGAACGCGCGGGCGATCAGGATCTCGCGCACGAGGCCGGTGATGCGCGACAGCATCGTCAGGCTGCTGATGGTGGCGAGCGCTTTGAGCAGGTTCAAGGTGTGGATCGGAGCGGGACGGTGGATCGGTGCGGGCGCGGGCCGCGGGGCGGCGTGTGCCGGACGTGGCGCCCGGGACGCCTTTCAGACGTGGGCAACGCGGTAAAGTTGCCGGCTCGCCACGCGCACCGGCGCGATGTGGCGCATATTATACGGATCGCCTGTGAGAGGCCCCGCACGCGTCGGCAAAGTCCCAGCAGTCTTGCGCCGTGTGTCGGCATCTGTGTATAATTGCCGATTCACAAGGACAGTTGCGTTCCGGATTCGTGTGTCAGTGCATCCCGGGTCGCTCGATATGACTTAATTGTTGTGTCCCCCGCGGCACGCATCTGAATTCAGGATATTTTCGAAATGGCAAATTCCGCACAAGCTCGCAAGCGCGCCCGCCAGGCCGTCGCCCAGAACGCTCACAACTCCAGCCTGCGCTCGCGTCTGCGCACCGCCGTCAAGGCCGTCCGCAAGGCCATCGACGCCGGCGACAAGGCTGCTGCCGCTGAAGTGTTCAAGAACTCGCAAGCTGTGATCGACAGCATTGCCGACAAGAAGATCGTGCACAAGAACAAGGCTGCACGTCACAAGTCGCGCCTGTCGGCCGCCATCAAGGCCATGGCTGCTGCCTGATTGTTGTGTGGGTCGCCCCGGCGGCCCGGCAGCGGCGGAACTTCGGTTCCGCCAGACAAAAAAGCTCGTCATCCGACGAGCTTTTTGCTTTTGCGGCGCCTGTAGTTTGGCGACCTACCGCGATGTCATTCCAGCGAGCAGGCCTCGACCAGTTGCAGGTTGTTGTCGCGCGCAAAGTTCAGCACGAAATCCAGCGCCTTCGGTTCGATATCGCGCAGCCGCACATCCACCACCACGCATTTGACGTTGCCGGCGAAGATGGGGCGCACGTAGGGGGAATAGGTCAGCCGGGGATCGCCGGTGTCGCCTTCGGGGCGGAACTGCGCCATCACGCCGCACAGCCGCTCGGCCCAGTCGCTCGGGCGGAAGGTCTTGCCTTCCTTGGTAATGCCTTGGATAAAGTATTCGCGAACGTTGGGGTTCATGAGGCTGGACACTGCGGGTGAGGCGACGACTCGACGGTTAAGCCCGCGGAAACGTGCGCCCGTTTGACGCGGCTGGTGCGCGTTTGGTTCGCGCTTTTTCCGGCCGGGAAGGCGGGGCGTCGGTGTCTGCGGGGGCACTTTTGATGCCGGCGGCGCGCAGCGGCAAGGGTATGCCGGGGCCCCGCGTGAATCAGCCAGTATTATATCTTATATAAGACTTGCGCATAAGGGCGGAATCCTGTCGGGAACCTGTCAACGCGCTCGGCGCGGCGCCCGTCACGGGTTGTCCCGGGCTGGGCAAAGCAGAAATAATCCCTTATGATTCCTGCAGTTAAATTGCGTATGCGACGCGAAAGGCGGCTCCGCGGCGCGCTCAGGTCATGGCACTTCATGACGGCGCGTCCCCACCGAGCCGCCTTCTTTGTTTTATGAGCCCAACCCCGATCAAGCATTACCTCCAGTTCAGCGACTTCACTCCCGACGAGTACGAGTACCTGCTGGACCGCGCGCGGATCCTGAAGGCCAAGTTCAAGAACTACGAGACCTGGCACCCGCTGCACGACCGCACGCTGGCCATGATCTTCGAGAAGAATTCCACGCGTACGCGCCTGTCGTTCGAAGCCGGCATCCACCAGCTGGGCGGCCATGCGGTGTTCCTGAACACCCGCGATTCGCAGCTGGGCCGCGGCGAGCCGATCGAGGATGCGGCGCAGGTGATCTCGCGCATGGTCGACATCATCATGATCCGCACCTTCGGCCAGGACATCATCGACCGCTTTGCCGCGCACTCGCGCGTGCCGGTGATCAACGGGCTGACCAACGAATACCACCCGTGCCAGGTGCTGGCCGATATCTTCACCTACATCGAGCAGCGCGGCAGCATCCGCGGCAAGACGGTGGCGTGGATCGGCGATGCCAACAACATGGCCTATACCTGGATCCAGGCTGCCGAGCGGCTGGGCTTCAATTTCCATTTCTCGGCGCCGCCGGGATACCAGCTCGATCCCGCCATGGTGCCGGCGACCGCCGCCAGCCTGGTCAAGGTCTTCGAGGATCCCCTCGCCGCCTGCCAGGGCGCCAGTTTGGTCACCACCGACGTTTGGACCAGCATGGGCTTCGAGGCCGAGAACGAAGCCCGCAAGCGCGCCTTCAAGGACTGGATGGTCACCACCGCGATGATGGACCGCGCCGAGCCCGACGCGCTGTTCATGCACTGCCTGCCGGCGCACCGCGGCGAGGAAGTCGAGGCCGCCGTGATCGACGGTCCCAAGAGCGTGGTCTGGGACGAGGCGGAAAACCGCCTGCACGTGCAGAAGGCGCTGATGGAATACCTGCTCTGCGGCCGCTACTGAGCGCGCGCGGAGTGAACAGGGGAGGGGCCGCGATGGCCCCTCTTTTTACGTCTGATTCAAGACAGTGAAGGAGATGGAAGTGAGCCAGTTCGACAACGTATCGGTCGTCAAGAAAGCCAACCTGTATTTCGACGGCAAGTGCGTGAGCCACACCGTGCTGTTCCCGGACGGTACCCGCAAGACGCTGGGCGTGATTTTCCCGGCTTCGCTGACGTTCAACACCGGCGCGCCGGAAATCATGGAAATCAACGGCGGCAGCTGCCGCGTGCGCCTGGCCGGCGCGGAAGACTGGCAGGCCTACGGCGCTGGCCAGCAGTTCGACGTGCCGGGCAACAGCAGCTTCGACATCGAGGTGCTGGAGACGCTGGACTACGTCTGCCACTTCGGGTGATCGCCGGGCCAGCAGGCGCTAAAGGCGCTACAGCACTACCGGCTCGGGCTCGATCCGCACGCCGAAGCGCGCTTCGACGGTATCCGCGATGCGGTTGGCCAGCGCCAGGAGCATCGCGCCGGTTCCGCCGCCGCGGTGCACCAGCACCAGTGCCTGCTTGCCATAGACACCCACCGGGCCGTCGCTGACGCCCTTGAACCCGCAGCGGTCGATCAGCCAGCCCGCGGCGAGCTTGTAGCTGCCGTCCGGCTGGGGATAGCTCACCAGGTCGGGATTGGCCTGCAGCAGCGTATCGCGCTGCGCGGCGCTGACCAGCGGGTTCTTGAAAAAGCTGCCGGCGTTGCCGATCTGCGCGGGGTCGGGCAGCTTGCGCGTGCGGATCGCCACCACCGCGTCGCGGACCGTGGCGGCGTCCGGCGCGAGATTGCCGGACAGCTCGCGCGCCAGTTCGCCGTAAGACAGGACCGGTTGCCATGCCTTGGGCAAGCGCAGCGTCACCGCGGTAATGATGTAGCGGCCCGCGCCGGCCTGCTTGAACAGGCTGTCGCGGTAGCCGAACCCGCATGCGCGTAAATCAAGCCAGACGAACAAGTCGGCATGGCGGTCATAGGCGCGCACGCCTTCGAAGCGGTCACGCAGTTCCACCCCATAGGCGCCGATATTCTGGATCGGCGCGGCGCCCGCAGTGCCGGGAATCAGCGCCAGGTTCTCGAGGCCCGGCTTGCCGTCGGCAATGGTGCGGTCGACCAGCGCATTCCAGTTCTCGCCCGCGCCCGCGGTGACCAGCCAGGCGTCATCGGCATCCTCGACCTGGTAGCCCGGGATCTCCATCAGCAGCACCAGCGCGTCGAGGTCGCGCGTCAGCACCACGTTGCTGCCGCCGCCCAGCACTACCAGCGGCAGGCCATTGGCGCGCGGGTCCGCGAGTGCCTCGGTCAGGTCGGCTTCGCTGCGCACATGCACGGCGAAGCGCGCGCGCGCATCGAATCCGAATGTATTGTGGCGGCGCAGGGGATAAAATTCGTGGAAATCTGCCATGCAAGGGGATAGGTGACGCGGCCGCCGCTGGTGGTAAGCGTTGCGGCCCCTGGCTGCGAGGTAGGCCTGAATTATACGGAAGGCGTCGCCAACGGCCGCCTTCCGGGCATATGGATCACAAGGAGAATGCAATGCCGTCGTTTGACGTAGTGTGCGAAGCGAACATGGTCGAGGTGAAGAACGCCGTCGAGCAATCCAACAAGGAAATCTCGACCCGCTTCGATTTCAAGGGCTCGGACGCCCGGGTCGAGCAGAAGGAAAACGAACTGACCGCCTTTGCCGACGACGATTTCAAGCTGGACCAGGTGAAGGATGTGCTGATCAACAAGATGGCCAAGCGCAATGTCGACGTGCGCTTCCTGGACTACGGCAAGACCGACAAGATCAGCGGCGACAAGGTCAAGCAGGTCATCACCATCAAGAAGGGGGTGACGGGCGACCTGGCCAAGAAGATCGTGCGCATGATCAAGGACAGCAAGATCAAGGTGCAGGCCAGCATCCAGGGCGATGCGGTGCGCGTCTCGGGAACCAAGCGCGACGACCTGCAGAACGTGATCGCCATGCTGCGCAAGGACGTCTCGGAAGCGCCGCTGGACTTCAACAACTTCCGCGACTAAGCCGGATTCTCCCGGTGCCGGCGTCCATGCCGGCACCGCATGCCGCCGCGGCGCGTCAGCGCGCCTGCGGCAGCCCGCCGATCTTCGCGCCGGCGCGAATGCCCTTCTGCGTGAACCAGCCCTGGTTCATTTCCAGCGCATAGCGGATCGCCGTCTTCGGGCAGTGGTTGCTCTCGGTACGCGGTGCCATGTCCTCGATATTGACGATGGTCCCGTCGTCGGCAAGAAAAGCGATCGACAGCGGCAGCTCGGTATTGCGCATCCAGAAGCAATGACCGGCCTTTTGCTCGAACACGAACAGCATGCCGCTGTTGACCGGCATGCTCTTGCGGTACATCAGCCCCTGTTCGCGCGCCGCCGGCGTGGCGGCAACCTCGGCGTGGATCGCGTACATGCCCGCGGTCAACGGCACTACCGGCAGCGCGGCTTGCGCCTGGGCCTGGCCGGCGGCGAGCACGGCGAGCGCCGCGGCAATCTGGAAGCAGCGTGACAACGGCGTCTTGAGCAGGAAGGACATGGTGTTCGGTCTGGAAGGGCGCGGACGGCAGCCGCAAGCATAGCGCAGGTGCCGCGCCGATGGATGGCGGCGGCCAAAACGAAAAAGGCAGGCGCCTGGTGGCAGCCTGCCTCCTTCTTCGCCGGCGCGTGGCCGGCACGGCGGCTTACTGCGCGGCCGGGGCCGAAGCCGTGGCGGCCTTCTTGTGGGTGGTCTTCTTGTGGCTGGTCTTCTTCTTTGCGGGCTTCGGGGCTTCCTTGGTGGCCGCGGGCGCTGCAGCGTCGGCAGGGGCCGAAGCCTGGGCGAAGGCGCCGGTGGCGAACAGGCCGACAACCAGAGCAGCGATCAGTTTTTTCATGGCGATTACCTCGAAGGATAAGAACAGTCGGAAGTTGTGACGCGTGATTGGACGTGTCACCGACAAGAACGAGGCGTCCGGACGGCGCGTTGACGCGCCATTTGTTAGCTTTTGTAACGAGAACGCCGCTTGGCGTCGTTCGCCTGTCTGGTCTTTGAGACATGGGTGGCCGGCGCGCGTGTCGCCGTCAAGCCCAGTACATCGGGCTCGACCTCGCACGATTCCCCAGGGGCGAGACCGAGCGTGCGCAGGTCGAGCGGCCCGATGCCCACGCGGACCAGCCGCAGCGTGGGGAAGCCGACGGCAGCGGTCATGCGCCGCACCTGCCGGTTCTTGCCTTCGCGAATCTTCAGCTCCAGCCATGACGTCGGGATCGCGGCGCGATAACGCACCGGCGGATGGCGCGGCCAGAGCCAGTCGGGCTCGCCGATCGCACGCGCCCGCGCCGGCTGCGTGACGAAGTCGCCAAGGTCGACTCCGGCGCGCAGCCGCGCCAGCGCGGCCGCATCGGGAATGCCCTCGACCTGGGCGAGGTAAGTCTTTTCCAGCTTGTGGCGCGGGTCGGCAATGCGCGCCTGGAGCGCGCCGTCGTCGGTCAGCAGCAGCAAACCTTCACTGTCCGCATCGAGCCGGCCGGCCGGGTACACGCCCGGCACGTCCACGCAAGCGGCCAGCGTGGGGCGCGTGGGATGTTCCGAGAACTGGCTCATGGTGCCGTACGGCTTGTTCAGGGCGATCAGGGTCATGGGGCGCAAGTATGCCCCAGCCGCGCGCCGCGGTTGGCGGATGATGAAAGATTGCTGCATAATACGAAATCAGTCTTGTGTCTTATATAAGACTAAGACTTGCCTGAATGTACGCCAAGGTGGTGCAATGCAGTGCTGGGCGGGCCGCGATGCCCGCTACAATGCCAGCGCCACCTCGCGAATCTCGCCGTCGGCCAAGCCCCGGCGGCCGTCTAAACCGTTCCGTACTGGAGACGTCATGTATCAACACATCAAGGTTCCGGCCGGCGAAAAGATCACGGTCAACCAGGATTTTTCGCTGAATGTCCCGGACAACCCCATCATTCCTTATATCGAAGGCGACGGTACGGGCGTCGATATCACGCCGGTGATGATCAAGGTGGTCGACGCGGCCGTGGCCAAGGCCTACGGCGGCAAGCGCAAGATCTCCTGGATGGAGATCTACGCCGGCGAGAAGTCGACCAAGGTCTACGGCCCGGACGTGTGGCTGCCGGACGAAACCCTGGATGTGCTCAAGGAATACGTGGTCTCGATCAAGGGCCCGCTGACCACGCCCGTGGGCGGCGGCATCCGCTCGCTGAACGTGGCGCTGCGCCAGCAGCTGGACCTGTATGTCTGCCTGCGCCCGGTGCGATACTTCAAGGGCGTGCCTTCGCCGGTGCGCGAGCCGGAAAAGACCGACATGGTGATCTTCCGCGAGAACTCGGAGGACATCTACGCCGGCATCGAATGGGCCGCGGAAAGCGAGCAGGCGAAGAAACTCATCAAGTTCCTGCAGGACGAGATGGGCGTGAAGAAGATCCGCTTCCCGGCCACCTCGGGCATCGGCGTCAAGCCGGTTTCGCGCGAAGGCACCGAGCGCCTGGTGCGCAAGGCGATCCAGTACGCCATCGACAACGACAAGCCGTCGGTGACGCTGGTGCACAAGGGCAACATCATGAAGTTCACCGAGGGTGGCTTCCGTGACTGGGGCTACGAGTTGGCGCAGAAGGAATTCGGCGCCGAGCTGGTTGATGGCGGCCCGTGGTGCAAGTTCAAGAACCCGAAGACCGGCAAGGACATCGTCGTCAAGGACGCGATTGCCGACGCCTTCCTGCAGCAGATCCTGCTGCGTCCGGCCGAATACTCGGTGATCGCCACGCTGAACCTGAACGGCGACTACGTTTCGGACGCCCTGGCCGCGCAGGTCGGTGGCATCGGCATTGCCCCGGGCGCCAACATGTCCGACTCCGTCGCCATGTTCGAGGCCACCCATGGCACCGCGCCCAAGTACGCCGGCAAGGACTATGTCAACCCGGGCTCGGAAATCCTGTCGGCGGAAATGATGCTGCGCCACATGGGCTGGACCGAGGCCGCGGACCTGATCATCGCGTCGATGGAAAAGTCGATCCTGTCCAAAAAGGTCACGTACGATTTCGCCCGCCTGCTGGAAGGCGCGACCCAGGTTTCGTGCTCGGGCTTTGGCCAGGTGATGATCGAAAATATGTAAGCACGGACTCCCGCTGTAGCGGGCGACCTGCCTTGGAAGAACCCCGCTGCCGTGCCCCGGCTGCGGGGTTTTTTCTTGCGCCGGCCAGCGCCGTTGCCTAGAACTTCAGGGATTGCAACGGACGGGCGGGCTGGCCCGGGGAGACTGCCATGGACGATCCTTTCCGCCGCACCGCCTTCGGCGCGGCCGTCTTTTACAAGGACCCGCTGGCCGCGCTGGACTGGCTCGAACGCGCCTTCGGCTTCCAGCGGGTGATGGTGATCCGGGACCAGCAGGACCAGCTGGTGCACTCGGAAATGCGCTTCGGCGATAGCTACCTGATGGTCGGTAGCGAGTGGGCTGACTTTACAGCCAGCCCGGCGTCGATCGGCGGCAAGAATACGCAGACGGTGCATGTGCACCTGCGGGATGGGATCGACCAGCACTGCGAGCGGGCCCGTGCCGCGGGCGCGGTGATCGTGCGCGAGCCGCAGGACGAGTTCTATGGCGACCGCTCCTACACTGCCAGGGACCCGGAAGGTCATGTCTGGACCTTCGGCCAGACTGTGCGGCAGGTCACAAAGGAAGAGGCCGAGCAGGCCAGCGGGTTGAAGATCGACGGCTGGGCCTGAGCTGGCCAGCCCCCATGGCCGGCCCGCGCAAAGCAGAAAGCCCGGCACGAGGCCGGGCTTTCCGTCGGATGCGGTGCGTGCAGCTGATATGCGCCACAACCTGCCCGGCTGCCTGAGACAGCGTGGCCGGCACTGGCGCCGATCCCGTCCCGGGGGAGCTCCCCCCGCACCCTCGTAGACCGCTCCACGGCTCTGCCGGCCGGGATACGGTCGCGGCGCAGCTTAGCTGGCGTCCTGGATATTGGTGGCTTGCTTGCCCTTGGGGCCCTGGACCACCTCGAACGAGACGCGTTGACCTTCCTTCAGCGTCTTGAAGCCCGACATCTGGATAGCCGAAAAGTGCGCAAACAGTTCTTCTTCGCCCTCGTCCGGCTTGATAAACCCGAAGCCCTTGGCGTCATTGAACCATTTGACGATACCGCTTGCCATATACTCCCCCAACGAAATAGCAGATTTCAAAGCGGGGAAGCCGATGCCGGCCGGATGGCTCGGACTGCAGCGCACGCACTGCGACGCCATGACCGGCCGCGTCCCGAGGTGCGGCCGGCGATGACGCGCGGCGAGGTGCAATCGCGTGGCGGCCAGTCTGGATGCTGACTCGCCGCCGCCAGGCCGTGGGCCTCCCTGCTCACGGATCACCCGCTCATTGGCCTTTTGCTTTGGCTCGCGGCTTCAGGCGGGTGTGCGAACGATTCTTCTGTCAAACATACATACTGTCAAGCTGGCGGAATCCCCACTGCGGGCAGGGTGTGGCGGGAAACGGACGGCGCGGGATGGTACCTTGGCGGCAAGCATCGGGTATTGTCCGGATCAGTCCTGCGGTCTCCCGTCACGTGCATTGCAATGCCTCTGGCGTGCGGTTCCGCGCTTTTTCATAACCGGAAACAGGTAGCCCGGCCCTTGAATCCGGCGCCTTTTCCCCAAATTGCAGAGTTGCGAGTAAGGGTTAGAATAAAGCCATGGCTACACGGCTTGCGAATGTCCCACAACGCGAAGCGGGCACCATCCTGGAGCGTAAAGAGCAGGCGCTAAAACCGCCTGCCATGTTCAAGGTGGTGCTGCTTAACGACGACTACACTCCGATGGAGTTTGTCGTGATGATCCTGCAGCAGTATTTCAGCAGGGACCGGGAAACGGCGACGCAGATCATGCTGACCGTGCACCGGGAAGGAAAGGGCGTCTGCGGTATCTACACCAGAGATATCGCGGCGACAAAAGTCGAGCTGGTGTCAACGCACGCGCGGCAGGCGGGGCACCCCTTGCAGTGCGTGATGGAGGAAGCATGATTGCGCAAGAATTGGAAGTGAGCCTGCATATGGCTTTTGTCGAAGCCCGGCAGGCACGCCACGAGTTCATTACCGTGGAGCATCTGCTGCTGGCATTGCTCGACAATCCCACGGCAGCTGAAGTCTTGCGCGCCTGCGCGGCCAATATCGAGGACCTGCGCACCAGCCTTAAGAACTTCATCGCGGATAACACGCCGGTGGTGCCGGGGACCGACGAGGTCGATACCCAGCCCACGCTCGGCTTCCAGCGCGTGATCCAGCGCGCGATCATGCACGTACAGTCCACTTCCAATGGCAAGAAGGAAGTGACCGGTGCCAACGTGCTGGTCGCCATCTTTGGCGAGAAGGATTCGCACGCGGTCTACTACCTGCAGCAGCAGGGCGTGACGCGCCTTGACGTGGTCAATTTCATCAGCCACGGCATCCGCAAGGACCAGTCCGAGCCCGCCAAGCATGGCGACAATGCCGGCGAAGGCGAGGGCGGCGACGGCAAGGAAAGCCCGCTCGAGCAATACACCCAGAACCTGAACGCGCTGGCCAAGGCCGGCAAGATCGATCCGCTGATCGGCCGCGAAAGCGAAGTCGAGCGCGTGGTGCAGGTGCTGTGCCGCCGGCGCAAGAACAACCCGCTGCTGGTGGGCGAGGCCGGCGTCGGCAAGACCGCCATTGCGGAGGGGCTGGCCTGGCGCATCACCAAGAACGAAGTCCCGGACATCCTGGAAAAGGCCACCGTCTACTCGCTCGACATGGGCGCGCTGCTGGCCGGCACCAAGTACCGCGGCGACTTCGAGCAGCGCCTGAAGGGCGTGCTGAAGTCGCTCAAGGACAACCCGAACGCGATCCTGTTCATCGACGAGATCCACACGCTGATCGGCGCGGGCGCCGCATCGGGCGGGACACTGGACGCCAGCAACCTGCTCAAGCCGGCGCTGTCATCGGGCCAGCTCAAGTGCATCGGCGCGACCACCTTCACGGAATACCGCGGCATCTTCGAGAAGGACGCGGCGCTGTCGCGGCGCTTCCAGAAGATCGACGTGGTCGAGCCGTCGGTCGACCAGACCGTGCAGATCCTGCGCGGCCTGAAGTCGCGCTTCGAGGAGCACCATGGCGTCAAGTACGCGGCTTCGGCGCTGACCGCCGCGGCCGAGCTGTCGGCCCGCTTCATCACCGACCGGCACCTGCCGGACAAGGCGATCGACGTGATCGACGAAGCCGGCGCGGCGCAGCGCATCCTGCCGAAGTCCAAGCAGAAGAAGACCATCGGCAAGGGCGAGATCGAGGACATCGTCTCGCGCATCGCGCGCATCCCGCCGCAGAGCGTGAACCAGGACGACCGCAGCAAGCTGCAGACGCTGGAACGCGACCTGAAGTCGGTGGTGTTCGGCCAGGATCCCGCGATCGAGGCGCTGGCCTCGGCGATCAAGATGTCGCGCGCCGGCCTGGGCAAGACCGACAAGCCGATCGGCTCGTTCCTGTTCTCGGGTCCCACCGGCGTGGGCAAGACCGAGGTCGCCAAGCAGCTGGCCTTCATCATGGGCATCGAGCTGCTGCGCTTCGACATGTCCGAATACATGGAGCGCCACGCGGTGAGCCGACTGATCGGCGCGCCGCCGGGATACGTCGGCTTCGACCAGGGCGGCCTGCTGACCGAGGCCGTCACCAAGAAGCCGCACTGCGTGCTGCTGCTGGATGAAATCGAGAAAGCGCATCCGGATATCTTCAATATCCTGCTGCAGGTGATGGACCATGGCTCGCTGACCGACAACAACGGCCGGCGCGCCGACTTCCGCAACGTGATCATCATCATGACCACCAACGCGGGAGCGGAGACCATGAACCGCGCCACCATCGGCTTCACCAGCACGCGCGAGCAGGGCGACGAGATGGCCGACATCAAGCGCATGTTCACGCCGGAGTTCCGCAACAGGCTGGATGCCACCATCAGCTTCCGCTCGCTGGACGAGGAAATCATCCTGCGCGTGGTCGACAAGTTCCTGATGCAGCTGGAAGAGCAGCTGCACGAGAAGAAGGTGGAAGCCAGCTTCAGCGAGAAGCTGCGCAAGTTCCTGGCGCACAAGGGCTTCGACCCGCTGATGGGCGCGCGTCCGATGCAACGCCTGATCCAGGACATGATCCGCAAGGCGCTGGCCGACGAGCTGCTGTTCGGCAGGCTGGTATCCGGCGGCAAGGTCGTGGTCGACCTGGACGAGCAGGACCAGATCAAGCTCGATTTCTCCGAGATCGAGCCGGAACCGCCCGAAGCGCCGGAAGAGCAGCGCGCCGAGGCCTGAGCGGCGACCGTCGCTCCGGCCTGAAAGGGCCGGAGACGGCCGAAAATCGCACCGGATCGTGGCGATCCGGGCGCGGTTCGGCGGGGGTCGCCTGCAACGCGGCCGATCATCGGGCAAAATACAGGGGGCGGCAGTGATGCCGCCCCTTCTTTTTTGTCCCGGCGGCCGCCGGCATTGCGGTCGCCAACGCCCGAATACCCGATGTCCTCTGCCGAACGCACGCGGCGCCGCCGCCTGCTGCTCAAGATCCTGCCGCTGGGCGCCATGCCTGTCCCGATGATGCACGCCGCCGCCGAGGCGCCGGCCGGCAACCGTCCGCTCGCGCTGGTGCTGCCGTTCCCGCCCGGCGGCAGTGTCGATATCGTCGCGCGCCAGCTGCAGCCGGGGCTGAAGGCGGCGCTGGGGCAGACCGTGGTGGTCGACAACAAGCCGGGCGCCGGCGGCCTGATCGCGTCCAGCACCGTGGCGCGCGCCAGGCCTGACGGCAGCACGTTGCTGATGGCCTTCGATACGCACGCCATCAACCCGTTTGCCTACAAGCAGCTGCCCTACGACACCTTCCACGATTTCACGCCGATCTCGCAGCTGGTGCGCTTTCCGCTGGTCATCGCCGCCAATCCCTCGCTGCCGGCCGCCAATGTGCGCGAACTGGTGGCATTGGCCAAGGCCAAGCCCGACAGCGTGCGCTATGCCTCGTCCGGCATCGGCAGCCTGAACCAGCTTGCAGCCGAGGCGCTGGCGACCGAAGCCGGCATGCACATGCTCCACGTGCCCTACAAGGGCGGCGGCCCGGCCGTGCAGGCGGTGCTGGCCAATGAGGTCGATATCTTTTTCAGCAGCTATGCCGCGGTACAGGCGCACGTGGCCGCGCGCACCATCAAGGTGCTGGGCGTGACCGGCACCAGCCGCCTGCGCCAGTTGCCGCAGGTGCCGACCGTGGCCGAGCAGGGGCTCAAGGGTTTTGAAGCTTATTCCTGGATCGGCGTGTTCGGGCCCGCCAACCTGGCCGCGGCAACGGTCACGCGGATCCACCAGGCGCTGGTCGAGTCGCTGCGCCAGCCGCGGGTGGTCGATGCGCTGGCCGCGCAGGGCTTCGAGATCGTCGGCGGCAGCCCGGCCGACCTCGGCAAGCTGGTGCGCCAGGAGCACGACAAGTGGCAGGCCGTGGCGCGCAAGGCCAATATCCAGTTCGAATGACGGCGGCCGGCGCAGGCGCGCCCGCCGCACAGACCGAGGTGATGTCGATGGCAAGCCAAGCGGAAATGTTTGACCATGCGGTGGTGGTGTGTCCCGACCTCGATGCGGGGGCGCAGGCCTGGCAACGGCTCGGCTTTACGCTGACGCCGCGCGGCTACCACACGCTGGGTTCGCAGAACCATTGCATCATGTTGGGGCACGACTACGTCGAGCTGCTGCACGTCACAGCGCCCACCCCCAGCCGCCAGTACTACTGGGACGCGCAGGCGCGCGGCGGCGGCTGCGCGGCAATGTCGTGCAAGAGCGACGACGCCTTCGGCGCCGCCGCACGGCTGCGTGCGTCGGGCTGGTACACCTCGGATCCGATCGAGTTCTCGCGCCCGGTGCGGCTGGACGACGGCAGCGAACATTCCGCCACCTTCCGCGTGACCGCGCTCGACGATGCCCCGGGCGCGCGCTATTTCGTCTGCGAGCACCGCACGCCCGAGCTGCTGTGGCGGCCGGAATGGATGTCACACGCCAACGGCGCCGACAGCATCGCGACCATGTTCCTGGTGGTGGCGCCCGCGCTGGTCGATGCCGCGGCGCGGGCCTATGCGGAACTGACCGGCGGCGAGCTGACGCAGCTGAGCGAGCACGTCAGCAGCCTGGCGCTGGATGACGCCGCGCTGGTGGTCAGCACGCCGCAGGCGCTGGCCTCGGCGACCGGCACGGCGCATGTGCACAGGGAGGTGCCGGGATACGCCGCGATGCGCCTGCGTACCGGCGACCTGGCCGCGGCGCGCGCGCTCTGGCGCAACGCCGGTGTGCCGACCCTCGACCTCGGCCCGCGCGAAACGCTGGTGCCGGCCGAGGCGGCCGGCGGCGTGGCGTTGCTGTTCGAACAGCGCAGCTGAAATGCAAACTGGCGCCACAGGGCGCCAGTCTTCCTTTGCCAGCGTGAATGAGCGTCAGGCCTTGGCGTGATGCACCCCGGTCGAGCCGAAGCCACCGGCGCCGCGCTCGCTGTCTTCGCTGAACTCGTCCACCGTCGTGAAGACCGGCCGCAGCACTGGCACGAACATCATCTGCGCGATGCGCTCGCCCGGCTGGATCACGATCGGCTCGGTGCCCGGCGCGTTGCGGTTCCACACGCTGACCATGATCTGGCCCTGGTAGTCGGCATCGATCACGCCGATCGAGTTGCCCAGCACCAGGCCTTTCTTGTGGCCGAGGCCCGAGCGCGGCACGATGGTCGCGGCCATGTAGGGGTTGCCCATGTGCACGGCGATGCCGGCCGGCACTAATTGCGCGGGCGTGCCCGGGGCGATCGACACCGGCGTGTCGACGCAGGCATGCAGGTCGATGGCGGCGGCCATTTCGCTCTGGTAGGCAGGCAGGCCCCATTCGTTCAGGCGGGCATCGAGCACCTTGATTTCGACGGTGGGGTTCAGAGGCTGGGTCATAGACAATCTCGGGGAAATTCGTTTCAACAATCAGGGACGCGGCCGCCCGGGCAGGCGTTGGCCGATGGCGGCAACGAGCTGGCGCGCCAGCGACAGCTTGTCGGCGCGCGGCAGCCGCGTCATGCCGGCGGCATCGAACAGCACGATCTCGTTGTCGTCCAGGCCAAAGGTATGGTGGCCGATATTGCCGACCAGCAGCGGCACGCCCTTGCGCTGGCGCTTCTGTTCGCCGTACTGCTCCAGGTTTTCGCTTTCGGCCGCGAAACCGACGCAGTAGGGCGCATCCGTGCGCGCCGCCACGGTGGCGAGGATGTCCGGGTTCTGCACGAACTGCAGCGTGGGCGTGTCGGTGTCGTTGGCCTTCTTCAGCTTCTGCCGGGCCACTTCGGCGGGGCGCCAGTCGGCCACCGCGGCCACCGCGACGAAGACGTCGGCGCCGGGCAGCTGTGCCAGCACTGCATCATGCATCTGCTGCGCGCTGCGCACATCGGTGCGCACCACGCCGCGCGGCGTCGGCAGGCTGGTCGGCCCGGCCACCAGCAGCACTTCGGCGCCGGCCTCGCGCGCCGCGCGCGCGATCGAGAAGCCCATCTTGCCCGACGACAGGTTGGTGATGCCGCGCACCGGGTCGATTGCCTCGAAGGTCGGCCCGGCGGTGATCAGCACGCGCTTGCCTTGCAGCGGCTTGGGCTGGAAGAAGGCGATGATGTCGTCGAGCAGTTCTTCGGGCTCGAGCATGCGGCCGTCGCCGACCTCGCCGCAGGCCTGGTCGCCGCTGCCCGGCCCCAGGATGGTCACGCCGTCGGCGCGCAGCTGCGCGGCATTGCGCTGGGTTGCCGGCGCTGCCCACATCTGGCGGTTCATCGCCGGCGCCACCAGCAGCGGGCAGTCGCGCGCGATGCACAGCGTGCTCAGCAGGTCGTCGCACAGGCCGTTGGCCAGGCGCGCCATGAAGTCGGTGGAAGCGGGTGCGATGACAATGGCGTCGGCCTCGCGCGAGAGGTCGATATGCGCCATGTTGTTGTCGATGCGGGCGTCCCACTGCGACAGGAACACCGGGCGGCCGGACAGCGCCTGCATAGTCACCGGGGTAATGAAGTGGGTCGCCGCCTCGGTCATGGCCACCTGCACGGTGGCGCCGGCCTTGGTCAGCAGGCGGACCAGCTCGGCCGACTTGTAGCAGGCGATGCCGCCGGTCAGGCCGAGAACGATGTGCTTGCCGCGCAAATCCATGGTGGGGAACCTGGCTGGGGGGAAAGGGAAATGATACCGGGGAAGCCGGCTGGAGGTTTGCTTCCCAAGATGGTTTGCTCCCCTCTCCCGCCCGGCGGGAGAGGGGAACCCAATCCGGCAGTTCAGTGCTTCCGCACCCGCCGCAACTCATCCACGATCAGCAGCACCGCGCCGACCGTGATCGCGCAGTCCGCGACATTGAAGGCCGGCCAGTGATACCGGCCCGCGTAGAAATCCAGGAAGTCGACCACGTGCCCGTAGACCACGCGATCGATCACGTTGCCGACCGCGCCGCCCAGGATCAGCGACACGGCGAAGCAGAACAACCGCTGCCCGGTATGCCGATACAGCAGCCACACGATGAACGCCCCGACCACGAGGCCCAGTCCGGTAAAGAACCAGCGCTGCCAGCCGCCGGCGTCGGCCAGGAAGCTGAATGCCGCGCCCTTGTTGTAGACCAGCACCAGGTTGAAGAAGCTCGTGACCGGGCGCGACTCACCGTAAGTGAAGCTGCGCACGATGACGATCTTGAAGAACTGGTCAAGCAGCACCACCAGCAGTGCGAACGCCAGCCACAGCAGCGGCGTGGTGTTGCCCGCGGCCTTGCTGCCGCGGCGCGCCGGCCGGGCGGATCGGGACGTGGTCGATGCCATCAGGCGTGGCTCCTGTGTTCACCGGCGCCGAACAGGTTGCTGTCGCAGCGGCCGCAGAGGGTGGGGTGGTCCGGGTTGTGGCCGACATCGGCGCGGTAGTGCCAGCAGCGCTCGCACTTGGCATGTGCCGACGGCGTTACCGTCACCAGCAGGTCGCCGGCTTCGGGCGCGGCGGTGACCTTGGCCGACGATGTCAGCAGCACGAAGCGCAGGTCGTCGCCCAGGCTCTGCAGCGCCTGCAGCACCGGGCCGCCGGCCTGGATGGTCAGCTCCGCCTGCAGCGACGAGCCGATCTCGCCTTCGACGCGCACCGCTTCCAGTTGCTTGGTGACTTCGGCGCGCACTTCGCGCAGCGTATGCCATTTCTGCAGCAGGTCATCGGCGTCGTCCATTTCCGGCACCGGGTAGTAGGTGCTGGTGAAGATGGTGTCGGTGTGCTCGGTGCCGTGGACAAAGACCTGCCACGCTTCCTCGGCGGTGAACGACAGGAACGGCGCCATCCAGTGCAGCATCGCCTGGGTGATGTGGTACAGCGCGTTCTGCGCCGCGCGGCGGGCCTTGGAGTCCGCCGCCGTGGTGTAGAGGCGGTCCTTCAGCACGTCAAGGTAGAAGCCGCCCAGGTCTTCCGAGCAGAAGGTCTGCAGCTTGGCCACCACCGGGTGGAATTCGTAGGCCTCGTAGTGCGACAGCACTTCCTTCTGCAGCCGGTCGGTCAGCGCGACGGCGTAGCGGTCGATCTCCAGCCATTCCGACGCCGGCAGCGCGTGCTTGCCGTGGTCGTAGTCGGACAGGTTCGACAGCAGGAAGCGCAGCGTGTTGCGGATGCGGCGATAGCTTTCCACCACGCGCTTGAGGATCTCGTCCGAGATCGACAACTCGCCCGAGTAGTCGGTCGAGGCCACCCACAGCCGGATGATCTCGGCGCCCATCTTGTTGGAGATGTCCTGCGGCGACACGGTGTTGCCGACCGACTTGGACATCTTGCGGCCCTCGCCGTCGACGGTGAAGCCGTGCGTCAGCAGCGCCTTGTACGGCGGCTTGCCGTACAGCATCGACGCGGTCAGCAGCGACGAGTGGAACCAGCCGCGGTGCTGGTCGGAGCCTTCCAGGTAGAGGTCGGCAAGGCGGCCTTCGGCTGTGTCGGCGGCCGGGTCGTACAGGTCGTCGCGGTGCGAGCCGCGGACCACGGTCCAGTGCGTGGTGCCGGAGTCGAACCAGACGTCGAGCGTGTCGCGGTTCTTTTCGTACTGGCTGGCTTCGTCGCCCAGCAGTTCGGCCGGATCCAGCGTCTGCCAGGCTTCGATGCCTTGCTGCTCGACGCGTTTGGCGATGGCTTCCAGCAGTTCAGGCGTGCGCGGATGCAGCGCGCCGGTTTCCTTGTGCACGAAGAAGGCCATCGGCACGCCCCACTGGCGCTGGCGCGACAGCGTCCAGTCCGGCCGGTTGGCGATCATGTTGTGCAGGCGCTGCTTGCCCCACGCCGGGTAGAACTCGGTGGCATCGATGCCGGCCAGCGCGGTCTCGCGCAGGGTCGGCACGGGCTTGCCGTTCTCCTCGGTCGGATCCACGTCCATGCCCGCAAACCACTGCGAGGTGGCGCGGTAGATGATCGGCGTCTTGTGACGCCAGCAGTGCATGTAGCTGTGGGTGTACTTGTGCGAGTTGAACAGGTTGCCCGATTCCTGCAACGCGTCGACGATCTTGGGGTTGGCATCCCAGATCGACAGCCCGCCGAACAGCGGCAGCGTGCCGGCGTAGACGCCGTTGCCCATCACCGGGCTGATGATGTCGCCGTCGGGCATCCCGTGCGCCTTGCACGACTGGAAGTCTTCCACGCCATAGGCGGGCGCCGAGTGGACGATGCCCGAGCCGGTGTCGGTGGTGACGTAGTCGCCCAGGTAGACCGGCGACAGGCGGTCATATCCCGCGTCCATCTTGGCCAGCGGGTGGTGGAAGCGGATTTCCGACAGCGCGGCGCCGGTTGCGGTGGCGATGACCTTGCCTTCCAGCGCGTAGACCTTCAGCTGCTCCTCGACGCGCTCGGTGGCCAGGATCAGGTAGCCGCGCGGCGTGTCGACCAGCGCGTATTCCACTTCGGGGTGCACGTTCAGCGCCTGGTTGCTCGGGATGGTCCACGGCGTGGTGGTCCAGATCACGATCCAGCCGGGCTTGGCGTTGATCTGGTCGAACGGCACCTTGAAGGCGTGCGCCAGCTTGTCGGCCTCGGCAAACGGGAAGCCCACGTCGATCGACAGGTCGACCTTGTCCTTGTACTCGACTTCGGCCTCGGCCAGCGCCGAGCCGCAGTCGAAGCACCAGTTCACCGGCTTCAGGCCGCGGAACACGTAGCCCTTTTCCATGATCTTGCCGAGCGCGCGCAATTCGTCCGCCTCGTTGCTGTAGTTCATGGTCAGGTAGGGGTGGTCCCAGTCGCCCAGCACGCCCAGGCGCTCGAAGTCCACCATCTGGCGCTTGATCTGCTCGGTGGCGTACGCGCGCGCCTTGGCCTGGACTTCCTGCACCGGCAGGCCCTTGCCGAATTTCTTCTCGATCTGGATCTCGATCGGCATGCCATGGCAGTCCCAGCCCGGCACGTAGACGGCGTCGAGCCCGCTCAGGCCGCGCGCCTTGATGATCATGTCCTTGAGCACCTTGTTCACGGCGTGGCCGATGTGGATATCGCCGTTGGCATACGGCGGGCCGTCATGCAGCACGAACTTCTTCGCGCCCTTGCGCGCCGCGCGGATCTTCTTGTAGAGCTGCTTCTCCTGCCACTGCTTGACCCACTGCGGCTCGCGCTTGGGCAGGTCGCCACGCATGGGGAAGGGCGTGTCGAGCAGGTTGACGGGATACTTGTTTTTCTGGTTCTGATCGGACTTGGCGCGTTTGTCGTCGGACATTTCGATTCTCGGAGCAATTCGTTTGGCGCGCGGCCGGCAGCAGGCCGGGGCGCGCGCGGGAAGACTGGGCGGGGCATGCGAACCGGGCCCGCGCACACTGGCGGGCGCCGGCCGCTAGCTAATTCGGTCGGTGGCGGAGGTAGCGAAGTCGCGGCCGCCGGTGCCCTCGGCAGCGCCGGGCGCGGTCAGGCCGAAGAACCCGCGCGCGTCGGCGCTGTCCTTGGCGATCGCGGCGGTCAGGTCTTCCAGGTTGTCGAAGCGCGCCTCGTCGCGCAGCTTCTTCATGAATTCGACCCGTACCAGCTTGCCGTACAGGCTTTCATTGAAGTCAAAGAGGTGGACTTCCAGCAGCACGCGGCCGGCGTCCTCGATGGTCGGGCGCACGCCGATGCTGGCCACGCCGGGCAGCGGGTGGTCGGCAATGCCATGCACCTGCACCACGAAGATGCCGTTGACCGCCGGGCGCTTGTGCGAGATGCGCAGGTTCAGCGTCGGGAAGCCCAGGTCGCGCCCCAGCTTGCGGCCGTGGATCACGTGGCCGCTGATGGCATAGCCGTGGCCCAGCAGGCGCCGCGCGTGCTCGAGGTCGCCATCGGCCAGGGCCTGGCGCACCGCCGAGCTGGAAATGCGGATGCCGCCCTCGGAGACCGAGCCCATCTGCTCGACGTCGAAGCCGAACCGGTGCCCGGCGTCCTGCAGGTAGGCGAAGTCGCCCGCGCGCCTGGCGCCGAAGCGGAAGTCGTCGCCGACCAGCAGCCAGCGCGTGTGCAGGCCGTGCCACAGCACGTTTTCAACGAATTCCTGCGGGGACTGGCTGGCAAAGTGGGCGTTGAAGTGCTCGACCACGACGCGGTCCACGCCGTTGCGGCGCAGGCTTTCCAGCTTGTCGCGCAGCAGCGCGATGCGGGTGGGCGCCTTGTCCGGGGTGAAGAACTCGCGCGGATGCGGCTCGAACGTCATCACGCACAGCGGCAGGCCGCGCGCGTCCGCCGCCGCGCGCGCGCGCGCAAGCAGCGACTGGTGGCCGCGATGCACACCGTCGAAATTGCCGATGGTGAGCGCGCAGGGCGCCCGGCTCTCGGCGTTGGGCAGGCCGCGGAAGACTTTCACGGGGACGGCGGGAAATGTTTCGGGTAAAGCGGGCATTATAAGGCGAATGGGTCGGCTTGCCGCTGCCTGCGCCCCCATGTGCGCTAAGCTGCTGTTTTTGTGCTGCATCCGCCTACCCCGGCATGGCGCGATACGGCAAAAGGCGGCATGATATGCACCACTTGTGTGTCACGCCGACGTCACATGCAGCCAAAACGCGCGCGACACGACATTTCTTGCCGCTTTTTCTCGCCTTGCGCCTGCCATCTCAAGCCAGCCACATTTGAACGCGCTGCCCAACCGGTTCCTGTCCCGGCTTCTCCCCCGGCTTCGGCCCCATATACTGCCGCAATCGAGCGGTGAGCTTGACGTCGAGACCCGCGCCAAGCTGATGGCCATCGTGCACAAGAATGCGCCGACCGCCATCGTCGCTTCCGTGCTGCTGCCGGCGCTGACCACGCTGGGATTCTGGGGCGAAGTCAGCCACGCCGCACTGCTGGGTTGGTGCGCGATCATGCTGCTGCTGACCGCGGGCGGCCTGTGGTTCCATGTCGGCTACCAGCGCGACGGCGCCTCGATGAGCCGTTCCGCGCATACGCGCAGGTGGTGGAACAACATGCGCGTGCTGGCGCTGCTGACCGGGGTAACCTGGGGCAGCTCGGCACTGCTGCATTTGTATACGGACTCGGTGGTCTTCTCCAGCGTGCTGTACCTGCTGACGCTGGGCGTGCTGGCCGGCGGCGCGGTATCGCAGGCCCCGGTGCCGTCCAACCTGGTGTACGCCGGCGTGCCGATCCTGGTGCCCAGCATCCTGATGGCGGAGTTCGCCTTCCCCGGCCATGGCGCTTATGTACAGGGCCTGCTGGTGATCTACGCGCTGATGCTGTCGCGCCATGCCTTCAACCTGCAGCTCACGCTGGTCCGCGCGATCCAGCTCGAGGGTGACAGCCGCCGGCTGGCCAAGCAGTTCCAGGAAGAAAAGGAGCGCGCGCTGCATGCCAGCGAAGAAAAATCGCGCTTCCTCGCCGCCGCCAGCCATGACCTGCGCCAGCCGGTGCATGCGCTGGTGATGCTGGTTGAAGCGCTGCGCGCGCGCAACCAGTCGTCGTCGCTGCATCCGCTGGTGGAGCAGGTGGCGGCGGGCACGCAGACCATCGACCTGCTGTTCCGCTCGCTGCTGGACCTGTCCAAGCTGGAAGGGCGCAAGGTCCTGCCGACGCTGGAGCCGTGCGAGCTGGGCGCGTTGATCCGCGACGTGATGAGCCAGTTTGCCGCCGACGCCCGCGAAAGCGGCCTGATGCTGACGCCGCGCGTGCCCGACGAACTGTACGCGATGGCCGAGCCGGTGCTGCTGCGCCGCGCGCTGTTTAACCTGGTGCAGAACGCGTTGCGCTATACCCAGCGCGGCGGCGTGCTGGTGACCGCGCGCCAGCGCCGCAAGCACGTGCGGCTGGAGGTTTGGGACACCGGCGCCGGCGTCACGCCCGAGCACCTGCCCGAGATCTTCTCGCCGTACTACCAGGTCAACAACCCGCAGCGCGACCCGTCTCAGGGCCTCGGCCTCGGCCTGGCGATCTTCAAGGAGTGCGTGCGGCTGATGCGCGGCACCTATGGCGTGCGCTCGGTGCCGGGCAAGGGCTCGGTGTTCTGGTTCGCCCTGGCCCCGGTGCCGGCCGAGACCGTCGCCAGCGTGCGCGAGATGCGTGCCATGGCGCAGGCCCAGGAAGCCAAGCCCGACCGGCTGCAGGGCACGGTGCTGGTGGTCGACGACGACAGCCAGATCCGCAAGGCGTGGATCGCGCTGATGGAGGCGTGGGGCATCCACGTGGCCTGCGCCGCGCACGGCGCCGAGGCCGACAAGCTGTTTGCCAAGGGCCTGCGCCCGGACATCATCTTCTGCGACCTGCGGCTGCCGGGCAGCGAGAACGGCCTGGACCTGCTGGAGCGCTGGCAGAACACGCAACCGCAGGCGCGCAGCGCGCTGCTGACCGGCGACCTGAAATCGGCCGCGCTGGCGGCGGCGGAAGAGGCGGGGTATTTCGTGCTGCCCAAGCCGGTGGACCCGGCGTCGCTGCGGATGCTGCTGCGGCGATGGCTGCGCCCGGCTTAGGCTGGGGAGGGCAAGTGCGGCGCCTTACTGGCGCAGGCGGAACCGTTCCATCCGCGACATCACCTGCATCCGGGTACGCACGCCCAGGCGTTGCAGGATCGCCGACACGTGCTCCTTGACCGTGTTCTCGGTCAGCCCGAGCCGGCGCGCGATCACCTTGTTCGGCAGGCCTTCGAGCACCAGGGCCAGCACGGACCCCTGGCGCGGCGTCAGGCCCAGCTCGGCCGGCGTAACCGGGATGCCGTGCGCGGGGCCAAACGACTGGGCCCGCCCGTTCAGGGCTTCATCGGTAGGGAAGGAGGTGTCACCCGCCAGCACCTTGCGCACCGCGGCGGTGAAGGCATTGGCATCGAGATGCTTGCCGACGAAGCCGCATGCCGACAGCGCACGGGCGCGGCCGACGATTTCGGGCGTGGCTTCTGCGGACATGAAGATAAAGCGCGCCCCGGGGATCACGGTCTTGAACGACTGCATGGCATCGAAGCCGGTGCCGTCGTTCAGCCAGATATCGAGCAGCACAATATCCGGGCGCAGCCCCTGCTGCAGGCTCGCCAGGGCTTCTCGGGCACTGCCGGCGGCGTGTACCGCGACATCCGGCATGACTTCGGCAAGGAAGGCCGTGGTGCCTGACAAGGCCATAGGATGATCATCGACCACCAACAACGTCGGTGCAGCGTTCGACATGCGAGTTCCCGTCTAATTTCCCGTTTTGTCCTTGTTGTCACCCGCTCGCTTGGAGCACTGTGTCGTGAAAAACCTGCACAGGATTGGCGCGTGGACGTAGCGCCCACTCTAGCAGAGGGGGCGAAGCGTCACAATCCATCAATCGGGGGTATGCGGCGCCATCGTCACATGTTAGGGGCATTGCACTTGTCCGGACCTGCTGAATTAAGTACCTAATGGGTTCGCGTTACCGGAGTTTAGTGCCTCGCCTTGGTAGAATTGCGCGATGAAAAAAATTGTCATCTTGATTTCCGGGCGTGGCTCCAACATGGAAGCCATCGTCCGTGCCTGCGCGGGCGGCGGTTGGCCGGCGCGCGTGGCAGCGGTGCTGTCGAACCGGCCCGATGCCGCCGGGCTGCAGTTCGCGCAGCAGCAAGGCATTGCCACCGGCGTGGTCGACCATCGCCAGTTTCCCGACCGCGCCTCGTTTGATGCCGCGATGGCCGAGGCCATCGATGCCCACGCCCCCGACCTGGTGGTGCTGGCCGGCTTCATGCGCATCCTGACGCCGGGTTTTGTCGACCGCTATGCGGGCCGGCTGCTGAATATCCACCCGTCGCTGCTGCCGTGCTTCCCGGGGCTGAACACCCACAAGCAAGCGCTGGACGCCGGCGTCAAGCTGCACGGCGCCACCGTGCACTTCGTTACCCCGGAACTCGACCACGGTCCGATCGTGATCCAGGCCGCACTTGATGTGCTGCCCACCGACACGCCCGAAAGCCTGGCCGAGCGCCTGCTCGACTGCGAGCACCAGATCTATCCCCGCGCCGTCCGCTGGTTCGTCGAGGACCGCCTGCAACTGCAGGACGGCGTGGTCAACGTTATCAACCCGGCCGAGCCGCAACTGCTGATGGCCATCTCCGCCCATACCCGGGCGGCAGGAGTCGAGGCATGAGCCGCAACCAGGCAGGAACCCGTCCCACCCGTAGCGAGGGCCACGCGCCGCCGCGCGGCAAGAGAAAGGGCAAGGGCAGCCCCATCCGCAAGCCCGCCAACGGCAATGCCGTCCGCGACGGCGCGCCGCGCATGCACGGCGGGCTGCACGCCTCGCATATCCAGCATATCGACCGCCTGCTTGGCAAGGTCATGCTGTTCGCCCGCCCGGCCGATGCCGTGGTGAGCTATTACTTCCGCGAGAACAGCAAGCTGGGCCATCGCGAGCGCGGCATCATCGCCGAGGCCATCTATGCGGTGCTGCGCCGGCGCGTGGAGTTCGCGCAGTTTGCGGAAAGCGGCACCGGCGCCAGCTCGCGCCGCCTGGCGCTGCTGGGCCTGGCGGCCACGCTCGGACGCGACGTACTGACGCCGTTCCTGCACCCCGAAGAGGCCGAATGGCTGGACCGCCTGACCACGATCGAGCGTTCCAGCCTGGCCCCGCGCGTGCGCACCAATCTGCCCGAATGGCTGTACGACGAGCTGGTGCGCCGCCATGGCGAAGAATTTACCGCGGCACTGGGCGATGCCTGGCTGCGCCCGGCGCCGCTTGACCTGCGCGTCAACCTGGGCAAGACCAGCCGCGATGCGGCGCTGGCCGAGCTGCAATCCGCCGGCCTGGGCGCCGAGCCGACGCCGATGGCGCCCGCCGGCATCCGCATGACCGGCAAGCCCGCGCTGAACCAGCTGCCAATCTTTGTCAACGGCCTGGTCGAGGTGCAGGACGAAGGCAGCCAGCTGCTGTGCAACCTGGTGGCGCCAAAGCGTGGCGAGATGGTGGTCGACTTCTGTGCCGGCGCGGGTGGCAAGACCTTGGCGCTGGGCGCCGCGATGCGCTCCACCGGCCGGTTGTACGCCTTCGACGTGTCGGAAAAGCGCCTGGCCAACCTGAAGCCCCGCCTGGCGCGCAGCGGCCTGTCCAACGTCCATCCGGTCCTGATCGACTCCGAACGCGACGCCAAGATCAAGCGCCTGGCCGGCAAGGTCGACCGGGTGCTGGTGGACGCGCCGTGCAGCGGGCTGGGAACGCTGCGGCGCAACCCCGACCTGAAGTGGCGCCAGACGCCGGAATCGGTGCTGGAGCTGACTGCCAAGCAGAGCGCTATCCTTGAGTCGGCGGCGCGCCTAGTCAAGGGCGGCGGCCGCGTGGTCTACGCCACGTGCTCCGTGCTCGAAGCCGAAAACGAGGCCATCGTGCGCGATTTCCTCGCCGCGCACCCCAACTTCCGCCTGGTTCCGGCCAGCGAGGTGCTGGCCGACCAGAAGATCGAAGTGCCCGCGTTGCCTCAGGATAGCGGCATGTTCGCGCTGTATCCGCATCTGCACCAGACCGACGGCTTCTTTGCCGCGGTGCTGGAACGCACCAGCTGACGCCTGTGGCCGCCGCCCGTCTGCAGCGGACGGCGGCCCTCAACCTGAGTCTCCCCGATGAACGGTGAAACCCTGTCCGGCCTCGGCGGCGAGCTGACGGCCTCCCATTCGATGTTCGGCAAGATGCTGGACGACCTGATCCGCGATGCCGGCGGCCCGGGGTTCTTCTGGCAGCTGCTGGTGCTGGCCGGCTGCCTCGCGGTGGCGTGGCCGCTGGGGCGCTATGTGGTGCACCGGCTCGAGGCGCGCTACGCCAGTTCCAGCTTCTCGCTGCGCTTTGCAGCCGCCAGCCTGGAGCGGGCCATGTTCCCGCTGGCAGGTTGGGTGCTGGTGATGGTCGCGCGCTTCGCGCTGGAGCCGTTGATCCCGATCAGCGTGCTGCGGCTGGCGCTGGTGCCGCTGTTCGGTATCACCTCGCTCAATGTCGTCTTCTATATCCTGCGGCGGGTCATGTCCGGCAGCGGGCAGTTGCACGGCATGCTGCTGCTGGTGGAGAAGGTGCTGACCACGCTGGTGTGGATCGGCATGGCGCTTTATGTGCTTGGCGTGCTGTCGGAGGTGGTCGCGTGGATGCAGGACGTGCGCTTCTCGATCGGCGGCAAGCAGAAGATCAGCCTCGCCGACACGCTGATGGCGGGGGTCTGGATCCTGCTGACGGTGCTGGTGGCGATGTGGTTCGGGTCCTGGCTGGAGGAGCGGCTGATGCGCTCGGCCAACCTCGACGTCAACCTGAAGGTGGTGCTGACCCGCATCTCCAAGGCCTTGCTGCTGCTGGTGTCGCTGCTGCTGAGCCTGTCGCTGGTCGGGATCGACCTGACCGTGCTGTCGGTGTTCGGCGGTGCGCTGGGCGTGGGCCTGGGCCTGGGCTTGCAGAAGATCGCGAGCAACTACATCTCGGGCTTCATTATCCTGCTGGACCGCTCGGTCAAGCTGGGCGACCAGATCACGGTGGACAAGTACACCGGCATCGTGTCGCAGATCCGCACCCGCTACACCGTGGTGCGCAACGGCGACGGCGAGACGCTGGTGCCGAACGAGCAATTGGTGGCGCAGTCGGTGCAGAACCATTCATTCTCGAACACCAATGTGCGCGTGGCGACGCGTGTCCAGGCCGACTACAGCGCTGACCCGGAGACCGTGATCGCACTGCTGACCGAATGCGTGCGCGAACTGCCGCGCGTGCTGAAAGACCCGGAGCCGGCGGCCTTCCTGGTGCTGTTTGCGGACAGCGGCATCGAGTACGAAGTCGCGGCCTACATTGCCGATCCACAGAACGGAAAGCTAGGGGTGCAATCCGCGATGAACCGCGCCATCTGGCGCACGCTGCGCGAGCACGGCATTTCGATTCCCTATCCCCAGCGTGAGCTGCGTGTGATGCACGAGACGCCGATGCCCGGACCAGGCGCCCCCAAGGCAAGTACCTTGCCGGAAGCCGCCAACGCCACCTAGACTGTCACCTGAGCGTCACAGGACCGTGCAGATGCCAGCCAGGCGGCGAGTTCGGCACCCCACGGAACGAAAACCGTTGCACCCCGTCCAAATCCGGGAAATAGCGTATGCTTGCGCCCTCGCCAATCCGGTAGAATGCCGGGTTGTCGCGGGTTGAGACATCCCGCTCCCACATCAGACAGCCGCCAGATTGCAGCGGCTCGTACCTTGTCCCGCCTGCCACGGCCGGCGCCAGACTCGCGTGCCAGGGAGCCCGGAGCGACTTCGGGTCCCGAGGCAAGCGCCAGACAGCTATCGCAATCAATAGATTCGCAGCTATTTTTTCTGCGCGTTGTGTGCACCGGCCAGCCGGCCTGCACGGGAAAGTCCTGTTTAACCGACGGAGAACAGTTTGTTCGACACTATTCTTGACTGGGCCGCCAACGGCCTTGCCAATTGGGCCTGGTGGGAGATCGTCATCTACACCCTGGTGATGACGCATATCACCATCGCTGGCGTCACCATCTTCCTGCACCGCTGCATGGCGCACCGGTCGCTGGACCTGCACCCGATCGCCCAGCATTTCTTCCGCTTCTGGCTGTGGCTGACCACCGGCATGGTCACCAGGGAGTGGACCGCGATCCATCGCAAGCACCACGCCAAGTGCGAGACCGAGGACGATCCGCACAGCCCGCAGACCCGCGGCATCCGCAAGGTGCTGCTGGAAGGGGCTGAACTCTATCGCGCCGAGGCCAAGAACAAGGAAACCATCGCCAAGTTCAGCCATGGCTGCCCGAATGACTGGATCGAGCGCAACCTGTACTCGCGCTTCACCTGGCAGGGCGTTGGCCTGATGCTGATCATCGACCTGGCGCTGTTCGGCGTGATCGGCATGTCGGTGTGGGCAGTGCAGATGCTGTGGATCCCGATCCATGCCGCCGGCATCATCAATGGCCTGGGCCACTGGTGGGGCTACCGCAATTACGATTGCGAAGACGCGTCGACCAATGTGTCGCCGTGGGGCCTGATCATTGGCGGTGAGGAACTGCACAACAACCACCACACCTACCCGACCTCGGCCAAGTTTTCGATCAAGTGGTATGAGTTCGACGTGGGCTGGGGCTATATCCGCGCGATGCAGGCGGTCGGCCTGGCCAAGGTCAAGAAGACCCCGCCCAAGGCGCGCCTGGTGGAAGCCCGTCCGGTCGATCACAACACGCTGGAAGCCATCATCGCCAACCGCTATGACGTGATGGCGCGCTACGCCAAGGCCGTCAAGGGTGCGTTCCGCCAGGAACTGGACAAGCTCAAGGAAGGCGGCGTGGCCGAGTACCGCAGCTTCAAGCCCGCCAGCAAGTGGTTCCACCGCGAGGAAACCAAGCTGGCCGCACAGCAGCGCGAGCAGCTGGCGAGCATCGTCGAGCAGAACAAGGCGCTGCAGACCTTCGTCGAAATGCGCCGTGAACTGGCCGCCATCTGGGGCCGTTCCAACCTGACGCGCGAGCAGCTGCTGCAGCAGCTGCAGGCCTGGTGCCACCGTGCCGAGGCCAGCGGCATCCAGGCGTTGCACGATTTCTCGCTGCGCCTGCGCCGCTACGCCTGATACAATTCGGCCGCGCCGTATGGTTTGACAAAGCCCCGCCCATGGCGGGGCTTTTGTTTTAGATAAACTCCCCCATGTTCTGGCCGGCCGCACCCTGTTGGCGGAGGTCTAGAGGAGTACCCGGAGATGACCCCACAATCGATCAAGACCGTCGAGTTCGAGAAGCCGAACCTGGCGGATGCCGAAAACGCCACTGGCGGCAGCTGCGTGGCCCATGCCTGGGCCAAGGTGCCGCCGGTGCTGTCGCCCGATGAGCGGCAGTCGCTGAAGGCGCGTATCCGCCGCTTGCTGCAGGAACGTAATGCGGTGCTGGTGGCGCACTACTACGTCGACGCCGACCTGCAGGACCTCGCCGAAGAAACCGGCGGCTGCGTCTCCGACTCCCTCGAAATGGCCCGCTTCGGCCGCGACCACGAAGCCAAGACCCTGGTGGTGGCCGGCGTGCGCTTCATGGGCGAGACCGCCAAGATCCTCAGCCCCGAGAAGACCGTGCTGATGCCGGACCTGGATGCGACCTGCTCGCTCGACCTGGGTTGCCCGGCCGACGAATTCGCCGCCTTCTGCGATGCGCACCCGGACCGCACCGTGGTGGTGTACGCCAATACCAGCGCGGCGGTGAAGGCGCGCGCGGACTGGATGGTCACGTCGAGCATCGGGCTGAAGATCGTCGAGCACCTGCACGCGCAGGGCAAGAAGATCCTGTGGGCACCCGACAAGCACCTGGGCAGCTATATCCAGAAGCAGACCGGCGCCGACATGCTGCTGTGGCAGGGCTCGTGCCTGGTGCACGACGAGTTCAAGGGCATCGAGCTGGACCTGCTGCGCCGCGAATTCCCCAACGCCAAGATCCTGGTGCACCCGGAATCGCCCGAAAACGTGGTGGCGCAGGCCGATGTGGTCGGCTCCACCTCGCAGCTGATCGAAGCGGCGCAGAAGCTGGACGCGACCGAGTTTATCGTTGCCACCGACAACGGCATCCTGCACAAGATGCGCATGGCCGCGCCTGGCAAGCACTTCATCGAGGCGCCGACGGCCGGCAACAGCGCGACCTGCAAAAGCTGCGCGCACTGCCCGTGGATGGCGATGAATGCGCTGACCAACCTGGCCGAGGTGCTGGAGACCGGGCGCAACGAGATCCACGTCGACCCGGCCATCGGCGTCAAGGCGGTGACCTGCATCAACCGCATGCTCGATTTCGCCGCGGCGCAGAAGCGCAATGTGCGTCCGTCGTCCGACCTGGCGAAGGAACAGGCGCTGTTCCAGGGGATCGGCCCGGCATGAGCGTGAATCCGATTTTCGACAGCTACGGCGCAGCGCTGCACGCAGCGCTGCAAGCCAATGTGCAGGCCGCCATCGCCGAGGATGTCGGCAGCGGCGACCTGACCGGCCTGCTGGTGCCCGCTGGCAAGCCCGCGCACGCGCGCGTGATCGTGCGCGAAGCGGCGGTGCTGTGCGGACAGCCGTGGTTCGATGCCTGCATGCGCGCGGTCGACCCGGCGCTGGAAGTGCGCTGGCTGCAGGAAGAGGGCGCGCGGATGGCGGCGGATTCCGTGGTGTGCGAGATCACCGGCCCGGCGCGCTCGCTGCTGACTGCCGAACGCCCGTCGCTGAACTTCCTGCAACTGCTGTCCGGCGTGGCCACCGTGACGCGCCGCTATGCCGACCTGATCGCCGGCACCCTCGCGCGCGTGCTGGATACCCGCAAGACGCTGCCGGGCCTGCGCCTGGCGCAGAAGTACGCGGTCCGCATCGGCGGTGGCGAGAACCAGCGGCTGGCGCTGTACGACGGCATCCTGATCAAGGAAAACCATATCGCCGCGGCAGGCAGCATCACCGCCGCGCTGCAGGCGGCGCTGGCGCTCGATACCGATGCGTCGGTGCAGGTCGAGGTCGAGTCGCTGGCGGAGCTGGAAGAAGCCCTGGCAGCAGGCGCGAAGTCGGTGCTGATCGATAACTTCACCGTGCCGATGATGCAGGACGCGGTGAAGATCAACCAGGGCAGGGCGCTACTTGAGGTGTCGGGCGGCGTCAATGCCGAGACCATCCGCACTTTCGCCGAGACCGGCGTGGACCGGATCTCGGTGGGCGCATTGACCAAGGACGTGCGCGCGACGGATTACTCGCTGCGTATCATCGGCTGACGCATCGCCAGCCCGAAGCCAAAACGGGGTGGAGCCATCAGGCTCGCACCCCGTTTTTTATTGCTGCGCGGCGCTCAGCGCTTGCGCACGGCGGGCGGTTGCATCACCGTAGGCAGGGCCTTCGGCAGCGAATCCGGATAGTCCCGGCTGAAATGCAGTCCGCGGCTTTCATGCCGCGAGTACGCGCTGTCAACGATCAGCGAGGCCACCTCCACCAGGTTGCGCAGCTCCAGCAGGTCGCGCGTGACGCGGAAATTCGCGTAGTACTCGGCGATTTCCTCGCGCAGCAGGCCGATGCGGTGCTGCGCGCGTTCCAGCCGCTTGCTGGTGCGCACGATGCCGACGTAGTTCCACATCATGCGGCGCAGTTCATCCCAGTTGTGGGACACCACGACTTCCTCGTCGGCATCGGACACGCGGCTTTCGTCCCACGCCGGCAGCGTGATATTGGGTGCGCCGGCCTTGTCCTTCGAGGCGATGTCTTCCGCCGCGGCGCGGCCGATCACCATGCATTCGAGCAGCGAGTTGGAGGCCAGCCGGTTGGCGCCGTGCAGGCCGGTGCAGGCAGACTCGCCCACTGCATACAGGTTGCCGATATCGGTGCGGCCCGCGGTATCGGTGACAACGCCGCCGCAGGTGTAGTGCGCGGCCGGCACCACCGGGATCGGCTCGCGCGTGATGTCGATGCCCAGTTCCAGGCAGCGCGCGTAGATCGTCGGGAAGTGTTCCTTCAGGAAGGCTTCGGGCTGGTGGCTGATGTCCAGGTAGACGCAGTCCAGGCCGCGCTTCTTCATCTCGAAGTCAATGGCGCGCGCGACCACGTCGCGCGGCGCCAGCTCGGCACGCTCATCGTGCTCGGGCATGAAGCGGGTGCCGTCGGGCAGCTTGAGCAGCCCGCCTTCGCCGCGCACCGCCTCGGAAATCAGGAACGACTTGGCATAGGGGTGGTACAGGCAGGTCGGGTGGAACTGGATGAATTCCATGTTCGACACCCGGCAGCCCGCGCGCCACGCCATGGCGATGCCATCGCCGGTGGCGGTGTCGGGGTTGGTGGTGTACAGGTAGACCTTGCCCGCGCCGCCCGCGGCCAGCACCGTATGCGTGGCGGTGAGGGTGTGTACCGCGCCGGTATTGTCGTCGAGCACGTAAAGGCCATAGCACCGGTTGCCCGGGAGTCCCAGCTTGCGTGACGTGATCAGGTCGATCGCGAAATGGTCTTCCAGGATGGTGATGTTCGGATGCTGCGTGGCCTGCTGCAGCAGCGTGCTGACCACCGCGTGTCCGGTGGCATCGGCCGCATGGATGATGCGCCGGCGGCTGTGGCCGCCTTCGCGGGTCAGGTGGAAGCCCAGTTCGGCCTGCTCGTCGCGCGTGAATGGCACGCCGCGGTCGATCAGCCACTGGATCGCCTCGCGCCCGTGCTCCACGATAAAGCGGGTTGCCTCTTCGTCGCACAGTCCTGCGCCGGCAACGAGCGTGTCCTGCGTGTGCTCGTCATGGCTGTCGCCGGAATCCAGCACGGCGGCGATGCCGCCTTGTGCCCAGTCGCTGGCGCCCTGTGTCATGGCGCGCTTGCTGAGAATGACAACCCGGTGGGTGTCGGCCAGTTGCAGCGCGACCGTAAGGCCGGCCAGACCGCTGCCGACGATGGCGACATCGAAATTCATGGTGCGGAGAGAGCGCCGCAGGGCGCCAGGCGGATGGGGGAAACGGCAAAGTCTACACCGTGCGCGCCATACCGTGCACCAGTGCACCGGGCGGGATTGGGCGGTGATCGCGCCGGAAGGGCGCGGCACCGGCCGCGGTGTGCCGAACGGCGCGCTTCCTGCCTTCTGCGGGCGCCAACGTCGCGCGTGGAGCGCCGTAAGCAGAACGAGTGGGCAACAAAAAGCCCCGCAACCGGGCGGGGCTTCTTGTCGGGATACCGGATCAATTACTTGATCTTGGTTTCCTTGTAAGCGACGTGCTTGCGAGCGACGGGATCGAACTTCATGATCTCCATCTTCTCCGGCATGGTGCGCTTGTTCTTGGTCGTGGTGTAGAAGTGACCCGTGCCTGCGGTCGATTCCAGCTTGATCTTGTCGCGGCCGCCCTTGCTTGCCATGATGTGCTCCTAATTAGACTTCGCCGCGTGCGCGCAGGTCTGCGAGCACGGAGTCGATGCCTTTCTTGTCGATCAGGCGCAGGCCGGCGTTCGAGACGCGCAGGCTCACCCAGCGGTTTTCGGATTCAACGAAGAAACGACGATTCTGCAGGTTGGGCAGAAAACGGCGCTTGGTCTTGTTGTTTGCGTGGGAAACGTTGTTGCCGACCATCGGCGCTTTCCCGGTCACTTGACAGACGCGTGCCATGAAGCACTCCTAAATCTTATTCGTGGACAATGTTCGCAACAGATCAACAAAAGGCGCGCGGGCCCGGACTGCAGCGGTTGGGACTTCAGTGAAACGTAAATTATAGACCGGAATCCTCCGGCGAATCAATGCCTGCCGTACGATGACGGCAGCATGTGTTGTGTCTCGTCCAGCACTGTGCCGCAGGCGTCACAGTCCCGGCAGGCATTCGCAACCGTCAGCCAGCGAACGGATTTCCTGGCCGGCCACGATGAAATGGTCGAGCAGATGCACGTCGATGAGTTCGAGCGTCCTTGCCAGCTCGCGAGTCAGGTGCACGTCGCTCTGGCTGGGCGCGGTGGTGCCGGAAGGATGGTTGTGCGCCACGATCACGCCCGCCGCATTATGCACCAGCGCCTGGCGCGCGACCTCGCGCGGATACACCGCAGTGCGCGTCAGGGTGCCCCGGAACAGTTCTTCGCAGGCAATCATGCGGTTGCGCGGATCGAGGAACAGGCACAGGAAGACTTCGTGCGGCAGCGATGCCAGCGTCAGGCGCAGGTAGTTGTGCACCGCCGCGCGCGAGTCGAAGCCGGTCGGCAGCCTTAGTGATTCGGCCAGCGCGCGGCGCGCCAGTTCGGGGATGGCCTGCAGCTGTGCGTATTTGGCAACGCCCATGCCCTTGATGCCAGCCAGCGCGCCGGGTTCGGACGCGAACAGGGCGGTCAGCGAGCCGAAGCGGTGCAACAACTCGCGGGCGAGGTCGACGGCACTTTTGCCAGCCGCGCCGATGCGCAGGAACACCGCCAGCAGTTCGGCGTCTGACAGGGCGGCGGCGCCGCATTCCAGCAGTTTTTCGCGCGGCCGCTCGCAGGCGGGCCAATTGGCTATGGTCATGGGCGTTCAGGGTTTGGACCGCCGGCCGGAGACTGGAAGGGTAGAAGGGGTATACGCTTCGGCACGGCGAGCGATGGGCCAGTCGAATACAATACGGGTTGTTCCTCGGTTGATCACCCATGAATTTGCAAACTTTCGCGTCGGAAGCCGACGGCGGCACGGCTGGCCGCAAGACTGTCCTGGCCGACTCTTTCCTGACCCTGCACTACAGCATCTCGCTAGAGAACGGCACCGAGGTCGTCAGCACCTTCGACGACAAGCCCGCCACGCTGCTGCTCGGCCAGGGCCAGCTCGCGCCCACGCTGGAGCAGGCGCTGCGGGGCATGCCGGAAGGCGAGCGCATGACTTACCGTCTCGCTCCGGAGCACGCGTTCGGGCCGCGCAATCCCGAACTGCTGCAGTGGGTGTCGCTGGCCACGCTGCGCGAGAACAGCTCGTTCGAGGAAGACTACAGCCCGGGCGACCTGGTCGAGTTCAACGCGCCCGGCGGCGGCAAGTACGCGGGCGTGCTGAAGGAAATCGGCGAGACCGCGGCGCTGTTCGACTTCAACCATCCGCTGGCCGGGCAGACCATCCTGTTCGACGTGCAGCTGATCGGCATCCTCTGATTGCGCCAACGTGCCGACTCCTGTCCAGACACGCAGCATGCCTGACCTGACCACCGCACCCGACGCCGAGATCCTGATGGCCCAGCCGCGCGGCTTCTGCGCAGGCGTGGATCGTGCCATCGAGATCGTCGAGCGCGCGCTCGCGCGCTTCGGCGCGCCGATCTACGTGCGCCATGAAATCGTGCACAACGCCTACGTGGTGGCGGACCTGCGCAGCAAGGGCGCGGTGTTCGTGCGCGAGCTGGACGAGGTGCCCGCCGGCGCCACCGTCATCTTCAGTGCGCACGGCGTGTCGCGCGAAGTGCGCGAGGACGCCGCCAAGCGCGGCCTGCACGTGTTCGACGCAACCTGCCCGCTGGTGACCAAGGTGCATGTCGAAGTCAGCAAGATGCGCGCGGAAGGCTGCGAGATCGTAATGATCGGCCATCGCGGCCACCCGGAGGTCGAAGGCACCATGGGCCAGGCCAACAGCGGCATGGTGCTGGTCGAGACGGCCGACGACGTCGCCAGGCTGCAGATCGCGGACCCGGCGCGGCTTGCCTTCGTGACCCAGACCACGCTGTCGGTGGACGAGACCCGCGAGATCGTCGCCGCGCTGAAGGCGCGCTATCCGCAGATCCGAGAGCCGAAGAAGCAGGATATCTGCTATGCCACGCAGAACCGCCAGGACGCGGTCAAGTTCATGGCGCCGCAGGTCGAGGTGGTGATCGTGGTCGGCAGCCCCAACAGCTCCAACTCCAACCGCCTGCGCGAACTGGCGCAGCGCCTGGGCGTGCCGGCCTATATGGTCGATGCGCCGGAGCAGGTGCGCCCGGAATGGATCGCCGGCAAGCGCCGCATCGGCCTGACCGCCGGGGCCTCGGCGCCCGAGGCGCTGGCGCAGTCGATCGTCGATCGCCTGCGCGCGCTCGGTGCGCGCCAGGTGCGGGCACTGGAGGGCATCGAGGAAAACATGGCGTTCCCGCTGCCGCGCGGCTTGATGCCGGCCAGCGTCGCCGCCTGAACGGCAGCGGGCCGGCCCGCACCTCGATACGCCGATGACAAAAGCGCCGCGCAATGCGGCGCTTTTTTTTTGCGCTTGCCTGCGCGGTCGCGATTCATGGGCTTATGACGCGCAATGCACATTATCGGTGCAATGCGATCGGTGCATGTATAACCCGCGTGTTTGGCGAACAGACAAATAGGGGTAATCCCCGTAACTGGGGTTTTCCCTATTATGGTGCGGCGCTACATTCTGCACATTAGAGATTGGTGCGCCGCATTTGAAATGAAATGCCTAATTAATTAAGGCCTATTATAGTGGCGCAGCCCGCGCCTAATGCCGCCCGCCAGGCGGTGCAGGCACGATTCTTGTAAGTATGTGGGACGGCCCCGCCATGTGAGCGGGAATTGCCCCAATTTGTGCATTGGGGAAATTCCCTAGCTCATTTGCAGGGTAAATCGGTCGACTTGTTGCGTCGCGTATTGCATCTGCAAAGAAAGGGGATACAATGCGCGCGTTTCAAATTGAAACTAAACAAAGGCGGTCCAGGGAAACGTCCGGGAGGCGTTGCAAATCCCTGTTTTTGTGAATCCTAGGAGATCACTCATGCAAATCACGTTTGCCAAGATTCTGCCGATCGCGGCCGCAGTGGCGCTGGTAGCAGCTTGCGGCAAGAAGGAAGAGAAGCCGGCGGATGCGGCCTCTTCGGCGCCGGCCGCAGCAGCCCCTGCCGCGGGCGGTGGCGAGACCGTCGTCAAGATCGGCCACGCGGCCCCGCTGACCGGCGGTATCGCGCACCTTGGCAAGGACAACGAAAACGGCGCCCGCCTGGCCGTGGAAGAAGTCAACAAGGCCGGCCTCGAGGTCGGTGGCAAGAAGATCAAGCTGGAACTGGTCGGCGAAGACGATGCCGCCGATCCGAAGACTGGCACCTCGGTGGCACAGAAGCTGGTCGACGCCAAGGTCGTGGCCGTGGTCGGCCACCTGAACTCGGGCACGTCGATCCCGGCCTCCAAGATCTATAGCGATGCCGGCATCGTGCAGATCTCGCCGTCGTCCACCAACCCGGACTACACCAAGCAGGGCTTCAAGACCACCTATCGCGTGGTGGCCACCGACGCACAGCAGGGCCCGGCACTGGCCAACTATGCCAGCAAGACCCTCCATGCCAAGAGCGTGGCGATCGTCGACGACGCCACCGCCTACGGCAAGGGCCTGGCCGACGAGTTCGAGAAGACCGCCAAGGCGGCCGGCGTGAACGTGGTGGCACGCGAGGCCACCAACGACAAGGCTACCGACTTCAAGGCCATTCTCACCAAGATCAAGGGCAAGAAGCCTGACGTGATCATGTACGGCGGCATGGACGCCACCGGCGGCCCGTTCGCCAAGCAAGCCAAGGAACTGGGCATCGGCGCCAAGATCGTCGGCGGCGACGGCGTCTGTACCGACAAGGTGGCCGAGCTGGCCGGCGATGCCGTGACCAACATCATCTGCTCCGAGGCCGGCCTGGCCCTGTCGAAGATGGAGCAGGGCGCGGACTTCTCCAAGCGCTACCAGGCACGCTTCAACGCGCCGGTGCAGATCTACGCGCCGTTCACCTATGACGCGGTGATGGTCATCGTCGACGCCATGAAGCGCGCCAACTCGACCGAACCGGCTGCCATCCTGGCCGAAATGCCCAAGACCAACTACAAGGGCGTGATCGGCAACATCGCCTTCGACGAGAAGGGCGACATGAAGGAAGGCACCATCACGCTGTACGAGTACAAGGACAAGAAGAAGTCCGTCCTTGATGTCGTGAAGATGTAATCAGGGCTTACCGGCCCATCCGAACGGCACCGTGAGTATTTTGCGGTGCCGTTCTTTTTAGCCTCGCCTAATGTAGAAGCATCCTTACCCTGGATGGAGCATGGCGGGCCGCTTACCAGCAACGCAACCTCGGCAACCTTACCCATCACCACATCAATGTCCCTCCCCCGGCATCCACACCATGCCGTCAGGTAAGGGACTGAAGCAGGAGTTTTCATGGATATCCTTATCCAGCAGATCGTGAACGGTCTGGTGCTCGGCAGCATCTATGCGCTGATCGCACTGGGCTACACCATGGTCTACGGCATTCTGGGGATCATCAACTTCGCCCACGGCGATGTCCTGATGATCGGCGCGCTGACCGCCCTGTCAGCGATTCTTGGCCTGCAGAAGTTCGCCCCCGGCTTGCCCGAATGGCTGACGCTGGTCATTGCGACCCTGGTCGCGATGCCGGTCTGCGCAATACTGTCTTACTCGATCGAGCGAATCGCTTACCGGCCCTTGCGCAATGCGCCACGGCTGGCCCCGCTGATTACCGCGATCGGCGTGTCCATCATCCTGCAGACGATGGGCATGCTGATCTGGTCGCGCAACCCGCTGACCTTCCCGCAACTGCTGCCGTCGGAGCCGATTGATATCGGTGGAACCGGCGCCACCATCACCGGAAAGGAAATGGTCATCATCGGCCTGGCCGTGATGGTGATGTCGGGCCTGCTGGCACTGGTGAACCGTACCAAGCTCGGCCGCGCCATGCGCGCCACCGCCGAGAACCAGAAGGTGGCCGGCCTGATGGGCGTGAACCCCAATTTTGTCATCTCCGCCACCTTCATGATCGGCGCCACGCTGGCGGCGCTGGCCGGCGTGATGATGGCCACCAACTACGGCAACGCCCACTTCTACATGGGCTTCATCCCGGGCCTGAAGGCGTTCACCGCCGCGGTGCTGGGCGGCATCGGCAACCTTGCCGGCGCGATGGTCGGCGGCATGCTGCTGGGCCTGATCGAGGCGCTGGGTGCCGGCTATATCGGCGACCTGACCGGTGGTGTGTTCGGCTCGAACTACCAGGACGTCTTCGCCTTCATCGTACTGATCACTGTGCTCGTCTTCCGTCCGTCCGGCATCATGGGCGAACGCGTGGCGGACCGCGCCTGAGGAGAGCGAATCCATGAATACCCCGATTCCATCCACGGCCGCCGTCGCGGCTCCGACGAAGGTGCCGGCCAAGACCCTGGCCGCGCTGATCGGCTTCCTGGTGGTCGCGCTGTGCGCACCGTTCATCGTCCAGACCCTGGGCGGCAACTACTGGGTCCGCGTGCTGGACTTTGCGCTGCTGTACATCATGCTGGCGCTGGGCCTGAACATCGTGGTGGGCTTTGCCGGCCTGCTTGACCTGGGCTATATCGCGTTCTACGCGGTCGGCGCCTACCTGATGGCTTTGCTCGGCTCGCCGCACCTGGCGAACCAGTTCGAGTGGATCCACCAGCTGTTCCCTACCGGCATCCATTTGTCGATGTGGTTCGTGTTGCCGATCGCGATCCTGGTGGCCGCCACGTTCGGCGTGCTGCTGGGGGCGCCGACGCTGAAACTGCGCGGCGACTACCTCGCCATCGTGACGCTGGGCTTCGGCGAAATCATCCGCATCTTCATGAACAACCTGGACCGTCCGGTGAACATCACCAACGGGCCCAAGGGCATCACCGCGGTGGACCCGGTCCATATCTTCGGCTTCGACTTCTCCAAGTCGCACGAGATCTTCGGGCTGAAGTTCACGCCGGTGTTCATGTACTACTACCTGCTGGTGTTCCTGGTCATCGTGATCGTGTTCGTGTGCCTGCGTTTGCAGACCTCGCGCATCGGCCGGGCCTTCGTCGCTATCCGCGAGGACGAGATCGCCGCCAAGGCAATGGGCATCAACACCCGCAATATCAAGCTGCTGGCCTTTGCCATGGGCGCGTCGTTCGGCGGCGCCTCTGGCGCGGTGTTCGGCGCGTTCCAGGGCTTCGTGTCGCCGGAATCGTTCACGCTGTGGGAATCGATCTACGTGCTGGCCATCGTGGTGCTCGGCGGCATGGGCCATATCCCGGGCGTGATCCTGGGCGGCGTCCTGCTGGTGGGCTTCCAGGAGCTGCTGCGCGTGGTGGCGGAGCCGATGCAGACCGGCTTGTTCGGCCATGTGATTGTGGATGCCGAAGTCCTGCGCCAGCTGCTGTTCGGCCTGGCCCTGGTTGGCGTCATGCTGTACCGCCCGGCAGGCATCTGGCCGTCGCCGCGCAAGGAAGACCGCCCGGTGGTGCGCCGTGCGGGCAGCGTGGGCCGTTTCTGACCAGGAGGACAACATGAGCAACAACGATTTCCTCCTGTCGGTACAGGGGGTCAACAAGCGATTCGGCGGCCTGCAGGCACTGTCCGAGGTGGGCCTGCAGATCAAGCCGGGCGAGATCTATGGCCTGATCGGCCCCAACGGCGCCGGCAAGACCACCTTCTTCAACGTGATTACCGGGCTGTACACGCCGGATTCGGGCGAGTTCGTGCTGGGCGGCAAGCCCTACCAGCCGACCGCCGTGCATGAGGTGGCCAAGGCCGGCATCGCGCGCACGTTCCAGAACATCCGCCTGTTCGGCGAGATGACCGCGCTGGAAAACGTGATGGTGGGGCGGCACGTGCGCTCCAAGGCCGGGCTGTTCGGTGCGATCTTCCGGCCGCCTTCGGTGCGCCGCGAGGAAGAGGGCATCGAGGACATGGCGCATGACCTGCTCGACTACGTTGGCATCGGCAAGTACGCCAACTTCACCGCGCGCAACCTGTCGTACGGCCACCAGCGCCGGCTGGAGATCGCCCGCGCGCTGGCGACCGAGCCCAAGCTGCTGGCGCTGGACGAGCCGGCCGCGGGCATGAACGCGACCGAGAAGGTAGAGCTGCGTGGCCTGCTCGACAAGATCAAGAACGACGGCAAGACCATCCTGCTGATCGAGCACGACGTGAAGCTGGTGATGGGCCTGTGCAACCGCCTGACCGTGCTGGACTATGGCAAGGTGATTGCCCAGGGCCTGCCGCACGAGGTGCAGAACAACCCCGCGGTGATCGAGGCATACCTCGGCACCTCGGCGCACTGATGGCGGGAGGGAAAGCAATGACACAGCCAGCAATGAAACAGACAGTACTGAAGATCTCCGGCCTGAAGGTCGCGTACGGCGGCATCCAGGCCGTCAAGGGCATCGACCTGGAAATCCAGGACGGCGAACTGGTCACGCTGATCGGCGCCAACGGCGCCGGCAAGACCACCACCATGAAGGCCATCACCGGCCTGCAGGGCTGGGCCGGCGGCGACGTGGAGTACATGGGCAAGTCGATCAAGGGCGTGCCCAGCTACACGCTGCTCAAGCAGGGGCTGGCGATGGTGCCGGAAGGCCGCGGCGTGTTCGCGCGCATGACCATCACCGAGAACCTGCAGATGGGCGCCTACACGCGCAACGACGAGGCCGGCATCAAGGCCGACGTCGACCGCATGTTCGGCATCTTCCCGCGCCTGAAGGAACGCGCCAACCAGTTGGCGGGCACCATGTCCGGCGGTGAGCAGCAGATGCTGGCGATGGCGCGCGCGCTGATGAGCCAGCCCAAGGTGCTGCTGCTGGACGAGCCGTCGATGGGCTTGTCGCCGATCATGGTCGACAAGATCTTCGAGGTCGTGCGCGATATCTCGGCGCAGGGCGTGACCGTGCTGCTGGTCGAGCAGAACGCGCGCCTGGCGCTGCAGGCAGCGCACCGCGGCTACGTGATGGAGTCCGGGCTGATCACCATGAGCGGTGACGCCAGGCAGATGCTGGACGATCCCAAGGTGCGGGCCGCCTACCTGGGCGAGTAAAGGCGTCGGCAAGGTCGAGTGGTTTTGGGTGCTCCCAAGCCGCTCGAACTGGCCTAAACAAGGTGTTCCCCCTCATGGGGAGAGGGTTGGGGTGAGGGGCGGGCTAGCAAGGCACCACGCCGAGCGAAGCCAACGGTTCTAAACCCGCGAGCATCAGCTTTTGACGCTCCTGCCCTCACCCCCGGCCCCTCTCCCGCAAGCGGGAGAGGGGAGCAAACCTGCCAGTGTGCAAGGTTTGCAGCAGCCCTCACGCCTCGCTTACGCGAGGCTTTTTTGTCAGGCCAGCTTCTTCAGCAGCGTGCGCAGCATGCCGATCATCTGGTCGATCTCTTCGCGCGTGACGTTCAGCGCCGGCATGAAGCGCAGCAGGTTGGCGCGCGGCGCGTTCAGCAGCAGGCCTTGCGGATCCATGTCGCGGGCTTCTTCCACCAGTTGCGGGCCGATGTCCTTGTCCAGCAGCAGGGCGCGCAGCAGGCCTTCGCCACGCTCGCCGCCCAGGCCGAACTCGGCCGACAGCGCCAGCAGCTGCTCCTTCAGGTATTCGCCCTTGGCCTTGACGTCATCCAGGAAACCCGGCGCGGTCAGCTGCTCGATCACTGCGCTGCCCACCGCGGTCATCAGCGGGTTGCCGTTGTAGGTGCCGCCCTGGTCGCCGGCCTCGAAGCTGGCGACTTCGGCCTTGCACAGCAGCGCAGACAGCGGCACGCCGCCGCCGATGCCCTTGCCCAGCGTCATGATGTCCGGCTCGACGCCCGACAGCTCGTACGCGAACAGCGTGCCGCAGCGGCCGCAGCCGGCCTGCACTTCATCGACGATGAACAGCAGCCTGTGCTTGTCGGCCAGTGCGCGCAGGCCCTGCATGAACTCGCGCGTGGCGGGGATCACGCCGCCTTCGCCCTGCACCGGTTCCAGCATGATGCCGACGGTCTTGTCGGTGATCAGCTTCTCGACCGAGGCCAGGTCGTTCAGCTCGGCCTTGGGGAAGCCCGGCACCTGCGGCGCGAAGATGGTGTCCCAGCCGGCCTTGCCCGACGCGCTCATGGTGGCGAGCGTGCGGCCATGGAAGCTGTGGTCCATGGTGATGATCTCGTAGGCGCCGTTCTTGTGCTTGCGGCCCCATTTGCGCGCCAGCTTGATCGCACCTTCGTTGGCTTCGGCGCCGCTGTTGGCGAAGAAGACTTTGTCGAAGCAGCTGTTATCGGTCAGCTGTTTGGCCAGGCGCAGCATCGGCTCGTTGTAGAAGGCCGGGCTCGGGTTGATGATCTTCTTCGACTGCTCGACCAGCGCGTCGATCATGCCCTGGTTGGAGTGGCCCAGGCAGTTGACCGCCCAGCCCTGCACAAAGTCCAGGTATCGCTTGCCGTTGTGGTCCGTCAGCCAGGAGCCCTTGCCTTCGGTGAAGACGAGCTCGGGCCGGTTGGTGATGTACATCAGGGATTGGACGGGAAACTCAGCAAATGCCATGGCGGACTCCAGGGGTCGGCTTTAAACGATGGACGGACAAGCAGGAAAAAAGCGGAAAAGCGCGGAAAAACAAAAAGCCACGGGGGTTGCCCGTGGCTCGTTGACCTGAACAGACGCAGTCGACGGTCAGCCGCGCGGCACCCCAGCGGGGAGCGACGTACGGAAGCTGCGGCGTCGGTTGAAGGTCGTATGCATGCGGGCAAATATAAGGCGCATGGGCCCGGGTGTCAAAACCAATTTTGGCGGACCCGGGCATTGTTGCGCTGGCGGAACGGCGTGCCGGCCCGGGCGGGTCAGGCAGCGGGTGCTGCCGGCGTGGCCGGGTGCATGTCGGCCTCGGAGGTGAACGAGTCGGCGAAGAACGCGTCTTCGTGCAGCTTGCACTGGCGGGTGAAGTCGCCGCGCGCGGCGTTGATCATCACCGGCGCGCCGCAGGCGTAGACCTCGTGGCCCGACATGTCGGGATGGTCGGCGATCACCGCCTGGTGGACGAAGCCCGTGCGGCCCTGCCAATTGTCTTCGGGCAGCGCGTCGGATACCACCGGCACGTACCTGAAGTTGGGCAGGTCGCGCGCCCATTGCTCGGCCAGCGCGTGCATGTACAGGTCCTTGGGCCGGCGGCCGCCCCAGTACAGCGTCATCGGGCGCGTGATGCCGGTGTAGGCGGCATGCTCGACGATGGCCTTGATCGGGGCGAAGCCGGTGCCGGAAGCCAGCAGGATGATCGGGGCGGTCGATTCCTCGCGCAGGAAGAAGCTGCCCAGCGGGCCTTCGAAGCGCAGGATGTCGCGTTCCTTCATCGCCGGGGCACCTTCCTTGGCGCCGAAGACATAGTCGGTGAAGGCGCCGCCCGGCATATGGCGGATATGCAGTTCGATCGGACCGTCCTCGTGCGGCGGCGTGGCGATCGAATAGCTGCGGCGCTTGCCGTCGCGCAGCAGAAATTCCACGTACTGGCCGGCCAGGTACTGCATGCGCTCGGTCGCGGGCAGCTGCAGCTTGATGGCGATCACGTCATCGGCCAGCCGCTCCAGCGAGGTCACGCGGCACGGCACCTTCTTGATCGGGATGTCGCCGGCGCCGTGGACTTCGCGGCATTCGATGGTAATGTCGGACGACGCGTTGGCGCAGCAGAACAGCGCGCGGCCCTCGGTCTTTTCCTGCGCGGTCAGCGCGGCCGGGGCGTGGTCGCCCTGCACGATGGTGCCTTCCAGCACGCGGCCCTTGCACGAGCCGCAGGCGCCGTTCTTGCAGCCGTAGGGCAGGCCGATGCTGTGGCGCAGGGCCGCGCCGAGGATGGTTTCGTCCGCGGCCACTTCGAACTTGTGGCCACTGGGCATGACGGTTACTTGATAAGCCATAATCGGTCTATGAGCCAAATTCAGTCGATGCTGCAGTCCTCGCGCCTCCCGCTCCTGCCGGCTTTACCAGTTTTGCCGGTCCCCAGCCGCCGGCTGGGTCGTCCGCGCCTGTTGATCGTCGGGTGCGGGGATGTGGGGACGCGCTGCCTGCGAATCCTGTCGTCGCGCATGCGCGTGTTTGCCGTCACGTCGCAGCCGGCGCGCCGCGCCGAACTGCGCGCCGCCGGTGCGGTGCCGCTGGTGGCGGACCTGGACCGGCCGGTGACGCTGGCGCGGCTGCGCGGGCTGGCCACGCAGGTGCTGGACCTGGCGCCGCCGCCCGGTCAGGGCGAGGGCGATCCGCGTACGCGTGCCTTGCTCGCCGCCTTGCGCCGCAAGGCCTGGCGGCAGGGCGGCACGCCTGGCGGCGAGCCCGCCATTCTACCCGACCGGGGCCTTCGCCGCCGTGCCTTTGTCTACGCCAGCACCTCGGGCGTCTACGGCGACCGGCAGGGCGCGCGGGTGTCGGAATTCCATGCCGTGCGGCCGCAGACGGCGCGCGCGCGCCGCCGCGTGGCCGCCGAGGGGGCGGTGCGCGCCTTTGGCCGCGATGCCGGCTGGCGCACCAGCATAGTGCGCATCCCGGGCATCTATGCCGCCGAGCGGCTGCCGGTGGCCCGGCTCAAGCGGGGCACGCCCGCGCTGGTGCCGCAGGACGACGTCTACACCAGCCATATCCATGCCGACGACCTGGCTCGCATCATGGTTGCCGCGCTGTTCCGCGGCCGGCCGCAGCGGGTGGTCCATGCCAGCGACGATACCGAGCTGCGTATGGCCGACTACTTCGACCTCGTTGCCGATCGGCGCGGCCTGCCGCGGCCCCCGCGTATTACGCGCGGCCAGGCGCGTGAAGTGATTGAGCCGACGCTGCTGAGCTTCATGAGCGAGTCGCGCCGGCTCGACAACCGCCGCCTGAAGCGCGAGTTGCGGCTGCGGCTGCGCTTTCCCACGGTCGCTTCCTTCTTCGACGCCTGAGCGCGCCCGCGGTCGCGCCCCGTGCCCCTGGCACGGGGTTTGCTCATCCTGGCGTCACTTCAATCCTGTCTATACAGCAACACTTCTGGCGTGCCAAGGTGGTGCTTTCCGCACCTACGGCAAGCCGCAGCACCGTTGTGGTGGTTGATGCCTCCGCGCCGTCCAGCCGATTTCCGCGGTGATGTGACGTCTAACCCCTCGGGGGAAGCCCTACATTGACTTGTATATACAGGCATTGTTTAATGCCCGAAAACGAGCGCGCCACAAGCATGGCCTGCCGTCGACGGACACACCAAAGGAGCGTTTCGATGAGGATGGAAAGCCGCATGCAGGGCAGGATTCAAGGCAGGATTCGTGGCCGCAAGGCAATGCAGGCCGCGCTGTTTGCCGCGGCAGTCACCATGGCAGGCGCCGGCCACGCGCAGACCACCAAGGTCACGCTCGGCATGAGCGGCTGGACCGGCTTCGCGCCGCTGACGCTGGCCGACAAGGCAGGCATCTTCAAGAAGAACGGTGTCGAGGTCGACATCAAGATGATCCCGCAGAAGGACCGCCACCTGGCGCTGGCCGCCGGTGCGATCCAGTGCGCGGCGACCACGGTCGAGACCCATGTGGCCTGGAACGCCAACGGCGTACCGATCACCCAGATCGTGCAGCTCGACAAGTCCTACGGCGCCGACGGCCTGGCCGTGCGCGGCGACGTCAAGACCTTCGCCGACCTGAAGGGCAAGACCATTGGCGTCGATGCGCCGGGCACCGCGCCGTACTTCGGCCTGGCCTGGATGCTGAAGAAGAACGGCATGTCGCTGAAGGACGTCAAGACCACGACGCTGTCGCCGCAGGCGGCGGCGCAGGCGTTCGTGGCCGGCCAGAACGACGGCGCCATGACCTACGAGCCCTACCTGTCCACCGTCCGCCAGAACCCGGACAAGGGCAAGATCCTGGCGACCACGCTGGATTACCCGATGGTGACCGACACGCTGGGCTGCGCGCCCAAGTGGCTCAAGGAGAACCCAAAGGCGGCGCAGGCGCTGGTCGACAGCTACTTCGAGGCGCTCGAGATGATCCAGAAGGAGCCGGCGAAGGCTAACGAAATCATGGGTGCCGCAGTCAAGCAGACCGGCGAGCAGTTCGCCAAGTCGGCCGCCTACCTGCGCTGGCAGGATCGCGAGGCCAACAAGAAGTTCTTCTCCGGCGAACTCGCCAGCTTCAGCAAGGAAGCGGCGGGCGTGCTGATGGAAATCGGCGTGATCCGCCAGGTGCCCGACGTGACGGCGTTGTATGACGCGCGTTTCCTCAAGTAAGCAGAGCAGTCGCAAGGAGGCGTGAACGTCATGACGCAAGCCCGAATCGGTTCCCACGCGCCCGCAGCGGTGTCCGCCCCCCCGGCGGCACCGGCGCGCCGGCGCCATCCCTGGCTGGCACCGCTGGTGCCGGTGCAGCCCAATACCCGCTGGATGCTGGGCCTGTCTTTCTTCGTGCTGTTCTTCGGCGTGTGGGCCGTGGTGACGCTGGGCGGCTTCGTGCCGCGCACGTTCCTGGCCGATCCGCTGACGATGGCCAAAGAGGGTCTGATCCTGTTCACCGAGCACAACTTCATCGGCGACATCGGCATGACGGTGTGGCGCGTTGTAGGCGGCTTCGTGCTGGCGGCGGTGCTGGCGGTGCCGCTGGGCATCTTCATGGGCGCGTACAAGGCGGCCGAGGCGTTCTTCGAGCCCTTTGTTTCGTTCTGCCGCTACCTGCCGGCGTCGGCCTTCATCCCGCTGCTGATCCTGTGGGCCGGCATCGGCGAGACCCAGAAGCTGCTGGTGATCTTTATCGGCTCGTTCTTCCAGATCGTGCTGATGGTGGCGGTGGCGGTCGGCGGCGCGCGCAAGGACCTGGTCGAGGCCGCCTACACGCTCGGCGCCAACAGCGCCGGCATCGTGCGCCGCGTGCTGATCCCGGGCGCCGCGCCGGAAATCGCCGAGATCCTGCGGCTGGTGCTGGGCTGGGCCTGGACCTACGTGATCGTGGCCGAGCTGATCGGCTCGTCGTCGGGCATCGGGCACATGATCACCGACAGCCAGGCGCTGCTCAATACCGGGCAGATCATCTTCGGCATCATCGTGATCGGCTGCATCGGCCTGGTCTCCGACCTTGTCTTCAAGCGCGCCAACCAGCGCCTGTTCCCGTGGAGTTCGATCCAATGAGCGCACTGTCCATCCAGCAGGTCTCGCGTACCTTCTCCAACCCGCGCGGCGGGAAGACGCTGGCGCTGCAGCCGGTCGATTTCGAAGTGCGCGATAACGACTTCGTCACCATCCTGGGCCCGTCGGGCTGCGGCAAGTCCACGCTGCTGCGCATCGTGGCCGGGCTGGACACGCCTTCCACCGGCCGCGTGCTGCTCGACGGCCAGCCGGTCTCCGACCCGGGCGCCGACCGCGGCATGGTGTTCCAGTCGTACACGCTGTTCCCGTGGCTGACGATCGAGCAGAACGTGCGCTTCGGCCTGCGCGAGCGCGGCATGAGCGCGGCGGAGCAGAAGGAGCGCAGCGACTTCTTTATCCAGCGCGTGGGGCTGCGCGGATTCGAGCACCATTACCCGAAGCAGCTGTCGGGGGGCATGCAGCAGCGCACCGCGATCGCGCGGGCGCTGGCCAACGATCCCAAGATCCTGCTGCTCGACGAACCGTTCGGCGCGCTCGACAACCAGACCCGCGTGCTGATGCAGGAGTTATTGCTCGGCATATGGGAAGCGTCGCGCAAGACGGTATTATTCGTGACCCATGATATCGACGAGGCCATTTTCATGGCCAACCGGGTGGCGGTGTTTTCCGCCAGGCCGGGCCGGATCAAGAGCGATATCGCGGTCGATTTTCCGCATCCGCGCCATTACACGATCAAGACCTCTCCGGAGTTTTCCGCGCTCAAGGCGCGGCTGACCGAGGAAATCCGCGCCGAGGCCATTGCCGCGGCCGAGCACTGAAACGCCATGAACCACGCCGTCGGCTCCGCCACCCCAGCTTCCTCTCCCACCGCGCTCTACCAGCAGGTGAAGGAGTACATCGCCCGCCAGATCCAGAGCGGCGCGTGGCAGCCGGGCGACCGGGTGCCGTCGGAGCAGGAACTGGTGAACCGCTTCGGCGTCTCGCGCATGACCGTCAACCGGGCCCTGCGCGAGCTGTCGGAGCAGGGGCGGGTGGTGCGCGTCGCCGGCGTCGGCACCTTCGTCGCCGAGCACAAGCCGCAGTCCACGCTGCTGTCGGTGGTTAACCTGCAGGACGAGATCCGCATGCGCGGGCATGACTATGCCTGCGACGTGATCCTGGTCGAGCGGGTGTCGGCGTCGATCGAGGTGGCGGCCGCGCTGGAGCTGCACACCGGAGAGTCCGTGTTCCATTCGGTCTGCGTGCATCGCGAAGATGGCGTGCCGGTGCAGCTGGAAGACCGCTACGTGAACCCGCGCGTGGCGCCGGACTTCATCGGCCAGGACTTCAGCGCGACCCAGCCCGGCGAATACCTGTTGCGCCACGTGCCCTACGATCAGGTAGAGCACGTGGTCGATGCCATTGCCGCCACGCCGGAGCAGGCCGCGCAACTGGAAATGCCGCCAACGCAACCTTGCCTGATGCTGACCCGCCGCACCTGGACCAATGGCGTGCCAGTGACATTCGTTCGTTGCCTGCACCCGGGCAACCGTTACCGCCTCGGCAGCCGATTCCGCGCCGACGGCAATCCCGCTTTCGGCTGATCCGCGCGAGGGTCAGCCATTGCTTCAATTTTTATCCTAAGCTGTATAGACAGGAACATACAAATGACTGCGAGCCAACACGACCAAGCCTCCTGCCCGCTGCTGACCTTGCAGCCGGGCCAAGTCACCCTGGCCGACCTGCGCCGCATCTACCGCGGCGAAGTGCGCGTGGCCATGGCCGATTCCGCCTGGCCCGGCGTGCGCGCCGCGCAGGCCACCGTGCAGGACATCATCGACGCCGACGCCGTGGTCTACGGCATCAATACCGGCTTCGGCAAGCTGGCGCAGACCCGTATCCCCAACGACAAACTGGCGCAGCTGCAGCGCAACCTGGTGCTGTCGCACAGCGTCGGCACCGGCCCGGACCTGGCCGAGGATACGGTGCGCCTGATCCTGGCCACCAAGGCGGTCAGCCTGGCGCGCGGCCATTCCGGCGTGCGTCCGGAATTGATCGAGGCATTGCTGGCGCTGGTCAACCACGGCGTGACGCCGTGCATCCCGGCCAAGGGTTCGGTCGGTGCCTCGGGCGACCTGGCGCCGCTGGCGCATATGTCGTGCACGCTGATCGGCGTGGGCGACGTGCTGGTCGACGGCAAGCGCGTGCCGGCAGCCGAGGGCCTGGCCCGTGCCGGCCTGAAGGCGTTCGAGCTGGGCCCGAAGGAAGGCCTGGCGCTGCTCAACGGCACGCAGGTGTCGACCGCGCTGGCACTGGCCGGCTTGTTTGCCGCCGAAGACACCTTTGCCGCCGGCCTGGTGGCGGGCGCCCTGTCGCTGGAAGCGATCAAGGGCTCGGTCAAGCCGTTCGACGCCCGCATCCATGAAGCCCGCGGCCAGGCCGGCCAGATCGCCGTGGCCGGCGCCGTGCGCGCGATGCTGGATGGCAGCGAGATCGTCGATTCGCACAAAACCTGCGGCCGCGTGCAGGACCCGTATTCGATCCGTTGCCAGCCGCAGGTGATGGGCGCTTGCCTGGACAACCTGCAGCACGCCGCGCGCATCCTGCAGATCGAGGCCAATGCCGCGTCGGACAACCCGCTGGTGTTTTCCGAGCAGGGCGACGTGGTCTCCGGCGGCAACTTCCACGCCGAGCCGGTGGCCTTTGCCGCCGACATCATTGCGCTGGCGATCGCCGAGATCGGTGCGATTTCCGAGCGCCGGCTGGCGCTGCTGCTCGATACCGGCCTGTCGGGCCTGCCGCCGTTCCTGGTGCGCGACGGCGGCCTGAACTCGGGCTTCATGATCGCGCAGGTGACCGCGGCCGCGCTGGCCTCGGAGAACAAGTCGCTGGCGCATCCGTCCAGCGTGGACAGCCTGCCGACCTCGGCCAACCAGGAGGACCATGTGTCGATGGCCACCTACGGCGCGCGCCGGCTGGGCGACATGGCGGCCAACACCGCGGTAGTGGTCGGCATCGAGGCGATGGCAGCGGCGCAGGGTATCGAGTTCCACCGCCCGTTGAAGTCATCGCCGCTGGTGGAGCAGGAACTGGCACGTATCCGTGCGCGGGTGGATTTTGTGGAAGGCGACCGCTACCTGGCGCCGGATATCGAAGCGATGAAGCAGTGGGTGGTGCAGGGGGATGCGGGGGCGGGGTGGCCGCAGGCGGTTCGGGAAATCTTGCCGACCAACGCTGGTTGATTGGAGCGCGTCACAAGCGCCAACGAAGGAGAACAAGCACATGAACGCCAACGAAAGCCAATTCATCCAGCGCGGCCAGCGCGAAATCCGCGCCCCGCATGGCACCCAGCTGCACTGCAAGAACTGGCTGATCGAAGCTGCCTACCGCATGATCCAGAACAACCTGGACCCCGACGTGGCCGAGCGCCCGCAGGACCTGGTGGTGTACGGCGGCATCGGCAAGGCCGCGCGCAACTGGGAATGCTTTGACGCCATCCTCGACAGCCTGCGTCGCCTGGGCGAGGACGAATCGCTGCTGGTGCAGTCGGGCAAGCCGGTCGGCGTGTTCCGCACGCACCCCGACGCGCCGCGCGTGCTGATCGCCAACTCCAACCTGGTGCCGCACTGGGCCACCTGGGACAAGTTCAATGAACTGGACCGCGCCGGCCTGATGATGTATGGCCAGATGACCGCGGGCTCGTGGATCTACATCGGCACGCAGGGCATCGTGCAGGGCACGTATGAGACCTTTGTCGAAGCCGGCCGCCAGCACTACGACGGCGACCTGTCGGGCAAGTGGATCCTGACCGCGGGCCTGGGCGGCATGGGCGGCGCGCAGCCGCTGGCCGGCGTGCTGGCGGGTGCCTGCGTGCTGGCGATCGAGTGCCAGGAATCGCGCATCGACTTCCGCATCCGCACGCGCTACCTCGACAAGAAGGCCACCACGCTGGACGAGGCGCTGGCGATGATCGCCGAGGCCACGGCAAAGAAAGAAGCCATCTCGGTCGGCCTGCTTGGCAATGCCGCCGACATCGTGCCGGAGCTCGCCAAGCGCGCGCAGGCCGGCGGCATGCGTCCGCATATCGTTACCGACCAGACCTCGGCGCACGACCTGGTCAACGGCTACCTGCCGCAAGGCTGGACGGTCGAGCAGTGGGAAGACGCACGCAAGCGCGATCCCAAGTCGGTGGAAGCCGCCGCGCGCCCGTCGATTGTCAAGCACGTGCAGGCCATGCTCGACTTCCAGAAGATGGGCGTGCCGACGGTCGACTACGGCAACAACATCCGCCAGGTGGCGTTCGATGAGGGCGTGCACAATGCCTTCGATTTCCCGGGCTTCGTGCCGGCCTATATCCGCCCGCTGTTTTGCCGCGGCAAGGGCCCGTTCCGCTGGGTCGCGCTGTCGGGCGATCCCGAGGATATCTACAAGACCGACGCCAAGATGAAGGAGCTGTTCCCCGAGGACAAGCACCTGCACCGCTGGCTCGACATGGCGCACGACCGCATCGCCTTCCAGGGCCTGCCGGCGCGTATCTGCTGGGTTGGCCTGGACGAGCGCCACCGCGCCGGCCTGGCCTTCAACGAGATGGTGAAGTCCGGCGAGCTGAAGGCGCCGGTGGTGATCGGCCGCGACCATCTGGACTGCGGCTCGGTGGCGTCGCCCAACCGCGAGACCGAAGCGATGCGCGACGGTTCCGACGCCGTGTCCGACTGGCCGCTGCTGAACGCGCTGCTCAATACCGCCGGCGGCGCCACCTGGGTCAGCCTGCACCATGGAGGTGGCGTGGGCATGGGTTTCTCGCAACACTCCGGCGTGGTGATCGTCTGCGATGGCACCGATGCAGCAGCCAAACGCATCGAGCGCGTACTGTGGAACGACCCGGCCACCGGCGTGATGCGCCATGCCGATGCGGGATACGACATCGCCATCGCATGCGCGCAGGAAAAGGGCCTGAACCTGCCGATGGTGAAGGGCGTATGAGGACGTTCACGCTCGCGGCCATCGACCCGACGCGCTGGAAGAATGGCGGCGGCAACACGCGCGAGATCGCGGTGTGGCCGCCGGGTGCCGGCATGGATGACTTCGTTTGGCGCCTGAGCGTGGCCGATATCGAAGCCGACGGCCCGTTCTCCGCCTTTCCCGGCATCGACCGCCAGATCGTGCTGCTCGACGGTGCCGGTGTTGTGCTGCGCGCCGACGACGGCAGCTTCAGCCATCGGCTGGTCCAGCCCGGCGCACCGTTTGCCTTCTCTGGCGACACCGGCCTGCAGTCGGCATTGCTCGACGGCCCCACGCGCGACTTCAACGTGATGACGCGGCGTGGCCGCTGCCGCGCGCGCGTCGACGCCTTCCGCCAGGGGTTTGCCATCAGCACCGGCGCCGATACCGTTTGCCTGCTTGCCGTGTCCGGCACCTGGCTGGCGCAGGACGCGCAGCCGGCCGTAGCGCTGGACGCGGGGCAGGGCGTGCTGTATCCCGCCGGCGAACCCGCTGGCCGGCAAGCCTTCGCGCCAGGCGCCGGCGACGCGCTGTGCCTGTGTGTCACGCTGGAAATGGAGTCCGATCAATGACGCTGCCTTCCGTACCTGGCACCGCCAGTGCAGCCAATGCTGCCAGCGCCGACGGTGTCTGGCACAACTGCCACCTGTTGCCCGACGCCGACCCGGCGCGCGCCATCCGCGATGCCGCGCTCGTGGTCGAGCAAGGCCGCATTGCCTGGCTTGGCGCCGCGGCAGAATTGCCGCAGTCCTACCGCGACCTGCCGCGCCACGACGCCAACGGCGCGTGGATCACGCCGGGACTGGTCGATTGCCACACGCACCTGGTCTACGGCGGCCAGCGCGCCGACGAGTTCGCGATGCGACTCGCCGGTGCCGGCTATGAAGAAATCGCGCGCGCCGGCGGCGGCATCGTCTCGACCGTGCGCGCCACCCGCGACGCCGACGAAGACACGCTGTTCGCGCAGGCCGCCGCGCGCCTGCAACCGCTGCTCGCCGAAGGCGTGACCGCCATCGAGATCAAGTCCGGCTATGGCCTCAGCCTGGAAGCCGAGCGCAAGCAGCTGCGCGTGGCGCGTCGCCTGGGCGAGCAGTTCGGCGTCGCGGTGCGCACCACCTTCCTCGGCGCGCACGCGCTGCCGCCCGAGTACGCGGGGCGCGCCGACGACTACATCGACCTGGTGTGCGGCAGCATGCTGCCGGCGCTGGCCGAAGAAGGGCTGGTCGACGCCGTCGATGCCTTCTGCGAATCGATCGGCTTCTCGATCGCGCAGACCGAACGCGTTTTCGATGCCGCTGCGCGCCACGGCCTGCGCGTCAAGCTGCACGCCGAGCAGCTCAGCAACCTCGGCGGCGCGGCGCTGGCCGCACGCCATCGCGCACTGTCGGCGGACCATCTCGAGCATCTCGACGAGGCCGGTGTCGCCGCGATGGCGGAAGCCGGCACGGTCGCGGTGCTGCTGCCCGGCGCCTACTATTTCCTGCGCGACACCAACCTGCCGCCGATCGCGCTGTTGCGCCAATACGGCGTGCCGATGGCGATCTCGACCGACCACAACCCCGGCACGTCGCCGGTGACGTCGCTGCTGCTGATGATGAATATGGCCTGCACGCTGTTCCGCCTGACGGTGCCCGAAGCGCTGGCCGGCGTGACCGTGCATGCGGCGCGCGCGCTGGGTGCACCGGAGCGCCACGGCAAGCTGGAAGCGGGGCGAGGGGCTGACTTCGTGCTCTGGCGCGTCGATTCGCCGGCGGAGCTGGCGTACTGGTTCGGCCGCAATCCCGCCTTGACGGTCGTGCGGCAAGGGCGCGTATATCCGGCGCAAGCGGAGGCACAGCCATGAGCGCATCGCAGCTGTTCGCAGACTGGGCCCTGCTGCCCGAAGGCTGGGCGCGCGATGTGCTGCTCGCCTGGGACGAGCAGGGCCGCCTGACCACCGTGCAGGCCGGTGCCGCCGCAAATGCCGGCGTGCCGCGCGCCGCGGGCCCGGTGCTGCCGGGCATGCCCAACCTGCATTCGCACGCATTCCAGCGTGGCTTTGCCGGCCTGACCGAATACCGCAGCCGCCCGCAGGGCGACAATCCCGCCGGCGCCGATTCGTTCTGGAGCTGGCGCACGCTGATGTACCGCTTCGCGCAGCGGATCTCGCCCGACACGCTGGAAGCCATCGCCACCCAGCTCTACATCGAGATGCTGCGCGCAGGCTATACCAGCGTGTGCGAGTTCCACTACGTCCACCACGACGCCGACGGCAAGCCCTACGCCGATGCCGCCGAGATGTCGCTGCGGCTGCTGCGCGCGGCGCAGCGCACCGGCATCGGCATGACGCTGCTGCCGGTGCTGTACCAGACCGCCGGCTTCGGCGGCAAGCCGCCGCTCGCCGAACAGCGCCGCTTCCTGCACAACACCGACGCCATGCTGCGCCTGCTGGAGCGGCTGTCGCCCGTGTGCGCGCAGGCCGGCGCGCGTCTCGGCCTGGCGCCGCATTCGCTGCGCGCTGTGCCCGAAGACAGCCTGCTGCATGCGCTGGCGGGGCTGAAGGCGATCGACGCGCAGGCGCCGGTCCATATCCATATCGCCGAGCAGCAGCGCGAAGTCGACGACTGCATCGCGTGGTCCGGCACGCGCCCGGTGACATGGCTGTTCGATCATGTCGACGTCGACGCGCGCTGGTGCCTGGTGCACGCCACGCACATGGACTGGGACGAGCGCCGGCGCCTCGCGCATAGCGGCGCCGTGGCCGGCATCTGCGCGACCACCGAAGCGAACCTCGGCGATGGCGTGTTCGAGGCGGCGCCTTACCTCGCGCAGCACGGCGCGTGGGGCATCGGCTCGGACAGCCATGCCAGCGTCAGCGTGGCCGAGGAACTGCGCCTGTTCGAATACGGCCAGCGGCTGGGCCTGCAGCAGCGCAACGTGCTGGCCTCGGATACCCACCTGCAGGTGGCCGACCGCCTCTATCTGGAAGCCGTGGCGGGCGGCGCACGCGCCAGTGGCCGCGGCGTGGCCGGGCTGGCGCCTGGCCAGCAGGCGGACTTCGTGGTGCTGGACGGTGCGCACCCGACGCTGACCGGCCTCGACGGCGCCCAGGCGCTGGCCACCCACGTGTTTGCGAACCACGGTCATGAGACACTAGCGGAGGTCCGCACCGCCGGCCGCAGCCGCGTGCAGCATGGCGCGCATGCGCTGCAGTCCGAAGCGGCCCGGCAGTTCATCGCCGCCCGCGCCAGCCTGCTGGCCGACTGATACGCGACAAGTACGCGACAAATACGGGCACCGCCCAACGCATTGCAAAGAACATGTCCTTCTCCACCGATACCCCCGCCTTCACCCTGCATCGCGGCACGCGCCCGCTGCTGGTATCGATGCCGCACGTCGGCACGCACCTGCCGGCTTCGGTCTCTCAGCGCCTTACCGCCGAGGCGCGCACCGTGCCCGATACCGACTGGCACCTGGAACGGCTCTACGGCTTTGCCCGCGAGCTGGGCGCCTCGGTGCTGGTCGCCACGCATTCGCGCTATGTGGTCGACCTGAACCGCCCGCCCGACAATGCCAACTTGTATCCCGGCCAGGACACCACCGGCCTGTGCCCGGTCGACACCTTTGACAAGACGGCGCTTTATGCCGATGGCAGCAACGGCCCCGACGATGCGGAAATCGCCGCACGCCGCGACGCGATCTGGCGCCCATACCATGAAGCGCTGGCGGCGGAACTGGCGCGCCTGAAGGCCGAGCACGGCACCGTCGCCCTGTGGGACGCGCATTCGATCCGCTCGTTGCTGCCGCGCTTCTTCGAAGGCAAGCTGCCGGATTTCAACCTCGGCACGGCCAATGGCGAGAGCTGCGACGCGGGGCTCGCGAACCAGCTGCTCGAGCTGGCGAGCGCGGTGCCCGGCCATACCGCGGTGCTCAACGGCCGCTTCAAGGGCGGCTATATCACGCGCCAGTACGGCAAGCCGCAGGATGGCGTGCACGCGGTGCAGCTCGAGCTGTCGCAGTGTGCGTATATGAGCGAGACATACCCGTTCGCCTACGATGAGGCGCGGTCGGCGGCGCTGCAGCCGGCGCTGCAAGGCATGCTGGCCACGGTGCTCGCGTTCGTCGAATCGCGGTAAGGCGCCAGGCGGGGCGCGTCAGGCAGCGCGCTCAGCGCCCGCCAGCCAGGCGATCTTCGATATGCTTGGCGCGCTCCAGCGAGCCGGGGTGCGTGCTGAGCATGCTCGACTTCCCGCCGTCAAGCTGCGACATCTTGCGGAACGCCGACGCCAGCGCCTGCCGGTTGGCGCCGTTCTTGGTCAGCAAGTTGAAGGAGTAGTCGTCCGCAGCGGTTTCCTGGCGCTGCGAGAACTGTGCATTGACGAACGTCTCCGCCAGATCCCCGATCTGTGAGGACGACAGCGCGGTCAGCGAAGCAATGCCGGTAGATCCCAGCAGGCCGCGCGCAGCGGCGGTGGAGTAGGCCACCTGCATCGCCGCCTTGGTATGGCCCAGCGCCACATGGCCGATCTCGTGTCCGACCACGCCGCGCACCTCGTCGTCGCTGAGGAAGTCCATCAGCCCGCTGTACACGCGCACGCATCCATTGGCCATGGCCCATGCGTTGATGTCCTTGGTCACGTAGACCTTGGCATTGAGCGGCAGCCCGGTATTGCCAAGCCCGTTCATCACATTCGCGAGCCGCCTGGCGTAGGTGCTGTCGGGCGGGGCAATGGTGTTCTTCTGGTCCATTTCCGCGCACGACTGGTCGGACAGCGTCTTGACGTTGGTGTCCGACAGCGTGGCGGCGGTGAACAGGCTGCCGCCTGCCTGGGTCAGGTTTTCCACATTTGCGCCGGCGCAGCCGGCGAGCAGGGCGGCGCAGGCGAGGGCGGGTAGGGTCGGTCGGTTCATGGTGGCTCCTGTTGACGGGATGGCAATGCCATAGGATAGGAAGCCAGGCGCAGGGGCACCAGTGGGCGCTGTCCGACACCTTTCAAGGCTTTAGCCGAAAGGAGTCGCGGGTATAAGTGACGTGATTGGCTGGTGATGCAGAGCTAATTTCGTACGTACAAAAACACTGTTGTCTGACAAGCTCGTCAAGCGAGGGCGCGGCCGTCCGCGCGGTACCACGAAGACAGCCACCACGGTGCGACTCGATGACGATGTCCTGGAAGCCCTGAAGGCGAGCGGGCCACGTTGGCAAACACGGCTCAACGTATTGGTTCGCGATTGGCTGAAAACGCACAAGCTCGACGAAATCGAGGTTTGAGCATGAGCCCCGGGCCGCCCATCATGTGGACGACTGATTGCTTTGGAGGGAAATGTGGTGCCCGGGGTCGGACTCGAACCGACACGCCTTGCGGCGGGGGATTTTGAGTCCCCTGCGTCTACCTGTTTCACCACCCGGGCAGGTGTGACGGCATCGGAACCGATGCCGGGCTGAGCCGGCGATTATGCCGCAATTCCCCCCGGCCGACAACCGGCCGCCGTGGCGATGGTAATGGCCCCGATAACTTGTGCATCGCGATTGCGGTTAGCATCGCCGTCACCGCGTGCATCACCGACGCCGCGCCAAACCAGTCCCGACCCCGCACCCACCGACCGCCATGACCGACCAAGCCTCGCTGGCGAGCCTCGCCAGCCTGCCCTCGCAGGACCCCGTCTTCTACGACCGCGAATACAACAACCGAGCCAATGTGCCGGACAACCCGGCGCATATGGCGCGCTGGGGTGAATGGTCGGCGCGGGTGCGCGAGCGCGGTGGCTTTATCGCGGACCTGGGCTATGCCGATGCAGGCTCGCGGCATCCGCAGGATCAGACGCTGGACTATTTCCCGGCGACGGCGCCAGCGGATGACGGCGCGGCGCCGCCGCTGCTGGTGTTCGTCCACGGCGGCTACTACCGCGCGCTCGACAAGCGCGACCACAGTTTCGTCGCCAGCGTGCTGCCGGCGCTCGGCGTGTCGGTGGCCGTGGTCAATTATTCGCTGGTGCCGTCGGTGACGGTGCCCGACATCGTGCGGCAGGTGCTGCGCAGCGTGGCGTGGCTGTACCGGCAATCCGGCGTGCTGGGACATGACCCGCAACGGCTGTTCGCCGCCGGGCATTCCGTCGGCGGCCACCTGGTGGCGATGCTGATGGCGGCACGCTGGCCGCAATTGGCGCCAGACCTGCCCGCGGACCTGGTCCGGGGCGGGCTCTCGGTCAGCGGGCTGTACGACATGGAGCCGCTGCGCCGCGCCGCGTTCCTGCAATGCGACCTGCGGCTATCGGAAGACGATGTGACGCGGTTGTCGCCGGCGTACATGGCGCCAGCCACCGCCGCGCCGCTGGCGCTCGCCGTGGGCGAGCTGGAAGCGGCCGAATACCACCGCCAACATGCGCTGATGCGGGCGGCGTGGCCCGCCAATGTCGGCAGTCCGGCAGCGAGCGATCTCGTGCTGCCGGGCTGCCATCACTTCAATGTGCTCGACGGCTTCAATGATGCCGACAGCGCGCTGGTACGCGCCGTCCTGCGCCTGACAGGCACCTGAGCAGGCACCTGAGCGGCCCTCAGCCCTCCAGCACGCGCAGCAGCGACGAGGTATCGTCCTTGCCCCAGCCGTTGGCCATCAGCGTGCGCAGCTGCGCCGAGGTGGCCTGCATCGCCGGCAGGTCCAGGCCGATTTCCTCGGCGATAGCGCGCGCCAGCCCGAAGTCCTTGTCGTGCAGCCGCGCCTCGATGCCGGCGGCGAAATTGCGCGACACCATCTTGGGCCCCATCAGGTCGAGCATGCGGCTGCCCGCCATGCCCGTCGACATGGCCTGCAGCACGCGGCCGGTATCGACGTTCTGCGCCGAGGCAAAGCGCATGGCTTCGGCGATGCCTTCGATATTGACCACCTGCGCGATCTGGTTGCACAGCTTGGCGACCTGGCCGGCGCCGTTGTCGCCGATATGCGTGATGGTCGTGCCCAGCAGCTCCAGCAGCGGCAGCACGCGTTCCAGAACGTCGAGCTTGCCGCCGACCATGATGGTCAGCTTGCCGGACGCGGCGGCCATGGTGCCGCCGGAGACCGGGCAGTCGAGCGCCTCGAGGCCGCGCTCGGCCAGTGCCGCGGCGATCTCGCGCGTGACCACCGGCGAGATGGTGCTGTGGTCGACGCATACCGTGCCGGGGGCCGCGCCGTGGATCACGCCTTGCTCGCCCAGCAGCACTTCGCGCACGTCTTCGGACGAGGTCACGTTGGTGAAGACGACGCTGGCGCCGCGCGCGGCCTCGGCGGGCGTGAAGAACGGCTCCGCACCCATGGCGCGCGCCGCTTCGGCGGCCTCGGGGCGGCGCACGAAGGCGCGCACGGTGTGGCCGGCGGCCAGCAGGTGGCGGACCATGTGCGAGCCCATGGCGCCCAGGCCGATGAAGGCAACGGTGACGGAAGGAGTGGAAGTGGTGGTCATGATGCGATGCTTCCTTTCAGAAGGCCGGGTTCGGCGGGCGCTGGGCTACTTGTCGCCCGCATAGGCGAACTTGCCGTTGCGGATCACCCCCATCACGCGCGAACGCTGGTCGAAGCCCTGGTGGTCCTTCGCGTTCAGGTTCAGCACGCCGTTGGGGATGGTGAGATTGGTGGTGGATTCGAGCGCGTCGCGCATGGCGGCGCGGAATTCGCGCGTGCCGGGCTGGGCGCCGGTCTTGAGCGCGCGGCGCGCGGCATCGTCCAGCAGCAGCCACGCGCCCCAGGCGTCGCCGGCAAACTGCGTCACGCTGTCGGCGCCGTACTTGCCCTCGTAGCGGTTGACGAAGTCCAGCGCGACCTTGCGCACGGGGTGGTTCTCGGGCAGCTGGCGCGCGACCACGACCGGGCCGGTCGGGAACAGCGTGCCTTCCACGTCCTTGCCGCCCATGCGCAGGAATTCCCAGGTGGCGATGCCGTGGGTCTGGTAGACCTTGCCCTTGTAGCCGCGCTCGCCCAGCGTCTTCTGCGGCAGCACCGAGGGCGTGCCGGCGCCGGCGATCAGCACGGCGTCGGGGTTTGCCGCCATCAGCTTGAGCACCTGGCCGGTCACCGAAGTATCGTTGCGCGAGAAGCGCTCGTTGGCGACGACCTTGATCTTGCGCACTTCGGCCAGCCTGGAGAACTCGCGCCACCAGCTTTCGCCATAGGCGTCGGCAAAGCCGATGAAGCCGACCGTCCTGATGCCGTGGTTGCTCATGTACTCCGTCAGCACGGTCGCCATGTGCGAGTCGTTCTGCGGCATCTTGAAGGCCCAGCGGCGCTTGGCGTCGGTCTGCGGCTCGACGATCGACGCCGACGCGGCCAGCGCCACCATCGGCGTCTCGCCCTCGGACACGGCGTCGAGCGCGGCCAGCGCAGTCGGCGTGATATTGGGGCCGACGATCACGTCGACCTTTTCCTCGGAAATCAGCTTGCGCACATTGCGCACCGCCGCGGCCGGGTCGGAGCCGTCGTCCAGGATCACGTAGTGCGCCTTCTGGCCGCCCAGCGTCTGCGGCCACATCAGCACGGTGTTCTTGGAGGGGATGCCGATCGAGGCCGCCGGCCCGGTGGTGGACACGTCGATGCCGACGCGGATATCGGCCAGCGCGGCGGCGCTGGCGCCAAGCAGGGTGGAAAGTACGATGGCGGGCAGCAGGCGGGGCAACTTCGGCATTTGTCTCCTCCAGTCTTATTTGTGACGGGAAGGATAGCCGAACTCCGCCTGCAAGGGCACGCGCGTCAGCGCACGCCCAGGCGCCACAGCGAAGTCACCTCGGCCGAGCGCGCCGCATGCAGCGGATCGCTGGGGTCCGCGGCGCGCGGATGACGCGGGCGGATATCGGAGCGGCCCAGCACCTTCAGCCCGGCGGCCTCGATCCAGCCTTCGAGCTGCTCGCGCGGGCGCAGGCCCAGGTGCTCCGCCAGGTCGGATAGCAAGAGCCAGCCTTCGCCGCCGGGTTCCAGGTGGGCGGCCAGCCCATCGAGGAAGCCGTGCAGCATGGCGCTGTCCGGATCGTAGACGGCGCGCTCGACCGGCGAGCTGGGCCGGGCCGGCACCCACGGCGGGTTGCACACCACCAGCGGCGCACGGCCTTCCGGGAACAGGTCGGCCTGCACGATCTCGACGGCGCCGGCATAGCCGAGCTGGCCGATGTTCTCGCGTGCGCAGGCCAGCGCACGCGGGTCCTGGTCGGTGGCGACGATGCGCTGCACGCCGCGCCGGGCCAGCACCGCGGCCAGCACGCCGGTGCCGGTGCCGATGTCGAAGGCCAGCGTTTTCGACGGCAGCGGCTCGGCGGCGACCAGGTCGACATACTCGCCTCGCACCGGCGAGAACACGCCGTACCAGGGATGGATGCGGTCTTCCAGCGCCGGGATTTCCACGCCTTTCCTGCGCCATTCATAGGCGCCGATCATGCCCAGCAGCTCTCGCAGCGACGCCACATAGGGCTCGCCCGCCGGACCGTAGACCTGCTCGCAAGCTTCGCGGACATCGGGCGCGCGGCGCAGCGGCACGCTGTGGTCGGCCTCGAACGGCAGCAGCAGCATGCCCAGCGTGCGGGCGCGCTGCGACTGCGCCAGCCGGTGCAGGTGGAACGCCTCGGTGGCGGAGCCGGGCGCGCCCTTGGCCTTCTGGCCTGGCCGGCTGGCCTTCTTGGGCTTGCGCTCGGTGCGCCGCGCCATGGCGTTGAGCAGCTGGCGCGCGTTCTGGAAGTCGCCGCGCCACAGCAGGGCAGTGCCCTCGCAGGCTAGCCGGTAGGCGGTGTCGGCGCTGGTGGTGTCGTCGGCGACCACCACGCGGCGCGGCGGCGGGTTGCCGGCCTCGGAGCGCCAGGCGGCGCTGCGCTCGGTGCCGTCCTCGGTCCAGTGGATGCGGGGCAGTTCGCTGGTGGCTTCGCTCATGGGTTCGCTCATGGGTTTGCTCACAGCGCCTCCGGCCGGCGCGGCGTGACGGATTGGGAATGCATATTGGGTTCTGCTTCTTATATAGAGAGAGGCGGCGGGCTGCCGCGCTCAGAGTTCGTAGGCTTCGTGCTCGCCCGACATGGCCTGTTCGACCAGCTTGCGGTTCAGCGTCGGCGAGAACAGCTCGATAAAGGTGTAGACAAAGCTGCGCAGGTAGGCCCCCTGCTTGACCGCCAGGTGCGTCACATTGCTGCCGAACAGGTGCCCGGCCGAAATCCCGCGCAGGTTTCGGTCGCGCTCGGCATCATAGGCCACGCCGGCGACGATGCCCACGCCCAGGCCGATCTCCACGTAGGTCTTGATCACGTCGGCGTCGATCGCCTCGAGCACGATGTCCGGCTTCAGGTGGCGCAGCTCGAAGGCCTTGTCGATCTTGGGCCGGCCGGCAAAGTTGGGATCGTAGGTGATCAGCGGGTAGCCCATCAGGTCTTCCAGCGCCAGGTGCTTCTTGTCCAGCAGCGGATGATCGGGTGGCGTAATCACCATATGTGTCCACTGGTAACCCGGCAGCGACACCAGGTTCTTGTCGTCGGTGATGCCTTCCGTGGCGATCCCGATATCGGCCTGGTCATGCAGCAGCATGTCGGCGATCTGCGCCGGGTTGCCCTGCTGGATCGACAGCCGCACCTTGGGGTAGCGCTTGGTGAACTCGCCGATCACCCGCGGCAGCGCGTAGCGCGCCTGGGTATGGGTGGTGGCAATGGTGAAGTTGCCCTGGTCCTGCGCGGCATAGTCCATGCCGACCCGCTTCAGGCTCTCGACCTCCTGCAGGATCTTCTCGACCGAGGTCAGGATCCGCCGCCCGGGCTCGGTCAGGCTGCGGATGCGCTTGCCATGGCGCGTGAAGATATCGACACCCAGCTCTTCTTCCAGCTCGATGATGGCCTTGGACACGCCGGGTTGTGACGTATAGAGCGCTTTAGCGGCTTCGGTCAGGTTGTAGTTCTGCCGGACGGCCTCGCGCACGAAGCGAAACTGGTGCAGGTTCATATAACTCGGGTCGTATAAACAAACAACTTCTTATTAGTTTGAGGTATGAGGCCAGTTTATTACGATTCTCGAACTTTGTTAATGAACGTCCTGCCCTCAGTGCGTCCGCTCGCAGCCCCCGGATTGTGATGCGAGCCTCACGGGCCAGGGCCCACCGAGTCCCTCATGTCGCTGGCCTATACCGTTTCCGGTCTGTTTGTAGGCGTCCTCGTCGGTCTGACCGGCGTGGGTGGGGGCTCGTTGATGACGCCGCTGCTGACGCTGCTGTTCGGCTTTTCGCCGGCGACCGCTGTCGGCACCGACCTGGCCTTCGCGGCCATCACCAAGGGTTTCGGCACTATCGCGCACCGTGCCCACGGCCATGTGCAGTGGCAGGTAGTGCGGCGCCTGTGCATCGGCAGCCTGCCGGCGGCGGTCGTGGCGATCCTGGTGCTCAAGAGCGCCGGCGAGCTCAACGCCCAGTGGCTGCACGCGATCCGCGTGACCATCGGCGTGTCGGTGCTGCTGACCGTATTGTCGCTGCTGTTCCGCAAGCAGATGCTGGCCTGGCTCGAGCGCAACCCGCGCTTCCAGCTGCACGGCCGCACCCAGGTCATCGCCACCATCGTGGTCGGCGCGGTCATCGGCGTGCTTGTGACGGTGTCGTCGATCGGCGCCGGCGCGGTTGGCGCCACGCTGATCCTGCTGCTGTATCCCCATATGAAGCCGGCCGAAGTCGCCGGCACCGATATCGCCTACGCCGTCCCGCTGACGGCGCTGGCCGGGCTGGGCCACGTGTGGCTCGGCACCGTCAACTGGAATTTGCTGCTGGCGCTGCTGGTGGGTTCGATCCCCGGCATCTGGCTGGGCGCGCAACTGTCGCGGGCGCTGCCCGAACGGCTGGTGCGTGCCGCCCTGGCGACCACGCTGACGCTGGTCGCCATCAAGCTCGTTTCCTGAATTCAACGAATACTGAACGGACCCCGCCATGTATCAGTACGACCAATACGACCAGCGCATCGTCAACGAGCGCGTCGCCCAGTTCCGTGACCAGGTGCGCCGCCGCCTGTCGGACGAGCTGACCGAGGAAGAATTCCTGCCGCTGCGCCTGCAGAACGGCCTGTACATGCAGCGCCATGCCTACATGCTGCGCGTGGCGATCCCGTACGGCCTGCTGTCGTCGACGCAGCTGCGCAAGCTGGCTCACATCGCGCGCGAATACGACCGCGGCTATGGCCACTTCTCCACCCGCCAGAACATCCAGTACAACTGGATGGAGCTGGAGCGCGTGCCCGACGTGCTGGCCGAGCTGGCCAGCGTCGAGATGCACGGCATCCAGACCTCGGGCAACTGCGTGCGCAACATCACTACCGACCACTTCGCCGGCGTTGCGCCGGACGAGTCGGTGGACCCGCGCGTGCTGGCCGAACTGCTGCGCCAGTGGAGCACGTTCCAGCCGGAATTCGCCTTCCTGCCGCGCAAGTTCAAGATCGCGATCTCGGCCTCGAAGGATGACCGCGCCGTGGTGCAGATGCATGACATCGGCATCTACGCCTACAAGAATGCCGACGGCGAAACGCGCCTGCGCATCCTGGCCGGTGGCGGCCTGGGCCGCACCCCGATCCTGGGCTCGGTGATCAAGGAAGACCTGCCGTGGCAGCACATGCTGACCTACGTCGAGTCGGCCATCCGCGTGTACAACCGCTATGGCCGCCGCGACAACAAGTACAAGGCCCGCATCAAGATCCTGGTGAAGGCCATCGGCGTGGAGAAGTTCGCGCAGGAAGTCGAGGAAGAATGGCAGCACAGCAAGGACGGCCCGGCCACGCTGACGCAGGTCGAGTTCGACCGCGTGGCCCAGTACTTCACGCCGCCCGCGTATGAAAAGCTGGCCGACACCGACGCCTCGTACGAAAACCACCTGCTGGAAGACAAGGCGTTCGCGCGCTGGGTCAGCCGCAGCGTGCACGGCCACAAGGTGCCGGGCTACGCCGCGGTGACGCTGTCGACCAAGCCGGGCCTGGCCTCGCCCCCGGGAGATGCCACCGACGCGCAGATGGAAGCCGTGGCGGACTTCGCCGACCAGTTCGGCTTCGGCGAGCTGCGCGTGGCGCACGAGCAGAACCTGGTGCTGCCGGACGTGAAGAAGCAGGACCTGTACGCACTGTGGCAATTGGCGAAGAAGGCTGGCCTGGCCACCCCGAACATCGGCCTGCTGACCGACATCATTGCCTGCCCGGGCGGCGACTTCTGCTCGCTGGCCAACGCCAAGTCGATCCCCATCGCGCAGGCGATCCAGGACCGTTTCGATGACCTCGACTACGTCTACGACCTGGGCGAGATCTCACTGAACATCTCGGGCTGCATCAACGCCTGCGGCCACCACCACGTCGGCAACATCGGCGTGCTGGGCGTCGACAAGGACGGTTCGGAGTGGTACCAGGTCACGCTGGGCGGCGCGCAGGGCAACCAGACCGCGCTGGGCAAGGTGATCGGCCCGTCGTTCAGCGCCGAGGAAATGCCCGAGGTCGTGACCCGCATCATCGACACCTTCGTGGCCAACCGCATCGAAGACGAACGCTTTATCGAAACCCTGTCCCGCATCGGCATCGCCCCGTTCAAGGAGCGCGTCTATGCCGACAAGCAGCCGCGCGAGCGCGCCGAAGCCTGAGGACCGGAGAGACTGAACATGGCAAAGATCATTCAACTGCAACGCCAGGATGCAACGGGCAGTGCGAACGTCACCCCGGTGATCGTCGAAGACAACTGGACCGTGCTGCGCGCCACTGAAGAGCAACCGCTGACCGAAGAGCGCATCGCCGCCGCAGTGCAAAGCCAGGACGCCGTGCTGTTCCCGCTGTCGGTGTGGAAGGCCAATGAAGCGCTGCTGGCCGGCCGCGACGCGGCCCGCACCGGCGTGTGGCTGGCGCCGGAAGACGAGCCGGGCGATGCCGCCGCGTACTTCGACCGCGTGTCGCTGGTAGCGGTGGACTTCCCGGTGTTCCGCGACGGCCGCGGCTTCTCCGCGGCCTACCTGCTGCGCACCCGCTACAAGTGGGAAGGCCAGCTGCGCGCCGTCGGCGACGTGCTGCGCGACCAGCTCAACTTCATGAAGCGCTGCGGCTTCGATGCCTTCGCGGTCCGCGCCGACAAGAACATCGACGACGCCATCAAGGGCTTCACCGAGTTCACCGTGACCTACCAGGCTTCGGTCGACGAGCCGCTGCCGCTGTTCCGCCGTGCCCGCACCGAAGGCGGCGCCGTGCAGCCGAAGGCGACGGCATGAGCACGGTGCTGAGCGATATCGCGGTGGTCGATGCCAGTGCGGTGTCGGGACTGCGGCCGCCCGCGCTGTGGGTGGCGCCGGAATACACCGGCAGCATCGAAGCGCTGGAACAGAAGGAGCGCGAGCTGGGCGAGCGCCTGGCCGGCATCGCCGCGCGTTTCTACCGCGCGCGCTTTGCCTCCAGCCTGGCTGCCGAAGACATGGTGCTGACCGATGCCATCCTGCGCGGCACCCCCGCCGTGCGCGCCGGCATCCGCGTCTTCACGCTGCAGACCGGGCGCCTGCACGCCGAGACGCTGGCGGTGCTCGACAAGGTGCAGTCGCACTACGGCTATAGCATCGAGCAATACACGCCGGACGCCGAGGCGGTCGAGAACTACCTGAAGAAGCACGGCCTGAACGCCTTCTACGACAGCATCGACCTGCGCAAGGAATGCTGCGGCATCCGCAAGGTCGAGCCGCTCAACCGCGCGCTGTCGCACGCCGACGCCTGGCTGACCGGCCAGCGCCGCGAGCAGGCCGTGACGCGCGCCGAGCTGCCGTTCGAGGAAATGGACGACGCCCGCGGCATCCCCAAGTTCAATCCGCTGGCGGACTGGAGCGAGGCCGAGGTGTGGGCCTACCTGAAGCGCCACGACGTGCCGGTCAACGACCTGCACGCCAAGGGCTATCCCAGCATCGGCTGCGAACCCTGTACGCGTGCGGTACGCGCGGGCGAGGATGTGCGCGCGGGACGCTGGTGGTGGGAGAGCAAGGACTCGAAAGAGTGCGGGCTCCACGAACAGAACATCAAGCATTGAGGCCGGTACAAAAATGGGCATCATGAACGACATCGCAGAAGCCACCTCCAGTGTGGCGCACCTGTTGCAGGTACAGAACGACCATCTCGACCGCCTCGAAGCGGAATCGATCTACATCATCCGCGAGGTGGTGGCCGAGTGCCGCAACCCGGCGCTGCTGTTCTCCGGCGGCAAGGACTCGATCGTGATGCTGCACCTGGCGCTGAAGGCCTTCCGCCTGGGCGACCGCAAGATCGAGCTGCCGTTCCCGCTGGTGCATATCGACACCGGCCACAACTACCCGGAAGTGATCGAGTTCCGCGACCAGCGCGTGGCCGAACTGGGTGCGCGCCTGGTGGTGGGCCATGTGGAAGACTCGATCAAGCGTGGCACCGTGCGCCTGCGCAAGGAAACCGATTCGCGCAACGCGGCGCAGGCCGTGACGCTGCTGGAAACCATCGAGGCGCACAAGTTCGACGCGCTGATGGGCGGCGCCCGCCGCGACGAAGAGAAGGCCCGCGCCAAGGAACGCATCTTCTCGTTCCGCGACGAGTTCGGCCAGTGGGACCCGAAGGCCCAGCGCCCCGAGCTGTGGAGCCTGTACAACGCCCGCATGGCGCAGGGCGAGCAGATGCGCGTGTTCCCGATCTCGAACTGGACCGAGCTGGACGTGTGGCAGTACATCGCCCGCGAAAACCTGGCGCTGCCGCCGATCTACTACGCGCACCAGCGCGAAGTGGTGCGCAAGAACGGCCTGCTGGTGCCGGTCACGCCGATCACGCCCAAGCAGGACGGCGACGTCAGCGAAGTGCTGTCGGTGCGCTTCCGCACCGTCGGCGACATCAGCTGCACCTGCCCGGTGGCCAGCGTTGCCGATTCGCCGGAAGCGATCATCGCCGAGACCGCGGTGACCGAGATCACCGAGCGCGGCGCCACCCGCATGGACGACCAGACGAGCGAAGCCTCGATGGAGCGCCGCAAGAAGGAAGGCTACTTCTAAGCCGCAGCAAAGGATTCAGACATGACTCACCAAGCAACTCATCAAGGCCTGCTGCGCTTCATCACCGCCGGCTCCGTCGACGACGGCAAGAGCACGCTGATCGGCCGCCTGCTGTACGACAGCAAGGCCGTGCTGTCCGACCAGCTGACCGCGCTGGCCAACGCCAAGAACAAGCGCACCGCCGGCGAGCAGATCGACTTCTCGCTGCTGACCGACGGCCTGGAAGCCGAGCGCGAGCAGGGCATCACCATCGACGTGGCCTACCGCTACTTCTCGACCGCGCGCCGCAAGTTCATCATCGCGGATACGCCGGGCCACGAGCAGTACACCCGCAACATGGTCACCGGCGCCTCCACCGCGCATGCGGCCATCGTGCTGGTCGATGCCACGCGCGTCACCGTCAATGACGGCCGCGCCGAACTGCTGGCGCAGACCAAGCGCCACTCGGCGATCCTGAAGCTGCTGGAAATCCAGCACGTGATCGTCGCCGTCAACAAGATGGACCTGGTTGATTACAGCGAGCAGCGCTTCAACGAGATCCGCACCGCCTATACCGAACTGGCCGAGCAACTGGGCCTGAAGGACGTGCGCTATGTGCCGGTCTCCGCGCTGCGCGGCGACAACATCGTGCACGAGAGCGACGCCATGCCGTGGTACCAGGGCGAGCCGCTGCTGCCGCTGCTGGAAGAGCTGCCGGTGGAAGAAGCCGCGCCCGAGGATGACGCCGCGCTGCGCTTCCCGGTGCAGCTGGTGATCCGCCAGGACGGTTCGCAATCGGACGATTTCCGCGGCTATGCCGGCCGCGTGGAAGCCGGCACCGTGCGCGTCGGCCAGAAGCTGCGCGTGCTGCCCGCCAACCGCGAAGCGGTGGTGGCCGAAGTGCTGACACCGAATGGCGCCGCTGAATCGGCCAACGTCGGCGACACCGTCACCGTGCGCCTGGCCGAGGACGTCGATGTATCACGCGGTGACATGTTCGTTGCCGCCGATGCGACGGCGGCTTCCGCCAAGAAGCTGCAGGCCGACCTGTGCTGGTTCGACGACGAGTCGCTGAACCCGTCGCGCAAGTACGTGCTCAAGCACACCACGGCCAGCGTGTTCGCGCGCGTGTCGGCGGTGGACCGCGTGCTGGACGTGCACACGCTGTCGCACGAGACCGGCCGCCACGACGTCCGCCTGAACGATATCGGTTCGGTGCAGATCTCGCTGCAGAAGCCGATCGTGTGCGATGCCTACGGCGATAATCCGGCAACGGGCGCCTTCGTGCTGATCGACGAGGCGACCAACCACACGGTGGCCGCAGGCATGATCCGTGCGTTCTCCTGATCGGTAATCAACAGGAACACGGCGGACGAGGGGCTGGAGATGGGCAAGCAGGCACGGAAGACTTACGGCAAGGTGTACCTCATCGGGGCAGGCCCCGGTGCGGCAGACCTCATTACGGTGCGTGGTGCACGGCTTTTGGGCGAAGCCCAGGTGGTGCTGCACGATGCACTGGTGTCGCCGGAGATGCTGGCCTGGTGTCCGCAGGCGGAACTGGTCGAAGTCGGCAAGCGCTGCGGCCAGCGCTCCACCGCGCAGCTGTTCATCAACCGGCAGATCGTCGACCTGGCCGGCAAGTACGAGCGCGTGGTGCGCCTGAAGGGCGGCGACCCGATGCTGTTCGGCCGCGCCGACGAGGAACTGCAGGCGCTGGAAGCGGCCGGCATCGAATATGAGGTGGTGCCCGGCATCACCGCGGCGCTGGCGGCCGCGTCGGCCATCGGCAAGCCGCTGACCAGGCGCGGCGTGTCGCGCAGCGTGGCGTTTGCCACGCAGGCCAAGGCGGCGGACGGCGAGGGTTCGCCCGATATCGAAGCCGCGGTCAGGGCCGACACGCTGGTCTACTACATGGGCCGCGACCAGGCCGCCTCGATCGCCGCGCAACTGATCGCGCACGGCAAGCCCGCGTCGACGCCGGCATGGGTGGTGGAAGCCGCCACCACGCCGCGCCAGCGCAGCCGCGAGTTCACGCTCGGCCAGATGGCGGCCGGGGAAGCGGCGGCATGGATTGACCCGGTGCAACCCAGCTTGCTGATGATCGGCGCCGCGCTGGCCGCGCGCGCGACGGAGGCGCCGCGGGAGGACGTGGGCGTGACTGAAGTGCGCACGCCGCGCGCTGCCTGAGCCACAAGCGCACGCCAGAATGACAAAGCCCCGTGCCGGTATGCCGGCACGGGGCTTTTTTCATTGATTCGAGGCAAGGTGCCGCTCAGGGCTGTGCGCGATCCGCGCCCGGCAGCGACGCCATGCAGTAAGCCGCGATCGCATCCAGCACCGCATCGGACTCGCCGACCGCGGCCGCGCAGTGAAGCTGCAGGCCAGGATGGGCCTGCCGGCACTGGTCGAGAAGGGCAGGCAGGTCGCGCCGGATATGGCCGCCCTGGCCAAAGAACACCGGCACCACGGTGACCTCGGCCACGCCGCCCGCGGCAAGTTCCGCCAGCGTATCCGGCAGCAGGGGCGACATCAGTTCCAGGAACGACAGCCGCACTTCGCAGCCGGGCAGGGCGGCAACCAGCTTCTGCTGCAGCCGCTCGAACGGCTCGCGCCAGCGCGCATCGCGCGCGCCGTGTGCGAACAGGACCAGGGCACGACCGGAAGCTGCCATGGCCGTCCTCAGTGCCGGTCGACCCAGCGCAGCGCCAGCAGCGCCACCGTCAGGTAAAGCGTGCCTGGCACCAGCGCGGAGATGATCGGCGGCCAGGTATGCAGCAGGCCGACGTGCGAGAACAGCGTATTCGACAGGTGGAACGACAGCCCCAGCATGATGCCGCCGAACACCTTCACGCCCACCGCCCCGGCACGCGCGTGCAGGTAGGCAAAGGGCAGGGCCAGCGCCACCATCACGAACAGCGTCAGCGGGTAGATCACCTTTTTCCAGAACGCGATCTCGTAGCGCTGCGTGTCCTGCTTGTTGTCGCGCAGGTGGCGGATATAGCGGAACAGGTCCAGCGTCGACATCCGCTCCGGCGTCACCAGCAGCACCGACAGGATCTGCGGTGTCAGCTCCGAGTGCATCGCCACGCGCGGGAATTTGAGCTGCTCGGCGCGGAAATCCGGCGCCAGTGCATCACGCGGCGGCGCGGGCTTGGCCGGATCGGCCTGCGGCATCAGCTCGGTAAAGCGCGTCTCGCTGACCCCTTGCAGTTCCCACGCCTGGCCGCCCTGGTAGCGGCCTTCGTTGGCCACGCGGATCACGCGCAGGCGGTATTGCGGGTCGAATTCGTAGATGGTGATGCCGGTGATGGTCTGGTCCGGGCGCAGCCCCGCCACGTTGACGAAGCGGGTGATCTCGCCGCCGCCGGCCGGATCCTGGTCGCGGTCCTTGACCCAGACGCCGGAACGGAAGCCCGCCGATACCGTCGCGCCGATCGCCTCGAGCTTGAGCTTCTGCGCATACTGCTCCGCGCGCGGGCCGATGAACTCGCCGAAGAGAAAGGTCACGATCGCCAGCGGCACCGCCAGCTTGAACAGCGAGAACAGCGCCTGCCGCGTATTCAGGCCGGCGACACGGAAGATGGTGAACTCGGACTGGCTGGCCAGCTGCGAGAACACGTAGATCGCACTGATCAGCACCGCGATCGGCAGCACCTCGTAGACCCGGGTAGGGGCCTGCAGCAGCACGTGGAACAGCGCCACCAGCGAGGTGTACTGGGCGTTGACGTTCTCCAGCTCGTTGAGCATGTCGAAGAACACGAACAGCGACAGCACCGCGAACAGGATGAAGGCGAACACGCTATAGACCAGCCGCCCGAAGTAGCGTTCATAGACGCGCAGGATCCTCATGCCTGGCTCCCGCTGGTGGCGGCATTGCGCCGTTTCAGGCCGAACACGGCGCGCCAGCCGCCCAGGCTGCGGTTCTGCCGGTAGCGGAACAGCATCAGCGCCCCCAGGAACACCGTCAGGTGGATCGGCCACCAGGCCAGCCAGAACGGCACCGAGCCGTTGCGCACCCAGGACTGCGTCAGGTTGACCAGGTTGCTGTAGGTCAGGTAGATCAGCACCGCGAACACCAGCGGGGTATAGCGGCCCAGGCGCGGGTTCACATAGGCCAGGGGGATCGCGATCATCACGAAGTTAAACGCCAGGATCGGCAGCGAGATACGCCAGATCAGCTCGCCCAGGTTCTCGCGCGTGGGGTTGCGGATCAGCTCGATGGTGTCGCGGCTCTTGGGCGGCAACTTGGCCTCGGACTCGGGCGGCTTGCTGTCCACCTTGACCGCGTAGCGTTCGAACTCGACGATGCGGTAGTCGATCTGGCCGGGCGTGCCGGAATAGCGGCGGCCGTTCTCCATCACCACCAGGCGGTCGCCATTGGGCATGGTCTCGAACTTGCCCTGGTGCGCCAGCGCCACGCCGATCTTGTCGGCCTCGGCATTGGCGACGAAGACATTGCGCGCGAACTTCATGCCGGGGTCCATGCCCTCGATGAACAGCACGTAGTTGGCCTTGGCCGGCTCGATGAAGCGGCCGGCGGCGATCATCGACATCACCCCGCGCTGCTCGAAGCGGTCGCGGAACAGCGCGCTCTGCTGGTTGGCCCACGGCCACGCGAACATGCCCAGCAGCAGCGCCAGCACGATGAACGGCGCGGCGAACTGCAGCACCGGCTTGACCAGGTCGCGCAGCGAGATGCCGGCCGAGAACCACACCACCATCTCCGAATCCTTGTACCAGCGCGTGAGCACGATCAGGGTCGAGATAAACAGGGTGGCCGACAGCAGGATGGACAGGTAGCCGATGGTGGCCAGGCCGATCAGCATCAGCACGTCGTTGGGACTGGCCTTGCCGTTGGCGGCCAATCCCAGGATGCGGATCACGAGCGACGTGAGCATGAAGGTCAGCATCACCAGGAACACCGCCCCGGCGGTGTAGGCGAGCTCGCGTCGCAGGGCTTGTTGAAGGATCATGCGGGTTCGGTTCCGGGCTGCCGGCCGGAGCGGGCGATGTGCCGTGCGAGGTGCCTGGCAGAACAGCGGGCTGGCAGCACAACTGGCTGTCAGCGTGGCCGGGGCGTATCAGCGGCGGCAGGTCGCGGGGTAAAAATCGCGGATAATGGAGGCTTTCGTGTCTAACGAGCCCCTGGAAGGAAGCGCGATGGAATTTAGCACAAAAGCCCTTGATTTGAGCAAAGCCGGCCAAAATGGTTTCCTGGCGACCAAGACCGACTGCCTCGTGGTCGGCCTGTTCGAGGGCCAGAACCTGGCCGGCGTGGCCAAGGCGCTGGATACGGCCACCAAGGGCTTGGTGGCGCGGCTGGTCAAGCAGGGCGACTTCGAAGGCAAGCGCGGCACCCACCTGATGCTGCACGAAGTGGCCGGCGTCGGCGCCGCGCGCGTGCTGCTGGTGGGCCTGGGCAAGGAAGCCGAGTTCTCGGACAAGGCCTTTGCCGACGCCGTGCGCACCGCGGTGCGTGCCTTGTCGTCCACGCGCGCCACCACCGCGCTGTGGTGCCTGGCGCAGCAGGCGCCGCAGCAGCGCGACGTTTCGTGGGCCATCATCAGCACCATCACGCTGGTGCGCGACGCCGGCTACCGGTTGCTCGAGCGCCACCCCGGCCTGAAGCGCGCCAATGCCAACGGCAAGCCCAACGGCGCCGACAAGTCGTCGCTGCGCAAGGTCGTGATCGCGGTCGACAGCAGCGACGCCCGCGCCGCCACCCAGGCCGCTGTGCGCGGCACCGCCATCGCCAACGGCATGGAAGTGACGCGTGACCTGGGCAACCTGCCGTCCAATATCTGCACCCCGACCTACCTGGCCAATGCCGCGCGCAGCATCGCCAAGCGCCACAAGCTCAAGGCCGAAGTGCTGGGCCGCAAGCAGATCGAGGCGCTCAACATGGGCGCCTTCCTGGCCGTGACCAAGGGCAGCGAGGAGCCGCCGCAGTTCATCGTGCTGCGCTATGACGGCGCCGGTGCCAAGCAGGCGCCGGTGGTGCTGGTGGGCAAGGGCATCACCTTCGACACCGGCGGCATCTCGCTCAAGCCGGGCGAGGGCATGGACGAGATGAAGTACGACATGTGCGGCGCCGCCTCGGTGCTGGGCACCATCCAGGCCGTGGCCGAGATGGGCCTGAAGCTCAACGTCGTGGCCGTGGTGCCGACCTGCGAGAACATGCCCAGCGGCGTCGCCACCAAGCCGGGCGATGTCGTCACCAGCATGTCGGGCCAGACCATCGAGATCCTGAACACCGACGCCGAGGGCCGCCTGATCCTCTGCGACGCGCTGACCTACGTCGAGCGCTTCAAGCCGGCCGCGGTGATCGACGTGGCCACGCTGACCGGCGCCTGCATCATCGCGCTGGGCCACCAGAACAGCGGCCTGTACTCGCGCTCCGACATGCTGGCCGACCAGCTGCTGCAGGCCGGCCGCCATGCCATGGATACCGCCTGGCGCATGCCGCTCGATGACGAGTACCAGGACCAGCTCAAGTCCAACTTCGCCGACATGGCCAATATCGGCGGGCGCCCGGCGGGCAGCGTGACCGCGGCCTGCTTCCTGTCGCGCTTTACCGAGAAGTACGACTGGGCCCACCTGGACATCGCCGGCACCGCCTGGAAGAGCGGTGCGGCCAAGGGCGCCACCGGCCGCCCGGTGCCGCTGCTGACGCAGTTCCTGATGGACCGCGCGGCCTGACGGCTGCAGTCAGCCACCCCGGCAACGCAAGCAGCAAACGCCCATGACGCGCATCGACTTCCACAGCAACGTGCCGGACCTGCTCGGCTATGTCTGCCGGCTGGTCCGCAAGGCCTACGGCGCCGGCCAGAAGGTAGTGATCCACGGCACGCCGGCGCAGCTGGCGGACCTGGATGCGCGCCTGTGGACCTTTTCGGCGCTGGATTTCCTGCCGCATTGCGGGCTTGAACACCCCAATGCGGCGGTCACGCCGATCCTGCTGGCCGCCACCACCGAAGGCGTGCCGCACCACCAGCTGCTGATCAACGTGTCCGACCAGCCGCCGGCGCAATTCGCCAGTTTCGAACGCCTGATTGAAGTGGTGGGGTCCGGCGACGCCGCCCGCGAAGCCGGCCGCCAGCGCTACCGCTTCTACCGCGAACGCGGCTATCCGCTGACGCATCACGATATCGGCCAGCCCAAGGGAGACGCAGCATGAGCGAACGCACCACATCGCGGGTGATTCCGCGGCCGGGGCCCAACGACAGCATTCCGCTGCTGACGGAGGTGGTCGAACTGCCGGATGCGGAATCGGCGGCGCAGCCGCAGGCCGCTACGCAGGAGGGCGTCATCGATACCTTCGGCATGGCCGAATCCGGCATGGTCATGCATGTGGGCGATACTGGCGATAGCGCGGAGCCGCAGGCCGAAGCAGCGGCGCCGCAAGCCCCGGCAGGGGCGACCGATCCCGGCGAGGACGACCTGCGCGCCATGCGCAGCGAGCTGCTGTCGCGCGTGATGCTGCGCTTTCGCACCGAGTGGCCGCAGGTGGTCGAGGCCCATACCGAAGCCACGCTGCAGGCGCGGCTGGCGCCGCTGACGGCGCAGCTCGCCAGCGAGCTGACGCAGTCGCTGGAGGCCCGGCTGGTGGAGTGGCTGGACGCCACGCTGGAGGAGATCGAGCGGACGCCGGGCGGGGATTGAAGCGAGCCATCGCCCCCCTTGGCGCGGCCGGCATGCAAGACGCCTCAGCCAACAAAAAAGCCCGCGGGATTGCGGGCTTTTCTCATCCGGCAAGTGCGCCTCAATCCGTCACTGCACCCTTGCTGGCCGTCGACGCCAGCTTCGAAAACTTCGCCAGCACCCCACGCGTATAGCGCGGCGCCGGCGCCTTCCAGTCGGCACGCCGCTTCGCCAGCTCTTCCTCCGGCACGTTCAGCTGCAGCAGCAGCTTGTGCGCGTCGATGGTGATCGAGTCCCCTTCCTGCACCAGCGCGATCGTGCCGCCCACCGCCGCCTCAGGCGCGACGTGGCCGACCACCATGCCCCAGGTACCACCCGAAAAGCGGCCATCGGTGATAAACCCGACCGACTCGCCCAGTCCCTTGCCGATGATGGCCGAGGTCGGCGCCAGCATTTCCGGCATGCCCGGGCCGCCCTTGGGGCCGAGGTAGCGCAGCACCAGCACGTCGCCGGCGTTGATCTTGTCGGCCAGGATGGCTTCCATCGCGCTCTGCTCGTCCTCGAACACGCGCGCCGGGCCGGTGATGACCGGGTTCTTGAGCCCGGTGATCTTGGCGACGGCGCCTTCCTCGGCCAGGTTGCCCTTCAGGATGGCAAGGTGGCCTTCCTTGTAGAGCGCTTTTTCGATCGGCAGGATCACATCCTGGTCGGCACGCGGGGTGTCTGGCACGTGTTCGAGTTCTTCGGCCAGCGTGCGGCCGGTAATGGTCAGGCAGTCGCCATGCAGCAGGCCGGCCTTGAGCAGGATCTTCATGACCTGCGGGATGCCGCCCGCCTTGTGCAGGTCGGTGGCCACGTATTGCCCCGAAGGCTTCAGGTTGCAGATCACCGGCACCTTGCGGCGGATGCGCTCGAAGTCCTCGATGGTCCATTCGACTTCCGCCGAATGCGCGATGGCGAGGTAGTGCAGCACCGCGTTGGTCGAGCCTCCGGTGGCCATGATCAGCGCCACGGCATTCTCGATCGACTGGCGCGTGATGATGTCACGCGGCTTGATGTCCTTCTTGATCGCCTCGACCAGCACGCGCGCAGATTCCGCCGCGCTGTCGACCTTCTCCTGGTCCGGGTTGGCCATGGTCGACGAGTACAGCAGCGACATGCCCAGCGCCTCGAACGACGAACTCATCGTGTTTGCGGTGTACATGCCGCCGCACGAGCCGGTAGACGGGCAGGCGTGCTGTTCGACGCCCTCGAAGTCTTCCTGGCTCATGCGGCCGGCGGTGAATTCGCCTACGGCTTCGAACGACGACACGATGGTCAGGTCCTTGCCCTTCCAGTTGCCCGGCTTGATGGTGCCGCCATAGACATAGATGCCCGGCACGTTGGTGCGTGCCAGCGCGATCATGCCGCCGGGCATGTTCTTGTCGCAGCCGCCGATCACGACCACGCCGTCCATCCACTGGCCCTGCGCCGCGGTCTCGATGCAGTCGGCGATGACCTCGCGCGAGATCAGGGAGTACTTCATCCCCTCGGTGCCCATCGACATGCCGTCCGAGATGGTCGGCGTGCCGAACACCTGCGGGTTGGCGCCGGACGCCTTGACCGCGTCGATCGCCGCGTCGGCCAGGCGCTGCAGGCCGGCATTGCACGGCGTGATCGTCGAGTGACCGTTGGCGATGCCCACCATCGGCTTGTCGAAGTCTTCCTTCTTGTAGCCGAGGGCGTAGTACATCGAGCGGTTGGGGGAACGCGCCACGCCTTGGGTGATGTTCTGCGAGCGTTTGTTGAATGCCATGGTGGGTCTCCGGGGGATGTCCGGCGCCGCGGAGTTGTGCGCTGTCACGCGGGCAGCCGATGTTGTGCCGGAAAGCATGCCCCTTGCATTTTGGAGTGTCAAATATATTATTTTCCCTCTATTGAGTCGAAAAAAATATCAGGAGGCGTCTTGGACCTGCGTCAGCTGCGTTACTTCGTCACCGTGGCGGAAGAGCTGCATTTCGGCCGGGCCGCGCAACGGCTATCGATGACACAGCCGCCGCTGTCGCAGCAGATCCAGGCGCTGGAGGAGGAACTTGGCGTGCCGCTGTTCGTGCGCACGCGGCGCTCCGTGGCGCTGACACCGGCCGGCGCGCAGTGGCTGCCCGAGGTGCGGCGGGTGCTGGCCGATGCCGCGGCCCTGCCCGGGCTGGCGCAGCGGCTGGCGCGGGGCGAGCTGGGTTCGCTGTCGCTGGCCTTCGTCAGCACCGCCGACTACGGCATCCTGCCTGACCTGCTGCGGCGGTTCCGGGCGCGTCATCCGGAGGTGCAACTGCAGTTGCGCGAGGCCACCAGCGACGTCCAGCTCGAAGCGCTGCTGGAAGGCGCGATCGACGCGGGCCTGGTGATCCGGCCACAGCTGCCTGCGATGCCGCCCGGACTGGCCTACCTGCCGCTGGTCAGCGAACCGCTGGTGCTGGCAGTCGCCGACGGCTGGCGGCCGGCAGGCGGGCTCGCGCAGGACGGCAAGGTATCGCTGCGCGAGGCAGCATCCGAACCGCTGATCATCTTCCCGCGCCGAAGCGCGCCGGCGTTTTATGACATCATTACGGGCTACTATGCGCGCGAGGGCCTGGTGCCGGCGATCGCGCAGGAAGCCATCCAGATGCAGACCATTGTCAGCCTGGTGTCGGCTGGCATGGGCGTGGCGCTGGTGCCGGCATCGCTGTGCAACCTCCGGCGCACCGGCGTGTCGTACCTGGCGCTGCGCGAGTCCGGCCCGCAGATCGAGACCGGGCTGGCCTGGCGCGACGGCGGCAGCGCCGGCGTCGCGCCGGTGCTGCGGTCGTTCATCGAGATTGCCGGCGCACTGGACACCGAGGCCACCGAGGCCACCTTAGCCGCCGCGGCGCCGCGCTGAGCGCGCGGCCGGCCCATACCGATAACTTCATTCACGCCAACATGCTGATCCATCCCCAGTTCGACCCGGTTGCCATCCACCTGGGCCCGCTTGCCATCCGCTGGTACGGGCTGATGTACCTGGCCGGGTTCATCATGTTCCTGTGGTTCGGCCGCCTGCGCATCCGCCAGCCGCACATGGCGGCCAAGGGCTGGACCACGCGCGACCTCGACGACATGCTGTTCTTCGGCGTGCTGGGCGTGATCCTGGGCGGGCGGCTGGGCTATGTGCTGTTCTACAAGCCGACGTACTACCTGTCGCACCCGATGGAAATCTTCAAGGTGTGGGAGGGCGGCATGGCCTTCCACGGCGGCTTTCTCGGCGTGATCGTGGCCATGTGGCTGTTCGGCAGGCTGCGCCGCCGCCACTGGATGGAGGTGACCGACTTCATCGCACCGATGATCCCGTGCGGGCTGGCCGCCGGCCGCATCGGCAATTTCATCAACGGCGAGCTGTGGGGCCGCGCGACCGACCTGCCCTGGGGCATGATCTTCCCGCAGGCGGGCGACAACATCCCGCGCCATCCGTCGCAGCTGTACCAGTTCGCCGGCGAAGGCGTGGCGCTGTTCATCATCCTGTGGCTGTTCGCGCGCAAGCCGCGGCCGATGGGCGCGGTCTCGGGCGTGTTCCTGATCGGCTATGGCGCGTTCCGCTTTGCCGCCGAATTCGCGCGCGAGCCGGACAGCTTCCTGGGCCTGCTGGCGCTGAAGATGTCGATGGGGCAGTGGCTGAGCCTGCCGATGATCCTGGCCGGCATCGCGATGGTGATCTGGGCCTACCGGCGCCAGCCGGGCGCGGGCGCGCCGCAGCCGGCGGCCTGAGCCAAGGCGCCGCGGGCGGTTACTTTCCGGCGCGGCGCAGTGCGTCGATGCGCGCCTGCGTATGCGGGTGCGTCGACAGGAAGTCCTGGCCGCGCTCCGGTGCGGTCTCCGGTGCCGACGATGCCGACGATGCCGACGATGCCGACGATGCCGACGATGCCGACGATGCCGACGATGGCGCGCCGGCGCCCGCACGATGTTCCAGCTTGACCAGCACATCGGCTAGCGCCGCGGGCGGCAGGCCATTGCGCTGCATGACCTCGATGGCAAAGTCGTCGGCCTCGCGCTCGTGGTCGCGCGAGTAGCGCAGCGTCAGCATGGCGGCCGGCACGCCCGCCAGTACGGTCGAGATATCGCCGAACAGGTAGGCCGACAGCGCACCCAGCGCCGAGGCCTGGATGACCTGCTGCAGGCCGTGGCGGCGCGCCACGTGGCCGGCTTCGTGCGCCAGCACCCCCATCATTCCGGCGCCGGTGCCGGCCAGGCCGACCAGTTCGTCGGTGACTACGATGGTGCCGCCGGGCAGCGCCAGGGCATTGGCGCCGATTTCACCGCCCTGGCGGAACAGGATCTGGTAGTCGTGCCCCGCGTCGGGCGGCCGCCTGAGCGCGGCAAAGCCCTGGCGGATGCGTTCCTGCTCGGCCTGCGGCAGCTGCGTCGGCTTGACCACGCCGTTGTCCAGGCTCGCCAGCGTCAGCCTGCCCAGATGGGCCTCCACTTCCGCCGGCACCGTGCGCGCCATCACGCCCGCGCCCCACGGCAGCAGCACGTAGTAGCCCAGCACCAGCACCGCCACCAGCGCCGCCACCGCCATCCCCGCCAGGCGCCAGCTGTTCTGCGCGCGAGACACCAGCCCTTCGCGATGGCCGGTGGCGGCCAGCATGTGGTCGAAGGCGGCGTGGTCGTTGATTTCGCAGAAGGCGCCGTCGGCGAACGTGACCAGCCGCGGCGCGCGCCGTACGCGTTCGGATACGCGCACATCGGACAGCGCCGCGCGGCGCAGTTCGGCGCCGCTGTCGTCGCGCAGCACCGCCTGCTGCGCTTCCACGGCCAGGGTTGCCGGATGCGCACGCGAGGTGCGGCCATCGAAGAAGGTGACTGGGATCATGGTGCTGACGCTACCGGGCGCTGCAGTCAGAGCGCGATGTCGATGTCGTACCAGTCTACTGCTGCATCGCCGAGCGCACCGACCTGCTGCACCTCGCCGGCGACAAAGCTGTCGAGCGGGCCGGCGGCCAGCATGGTCACGCTTTCGACCCGGTAACGCGTAGCGCGCACCCGCGCGAAAGGCAGGTACAGGCCCAGCGTGAGCGCGATGGCGATCAGGTTGGTGACGAAGATAAAGATCATGCGGCCCGCGCCGACCTGGCAGCGGAACGCGTGCTGGGCGAGCGTGGTGTGGCTCCATACGACGTTCTGCAGGCGCGCCATCAGGTAGGGGCTGACCGCCAGCAGGCCCAGGTAGAAACCGGCAATCGCGAAGCCGAGGATCGCCGCGGCGGCGAGGCCCTTGGTCCCCGGTGCCACCACCGCGCCCAGGACAAAGCTGAGCACGATGCCGGCGACAGCCGTTGCCAGCACCACGCCGAACGCCCGCAGGTAGACGCCGTAGAACTCGCCGGCGCCGGCGGCAAAGCCGAATGGCGCCGTGCCGAAGCGCGTGTTGCGGTGCTGGTACTGCTTGAAACGCTGGTGCGCCAGCGGGCCGAGCAGCCCCAGCGTGAACACCGCCGCCAGCGGCCACAGCACGAATACCTTGTAGGCCTCGGCATCCCCGCCGGTAAAGGCAAAGCGCAGGCCGCGGTAGCTGGAATTGGCCATGCGGAAGCGCAGCGAGCGCACCAGCAGCAGCGGGAACACCGCCAGCAGCGCCACCAGCATCGCCAGCGCGAGGAAGGGCGATACGTTCGAGGCCAGCTGGAACGCAAGGGCGAGGCCGAACACGATGGCGCGGCCCTTCAGGATCGCCGAGGGCTTGCCGTGGTAATCGAAGCTGGCCCCGTCGAGCCGGGTATTGCGATAGAAGTACTGCAGCGTGCGCACCTTGGCCCATGCGGAATAGATGCCGAAGGTGACGATGGTCAGCAGTACATTAACAATCCAGATACGGAAATATTCCGATCCGGACCCGGTGAAAGACAGGCGCAGAGGTTGCGGTGACGCCGGCTCCGTGTCAAAGGCCGCGGACGAAGAGAACGTGAAATCGCTGCTGCCGGCGTGCATGAGGGAAGCTCCCGGGAAAATGGAAATGCGGATTGGCCAATGGAACGCGGCCAAAGACCCTGCGCGCTTGTATCAGATATGCAACCATTTGAAATCAGGCCATTGCGATGCGCGCGGCACATTCTCGCATCGATAAATTAAGACCGCGGCACATTTTGCATATGCAATTGCCGACAGTCGGGTTTGCCTGGTTGGCGCCATGGGAAAACCCTCGTAACAATCGAGAAACATCCTGTTACACTGATTGTAATCTGTAACAAGTTTCGGATGCGTGCCATCAATAAATTCAAGGACTTAGATCCACTGGCACGGTAATCGCTAACGATGCTGTTACAAGATGAGCGGCAAGCCACAGTCGCCACGGAAGCGTTCAGGGAGGGTCCACACGGACCACTGGGGGCGGATGCTTCACGCCACAGAACAGGGGCAACGGGAAAATCCGCGCGCAAGCGCGTTTCGAGGGGGGCGCCGGGCCAGCGCCAGGTTTGAATGATGACCCACGCAGCGGATACGAACCTATTCGCAGGCGATGCAAGCAGTTCAGTAGTCCTTTCAGGCGCGGGCGTTTCTTTGCAGGGAGGCATGGAAACGCCCGCCGCACCTCCTTCTCGCCACGCCGGCGCCATTCACGCGCTTTCTTGCGCGCTTCCTCGCACGCTTTCTCCGACGCCTGATTCCGTATTGATCCCGTATTCTGCAGTGCAACATCGAAACCGCTTGTATCGTTGCCGCCCTAATCCATAATTATGAATTATGGCGACCGGGACGCATGGTTCCGGCCACGGATTCCTCAACCGGGGGTGGCAATGCGCATCGTCCAGCAGGCGCTGTACCTCGAAGTCGCAGACCGGCTGCGCGCAATGATCGATGCCCATACGCTGACCCCCGGCGCCTGGATCGATGAAAGCGCGATGGCCGAGTCGCTCGGCATCTCGCGCACGCCGCTGCGCGAAGCGCTGAAGGTGCTGGCTGCCGAAGGGCTGGTCCGGCTCGAGCCGCGCCGCGGTTGCTTTGTCAATAAATTGTCCGAGCAGGACCTGGACGAGATCTTCCCGCTGATGGCGCTGCTCGAAGGCCGCTGCGCCTACGAGGCCGCGCGCAACGCCACGCGGGCCGACCTGGACGCGCTTGACGGCCTGCACGCCGACCTGGCCCGCTATGCGCAGGCTGGCGATATCGATGCCTATTACGAAACCAACGCGCAGATCCATGAGGCGATCCAGCGCCTGGCCGGCAACCGCTGGCTGTCGGGGCTGATCAGCGACCTGCGCAAGGTGCTGCGGTTGTCGCGCCACAAGAGCCTGAAGTTGCCCGGCCGCATCCACGAGTCCTGCGCCGAGCATCTGTCGGTGTTCGCCGCGCTCAAGGCGCGCGACCCTGAAGGCGCCGAGGCGATGATGAAGACCCATCTGCTGCGCCAGCGCGCGGCCCTGCAGGCGCTCGACCATGCCGCCGGCGCGGCCCAGCCGACCCGGGCGCCGCCGCCACTGCGCGTGGCCGGCGGCGACGACTAGCCGCCCGCGCCCCACGCTTTACGCCGCAGCATGGCAAGTCCTTTACGTTCCGATCGATGCACAAGGCAGGTACCGCATGAACTCCTTCGACACGGGTGACCGGAAAATCAGCGCGCCGCTGGGCGAGAGCGAGCCGGCCGGCAGTAATTTCCTGTCGCGGCTGGGCCGCTGGTGGGGCCGCAAGGGCGAGGCCGAGGCCGCGACCAAGGCAGCCAACGGCGTGGCGCACGCCGACGGCGAGGTGCCGTTGCCAACGCGCGTGGCGCGGCGACAGCGCGAGCAGTTGCGGCTGTGCTTCGATGCCCGCCTGACCGACGGTGCCGCCAATGCCGCTGCGCAGGCGTGGCAGGCCGAGTACGAGGCCGCGGGCGAGGCCACCCGGCGCGCCATGCTGGAGTTGCTTGCGGAGGTCGCCGGCAGCAGCGGCGAAAAGGCCGCCGACGCCAAGGGCGAGGGCAAGGGTGACACAAAGGGTGAAGCCAGGGGTGACACAAAGCCCGACGGCAAGGCAGGCCATTCCGGACTGACCCACGCCCTGTCCAGCGCCCGCATCCGCTTCTTCAAGCGTTTGGCCGCGCTCCACGGCCAGCGCGGCAGCAGCGCCTGCGGGCTGCACTTCCTGATCCAGCTGCGCGCCGACATGCTGCGCTGGCAGCGCCGGGTGCCGGGGCTGCGCGTGCTCGACGACGACCTCGAGGCGCTGTTCTCCAACTGGTTCGACGTGGGCCTGCTGGAACTGCAGCCGATCACCTGGGACTCGCCCGCCTCGCTGCTGGAAAAGCTGATCCGTTATGAGGCCGTACACGAGATCGCCTCGTGGACCGACCTGCGCAACCGGCTCGACTCCGATCGCCGCTGCTACGCCTTCTTCCATCCGCGCATCCCGCGCGAGCCGCTGATCTTCGTCGAGGTCGCGTTCGTCCCCGAGATGGCCGCCAATGTCCAGACATTGCTCGACGAGGCCGCCCCGCTGGAAGACCTGCGCCGCGTAAAGTGGGCCATCTTCTACTCGATCAGCAACACGCAGGCCGGCCTGCGCGGCGTCAGCTTCGGCAATTTCCTGCTCAAGCGCGTGATCGAGGAACTGCAGCGCGAATTTCCCAAGGTCAAGCAGTTCGCCACGCTGTCGCCGATTCCCGGGTTTGCCGACTGGCTGCGCAAGCAGGACGCCGAGGCGATCTCTCGCGCGCTCGGCGACAAGCGCCTGGCGCGCTGGCGCGAGCGCCACGGCGAGGCGCCGGCCGACGGGGCAGGGTGGCTGGCGGCGCTGTCGCCCGAAGCGCCCGCCGATGCCGACCCGCTGACGCGCGATACCGCGATGGCGCTGGCCGCGCATTACCTGGTGCGCGAGCGCCACCAGGCGCTGCCGGCGGACCCGGTGGCACGCTTCCATCTCGGCAACGGCGCCTGTGTCGAGCGGCTCAACTGGGCCGCCGACCTGTCGCGCAAAGGCCGAAGCCAGAGCTGCGGCATGATGGTGAATTACCTTTACGTGCCCGAGGCGCTGGATGACAATCTGGCACGCCTGGGTGCAGGCAACCCGCGCATCGGCCGTAGCGTCGGGAAGCTGCTGTGACCCTGGTGCGGTCACGGGGATGGCCCAGCACAGCGCGGCGCCGTGCGCCGCGTTTCCTTGTCGGGACCTTGCAGTAGAGCCGTGCCACAGCGCCTGCGCGTGGCAATTCAGATCGACTTTCCGCAGAAAAGAGAGAGAGGAGACAGCAACATGAATCGTCGTCAGTTCAGCCTGGCCGCCTGCGCGCGCGCAGCGGGCATGGCACTTGGCGTGGCCGGCATCGGCGCCGCCACGCTGTTCGCGGCACCCGCCGCCCATGCCGATGCCTGGCCGTCCAAGCCCGTCACCGTGATCGTGCCGTTCCCGGCCGGCGGCGGCACCGATGCCTTTGCGCGCCCGCTGACCGCGCAGCTGTCCAAGCAGCTGGGCAAGCAGTTCGTGATCGACAACCGCGGCGGCGCGGGCGGCACGGTCGGGGCCAGCATCGCGGCCAAGGCCGCGCCGGACGGCTACACCGTGTTCATCGGCGGTGCGCACCATGCGATCGCGCCGTCGTTCTACAAGAAGCTGGACTACGACATCGAGAAGGATTTCATCCCGGTGACGGTGATCGCCCAGCCGCCGCAGGTGATAGTGGTCAATCCCAACCGCGTCAAGGCCAATACGCTGCAGGAGCTGATTGCCTACGCCAAGGCCAATCCCGGCAAGCTCAACTACGGCTCGGCCGGCAACGGTTCGGCCCACCACCTGGCGGGCGAGCTGTTCAAGATCCAGACCAAGACCTTCATCACCCATATCCCGTACAAGGGCGCCGGCCCCGCATTGTCCGACCTGATCGCGGGCCAGGTCGACCTGATGTTCGACGGCCTGGGCTCGTCGGCGCAGCATATCCGTGCCGGCCGCATCAAGGCGCTGGCGGTGGCATCGAGCAAGCGCTCGGCGGCCTTCCCCAATGTGCCGACCGCGGCCGAGGCCGGGGTGCCTAACTACGAGGTCTCGACCTGGTATGCGATGTGGGTGCCCAAGGGTACGCCCAAGGACATCGTCGACCGCCTGTACGCCGAGACCGAGAAGGCGCTGAACACGCCGGAAATGAAGCAGGTCTGGCTCAACAACGGCTCCGAGACACCGGTCTTCACGCAGGAGCAGTTCGCGCAGTTCCAGCGTGCCGAGATCCGCCGCTGGGCGCAGGTGGTGCAGCAGTCCGGCGCCAAGATGGATTGACGCGTCATCATGTCGAAGTCCGATCCATGCAACGGAGCGGGGCGATGAGCGGTACCGTCGTCTTTGCCTCCCAGGGCACCACTGCCACCGTCACGCTGTCGCACGCCGGCAAGCTCAACGCCATCTCCGCGCAGATGTGGCGCGAGCTGGCGGCAGGCTTCACCCGCCTGGCGGCCGACTCCGCGCTGCGCTGCGTGGTGGTGCGCGGCGCCGACGGCAACTTTGCCGCCGGCGCCGACATCGCCGAGTTTCCCGCCGAACGCGGCGACGAGGCTGCGGTGCGGCACTACCACATGGCCACCATCGCGCCGGCGCTGGCCGCCGTGGCGCAATGCCCGCACCCGACCGTGGCGAAGATCGAGGGCGTATGCGTAGGCGGCGGCCTGGAGATCGCATGCCATTGCGACCTGCGCATCGCCGCCTCGGACAGCCGCTTCGGGGTGCCGATCAACCGGCTCGGCTTCCCGATGGCGCCGGGCGAGCTGCAAGGCCTGCTGGCGCTGGCGGGGCGCGCCGCAACGCTCGAGATCCTGCTGGAAGGCCGTGTCTTCGACGCCGCCGAGGCGCATGCCAAGGGCCTGTTGACGCGCGTGGTGGAGCCAGGCGCGCTGGCCGCCGAAGTCGATGCCGCGGTGCGCCGCATTGCCGCCGGCGCACCCGCCGCGGCGCGCATCAACAAGGCCACCATCCACCGCCTGGCGCCGATGCCGGCGCCGCTGTCGCCGGCCGAGCTCGACGCGCACTTCGCCTATGCGGAAGGCGCCGACCATGCCGAGGGCGTGGCCGCCTTCCTGGCGCGCCGGCCGCCGCAGTTCCGGGGAGAGTAGTCCGGCAAATCTGCCAGAATGCGGGATTGCCATGCCCGCACCATCTGGCATCGGGGGCCATGCCCCTGCGTGACCCATACCGTTCCAAGCCTTTCGTTCGATCCACACCATGAACGCCAACCTGTTCGCCCTGTTCGAAACCCGCTTTCCCGCGGACCGCACCGCCTGCTGCATCGAGACCCACGACGGCCTGTACTACAGCTGGGACGACCTCGACCGCGCCACCGCCAAGCTGGCCAACCTGCTGGGCTCGCTGAACCTGCCCGAAGGCGCGCGCGTGGCCGTGCAGGTCGAGAAGTCGCCCGAGGCGCTGTTCCTGTATCTGGCCACGCTGCGCGCGGGCTACGTCTACCTGCCGCTGAATACCGCTTACCAGGAGGCGGAGATCGACTATTTCGTCGGCAACGCCGAGCCGTCGGTGGTGGTGTGCAGCAGCAAGAATTTCGCCTGGGTGTCCAAGGTGGCTTTCCGCCACGGCGTCAACCACGTCTTTACGCTGGACGATGACCGCAGCGGCTCGCTGCTGGCACGTGCGGCCGGCAAGGACGACACCTTTGCCACCGTCGCGCGCGCGGACGACGACCTCGCCGCCATCCTCTACACCTCGGGCACCACCGGCCGCAGCAAGGGCGCGATGCTGACGCACCGCAACCTCGCCTCCAACGCGCAGACGCTGCACGAATACTGGGGCTGGCGCAGCGACGACGTGCTGCTGCACATGCTGCCGATCTTCCACGTGCACGGCCTGTTCGTGGCCTCGCACGGCGCGCTGCTGGCCGGCGCCAAGATGATCTGGGCGCCCCGGCTCGACATGGCGCAGGTGCTGAAATTCCTGCCGCGCTCGACCGTGATGATGGGCGTGCCGACCTACTACGTGCGCATGCTGCAGGAGCCGCGCTTCGACGACGACACCTGCCGCCGCATGCGGCTGTTCGTGTCGGGCTCGGCGCCGCTGCTGCTGGAAACCTTCGACGCCTTCCGCGAGCGCACCGGCCATACCATCCTGGAGCGCTACGGCATGAGCGAGACGGTGATGCTGGTGTCCAACCCGTATGACTCCGCGCTGGGCGAACGCATCGGCGGCACCGTCGGGATGCCGCTGCCGGGCGTGTCGGTGCGCGTGGTCGATGGCGATGGCAATCCTTGCGCGCCGGGCGAGATCGGCAATGTCGAGGTCAAGGGCCCGAACGTATTCCATGGCTACTGGCGCATGCCGGAGAAGACCAGGGAAGAGTTCACCGGGGACGGCTGGTTCAAGACCGGCGACGTCGGCCGCTTTGGCGGCGCCATTGTCAGCCAGGCTGGCGAGCGCCAGGTGCCGGACAGCTACCTGACCATTGTCGGCCGCAGCAAGGACCTGATCATCTCGGGCGGCTACAACGTCTACCCGAAGGAAATCGAAAGCTTTATCGACGAGATGCCGGGCGTGGCCGAGAGCGCGGTGATCGGCGTGCCGCACTCGGACTTCGGCGAGGCAGTGGTGGCGGTGGTGGTGACGAAGCCAGGCGCGGAGATCGATGAGTCGGCGATGATCGGCACGCTGAAGGGACGCATCGCCAATTTCAAGGTGCCCAAGCGCGTGCACGTGGTGGACGAACTGCCGCGCAATACGATGGGGAAGGTGCAGAAGAACGTGTTGCGGCAGCAGTTTGCAACGCTCTGACGTTCCAGGGCATGCTGCCTCTCCCGCTTGCGGGAGAGGCAGCATGCAAGCGGTGGCTCACCGGCTTACTTCAGCATCTGCACCGACCCGTTCACCGATACCGTCACCTGCGTCTTGCCGCCTTCCACCGGCACCGGCACCGCGGCATCGGCCATCATCGCCTTGGCTGCGCCATACATGCGCGGCATCGGCGGCACCACGCCGCTTTCGCTCACGTTGACCTCCCGGATGGTATAGCTGTTGTAGCCGAACAGCTTGGTGCTCGACTGCGCCTTGTTGCGGAACGTTGCCACCGCCTGTTCGGCCAGCCTGGCCTCGGCCGCTTCGCGCGCTTCGCGCGACAGCGAGAAGGCGATGTTCTGCACCTGCATCTGGCTGGCCAGCTCGCCTGCCAGCTTCGATACCGCCGGGAAATCGCGCGACTTCAGGATGACCTCGGAGCGCCCGCGCCACGTGCTGATGCGGCCGTTGCGGTCGGTGCTCGGGTGGATGGTGAAGCCGCCCGATTCCGCGGTCACGCCCTGCGTGCGCTTTGCCTGTGCCAGCACGGCCTGGGTGCGCGTGGACAGCGCCGTCGAGATCGCCGTGGGCTCCGCGCCTTCCTGTTCGGCGGCCAGCGTCAGTTGCACGATGTCGGTCGGCACTTCGCTCATTGCCTGTGCTGACAGCGACAGCACGCCGGACGGCGTCTCGGCCGGCCCGCCATGCGCCGAAGCGACGATGGCGGTGGTGCCCAGCAGGGTGGCGGCAAGCCATTGTTTCATCTTGTTCTCCCGAAAAAACGTAGTGGCTGTCAGACGGAACCGGCGCCTGAAACGTTCCGCGAGATTGCAAACGAATGTTGCGGACCCGGTGCCCTCAGAACGCCTGCCAGGCCTTCCACAGCATGTAGGACGCCAGGCACAGCAGCAGCACCGCAAAGGCCTTGCGCAGCTGCCCGACATCCATCTGGTGCGCGGTGCGCGCCCCCAGCGGCGCGGTCAGCATGCTGGCCGCGACAATGACGAGCATCGCCGGCAGGTAGATGTAGCCGATCGATCCCGGCGGCAGTCCCGGCATCTGCCAGCCGCTCCAGACATAGCCCGCCACGCTGGCGGCAGCGATCGGGAAGCCCAGTGCGGCCGACGTCGCCACCGCGTTGTGGATCGGCACGTTGCACCAGGTCATGAACGGTACCGAGACAAAGGCGCCGCCCGCGCCGACCAGGCTCGACAGGAACCCGATCACGCCGCCCGTGCCCAGCATGCCCGCCGCGCCCGGCAGTTGCCGGCTCGGGGCGGGTCGGCGGCTGCGCAGCATCTGCAGCGCGGAAAACCCGACAAACACGGCAAAGGCAAGCGACAGCCAGCTGGTCTTGAGCGCGGCAAAGACCTTGCCGCCCCCGATCATGCCGCCGAGCACGATGCCCGGTGCCAGCGCCAGCACCACCGGCCAGCGCACCGCGCCGCGCTTGTGGTGCGCGCGCACCGACGACAGCGACGTGAACAGGATGGTGCCCATCGAGGTGGCGATCGCCATATGGACAATGGCTTCCGTGGGAAAGCCCAGCGCGCTGAACAGCAGCGTCAGGAACGGCACCATCATCATGCCGCCGCCGACGCCGAGCAGCCCGGCGCAGAAGCCGGTAAAGGCGCCAAGGGCCAGCAGCGCAGGGACCAGCACCGGCAGGGTAGCAAGCTGCATGGGTCAGCGCGCCGGTGTCAGCGCATCAGCTTGCCGGTAATGAAGCGCCATTCCGCCGGCGTGACCGGCGTGATCGAGAGCCGGTTGCCACGGCGCAGCACCACCATGTCGGCCAGTTCTTCATGCTCGCGCAGCGCGGCCAGCGAAATCAGCTCGCTCTTGCGCTCGAAGCGCACGTCGACCAGCAGCCAGCGCGGCGTATCGGGCGTCGACGCGGCGTCGTAGTACGGGCTCTTGGCATCGAACTGGGTCGGGTCGGGGTAGGGCGTGGAGCAGACCTCGGCCAGGCCGGCAATGCCGGGCTCGGGACACGACGAGTGGTAGAACAGCACGCCGTCGCCGATCTGCATGGTGTCGCGCATGAAGTTGCGCGCCTGGTAGTTGCGCACGCCGGTCCACGGCAGCGTCCCCTCGCGGGCGAGGTCGTCGATGCTGGCCTCGTCCGGTTCCGATTTCATCAGCCAATACTGGCGGGCGCGTTTGTTCGGGGTCGGGCTCACGGCGCGGTTCGAGGATGAAGGAGTCGGAGTGCGCGGGCGAGGCCCGCGCGCGTGCGCAAAGAAAAAAGGCGATGGTTCAGAAAACCACCGCCTTTTTAGGGGGTCCCCGCCTCGGCCGCTGGGTCGGCATCCTGAACCCAAGTGAGGTTCAGAGTGGCTGCGGAAGTCGCATTTCGGGTACATCATCCACTCAGGGAGTCCAAGCCAGGCCCGGACTATGAATGCGACGACGCGCTCGCCCACGCGACATGATCCCGCACCATGCAATGCATATCGGTTCAAGGAGTTTATGACCCTCACGAACCAGGCAGGGAAACTGTCAAACGTCTGACGCTACAACCGCTTCGACCGGCCGGGTAGGTGACCTGCCTGCGGGATGTCAGACGTTTGCCGTTTCTAACTAGGATGGGATGAAAACGGCGGCCGGGCGCGATAACCTGGCCAGTCAGCTGCACTTTTGTGGTGCCTCGTGCAGTCTGGCTACACTATACACCGCGTCGCAGGCCTTACCAAGTCCACACGCGCGTATCGTTACATTTTGCGCGACAGCGCGGCATCCGCTGCACATCCCTCCATTTTCACGGTATATAAGGCTGCCCGGCTGGGTTTCAACCGGCCCGTTCAGCCCCGCGTGCCGGTACCCACGTGCGCGTATTGCCGCAACGCTTCGTCGGCGCGTTCGTTCAGTTCGCGGATGCGCGCGTGGATGGCCTCGACCGGGATCGTGCCTTCGGCCTGCTGCTTGCGCTGCAGGGCCAGCAGATCGGACGCGATCGAAATCGCGGCCATCACCGCCACGCGCTCGACGCCCTTGGCGGCAATGCCGTTGCGCAGCTTGTTCATCTGCGTGTCGACCAGTGCCACGGCCTCGAGCAGCGCGGCCTCGTTCTCGGGCGCGATGGCAAAGCGGTACGGCTGGCCGGCGATATTGACTTCGACTTGCTTGTTGCTCATGCGTGTTCTCCGGAGGCCTTGTGCGGCTCTGCCGCGGCGCCCTCGCCCAGCAGGTCGAGCTGGCGCGTGTCGCTGGCGGTCGGCAGCTTGTCAAGGATGGACTGGATGCGCAGCTGCGCTTCCTCGATCTTGATGTTGAGCAACTCGCGGTCGGCTGCCATGGCCTCGCGCTCGCTGCGCAACTGCGCGGCTTCACCCTCCAGCCGGGCGATCTCGTCGCGCAGCCGCTGGTTTTCCGCCGCCAGGGTGTCCGCATGGTGCAGCACGCGCCCGATCTTCGCGGCCAGTTGTTCGAGTTCGTTGAGCATAGGGCCTGTCATGATGGGATAAAGGTCAGGTAACGCGATTCTAGCCGATGCGCCGCCGCGCACAATGCGAAGGAAAGCGTTTGTGACCGGGTACCTGCATGGAAGTTGCAGCCTTCTGCACCCAAAACCACGGCAGAGTTGTGACAAAACACTACGGGCGCCGCGTTGACTCGGGTAGCGAAACTCCCTACACTCGCGCACGTTCCAGGTGCTCGCCCTTTTCGTCCCTGGCGAAAGGGCAGTTCAACGGGAAACAGGGAGCCTTGCCGGCCGCGCGCCGGACGGGCCAACCTGTGCTGCCCCCGCAACGGTAAGCGACCGCGTGCGCATCCGCCAGCGCCAGCCACTTCCGCAGCCAGCTGCCGGAAGGGCCGCCGGCAACGACCGGGATCCGATCCCGGCCACATGTCCACGCAGGACCGGCCGCACGCCACTGAACCTCGGGTTCGGGAAGGCGCCGGTTCCGAGTCGCCAGCCCGGATACCGGCCTGAACGCGGGCTGCCGCCCGTGCGCGGCACGCCTCATCGCCATATGGTCCGCGGGGGAACGGGCCCGGCCGTTCCTACCTAGTCCTGCATCATGCGTTCATCGCTCCACAGGTCGACCCGCCCGGCAGCAGCCCCGGCGGTGCGTCCGCTCGTGCCCGCAACCTCGTCTGCGATTGCGGCAGCCATTGCCTCGTTCACCCTGGTCCCGGCCACCTCGTTCGCGCAAGCCGCCGACAGCGGCACCGCCCAGCAACTGGCCCCGGTGGTGGTGACCTCCACCCGCACCGCGCAATCCATTACCGAGGCACTGCCGCACACGACGGTGGTGACGCAGCAAGATATCGTCAACTCGCAGGCGCCCGACCTGCGCACGCTGCTGCGCAACCAGGCCGGCGTGGAGCTCACCGCCAATGGCGGCATGGGCACCAACACCTCGCTGTTCATGCGCGGCGCCAACTCCAACCAGACGCTGATCCTGATCGATGGCGTGCGCGTGTCGTCGGCCAGCAGCGGCACCGCGCAGCTGGCCAATATCCTGCCCGACCAGATCGACCGGATCGAGGTGGTACGCGGCAACGTGTCGGCGCTGTACGGCTCGGACGCGATCGGCGGCGTGGTGCAGATCTTTACCAAGAGCGGTGCGGGCCAGGCCCCGGCGGCCAATGCGTCGGTGGAGTACGGCAGCAACAACACGCGCCAGGGCACGGTCGGCTACGGCGGGCAGGTGGGCGATACCTCGTTCAACCTGACCGGATCGGCGTTCAAGACCGATGGCTTCTCGTCGATCAATACGCAACAGGCGCCGCGCGCCAACCCCAACGACAACCCCTACGAGAACCAGAGCGTGTCGGGCCAGGTGAAGCACCGCTTCACGCCCGACTGGGATGCGGGCTTCAGCGGCTACTACTCGAAGAGCAAGCTGTCGTTCGACAGCGCCTTCGGCCGCCCGACCGACGACAACCGCACCAATAGCGAGCTGTACACGCTGTCGGCCTTCGTCAACGGCAAGGTCGGCGCCGACTGGACCACGCACTTCAAGCTGTCGCAGAGCGCGGACAACAGCGACACCTTCCTGAACGGGCGTCCCAACGGCACCTTCAACACCCGCAACCGCCAGTTCAACTGGCAGAACGAGTACGCGGTCGCCGCCAACCACACGCTGCTGTTCGGCACCGACTACCTGCAGCAGGAACTGGTCTCGAGCGCCTACGGCGCGCCCACGCGCAACGTGTTCTCGGTGTTCGGCGGCTACGACGGGCGCATCGGCAAGCACCAGCTGCAGCTCAACGCGCGCAACGACCATTATTCCGACTTCGGCAACCAGGGCAGCTTCTTCGCCGGCTACGGCTATAACGTGACCGATGCGTTCAAGCTGATCGCCAGCGTCAGCAACGCCTTCCGCGCGCCGACCTTCAACGAGCTGTACTTCCCCAACTTCGGCCAGCCCAACCTGCAGCCGGAGCGCGCCAAGTCGGTCGAGGCGGGCGTGCAATACACCACCGCCACGGCGGGCCTGCTGCGCGTGACCGCGTTCGAGACCCGTTACGACGACCTGATCGTGTCGGCGCTGCAGCCCAACGGCATGTTCCTGGCAGAGAACGTCAACAAGGCCAAGGTGCAGGGCATCGAGGCGTCGTGGCGCGCCACCGTGTACGGCACCGACGTTGGCGCCAGCGTGACCTTCCAGAACCCGGTCGACGAGCAGAACGACACCCAGCTGCTGCGCCGCGCGCGACGCCACGCCGCGCTGGACGTGGGCCGCAACTTCGGCAACTGGCGCTTCGGCGGCGAATGGCTGGTATCGTCGTCGCGCATGGACGCCGGTTCGCGCCGCCTGGGCGGATACGGTATCGTCAACCTCAACGCCCGCTACAACATCGACAAGCAATGGTTCGTTGCCGCCCGCGTCGAAAACCTGTTCGACAAGGACTACCAGCTCGCTTACCCCTACAACACGCAGGGGCGCGCGGGCTTCATCACGCTGGGCTGGCGCCAGCGATGAGCGCACGGGCGCGCCATGTCTGAGTTCCGGCGCGCCCTGGCGGTGTGGCTGGCGCTTGCCGTTGCGTCAGCCGCAGTCTTCGCGGCCTCGCTCGCGCTGGGCAGCGTATCGCTCGATGCGCGCGAGCTGTGGCAGGCGCTCAGCGGTGCCGACACCGGTACCGCGGGCGCCATCGTGCGCGAGCTGCGCCTGCCGCGCGCGGCCGCGGCCTTTGCCTGCGGCGGCCTGCTGGCGCTGTCCGGCGCGCTGATGCAGGTGCTGCTGCGCAACCCGCTGGCCGAGCCCTATGTGCTGGGCGTCTCCGGCGGCGCGTCGGTCGGCGCCTTGCTGGCGATGCTGGTGCTGTCGCCGTGGTGGGGCGTGCAGACGGCCGCCGCCGTCGGCGCGCTGGGCTCGATGCTGCTGGTGGCAACGCTGGCACGGCGCGACCTGCTGCACCCGCAGGTGCAGGGCGGCCATCGCGAGGCCGGCGCGCGCCTGCTGCTGACTGGCGTGATCATGGCCGCGGGGTGGGGCGCGGTGATCACGCTGATCCTTGCCGTGGCGCCGGAATCGCGGCTGCGCGGCATGCTGTTCTGGCTGACCGGCGACCTGGGCGGCACCGCCAGCTACGGCGGCGCGCTGGCGACGATGATCGTCGCGCTGCTGCTGGCCATGCCGATGGCGCGCGCGCTCAACGTGATGCTGCTGGGCGAGACCGTGGCGCAGTCGCTGGGCGTGCGCGTGGGCCGGGTGCGGCTGCTGACCTTCCTGCTGGCTTCCGTGTGCATTGCCGTGGCCATTACCACGGCCGGTTCGATCGGCTTTATCGGCCTGGTCGTGCCGCACCTGGTGCGGCTGGCATGGGGCAACGACCAGCGCCTGCTGCTGCCGGCGGCGGTGTTGCTGGGCGGTGCGCTGCTGATGGCGGCCGACCTGGTCGCCCGCACCGTGATCGCGCCGGCGCAACTGCCGGTGGGCGTGATCACGGCACTGCTGGGTGTGCCGACCTTTCTCTACCTGCTGCTGCGGAGGCCGCGATGAACGCGAGCGCCGACTGGTCGCTGCCGCTAGCCGCCTGCCCGGTGCTGGCGCTGCGCGACGTGCGGCTGCGCACCGGCCAGCGCGTGCTGGTCGATGACCTGACGCTGGACATCGGCCCCGGCCAGCTGTGGTGCATCGCCGGGCCCAACGGCGCCGGCAAGTCCACGCTGATGACCGCGTTGGCGGGCCTGCGCCACGTGGACGGCGGCACTGTCGAGATCGACGGCAAGCCTGCCGTGCAGGTGGCGCCGTCGGCGCTGGCACGCCAACGTGCCTACCTGCCGCAGGCGGTGCACGATACGTTCTCCATGTCGGTGCTCGATGCGGTGCGCGTAGGCCGCCACCCGCACCTGTCCGGCTGGGGCTGGACCGGGCGCGAGGACGACCGTGTGGTGCACGACACCATCCGCGCCATGGATATCGAGGCACTGGCGGCCCGCGACGTGCTGACGCTGTCCGGCGGCGAGCGGCAGCGCGCCTCGCTCGCCGCGGCGCTGGCGCAGCAGGCGCCGCTGCTGCTGCTCGACGAGCCGGTCTCGCACCTCGACCTGCGCCACCAGATCCTGGTGCTGGAGCAGCTTGCCGCGCTGGCCCGCGCCGGTCGCCACGCCATCGTGGTGATCCTGCACGACCTGACGCTGGCGCTGCGCTACGCCACCCACGCGTTGCTGATGGCCGAAGACGGCACCGCGCTGCATGGCCCGGCGGCACAGGTACTGACTCCCGAACATTGCTCACGCGCGCTGCGCACCCGCATCGTCAGCGTCAGCGACGGCGTGCATACTGCACTGATTCCCGATGGCGCCACGGCGCCGCGATTCTTTACGCAAGGCCCGAGTAAATGACCGATTCTCACAATCCCGCCACCGACGACCCGGAGCGCGACGCACGCCACAAGGCGCGCATGGTGCGCAAGAAAGAAGTGATCGACGCCAAGATCGCCGCCGCGCAGGACGAGCGCGGCGTGATCGTGATCACGACCGGCAACGGCAAGGGCAAATCCAGCTCCGGCTTCGGCATGGTGGTGCGCGCGCTCGGACACGGCATGCGCACCGGCGTGGTCCAGTTCATCAAGGGCGCGCAGCCGACCGGCGAAGAGATGTTCCTGCGCCGCTTCCCCGAGGAATGTGCTTTTCACGTGATGGGCGAGGGCTATACCTGGGACACCCAGGACCGCGCGCGCGACGTGGCCAAGGCCGAAGCCGCGTGGGAAGTGGCCCGCGGCATGCTGCGCGACCCGGCCGTCGGGCTGGTGCTGCTCGATGAACTCAACATCGCGCTCAAGCTGCACTATCTTGATGTGGATCGGGTCATTGCCGACCTGCGCGCACGCCCGCCGATGCAGCACGTGGTCATCACCGGCCGCGGCGCGCCGCCGGCGCTGGTGGAGGCGGCCGATACCGTCACCGACATGACGCCGGTCAAGCACGCCTTCCAGCAGGGCATCAAGGCGCAGCGCGGCGTGGAAATGTAGCCCCGAGTGTTTCCCACGATCCAGACCTCAAGAACCACAGCATCATGCAGTTTCCCGAAATCGCTCCCCTCGACAACACACTGCGTCCCGTGCTGCAGGCCGCCATCGACGACAAGACCAAGCCGCTCGGCGCGCTCGGCCGGCTCGAGTCGCTGGCGCTGCAGCTGGGGCTGATCCTCGGCACGCAGCGCCCCGTGCTGCAGCGGCCGACGGTGATCGTCTTTGCCGCGGATCACGGCGTGGCCGACGCGGGCGTCAGCGCCTATCCGGCCGAGGTCACCGCGCAGATGGTCAGGAATTTCCTGGCCGGCGGCGCGGCGATCAATGTGTTCTCGCGCCAGCACGGTATTGCGCTGGAAATCGTCGACGCCGGCGTGCGCGTGCCGCTGCCGGCGGCACCCGGGCTGGTCAACTGCCGCATCGCCGACGGCACCCGCAACTTCGCGCAGGAACCGGCGATGACGCCGGAACAGGCCGCGGCGGCGATGACCGCCGGCATGGCGCGCGTGCTGCGACATGCCCAGCAGGGCTGCAATGTGATCGGCTTCGGCGAGATGGGCATTGCCAATACCTCGGCCGCCGCGTGCCTGATGCAGCGGCTGACCGGGCTGCCGCTGGCGGACTGCATCGGCCGCGGCACCGGGCTGGACGATGCCGGGCTGGCGCGCAAGCGCGAGGTGCTGGAAGGCGCCCTCGCGCTGCACCCTGATGCGCAGGCGCCGCTCGATGTGCTGGCGACGTTCGGCGGCTTCGAGATCGCGATGATGGCTGGCGCCTTTCTCGCCGCCGCGGCCAGCCGCATGGTGATCCTGGTCGATGGCTTTATCGCCACGGCCGCGCTGCTGGTGGCGCAGCGCATCGACCCCAACGTGCTGCAGTACTGCGTGTTCACGCATTGCTCGCACGAGCGCGGCCACCGCGCGCTGCTGGACCACTTTGGCGCCGAACCGCTGCTGGCGCTGGACCTGCGCCTGGGCGAGGGCACCGGCGCGGCGCTGGCGTGGCCGCTGCTCGCGTCCGCGGTCGCGTTCCTCAACGAGATGGCGACCTTCAGCGGCGCCGGCGTCAGCACGGCCTCGGCATGAGTGTGCCGTCCGACCCCGCGCCCGCGCCGGCCGGCTTCGGCGGCGAGCTGCGCTATTTCTTTACCGCGCTGGGCTATTTCACGCGTGTGCCGCTGCCTGGCCGGCTGGCGCGATGGGTCGGATTCGAGCCGCATTACCTGCATGCCGCGGCGCGTTATTTCCCGCTGGTGGGCCTGCTGGTCGGCGGCGCCGGTGCGCTGGTTACATGGGGCGCGCTGCAGTGGTGGCCGGTCGGCGTGGCGGTGCTGCTGGGAATGGCGGCCACGCTGCTGCTGACCGGCGCCTTCCATGAGGACGGCCTGGCGGACTGCGTCGATGCCTTCGGCGGCGCATGGCAGCGCGAAGACGTACTGCGCATCATGCATGACTCGCGCATCGGCGCGTTCGGCGCCATCGCGCTGGTGGTGGCGCTGCTGCTCAAGTGGCAACTGCTGGTGGCGATCGGCACGCAGCACGGTGCGGCGGTATTGCTGGCGGTGCTGGTGGCAGCGCACGCCGCCAGCCGCGCGATGGCGGTCAGCTATCTCGCCACGCTGCAGTACGTGCGCCCGGAAGGCAAGGCCAAGCCTGTGGCGCAGCGGCTCGCCGGCGCGGGGCTGGGGTTCGCGCTGTTGTGCGGGGTGGTACCGCTGTGGCTGGTATCGCCATCGTTCTTTGCGGGCGCCGTGGCTGCGCTGCTAGTGTTGCGCGTGCTGCTCGGCCGCTACTTCGTGCGCCGCATCGGCGGCTATACCGGCGATTGCCTCGGCATGGCCCAGCAGTGCGCGGAGACCCTGATCTACCTGGTGGCATCGGCATGGACCTGGTCCTGATCCGCCATGCGCAGCCCGAGGTGGCTGCGGGCACCTGCTACGGCTGCCTCGACCTGCCGCTGGTGTCGCCACTGATGCCGGTTGCCGCGCAGATCGTGGCGGGCCTGCCGGCGCCCGCGCGCATCGTCAGCAGCCCGCTGGCGCGTGCGCTCGGGACCGCGCAGGCGCTGGTGCAGACCTTGCCGGCCGGCGTGCCGGCTATTCCGGCTATTGCCACCGAACCGCTGTTGCGCGAGCTGGACTTCGGCAGCTGGGAAGGCGTACCGTGGGACGAGATCGACCGCGCCGCGCTCGACCAGTGGGCCGCGGACCTGCTGCATGCGCGCCCGCATGGCGGCGAGTCGCCGGCGCAGGCGATGGCGCGCGTGGCCGGCTGGGCCGACGCGCTCGATGTGCGGGACGATTGCTGCGTATGGGTGGTCGGCCATGCCGGGCCGATGCGCATGCTGGCCGCGCACTGGCTCGGCGTGCCGCTGGCGGTGACGGTCAACTGGGCGCTGGGCTTCGGCGCGAGCTGCCGCTTCCGGCTGGGTGCGGATGGGGCGCGGCTCGAATGGTGGAACCGGACTTAAAACCGCGGTGGCTGATCAGCGCGCCGGGCGCCGGCTGCGCGCCACGTCGAGGTCCTTGCAGATCTGCTCGATGCCTTGCACCACGCGCGGACCGGCGCGGTTGACCAGGTCGCCGTCGATCACGAACAGGTTGTTGCGCGCCACCGCGGTGATTTGCTTCCAGCGCTGCCACATCGCGTAGTCGGGCAGCGGCTGGTCCGAGCGCGTGGCGCCCATGCCCGCGGTCAGCATTGCTTCCGGATTGCCCGCCACCACCGCCTCGACCGATACCGTCGGCACCAGTGGCGTCTCGGCCCCGAACAGGTTGCGCCCGCCGCACAGCGCCAGCATGTCGCTGACCAGGTGCTGGCCGTTGAGCGTCATCAGCGGCTGCTGCCAGACCTGGTAGAACACGGTCACCGGCGGCCGTGCCGCGTAGGTCTTGCGCAGCGTCTCCACCTGCTGGCGGAAGCTGTCGGCGGCGCGCCGCGCGGTGGCTTCCGTGCCCAGCAGGGTGCCCAGCTTCTCCACGTTTTCCGGGATCGATGCCAGCTTGCGCGGCTCGCTGTAGAACAGCGGCAGGCCCAGGGCGCGCAGGCGGTCGGTCTGCTTCTGAGCATTGCCATGGCGCCAGACCACGATCAGGTCCGGCTTGAGCGCGGCGATGCGCTCCAGGTCCAGCGCCTTGTTGTCGCCCACGCGCGGGATGTCGCGCGCTTGTGGCGGGTAGTCGCTGTAGTGGACCGTGCCGACGATGCGGTCGCCGCCGCCGGCGGCAAAGATCATCTCGGTCACGTGCGGCGCCAGCGAGATCACGCGGCGTGCCGGCTGCGCCAGCGTGATGGTCTGGCCGGCATCGTCGACCACCGATACGGCGGCCTGCGCCGCGGGTGCGGCAAGCAGGGCGGTGGCGGCCAGCATCGGGGCAATGGCGAATTTCAATGCGTACATGGCGAGGTTTCAGGCGGTCACCGCGGCCAGCGCGGCATCGAGCCGCTGCCAGCAGGCCGGCCGGTCGGGCGGCAGGCCCAGGCGCAGGCTCGGCAGGCAGCCGCCTGCGGCGTCGAAATATCGGGTCCAGACGCCATGGCGCGCCAGCGCTTCGTGCAGCGCCAGCGCCTCGGCATGCGGTACCCAGCAAAACAACGGGTGCACGACAGCGGTCAGCCCGTGGCGCGCCAGCAGCGTGCCGAGCCGCGCGCCGGACAGGCCCAGTTGCGCACGGTTGGTTTCCTGCCACTGGCGGTCCGCCAGCGCATGCCGGGCGACGGCGCGCGCCGGCCCCGAGACGGTCCAGTGGCCCAGCCGCTCATGAAGCGCATCGAGCAACGGCCGGTGCGCCAGCACGAAGCCGCAGCGGATACCGGCGAGACCGTAGAACTTGCCGACCGAGCGCAGCACTACCAATCCTTCAGTGCCGCTGTGGGCGGCGACCGATGCCGCGGGCAGGCAATCGATGAAGGCTTCATCGACCAGCAGCGTGCCGCCGCGACGTGCCAGCGCGGCATGCCAATGGAGCAGCATTGCCGCCGGCAGCAGCCGGGCGGTGGGGTTGTTGGGATTGACGACGACCAGATGGTCGAGCGTATCGGCAAGGTCCGCGCGAGTGAAGTCCGCTTCGTCCAGCAGCACCACTGTATGTCCGGCTGCGGCGAACGCGGGCGCGTACTCGCTGTAGCCGAGCGCGGCAATGCCGACGCGCCCCGGCCGCAGCAGGCCTGGCAGCGTGCGGATCGCGGCCTGCGAGCCGGCCACCGGCAACGCCTGCGGCGCGCCGAAGGCGTGTGCCGCCAGCTCGGCAAGCCCATCCCCGTCCTGCGGCAGCCGCTGCCACGCGGAAGCGGGCAGCGCCGGCACGGGGTAGCCGTCGGGATGGATGCCGGTGGACAAGTCGAGCCAGTCGGCTTCGGCACGGCCGTAGCGGCGTACCGCGGCCAGCAGGTTGCCGCCATGGCGGATCGGGGGAAGGGCAGGGCTCACGTCGGTGCGGACACGGCAAGAACGGCCAGCGCGCTGGCGCCCGCAAGCGCCAGCCACAGCCACAAGGTACGTTGCACCAGCCGCAGGCACGCCATCACGTGCTCGGCCTGCGGTGCGCTGCCTGCACCCAGCGGCGGACGTTGTTCCAGCTCGCCGTGATAGCGCGCCGGACCGCCAAGCTGCACGCCGACCGCGCCAGCGCCTGCCGCCATCACCGGTCCGGCATTGGGGCTGGACCATGCCGGCGCCTGCGTGCGCCAGCAGCGCAGCGCCTGTGTGGTGGCGCCCAGCAGCGCGTACGACAGCGCGGTCAGCCGCGCGGGAACCAGGTTGAGCGCATCGTCGAGACGCGCCGCCGCCCAGCCGAAATATTGCAGCCGCGGCGTGCGGTAGCCCCACATCGCATCGAGGGTATTGGCCAGCCGGAACACGATCACCGCGGGCGCGCCGCCAAGCAGGAACCAGAACAGCGCGCCGAAGACCGCGTCGTTGCCGTTCTCCAGCGCCGATTCGCAGGCGGCGCGCGCCAGCGCTTCGGCATCGGCATCGGCGGTATCGCGCGAGACGATGCGTGCGGTGAGCGTCCGTGCGGCTGGCAGGTCGGACGCAGCGAGGGCGCCGGCAATCGGGGCGATATGCTGGTGCAGGCTGCGCGCGCCGAGCGCGGCGTACAGCGCGATGGCATGCAGCACCAGTGCCGCGAGCGAATGCCAGCGTGCCGCCGCATCGACCAGCCACCATGCGAGCGCAGCCGGCGCCAGCACCAGCACGCACCAGCCGGCAAGGCCCGCCAGGCGCTGCCGCCATGGCGCGCCGCGGCGTTGGGGATCGTTGCAGCGTCGTTCGAGGGCTGAAGCGAGGCGGCCAAAGCCGACCAGCGGATGGAAGCGGCGCGGCTCGCCCAGCCACCGGTCAAGCAGAACGCCGGCCAGCGCCGCGGCCACGCAAGCCGGCCAGGCCTGCATCAGCATGCGGGATCGGCGCCCTTGACCGGGACCGGGATGCCCGCAACCAGCAGCCGCACGCGGTCCGCGGCGGCGGCCAGCTTCTGGTTCAGGCGTCCCAGTTCATCGACGTAGAAGCGGGTGATCGCGCCCATCGGCACCACGCCGAAGCCGATCTCGTTGGAGACCAGTATCACGTGGCCGGGCAGCGTGGGCAGCGCGGTCAGCAGCGACTCGATCTCTTCGGTGAAGGCATCGGGCGGCGTGATCACGCCATGATCGGGATAGCTGCGGCCGTCGGGGAAGAGCAGGTTGTTCATCCACAGCGTCATGCAGTCCACCAGGATGCAGCCGTCGTGGCGCGCATTGGCATAGAGCGCATCGGCCAGCCGCACCGGCTCTTCCACCAGGCGCCAGTCGACGGGACGGCGGGCGCGGTGCAGCGCGATGCGGACTTCGAGTTCCTGGTCGGCCCGTGCGGGATCCTGGCGCGCGGTGGCGATATACGTGACCGGCCCGCCGGTGATGCCGGCGTGGTCGCTCGCCAGCTGTTCGGCGTAGTGGCTCTTGCCGGAGCGCGCGCCGCCCAGCACCAGCGTCAGCTGCCGCGCGCCGGATGCGCCGGCCGCAAGCGGCTTCTCCGCACTGGCGGTAGCGGGTTCAGGGGCGATGGCCGGGGTTTCCATCCGCGTATTGTAGCCGCCGCATCCGACCCTCGCATCCCGCCATCGCATGAAGGCCGATGCGATAATTCGCCGATGTATACCGATTCCCCGCTTTCCTTGCCGCCGGGTGCCCTGCGCGGCACGCTGATGGTCCAGGGCACCACCTCCGATGCCGGCAAGAGCACCGTGGTCGCGGGGCTGTGCCGCGTGCTGGCGCGCGCCGGCACGCGCGTGGCGCCGTTCAAGCCGCAGAACATGGCGCTGAACAGCGCGGTGACCGCGGACGGCGGCGAAATCGGCCGCGCGCAGGCGCTGCAGGCGCAGGCCGCGCGGCTGGCGCCCCATACCGACATGAACCCGGTGCTGCTCAAGCCCAGCAGCGACACCGGCGCGCAGGTGATCATCCATGGCCGCGCGCGGCTCGACCTCGATGCCCGCGCCTACCACGCCTACAAGCCCGAGGCGATGAAGGCGGTGCTCGCCTCGCACGCGCGGCTGGAACAGGCCTATGACGTGGTGCTGGTGGAAGGCGCCGGCAGCCCCGCCGAGATCAACCTGCGCGAGCGCGATATCGCCAACATGGGCTTCGCCGAGCGGGTCGATTGCCCGGTGGTGCTGGTCGCCGATATCGATCGCGGCGGCGTGTTCGCGCACCTGGTCGGCACGCTCGATTGCCTGTCTGACAGCGAACGCGCGCGCGTGACCGGCTTCATCATCAACCGCTTCCGCGGCGATATCAGCCTGCTCGAGCCGGGTCTCGACTGGCTCACCGCACGCACCGGCAAGCCAGTGTTCGGCGTGCTGCCGTACCTGCACGGCCTGCACCTGGATGCGGAGGACGCCATCGTCGGCACCCAGGCCACCAGGTCCGGGGCGCAGCGGCTGCGCGTGATCGTGCCGGTGCTGCCGCGCATCGCCAACCATACCGACTTCGACGCGCTGCGCGCGCATCCGCAGGTAGACCTGCAGTTCATCGGGCCCGGCATGCCGGTCCCGCCTGCCGACCTGGTGGTGCTGCCCGGCAGCAAGAGCGTGCGTGCCGACCTGGCGTTCCTGCGCGCCAACGGCTGGGAGGCGGCGCTGCAGCGGCACCTGCGCTACGGCGGCAAGCTGGTCGGCATCTGCGGCGGCATGCAGATGCTGGGCCGGCAAGTGAATGACCCCGACGGCCGCGAAGGCCCGGCCGGCAGCAGTGCGGGCCTGGGCTGGCTCGACTACGAGACCACGCTCGCCGCCGAGAAGCAGCTGCGCCAGGTCAGCGGCCGGTTGGCGGATGCGGACGCGCCAGTGCGGGGCTACGAGATCCATCTGGGCGTTACCACCGGCGCCGGGCTGGAGCGGCCCGCGCTGTGGCTCGACCGCGGCGACGGCACCATGCGCCCCGACGGCGCCTGCTCGGCCGATGGCCAGGTCATGGCGACTTATGTCCACGGCCTGTTCGACGATCCGGCCGGCTGCCAGGCGCTGCTGCGCTGGGCAGGACTGGATGGCGCGCAGGCAGTGGACCTCGATGCGCTGCGCGAAGCGTCGATCGAGCGGTTTGCCGACACCCTGGCGGCGCACCTCGACCTGGGGGCAATGTTCGCGCCGCTGCAACGCTGAGCAGTCGTTGCGGATCCGCCATTGCGCGGATCGTGCCGTCTCCGCGCAACTTCTCCCTGTTAGAATCGCGAATCTTTCGCATTTGCATTCCGTCGCGATATGGCTTTCGGGTCATATCGAGCACGCTGCAGCGTCTCAAATACACAACACAAGCCATGGTCACCGGCCGCCTGCGCGTCGTCCTCGTCAAGCTGCATCTCTATATCGGGCTGAGCCTCGGCCTGCTTTTTGTCCTGTTGGGCCTGACCGGCATGGCCATCGCGTGGCGCGATGAGCTCGATGCCTGGCTCAACCCGGACCTGCTGGTTGCGTCGGCGCCCGCCAGTGGAATCGTTACGCCGGCTACCGTCCAGGCCGTGACCGAGCGCCTGGCCGCGCCGCCGTATGGCCGGCCCAACCTGCTGATGCTGCCGACCCACGACGAAGGCGTCTTCATCGCCTGGTATCCGGTCAAGGGGCCGGAGGGCGTGGTACCGGGCCGCTCGCGGCAGGTGATGGTCGATCCGGTGACGCTGGCGGTGAAGGGCGAGCGCGTGTGGGGCGAGCCCGGCGTCTCGCGCCGGCTACTGCTGCCCACGCTGTTCCACCTGCACCGTTACCTGCTCAGCGGCGAGACCGGCAAGACCATCACCGGCGTGGCGGGCATGATGTTGCTGCTGACCACGCTGGTGGGCGTGGCGGTGTGGTGGCCCAAGACGAAACTGCGCGCATGGGCGCAGGCGTTCCGGATCAGCCATGGCGGCTCGTGGCCGCGCTTCAACTATTCGCTGCACCGGGCCGGCGGCATCCTGGCGGCGCCGGTGCTGGCCATCCTTGCCTTTTCGGGCTGGTACCTGAACCTGCCGAAATGGGTGACGCCGATCGTGGCGGGGGTGATGACGGTGACACCGCCGGCCAAGCATGTCTCGGCCCCGCATGCGCCCGATGCCCGCCCGCTCGACGCAGGCCAGATCATGGCGGCGGCGCAGTCCCAGTATCCCGACGCGCGCATCACCCGCATCAGCTTCCCGCGCAAGCCGGGCGACGCCTTCGAAGTGCGGCTGCGCCAGCCGGACGAGGTGCGCAAGGACAGCGGCGCGACCCGGCTCTGGCTCGACGCCTGGACCGGGACGCGGCTGGGCGCGAAGGACCCGCACGACGCGCCCGCCGGCGACACGCTGCTGAACTGGCTGTTCCCGCTGCATACCGGCGAGGCGTTCGGCCTGCCGGGGCGGATCTTCATCACGCTGTTCGGGCTGGCGCCACTGGCCTTTGCCCTGACCGGCGTGCTGATCTGGTGGAAGCGGCGGCGCGGGCACCGCCGCCATGTCGTGAAGACGGCGCAGCGCTCAGCCATGCGCCGGGCATGAAAGAAGCAGGCCGGCGGCCTGCTTTTTTTTGCGAAACCCGCTAACCCGCGCCCGCGCTCAGATTTCCAGGTTGTCGATCAGGCGGGTCGCGCCCAGCTTGGCCGCGGTGAGCACCACCAGCGGCTCGCCGGCGACAAATTCCTCGTGCGTCGGCGCCTGCAGGTTGCTGCGCTTGCGGATCGACACGTAGTCCGGCTTCCAGCCGCGCTTGGCCAGCGCCGCCACGGCATTGGCCTCCACCGCCAGCAGGTCGGCGCCGGCGCGGTCGCTGCCCAGCACCGTGTCGCGCACCTCATGCAGCGTGCGGTACAGCACCGGCGCCTCGGCGCGCTCGTCCGGGCTCAGGTAGCGGTTGCGCGACGACAGCGCCAGGCCGTCTTCGTCGCGAATGGTCTCGGCCGGGATGATGTCGATCGGCAGCGCGAATTGCTGCACCATGCGGCGCACGATCATCAGCTGCTGGTAATCCTTCTTGCCGAACACCGCCACGCGCGGCTGCGCGCACGAGAACAGCTTCATCACCACCGTGCATACGCCCTTGAAGAAGCCGGGGCGGAACTCGCCTTCCAGTATGTCGCCCAGGTCGTGCGGCGGCTCGACGCGGTATTCCTGCGGCACCGGGTACATATCGCGCTCGGAGGGCGCAAACAGCACATAGACGCCTTCCTTCTGCAGCTTCTCGATATCGTCCTGCAGCGTGCGCGGATACTTGTCGAAATCCTCGTTGGGGCCGAACTGCAGGCGGTTCACGAAAATCGACGCCACCACCGGGTCGCCGTGCTGCCGCGCCAGGCGCATCAGCGACAGGTGGCCTTCGTGCAGGTTGCCCATGGTGGGGACGAAGGCAGCGCGGTTCTGGCCGCGCAGCTGGTCCCGCAGCTCTTGGATGGAGGAAATGACTTTCATCTGGCTAGGTGTGCTGTCGTGAGGGTGTGACCCGTGGCGCCGGTCTCCGGGGGGCGGCGCCGTGACATGCCGGGCCTTCGGGGCGTTTTGCCTTCCTGGCGCTTTTTGGGCCTATTGTGCCGGCTGTCGGCGGATTGTAGATCAAGTGGGACGGGGGCGGACCCTGCCGCAAGGGTGGGTCAGGAAGGGCTGTACGCCAATCGCACATAAATTGGCGCGAACGGCTCGGCCTGGGTGATCTCGACCAGCGACTCGCGCGACAGCTCCAGCATGGCGATAAAGTTGACCACCACCACCGGCACGCCCTTGCCCGAGCGGATCGCGTCCTCGAACAGTTCCGAGAACTCCATGAAGCGCGCATGCTGCAGCCGGCGCAGGATCTGGCTCATGTGCTCGCGCACCGATAGCTCCTCGCGCGAGATCTTGTGGTGCTGGTTCAGCTTGGCGCGCTTGAGCACGTCGGCCCAGGCGGCCTGCAGGTCGATGGTCTCGACTTCGGGGAAGCGCGGCGCCAGGCTCTGCTCGATATAGACCTGCGAGCGCAGGAAGTCGCGGCCGAGCTGCGGCACCGTGTCCAGGCGCTGCGCGGCCAGCTTCATCTGCTCGTACTCCAGCAGGCGGCGCACCAGTTCGGCGCGCGGGTCCTCGGCGTCTTCGTCGCTGTCGGCCTTCTTGACCGGCAGCAGCATGCGCGACTTGATCTCGATCAGCATGGCCGCCATCAGCAGGTATTCCGCCGCCAGCTCCAGGTTGGTCTTGCGGATCTGCTCGATATACGACAGGTACTGTCGCGTGACCTGCGACATCGGGATGTCGAGGACGTTGAAGTTCTGCTTGCGGATCAGGTACAGCAGCAGGTCCAGCGGGCCTTCGAACGCTTCCAGGAAGATTTCGAGCGCATCGGGCGGGATGTATAGGTCCTGCGGCAGCTTGAACAGCGGCTCGCCGTACAGGCGCGCGAACGCCATCCCGTCGACCATGTCGGCGGGACCCGCGGGCCCGGCAAGGTTGTCGGCAGCGCCGGCGACCGCGGCGGGCAGCGGCAGCTTGTCCTGGTCGGCTGTGCTCATCGCCGGTGGCAGGGCGCGCTGGGGGGGATCAGTTGTCCTGGGAGTAGACGTATGGCTTCTGGGCCACGCGCGACGCCTGGGCGCGGGCGCGCTCTTCCAGGTCGATCGGCGCCTTGTCCCACAGCAGGGCGCGGCCGTCGCGCTGCTCGGCTTCGAGCGTCGGGCGCTCTTGCTTGAGCTGCTTCAGGAACTGGGTGATCTCGGATTCGTACATGGCCATGGTGAAACCGTATGCGCCGCTTGGGGCGTGTAATGGATGCAGTGGGGCAGGATTTTACAGTATCGGCCCGGCGCGGGGTCGCATTTGGCCCCCGGCCTGCTTTCCGGGGGTAGGAAGATTCCGGACGCAGCGCGGTGTGTGGTCAAATACCGACTTCGTATGTGTGGACAAACGGCGATGCCGCGAGACACCGCTATCACCGCTAAACCTGCTGACACCGCGTCCGGGGCGCCCGGCGACTTCAACGGATGACGATCGACCGCACCGGGGGGACGGATACGGCACATCCCGCGCCGCTGCCCTGGCGGGCGCGCGCGGCCGCGTTCGCGCTCGCCGCGCTGCTGATGATGCTGCTGCCGGCCGGTGCCGCGCTCGGCGCCTACAAGGTCGAGGTCGAAGCCCCCAAGCCGATCAAGGAGATGCTCGAAGAGCACCTGGACCTGTCGCGCTACAAGGACCGCACCGACCTGTCGCAGGACCAGTTCGACTACATGGTCGAGACCGTGGGCGAGCAGGTGCGCCAGTTCACCTCGACCGAAGGCTATTTCGATCCGACCACCACCACCCGCGTGGAGGGCGAGGGCGACAAGCGCGTGGTCCACGTCACGGTCGACCCTGGCGCGCGCACGCTGATCCGCAATGTCGATGTCCAGGTGACCGGCCCGGCGGCGACGCGCTCGCCCGAGCAGGTGGCCGAGATGCAGGCCAAGTGGGGCCTGCCGGCGGGCGACCCGTTCCGCCAGGCCGACTGGGACAAGGCCAAGGAAGACGCGCTGATGACGCTGCAGAGCCACAACTACTACGGTGCGCGGCTGGCAGCGTCGCAGGCGCGGGTGGAGCCCGACGAGCTGCGCGCCGACCTGTCCGCGCACTACGCCAGCGGGCCGGCCTACCTGCTGGGGCCGCTCAAGGTCCGCGGCAACCGCCGTTACCCGGAAGAGATCGTCTACAACGTCAACCCGCTCAGCGAGGGCGAGCCGTACCGCGTCGAGCGGCTGCTCGAGCTGCAGCGCGCGATCCAGAACCAGCCGTATTTCTCCAACGTCCAGGTCGACCTGGAGCCGCCGCCGGATGCCGACAAGGCGCCCGACGGCGTGGTCACCGCGCCGGTGTCGGTGCGCGTGCGCGAATACCCGGTGCACCGGCTCAACAGCGGCGTCGGCTTTACCACCGATACCGGCGCACAGGTGGAAGGGCGCTATTCCTACTACAACCTGTTCAACCGCGCCTGGACCTTCGACTCGCAAGCGCGGATCGAACAGAAGCGGTCCTACCTGTTCGCCGAGGCGGCGATGCCGCCGTCCCGCGGCGCCTACCGCAACAGCGTGTACAGCAGCTACGAGCGCACCATCGATCTCGAGAACACCGATACCACCAGCCTGCGCGCGGGCCTGAAGCGCTCGCGCTCGCGCGAGAAGTACGACGTCACCACGTCGCTCGACTTCTACTATGACAAGCTGCTGCCCGAGGGCCAGGCGGCCCAGATCAGCAAGGCGCTGGTGCCGGCCTTCGCCTGGACCCGGCGCGATGTCGACAACCCGGTGTTCCCGCGCCGCGGCAACGTGATCAGCACCCAGGTCGGCGTGGCCGCGCGGGGTTTCCTCAGCGATGCCACCTTCCTGCGCCTGTATGGCCGTATCCGCCAGTACATCCCGGTGGGCAAGCGCGACCTGGTGGTGGCGCGGCTGGAACTGGGCGCCGACCTGACCGGCGACAGTTCGAGCCAGATCCCGGCAACGCTGCGCTTCCGCGCCGGCGGCACCGATTCGATCCGCGGCTACACCTACCAGTCGATCGGCACCCCCAGCGGCTCCAGCATCCTGCCGGCCAAGTATCTCGGCACCGGCAGCCTGGAGTACCAGTACTGGTTCAAGCCGGACTGGGGCGTGGCGGTGTTCTGGGACCTGGGCACGGCCGCCGACAACCTGCGCGGCGTGACGATCTACAACGGCGTGGGCGTCGGCGTGCGCTGGCGCACGCCGGTGGGCCCGCTGCAGCTGGACGTCGGCTACGGCATCCAGGAACAGCAGTTCCGGCCGCATATCTCGCTGGGGGTGGCGTTCTGATGGCCGCCCGCGCGCATGGGATGCGAACATGAGCGCCCACGACCTGCCCGACGTGCCCGGCGAGGGCACGCCCACTGAGCCGAACCCGCCCGCGCCGCGCAAGCGCCGGCGCGTATGGCGCGCGCTCGCCTGGCTGGTCGGCGTGCTGGTGTTGCTGGTGGTGGCGCTGGTCGGCGCGGGCGTGGCGGCACTGGGCACCGAGGCCGGCACGCGCCACCTGTGGACGCTGGCGACTCGGCTGTCGGCCGGCATGCTCAGCGGCCGGCTCGAAGGCGGCACGGTGGCGCATGGCCTGCGGCTGCGCGACGTGGTCTTTGCCAGCGGCCAGACCCGCGTGACGGTGGACCGCGTCGATGGCAGCTGGGCCATGACCTGGCAGCCGCGCCGCCTGCACTTGGACTACCTGCGCATCGGCAAGGTCGAGGTCCGGCTGGGCCCGTCAGAGCCGAGCACCGAGCCGGCGCAGATGCCGAAGTCGCTGGAACTGCCGCTGGCGATCGACGTCGACGCGCTGACCCTGGAGCGGCTGGCGCTGCTGCAGGGCACGTCACCCGCCGCCGAGCCGATGGTGTTCGCCAACCTGTCCGGCGCACTGCACAGCGACGGCCAGCACCACCGCGTCAGCGTGGACAAGCTGGAGACGCCGTACGGCAAGCTTGCAACCAACGCCCAGATCGGCGCACGCGCGCCATTCCCGCTCAGCGCCGAGGCGCTGCTGGAGGCGAGCTGGCAGAAGGAGTCCTTTGCCGTCAACGCCACCGCCAGGGGCACGCTCGAAGCCTTGCGCGCCGAGCTGCAGGCCAACGGCGACCGCATCCATGCGCGCGCCGGCGCCGACCTGACGCCGTTCGGCAAGGTGCCGTTTACAAACCTGCTGGTCGATGGCGAGCGCATCAACCCGCGGCTGTTCAGCCCCACCGCGCCGCAGGCCGACCTGACGGTGCATGCCGAGCTGCGGCCGGTGGATGGCGCGGCGGCGACCCCGGCGCCGCCTGCCGCATCCGCACCCTCCGCATCCGCACCCGCCGCGGTGCCGCCGCCCGCGCCGCTTGCCGTCGCAGGCGACATCGAGATCCGCAACCTTGAAGCCGGCCTGCTCGACAAGGAGCGCCTGCCCGTGCATTCGGTGCGCGCCCACGTCGAACTGAGCGAAATGGCGCAGGCCATCAGCAACCTGCGCGTGGCGCTGACCGGCAAGGCCGAAATCACCGGCGGCGGCTCGCTGCGCGATGGGCGCGGCGGCTTCGACCTTGACGTGCACCGGCTCGACCCCGCGGCGCTGCATGGCTCGCTCACCAGCGCCAGCCTGTCCGGCCCGGTGGTGCTGCGCATGGAGCCCGGCCGGCAGAGCGTGGCGCTGGACCTGTCCGGCGCTGCGCTCAAGCTGTTCGCCGACGCCAGCATGGACGCCGACACCGTCACGCTGGGCGCGCTGCGCGCGACCGTCGGCCCCGGCGTGCTGAGCGCGGAAGGCAAGCTCGGCCTGAAGGACAGGCAGCCGTTCAGCTTCAAGGGCAAGCTGGCGTCATTCGATCCGTCGCGGCTGGCCAAGGTGGCCGCGGGCCGTATCAACGCTGACTTCAGCGCCAGCGGCGAGATTGCCCCGGTGCTTGGCGTGGCGCTGGATTTTGCCGTGCACGAGAGCGAATACGCCGGCCTGCCGATGACCGGCGGCGGCAAGGTGCGGCTCGCCGGCGAGCGGCTGCTGCCAAGCGAAGCGGCGCTCAATATGGCCGGCAACCAGGCCAACCTGCGCGGCAGCTTCGGCGCGCGCGGCGACCAGCTCAGGCTGGCGGTCGACGCGCCGCAGCTGGCGCGGCTCAAGTTCGGCGTGGCCGGCAAGCTCAAGCTCGATGCCACCATCACCGGCACGCTGAAGAAGCCCGAGGTGGTGGCCGACTACAACGCGCAGGCACTGGAAGTGGGACCGCACAAGGTGGCCAGCGCCAGCGGCCGCGCCGAGGTGCGTGGCGGGCTGGACGGACCGCTGTCGGTGCAGCTGGCCGCGCGCGACTACCGCGGGCCGCAGGCCAGCCTCAGCACGCTCGACGCGACCCTCAACGGCACCCAGGCCAACCACGCCTTCGACGTCAAGGCCGCCGGCACCCTGAACCGCCGGCCGCTGCAGCTGGCGCTGGCGGGGCAGGGCGCATGGAAAGGCAAGGAGGGCTGGAACGGCACCATCCGCACGCTGGAAGAGCGCAGCACCGTCAACCTGCGGCTGGCCGCGCCGACACAGCTGCTGGTCGCCGACCAGCGCGTGCGCCTGGGCGCCACGCGGCTGCTGATGGACAACGCCACGCTCGCCATCGACAGCTTCGACTGGGACCATGGCCGCATCCGCAGCCAGGGCACGCTGAACGGCCTGCAGGTCGGCCACGTGCTCGAACTGATGGAAACCATCACCGGCGAGAAACCGCCGGTGCGCTCCGACCTGGTCATCGACGGCCGCTGGAACCTGGCGCTGGCCGAGACCGCGAGCGGGTTTGCCGAAGTACGCCGGCGCAGCGGCGACCTGTCGGTCAATGCCGGCCGCGGCTTTACCACCATGGGCCTGGGCGAAACCAGCCTGCGCGCCGAGGCGGGCGGCAACCGCATCGCGCTGCGCGGCGGCATGGTGTCGGGGCGCATCGGCAAGGTGGTGGTCGATGCCTCGGCCGGGCTGGTGCAGGAACAGGGCCTGCAGACGGTGGGGCCGGCATCGACGCTGGCGGGCACCGTCACGGTCGATGTGCCGCGCCTGAAGTCGCTCGAGGCGCTGACCGGGCCGCAGTATGCCTTCGACGGGCGCCTGGCCGCGGCGCTGCGGCTGGGCGGCACGGTCGGCGCGCCGCTGCTGGCCGGCACCATCGATGGCGACAATCTCGCCGTCACGCTGTATGACATCGGCCTGCGCCTGACCGACGGCACCGTGCGCGTGGCGCTCGACCAGAACACAGTGGAACTGAAGCACGTCGAGTTCCACGGCGGCGACGGCAAGATCACCGCCACCGGCAACGTCAAGCTGGGCGAGGCCGATCCCAACCTGACCGGCAAGATCGTCGCCGACAAGCTGCAGCTGTTCGCCAGCCCGGAACGCACGCTGGTGGTGTCGGGCGATGCCAGCATCGCCAACGAAAACAAGCAGGTCGTGATCCGCGGCAAGTTCCGCGTCGACCGCGGCCTGTTCGACCTGCCCAAGGCCGGCGCGCCGGTGCTGGGCGACGACGTGGTGGTGATCCGCCGCAAGGACCAGCGCGCGGTCAAGACCGCCGCGACGCCGGTGGTGCCCGAGACCAAGCCGGCGAGCAAGTTCAGCCCGGTGATCGACCTGACCGTCGACCTGGGCAACGACTTCCGCTTCCGCGGCGCGGGCGCCGACCTGCTGCTGGCCGGCCAGCTCGGGGTCAAGAGCGAACCGCTGGTGCCGCTGAAGGCCATCGGCACGGTGCGCGTGACGGATGGCACCTACGAGGCCTTCGGCCGCAAGCTGGACATCGAGCGCGGTATCATCAACTTCAACGGCCCGATCGACAACCCGAACATGAACATCCGCGCCATGCGCCGCAACCAGGAAGTGGAGGCGGGCGTCGAGGTGACCGGCACGGTGCGGCTGCCGCGCGTGCGGCTGGTGTCGGAGCCCAACGTGCCCGACGAAGACAAGCTGTCGTGGCTGATGTTCGGCTACGGCGCCGAAAGCGCCGGCGCGGGCCAGCAGCGGGCGCTTGGCGGCGCCGCGCTGGGCGGGGCGGCGCTCGGCATGATCGGCGGCAAGGCGGGCAAGGGCATCGTCTCGCATTTCGGCATCGACGAATTCTCGATCGGGCCCAGCACCGCGGGCCTGAACGACCAGCAGGTGGTCAGCATGGGCAAGGCCATCACCGACCAGATCGCGGTGGGCTACGAACAGAGCCTGACCTCGGCCTCCAACGTGGTGAAGCTGACCTGGCAGTTCTCGCGGCGTTGGTCGCTGATTGCCAAGGGCGGCTCCATCAACGGATTGTCGGTCTTGTTCAACCGCCGCTTCGACAGCTGGGCGATCCTGTTCTCGGGCGCCTCGAACCGCCGCGGCACCAGCAGGAGCCAGGATGACGGCCAGATACTCGATCCGGAAAGCGCGGCCGCGGCCGCTTCGGCAGTCATTGCCGAGCCCGTGCGCCGCTGAAGCAAGCGCCACCCACCTACGCCCCGCCAACTACGCGTCGCCGCGACGCCTTGCCGCCATGGGACTGATTGCCTCTGTGCTTGCGCTGTTCGGCTGCGACCAGCGCAAGGTCGATGAAGCGATGAACAAGGCGGGCGAAACCGCGCGCAACACCTGGAACGCGATCAAGCCCGACAGCCAGCTGTTCAAGGGCATCGTGCCCGGCCAGTCCACCGAGGAAGAGCTGCGGCGCCAGGCCGGCAAGCCCGAGATCGTCTGGGAAGAGGCAGACGGCGGCCGCCGGCTGGAATACCCGCGCGGCCCCGAGGGCACCACCACGTGGATGGTCACCATCGGCGCGGACGGCAAGGTCGCGCGCATCGAGCAGGTGCTGACGCCGGAGAATTTCGCGCGCGTGCGCGCCGGCATGAGCAAGGACGATATCCGCCGCCTGCTGGGCAAGCCGACCAAGGTCGAGGCCTTCGCGCTGAAGAAGGAAGAAGTGTGGGGCTACCGCTGGATGGAGACCTCGACCGACAAGGCCTTCTTCAATGTGCATTTCAACAGCGATGGCACCGTGACGACGACTTCGCGCAGCGACGATCCGTCGAAGATGCAGGGCGGCTGACACCACCTCGGTGCAAAAAAAAAGCGGCCGCCCGAAGGCCGCCGCCGCTTCCTGCGCGCGATCCGCTTCAGCGAATCCGCATGCCCGGCACCGCTCCGCTGTGCGGCTCCAGGATGTACAGGCCCGGCGCGGCCTTCTCATCAGCCGCCGATGCCGCCAGCACCATGCCCTCGGACATCCCGAACTTCATCTTGCGCGGTGCCAGGTTGGCCACCACCACGGTCAGCTTGCCGACCAGCTGCTCGGGCGCGTAGGCCGACTGGATGCCCGAGAACACGTTGCGGGTCTTGCCTTCGCCCAGGTCCAGCGTCAGCTGCAGCAGCTTGTTCGAGCCTTCGACCTTCTGGCATTCCACAATCCTGGCCACGCGCAGGTCCACCTTGGCGAAATCGTCGATGGTGATGGTCTCGGCCACCGGCTCGATCGACGCTGCCGCGGCAGCGGGCGCCGCCGTGGCCTGCAGCGATTCGCGGTTGGCCGCCAGCAGTGCGTCGACCTGCTTGGCATCGACGCGCGTCATCAGGTGCTGGTAGGCCTGCACCGGGTTGGCCGCGGACAGCTGCTTGTCGATGGCGCGCCAGTCAAGCGGCTCGACGTTCAGGAAGCGTTCGACGCCGGCGGCCACGTTCGGCACCACCGGCTTCAGGTACACCGTCAGCAGGCGGAAGGCTTCCAGCGACACCGAGCAGGCGGCGTGCAGCGCGGCGCGCTTGCTTTCGTCCTTGGCCAGTTCCCACGGCTTCTCGGTGTCGACGAAGGCGTTGACCGTGTCGGTCAGTTCCATCACCTGGCGCAGCGCCTTGCTGTACTCGCGTGCTTCATACAGCTGCGCGATCTGCGGCGCGGCCTGGCGCAGCTGCTCCAGCAGCGGGTGCGCCAGCGCGGCCTCGTCGACCTTGCCTTCGAAGCGCTTGACCAGGAAGCCAGCCGCGCGGCTGGCGATATTCACGTACTTGCCGATCAGGTCGCTGTTGACCCGGGCGATGAAGTCGTCCAGGTTCAGGTCCAGGTCTTCCATGCTCGCATTGAGCTTGGCGGCGAAGTAGTAGCGCAGCCATTCCGGGTTCATGCCGGTGTCGATGTAGCTCTGCGCGGTGATGAAGGTGCCGCGCGACTTGCTCATCTTGGCGCCGTCCACCGTCAGGAAGCCGTGTGCGAACACATTGGTCGGCGTGCGGTAGCCCGAGAAGCGCAGCATTGCCGGCCAGAACAGCGTGTGAAAGTACAGGATGTCCTTGCCGATGAAGTGGTACTGCTCGGCGGTGGAGTGCGGGCCGACCCAGGCGTCGAAGTCGATGCCGCGCTGCTGCGCCAGGTTCCTGAAGCTGGCGTAGTAACCGATCGGCGCGTCCAGCCACACATAGAAATACTTGCCGGGAGCGCCGGGGATCTCGAAGCCGAAGTAGGGCGCATCGCGCGAGATGTCCCAGTCCGACAGGGTCGAGGCCTCGCCTTCGCCGCCCAGCCATTCCTGCATCTTGTTGGCGGCCTCGGGCTGCGCCAGGTCGGCCACCCATTCGCGCAGGAAGGTCTCGCAGCGCGGATCGGACAGCTTGAAGAAGAAGTGCGTCGACGACTTGCGCACCGGCGTGGCGCCCGAGACCACCGAGTAAGGGTTCTTCAGGTCGGTCGGCACATAGGTAGTGCCGCAAACCTCACACGAGTCGCCGTACTGGTCCTTGGCCCCGCACTTGGGGCATTCGCCCTTGATGAAGCGGTCCGGCAGGAACATGTTCTTGACGGGGTCGAAGAACTGCTCGACATCGCGCTCGGCGATCAGGTCCTCGGCCTTCAGGGCCAGGTAAATCTTCTCGCACAGCTCGCGGTTTTCATCCGCGTCGGTGCTGTAGTAGTTGTCGAATGACACCAGGAAGCTGTCGAAATCGCGCTTGTGCTCGGTCCAGACGCGGTCGATCAGCTGCTTGGGGGTGATGCCTTCCTTCTCGGCGCGCAGCATCACCGGGGTGCCGTGCGTGTCGTCGGCGCCGACGTAGTAGACCTCGTTGCCCATCATGCGCTGGAAACGCACCCAGATATCGGTCTGGATGTATTCCACCAGGTGGCCGATATGGATCTGGCCGTTGGCATAAGGCAGGGCGGATGTGACGAGGATGCGACGTGCGGTCATAGACGAAGAGCCGGTCAGGGGCGGGGAATATCAGTGGCGACGGCGCTGCGCGCGAGGCGGGCGCGTGCCGGGGAGGGGCTATTTTAGCAACGTAGTGCCGCGGATGCGCCGGTTCCGCATGGCGGAATCCGCTGAAATGGCACAGGCCATTCCCTGCAAACGGCCAAAAAAAAGCGCCGGTCAGTGCCGGCGCAGCTTTCCACAACGGAAAAGGAGGAGAAATCAGGTACCGCCCGGGAGGTCAGCCACCCATCGCGAGCCAGCAACGGTGGCAAGCGGTACCTGTTTCTATGACTGGGTCACCCTTGAATTGGTTTCAAAAAAATTTCGACACGGCGATTTTGTTGCCGGCCAGCCTCGGTGGCATTGTCCGCAACGGGCTGGGCCTGGCCCCGGCCCTCGGCCGTCAGGCGGTTCCGTGCGACGCCGCGGTCACCCAGGTAGCTCGCCACGCTCTGGGCCCGGCGCTGCGACAGCTGCATGTTGTAGCTGGGATTGCCGGTGCTGTCGGTATGGCCCACGACATTGGCACTGACATCCTGGTGCTGGCCCAGCGTCTGGGCGACCTGGTCGAGCACGGAGCGGAACGACGGCTTGATGCTGGCGCTGTCGGTATCGAAGGTCACCTGGCTGGGGATGTTCACCTTCAGCGAGCCGTCCGGCTGCTCGGTGATCTGGGTGCCGGTGCCGGCAGTGTCCTTGTTCAGCTTGCCGCGGATGGCATTCCAGTTGTAGCCGGTCGCACCGCCGACGGCTCCGCCCACGGCCGCGCCGACCAGCGTGCCGGTGGTATTGCCGCCGATCAGGTTGCCAAGCCCCGCGCCCACCGCGGCGCCTACGCCGGTACCGACGGCCGTATGGGTCTGCTGTTCGGTGGCGCAACCCGCGGCCAGCAGGGTGGCAGCGGCGAGCGAGACAGTGACGAGCTTGATCTTCATGCTTTCTCCTTCTGATATTCCCGTAATGTTCCTGGTACCGCATGCGGATGGTAACCGCAAGGCGATACCGCAGATAACCCTTTGTGCGCGTTGGCGGCGGCGCGGCCGGCGCGATGGCCAATGCCCGGGTGCCTGTCCGCCCAACCGCACTACAATATGGATATGGCGGCGCGCGCACAAGTGCAAGGTTGTGAGATTTGTAAATGTCTGTAATCCCACACCTGGCACAGGGGAGTTGGCCGCTCTTCTCGGACTCCCATTGACCATTGCCTCAGATTCGCTCCTTTCACTCCCAGCCTTTCATGGCGGGAAGTGAAAGGAGCGGCGTCGCCAGGTGGCATTCCAACGTTAGAATGAGCGGCATGATTCTCGTCTACCGCTACCGGGTCAAGTCGCTCAACGGCCTGCTCAACAGGCAGAGCCGAGCGGTGAACTTCGTCTGGAACTTCTGCAATGACACGCAGAAGCACGCGCTCAAATGGGGTAAGAAGTGGCCGAGCGGGTTCGATCTGAATGTGCTGACCACTGGCAGCAGCAAGGAACTCTGTATCCATTCCGGCACCGTCAATGCGACGTGCGAGCAGTACGCTAAATCGCGCAGCCAGCATCGCCGTACTTATCTGCGATACCGCGGCAGGAAGTGCCTGGGCTGGGTGCCCCTGAAGGGCCGCGATCTGAAACGAGAAGGCGAGGCGTTTCGCTTTGCCGGCAATAGCTTCCGCGTGTTCAACAGCCGCCCGTTGCCTGAAGGCAAGATCAAGGACGGCACAAACTTTGCGCAGGATTCGCGCGGGAACTGGTTTCTCAACATTGTGATCGAGATTCCTGATGTGCCGGCACGCCCGATTCAAGCTGGCGTCGGCATCGACCTTGGCTTGAAGGACTTCGCGACGCTCTCGACCGGCGAGAAGTTTTTCAATGACCGGTTTGGCCGGCATGCCGCCGAACGACTGGCCAAGGCGCAGCGTGCGCGAAAGCACAAGCGGCATATCGCCAAGCTGCATGCCAAGGTGGCGAATTCCCGCGCCGACTTCCAGCACAAGCTTGCGCTCGACCTCGTCCGCCGCTTCGATTACATCGCAGTTGGCAACGTGTCGGCTGTGAAACTCGCCAGGACCAAGATGGCGAAAAGCGTCTATGACGCATCCTGGTCGTCCTTCCGGGCCAAGCTCCGCTACAAAGCGATTGCGCACGGGGCCACCTTTGAGGAAGTGAACGAAAGCGGTTCTACCCAGTCCTGTTCGGCGTGCGGTTCGAAAGACAGCACGACGCGGCCGAAAGGTATCGCAGGACTGCGAATAAGAGAGTGGACCTGTAGTAGCTGCGGTGCCGTGCATGACCGTGATACTAATGCTGCGCTGAACATTCTCCGATGCGGACGTGCATCGCCAGCTGTGGGAATCCCCTTCCTTAGGCAGGGGAAGACGTCAAACTTTGATACATTAGGTGCCAGTCCAGCCGGTGGCGCCGGCCGTACGGGCCATCCCACACAGTCAGAAAAACCAAGCGGAGTTTGTCTTGAGCGTCAGCACTGAGCAGGTCACCGAAGCCCTGCGCACCGTCATCGACCCCAACACGGGCAAGGACCTGGTTTCCACGCGCTCGGCCCGGAACATCCGGGTCGACGGCGGCGAGGTTTCGCTGGAAGTTGAACTCGGCTATCCCGCCAAGAGCCAGCTGGACCCGATCCGCAAGCTGGTGGTTGCTGCGGTGCGGCAAGTGCCGGGCGTCACCAACGTCAGCGTGGCCGTGACCATGAAGATCGTCGCTCACGCGGTGCAGCGTGGCGTCAAGCTGCTGCCGGGCGTGAAGAACGTGATTGCCGTCGCCTCGGGCAAGGGCGGGGTGGGCAAGTCCACCACCGCGGTCAACCTGGCGCTGGCGCTGGCCGCCGAGGGCGCGCGCGTGGGCATGCTCGATGCCGATATCTACGGCCCCAGCCTGCCGATGATGCTCGGCATCGACGGCCGTCCCGAATCCACCGACGGCCAGACCATGGAGCCGCTGGAGGGCCACGGCGTGCAGGCCAACTCGATCGGCTTCCTGATCGAGCAGGACAACCCGATGGTGTGGCGCGGGCCGATGGTCACCTCGGCGCTGGAGCAGTTGCTGCGCCAGACCAACTGGCACGACCTCGACTACCTGATCGTCGACATGCCGCCGGGCACCGGCGATATCCAGCTGACGCTGTCGCAGAAGGTGCCGGTCACCGGCGCGGTGATCGTCACCACGCCGCAGGACATCGCGCTGCTCGACGCCAAGAAGGGCCTGAAGATGTTCGAGAAGGTGGGCATCCCCATCCTCGGCATCGTCGAGAACATGGCGGTGTACTGCTGCCCGAACTGCGGCCACGTCGAGCATATCTTCGGCCAGGGCGGCGGCGAGAAGATGTGCGCCGACTATGGCGTGGAGCTGCTGGGCAGCCTGCCGCTGAACCTGCAGATCCGCGAGCAGGCCGATTCGGGCCGTCCCACCGTGGTGGCCGAACCGGACAGCCCCGTGGCCGAGCTGTACCGCGGCATCGCGCGCAAGGTGGCGATCAAGGTCGCCGACAAGGCGCGCGACATGACCAGCAAGTTCCCGAGCATCGTCGTGCAGAACACCTGAGCGCGCGGCTTGCCGCGCCAGCAGCCATGGAAGCCGAAACCACGCCCTTGCCACAGTCGCCGCCACCCGGCGCCCGTCCCGTCGTCACCATGGCGGTGGTGATGCGCAAGGTGGCGCTGGCCAACCGCTGGCAGCCATGGAAATGGCAGCTCGACGCGGTGCTGCCGGACCTGGGCGAGTTCGGCACGCACGCGGTCTGCCTGGAACACGACGAACACGGCGCGCGCTGGCTGTATCCCGGCTTCGAGGTCGAGCTGTTCCGCGACCAGGGCGAGGGCTATTACCTGAACCTGACCTCGACCACGCCATGCTGGTTCGTGCTGTGGCGCATGCCCGAGGACGAGGACGGCGGCGGCACCGGTGAAGACGCCCACCCCGTGCCGATGACGGTCACGCTGTCGTACAACGAAGCCGGCCGCTGGCTCGACGCCGGCGAGATCGTCGAGAACGTGCCGCTGGCACCGGAGCAGCGCGACTGGCTGCAGGCCTACGTCAACGAGCATTACCGGCCCGAGCCGAAGCAGCGGCGCCGGCCCGAATCCTTCAAGGCGCCGCAGGACCGCGCGCGCTACTGACCTTGCTGTTTCGCATACGCCGATGAGCGATTCGTCCTTCCTGTCACGCTGGTCGCGCCGCAAGGCCGCGGTGCGGGAGGGCGTGGCCGTGCCGGCGGAGCCGCTGCCGCCTGCCGAGGCATCACCGTTGCCCGTGCCACCGCAGGCTGCGACCGCGGTGCCGGAGGCCGGCCCGGAAGTCCCGCTGCCGACCCTGGCCGACGTGGCGGCGCTGCGTCCCGGCGACAATATCGCCCGCTTCGTCGCGCGCGGCGTCGATGAATCGGTCAAGCGCGCCGCGCTCAAGACGCTGTTTGCCGATCCGCATTTCAATGTGATGGACGGCCTCGACACCTACATCGACGACTACGGCAAGCCCGACCCGATCCCGCCGGGGATCCTGCGCCAGCTGCGCCAGGCCGAGTCGCTGGGGCTGTTCGAGCCGACCGACGAGGAGCGCGCTGCGGCCCAGGCGGCCGCAGCCGCCGCACAGCCGGACGCACAAGTCGCCGCACAACCGGACGATGTACCGCCGGCGGCGCCCGCAGTGGCCAGCGACCCGGCTGGCGCTACGGACATACCCGCATCCTCCGAAACGCCGCCGCCGGTGGCCAGTCAAAGCGCAAAACAGGCCCCGCAAGGCCCGCAAGTTCCGCAAGATCCGGATAAGTGCGCGTAGCCCCACCGGGCAGCGCAGCCTACAATAGGCTTCCCCACAATCCGCCGGGCCGCAGACCCTCGCAAGAAGGACGTCCGGTCCGGTCAGCACGCATTCGCCATGCCGACGCTGATCTGCAATTGCAACGACACCATGCCGCTTGACGGGGCGGCGCTGTCGGAAGCCAGCCAGGGCCCGCAGCAAGGCCAGCAACAAGACAAGCAACAAGACAAGCAACAAGGTCCGCTCAAGGTCCACCACCTGCTGTGCCGGCGCGAAATCGGCGCCTTCACCGCCGCACTGGACGGCACCGACGATGTCATCGTGGCCTGCACGCAGGAGCGCGCGCTGTTTACCGAAGTTGCCGCGCAGACCGCCCAGGGCCAGGATGGCCGCCCGGTGGTGACCGCCCCGGTCCGCTTCGTCAATATCCGCGAGACCGGCGGCTGGTCGCAGGGCGCGCGGCGCGATCCCCGGACCGCCAATGCCAAGATCGGCGCGCTGCTGGCGGTGGCCGCGTTGCCCGAGCCGGAGCCGGTGCCCGTGGTCGACTACCGCTCCGACGGCTCGGTGCTGGTGCTGGGCCCGGCGCAGCGCGCGCTGCCCTGGGCGGAACGGCTCGCGGCCATGCAGTTCGAGGTCACGGTGCTGCTGACCGGCAGCGCCCCGGGCGAGGGCGCCGCCGCCCAGCCTTTCAGGCGTACCTACCCGGTCCATAGTGGACGGCTGTCCGCGCTTGCCGGCTGGCTCGGCGCCTTCGAGGCCAGCTGGGAAACCGGCGCGGGACGCAGCAACCCGATCGACCTGGACCTGTGCACCCGCTGCAATGCCTGCATCGATGCCTGCCCGGAAGACGCGATCGATTTCAGCTATCAGATCGACCTGTCGCGCTGCCGCTCGCACCGCGACTGCGTGCGCGCCTGCGGCGCTGCCGCGGCCATCGACTTCGACCGGCCGCAAGGCACCATGGAAGGCCGCTTCGACCTGGTCTTCGACCTGTGCGACCAACCCGCCTTCACCATGCACCAGCCGCCGCAAGGCTACCTGCATGCCGGCGCCGACCCGGCGCGGCAGCAGGCGCTGGCGCTGACGCTGGCGGGCCTGGTAGGCGAGTTCGAGAAGCCGAAATTCTTCCGCTACAAGGACAGCCTGTGCGCGCATGGCCGCAACCAGACCACCGGCTGCACGGCTTGTATCGACATTTGCTCGACCCGGGCGATCCAGTCGCGCTGGCATGACGGCAAGGGCCGCATCGAGGTCACGCCCAACCTGTGCATGGGCTGCGGGGCGTGCACCACGGTGTGCCCCAGCGGTGCCATCAGCTACGGCTATCCCGGCCCGGAGACGACCGGCACTCGCCTGCGTACGCTGCTGGCCGCCTACCGGCAGGCCGGCGCGCGCGACCCGGTCGTGCTGCTGCACGGCGAGGAATATGGCACGCCCGCCTTGCTGGCGCTGGGCCGCGCCGCGCGCGCGGGCCGTGCCGCCGGCGTGCCCGCCAATGTGATGCCGCTGTCGCTGTTCCACCCGGCCGCGGCCGGGCTGGAGCTGTGGCTGGCTGCGCTGTGCTGGGGTGCCAGCCGCGTGGCGGTGCTGCTCACCGGCGATGAGGCGCCGCAGTACCGCACCGCGCTGCGCGAGCAGATGGAAGTCGCCCGCGCATTGCTGGCGGGACTGGGTTATGACGCCGACGTGCTGTCGCTGGTCGAGGCGGCAGATACGCCCACGCTGGATGCCGGCCTGTCCGCGTTGCGTCCGGGCCGCAATGCGCTGCCGCCGGCGCCGTTCGGCGCCGTTGCGGCCAAGCGCGAGATGCTGGACTTCGTGTTCGACCACCTGGTGCGCCACGCGCCGGTGCCCGCCGACATCGTGCCGCTGCCGGCGGCCGCGCCGATTGGCGCGATTGCTGTCGATACCGGCAAGTGCACCTTGTGCATGGCGTGCGTCGGCGCCTGCCCGTCGCAGGCCCTGCGCGACAACCCCGAGCGCCCCGTGCTGAGCCTGATCGAACGCAATTGCGTGCAGTGCGGCCTGTGCGAAAAGACCTGCCCGGAAGATGCGATTACGCTGGTGCCGCGCCTGCTGGCCGGCGAAGCCGCGCGCCGCCCGGTCACGCTCAACGAGTCCCAGCCGTTCCATTGCGTGCGCTGCGCCAAGCCGTTCGGCACGGCGCAGATGGTGGAATCGATGCTGGTCCGGCTGGCCGGCCACCCGGCATTTTCCGGCGCCGCCGCCGAGCGGCTGAAGATGTGCCCGGATTGCCGCGTGATCGACATGATGGAGCACGAGAGCGGGACCATGAGCGGGACCATGAGCGGCACTGTGAGCGGCACCACGCTGCGCTGAGCCTCCATCGACACAATTCATCACGACATGACAGATTTCCAGCCGATCCAGCTCACCGCGGCACCGCACGCCGACGATGCCGAGGACACCGCCCGCGCCGACCTGTACGGCCTGCTGGCCACGCTGTTCTATCGTGCGCCCGATGCCGCGCTGCTGCACCACATCGCGGCCAACCGCGCCGTCGGCGAAGATGCCGATACGGTACTGGGCAAGGCGTGGAATGCGTTGTGCGCTGCAGCAGCCGAGACCACGGCGGCGGAGGTTGAAGAGGAATACCGGCAGCTATTCGTCGGCGTGGGCCGGCAGGATGTGTTCCTGTATGGCTCGTTCTACCTGACCGGCTTTCTCAACGAGCGTCCGCTGGTGGCGCTGCGCGAAGACCTGGCCCGCTATGGCCTGGAGCGCCACGACGGCGTCAGCGAGACCGAGGACCACATCGCCACGTTGTGCGAGGTGATGCGCTTCCTGGTGGCTGGCGAGGACCTGTCGGTGTCCAACCTCGGCGAGCAGCAGCGCTTCTACGCGCAGCACCTGCAGCCCTGGGTCGAGAAATTGTGCGATGCGGTGATCGCGCACCCGCAGGCGCGTTTCTATCGCGGCGCCGCCGGGTTGCTGGCCGCGTTCGCCAGTGTCGAGGCGCTGGCGCTGGAGATGAACTAAGGACCGCAGGTCAGGAAAAACCCTTGCATATCATGGTCTTTCCTGCAAGATGCTTCTAGAATATGCATAACAACGCATAACGGCGAAAACCATCGGGCTTTGACAGCCGAGGAGCCCCCCCACATGAGAGAGAAGCCAACCCGGGTCGCGCGCCGCTCATTTCTCGCGGGCGCTGGAGTTGTGGCTGCCGCAACGGGTGCGGCAGCGCTGACAGCGCGTGGGCCGGCACTACCGGACCAGGCCGCCGCTCTGCCGGAACCCGCCGACACCCCGTCGGACAGCAAGGGCTACCGGGTCTCAGAACACATTCGCAAGTACTACCGGACCACACTGGTGTAAGTGCCAGGGCGGCGTGGTTCGCCGCGCCGCCAGCAAACGGACGGCTCTCGTCCGCATCTGAGGTGAGACATGATCTTGACCCGCAAACGCGCGGCGCAGGGCGCATCCGCCCGCCTCGCTGACGGCCTCGCCAACCGGCACGATCCTGCCGGCGCGCAAGCCGGAACCGGACGCCTCTCACAGCGGCTCGCCGCAAGCCTGGCCGGCGCCATGCCGACCATGGACCGCCGCAGCTTCCTCAAGCGCTCGGGCATCGGCGTCGGTGCCGGCCTGGCGGCGTCGCAACTGACGCTGCTGCGCAAGGCCGATGCCGCCGACGACAAGAAGGGCGCCGCCGATGGCAAGAGCGGCATCGTCGTGCGCCGCACCGTATGCGGCCACTGCTCGGTCGGCTGCGCGGTCGACGCGGTGGTGCAGAACGGCGTGTGGATTCGCCAGGAACCGGTGTTCGATTCGCCCATCAACCTGGGCGCGCACTGCGCCAAGGGCGCTGCGCTGCGCGAGCACGGCCACGGGGAATACCGGCTGAAGTACCCGATGAAGCTGGTCAACGGCAAGTACCAGCGTATCAGTTGGGACCAGGCGCTCGACGAGATCACCGCGAAGATGAAGGAGATCCGCCAGCAGACCGGCCCGGACTCGCTGTTCTTCGTCGGCTCGTCCAAGCACAGCAACGAGCAGGCGTACCTGCTGCGCAAGTGGGTTTCGTTCTTCGGCACCAACAACACCGACCACCAGGCGCGCATCTGCCACTCCACCACGGTGGCGGGCGTCGCCAATACCTGGGGCTACGGTGCGATGACGAACTCGTACAACGATATGCAGAACTCGAAGGCAGCGCTGTATATCGGTTCGAACGCGGCCGAGGCGCATCCCGTGTCGATGCTGCACCTGCTGCACGCCAAGGAAAACGGCTGCAAGGTGATCGTGGTCGACCCGCGCTACACGCGCACCGCGGCCAAGGCGCATCACTATGTGCGCATTCGCTCGGGTACCGACATCGCCTTCCTGTTCGGCATGCTGTACCACATCTTCAAGAACGGCTGGGAAGACCAGAAGTACCTGCACGACCGCGTCTACGGCATGGACAAGGTCAAGGAAGAGGTGCTGGCCAAGTGGACGCCCGACAAGGTCGAGGAAGTGACCGGCGTGCCCGAGGCGCAGGTCTACCTGGTTGCCGAGACCATGGCCAAGAACCGCCCCAGCACGCTGGTGTGGTGCATGGGCCAGACCCAGCACACCATCGGCAACGCGATCGTGCGCGCGTCGTGCCTGGTGCAGCTGGCGCTGGGCAATATCGGCGTGGCGGGCGGCGGCGCCAACATCTTCCGCGGCCATGACAATGTGCAGGGCGCCACCGACGTCGGGCCCAACCCCGACTCGCTGCCTGGCTACTACGGCCTGGCCACCGGGGCATGGAAGCACTACGCGGCGGTGTGGGGCGTGGACTATGAATGGATCAAGAAGCAGTTCGCCTCGCAGACGATGATGGAGAAGTCCGGCACCACGGTGTCGCGCTGGATCGATATCGTCACCGAGAAGAACGAGCTGATCGACCAGGACAACAACGTGCGCGGCGTGTTCTTCTGGGGCCATGCCCCGAACTCGCAGACGCGCGGCCTGGAGATGAAGAAGGCGCTGGACAAGCTCGACCTGCTGGTGGTGATCGACCCGTATCCGTCAGCGACCGCGGCCATGGCAAACATGCCGCCGGCCGAGGGCGACAAGGTCAACCCGAACCGCGCCGTGTACCTGCTGCCGGCGGCCACGCAGTTCGAGACCTCGGGCACGTGCACGGCCTCCAACCGCTCGCTGCAATGGCGCGAGAAGGTGATCGAGCCGCTGTTCGAATCGATGCCCGACCAAACCATCATGCAGGCGTTCGCCGACAAGCTTGGCTTTGGCAAGGAGCTGTCGAAGAACATGAAGCTGATCGAGGTCAAGCGCGCCGGCCGCACCTGGATGGAGCCGGAGCCGGAATCGATCCTGCGCGAAATCAACGCCAGCAACTGGACCATCGGCTACACCGGCCAGTCGCCCGAACGGCTGAAAGCGCATATGCGCAATATGCAGATGTTCGACGTCAAGACGCTGCGCTGCAAGCAAGGGAAGGACCCCGTCACGGGCTACGACCTGACCGGCGACTACTTTGGCCTGCCGTGGCCGTGCTACGGCACGCCGGAGCTGAAGCACCCGGGTTCGCCCAACCTGTATGACACCAGCAAGCACGTGATGGACGGCGGCGGCAACTTCCGCGCCAACTTCGGCGTGGAGCGCGACGGCGTCAACCTGCTGGCCGAGGACGGTTCGTACTCGCTGGGCGCGGAGATCACCACCGGCTATCCCGAGTTCGACCACGTGCTGCTGAAGAAGCTGGGCTGGTGGGACGAGCTGACCGATGCCGAGAAGGCCAAGGCCGAGGGCAAGAACTGGAAGACCGACCTGTCTGGCGGCATCCAGCGTGTGGTGCTGAAGAACCATGGCTGCCACCCATTCGGCAATGCCAAGGCGCGGGCGGTGGTGTGGAACTTCCCGGACCCGATCCCGCAGCACCGCGAGCCGCTGTACTCCACGCGGCCCGACATGGTCGCCAGGTACCCGACCCACGACGACAAGATGGCGTTCTGGCGGCTGCCGACGCTGTACAAGTCGGTGCAGCAGCGCAATATCGAGAACAAGGTCTACGAGAAGTTCCCGATCATCCTGACCTCCGGGCGGCTGGTCGAGTACGAGGGCGGCGGCGAGGAAACCCGCTCCAACCCGTGGCTGGCCGAGCTGCAGCAGGAGAACTTTGTCGAGATCAACCCGCGCGCGGCTTCCGATCGCGGCATCCGCAATGGCGACTTCTGCTGGGTCAGGACGCCGACCGGCGCCGCGCTGAAGGTGCGCGCGCTGGTGACCGAGCGGGTCGGGCCGGATACCGCCTTCATCCCGTTCCACTTCTCGGGCTGGTGGCAGGGCAAGGACCTGAAGGACTACTACCCGGAAGGCGCGATGCCGGTGGTGCGGGGCGAAGCCGTCAACACCGCCACCACGTATGGCTATGACTCGGTGACGATGATGCAGGAGACCAAGACCACCGTTTGCCAGATCGAGCGGTTTGCATAAGCCACAGGACAGAGCAGAGGAACATCATGGCACGCATGAAATTCATCTGTGACGCCGAGCGCTGCATCGAGTGCAACAGCTGCGTCACGGCCTGCAAGAACGAGCACGAGGTGCCCTGGGGTGTGAACCGGCGCCGCGTGGTGACCGTCAACGACGGCGTGGTCGGCGCCGAGAAGTCGATCTCGGTGGCCTGCATGCATTGCTCCGACGCACCGTGCATGGCGGTGTGCCCGGTCGACTGCTTCTACCGCACCGACGACGGCGTGGTGCTGCACGACAAGGACGTCTGCATCGGCTGCGGCTACTGCTCGTATGCCTGCCCGTTCGGTGCGCCGCAGTTCCCGTCGACCGGCACCTTCGGCGTGCGCGGCAAGATGGACAAGTGCACGTTCTGCGCCGGCGGCCCGGAGAAGAATGGCAGCGAGGCCGAATTCGAGAAGTACGGACGCAACCGGCTGGCCGAAGGCAAGCTGCCCTTGTGCGCGGAGATGTGCTCGACCAAGGCGCTGCTGGGCGGCGATGGCGATGTGATTGCCGACATCCTGCGCAACCGCGTGATCAAGCGCGGTACCGGCGGCGACGTGTTCGGCTGGGGCACCGCCTATGGCGTGCCCAAGGCCGCGCCAGGGGCGCCGGCAGCGCCGGCTGGTCCCGCCGCGCCGGATGCGCCCGGGGCCCGCTCCACGCCAGCCGCACCGGCTGCACCGGCTACCCCCGCCGCAACCGGCGTTCAGGGAGGGCAGACATCATGAGCCGCGCCTGCGCCATCGTCCTGCTGACACTGTGCGGCGCGCTGCTGGCCGCGTGCGGCGAAAAGCCGCAGACCATCAACCAGTCGCACCGCAAGGCCGACGCCCAGGCGTACCAGGGCGCGCCCGACGACCCCTTCGTGGCCAAGGGCTGGACCGCGGGCGACAAGACCAGCTGGCATAACCAGATCCGCCAGCGCAACCAGTACCAGAACGAGTACAACCGCGTGCAATGAATGCGCCGCAGTGGGCAGGCGCCGCGATCCGCGCGCATGCTCCCGATGACCTGAAGGAGGGCGTATGACGCCGTCGCACAATGCATGCCGCAGCGGGCAGGGCGCCGGGTGGCGCCGCTGGCTGGCGGCCGGCGCGCTGGCACTGATGGCCGTGGCCGGAAGCGCCGCGGCCCAGGCTCCCGCACCGGGGCCGTCGACCGGCCCGGCCACCGCCTCGGGCAGCGCCGATGCCAACAACCCGGCCACGCATCCGGCCCAGCCACTGGCCGGCATCGCATCGGAAAACATCTTCAACGTGCCGCGCCGCGACATCGCCGCCGAGGCCCAGTCGCAGCAGCAACGCACCGTCACGCAGCCCGGCAACAACGCGCCGGTCTGGCGCGAGGTCAACTCCGACCAGCGTCACTACAGCAGCCTGCCCGACAAGGAAGCCGGCGTGCTGATCCAGCGCACCGGCCAGCAATGGCGCCTGTTCCGCAACGGCGTGATCACCGTCTGGGGCGGCTGGCTGCTGCTGGTGGTGCCGCTGGCCATCCTGGGCTTCTACCTGTGGCGCGGCACCATCCCGCTGCGCGAGCCGCGCACCGGCCGCATGATCGAACGCTTCACGCCGCTGGAGCGCATCGTCCACTGGACCATGGCGATCTCGTTCGTGGTGCTGGCGGTGTCGGGCATCATCATGCTGCTGGGCAAGCATTTCCTGCTGCCGCTGATGGGGCACATGCTGTTCGGCTGGCTCAGCTACATCCTGAAGAACCTGCACAACGTGGTCGGGCCCATCTTCACGCTGTCGGTGATCGTCGCCTTCGTGGTGTTCGTGCGCGATAACCTGCCGGGCCGCGACGACGTGCGCTGGGTCACCAGCCTGGGCGGACTGGCATCCGGCAAGCACGTGCCGAGCGGGCGCTTCAACGCCGGCGAGAAGATGTGGTTCTGGGTCGGCGTGTTTATCTTCGGCATCGTGCTGTCGGCCTCGGGCTGGGTGCTCGACATGATCGTGCCGGGCATGGACTACTACCGCGCGACCATGCAGATCGCCAACGTGATCCACGGCATTTCCGCCGTGCTGATGATCGCGATGGCGTGCGGCCATATCTACATGGGCACGGTCGGCATGGAAGGCGCGTACCGCGCCATGCGCGACGGCTGGGTCGACGAAGCCTGGGCCAAGGAGCATCACGAGCTTTGGTACGACGACATCCAGTCCGGCAAGATTCCCGCGCAGCGTTCGACCGGTCCCGCCAGTCCGGATGCGGCGGCCGGGCGGGCCGCGCGGCATACCCCCGGCGAAGCTTGATCACGCAGGACACCAATACTTCGGGAAGCATCGACCATGACACGCACCCTGACGCTGATCGCCCTGGCCGCCGAGGCCACTTTGAGTGCCGGCGCGCTGGCCAAGCTGCCGCCACCCAGCGAAGCCCAGCAGGCCAAGGCCGCGGAGACCAAGGCCCGCGCCGCGTGGTCGGACAAGGTCGCTGCCTTCCAGCTGTGCCGTGCGCAGGACAAGATCGCGACACGCTACTACGCCGAACGCCAGGCACAGGGCAAGGACGCGCGCGCGGCGGTGCAGACCCCGCCGTGTACCGATCCGGGACCGTTCGTTGCGCCCGTGGCGGCGTCGGCCCCAGCGGCGCCGGCGCCCGCGGTCGCAAGCACCGGTGCCGACGCCAAACCGGTTGCGCCCGGCGCAGTACAATCTCCCGCAAAGGCACCATAACCGCAGCCCCGATGCTCGCCTGGACGGCACGGGGCACCTTCCAGCAGCCCTGAGCCTTCCTGTCATGACCCTGCGTCCCGAGCTTACCCAGGCAGCCGTTCCGCTGATCGAAGAGGTCGAAGTCGTCGACGAGCAGGGCCGCGTGCGCGCGGCCTACCTGCCGGGCGAGCGCCCGCTGACGGTCTACCTGGACAAGCGCGAACTGGTCACGCTGATGACGCTGGGCGGCGCGCCCGAGCACCTCGTGCTGGGCTACCTGCGCAACCAGCGGCTGGTCGAATCGATCGAGGATATCGCCGCGGTACAGGTCGACTGGGAAACCGAATCCGCCGCCGTCACCACCCGCACCGGCGTCGACCGCATCGAGGAGCGCACCGCGCGCCGCGTGGTGACCACCGGCTGCGGGCAGGGGACGGTGTTCGGCTCGCTGCTGGACGAGGTCGACAGCATCCGCCTGCCGGTCGATACGATCCTCGACCAGGACACCCTGTACGGCATCGTCGACACTATCCGGCTGCAGCAGTCGGTGTACAAGCAGGCCGGCTCGGTCCATGGCTGCGCGCTGTTCAAGGGGACCGAGTTGTTGATGTTTGTCGAGGACGTCGGCCGCCACAACGCGGTCGATGCCATTGCCGGCCGCATGTGGCTGGAAGACATGAGCGGCGCCGACAAGATCTTCTACACCACCGGCCGCCTGACCTCGGAAATGGTCATCAAGGGCGCGCAGATGGGCATCCCGTTCCTGCTGTCGCGCTCGGGCGTGACGCAGATGGGATACCAGATGGCCACACGGGTCAACCTGACCCTGTTCGCGCGCTGCACCGGCAAGCATTTTCTGCTCTACACCGGGCGCGAACGGTTCCGTCATCGGATTCCCGAGGACGCCGTAGCTTGATTGTGGCTCAAGGGCCGCTTCATCGCCTGTCGACGGATGCGGCGTTGTCTCAACGGAACGCGGGCGGAATGGTTGTACAATGCGGCGCACTCCGAGCCAGTGTGTCTACCTCCCAACCTCTATGAGCATCAAATCCGACAAATGGATCCGCCGCATGGCGGAGCAGCACGGCATGATCGAGCCGTTCGAGCCAGGCCAGGTCCGGGAGGCCGACGGGCGCAAGATCGTGTCGTACGGTACCTCGAGCTACGGCTACGACATCCGCTGCGCCGATGAATTCAAGATATTCACCAATATCAACAGCACCATCGTCGACCCGAAGAACTTCGACGAGAAGTCCTTCGTGGACTTCAAGGGAGATGTCTGCATCATTCCGCCGAATTCCTTCGCGCTGGCGCGGACGATGGAATATTTCCGCATCCCGCGCAGCGTGCTGACCATCTGCCTGGGCAAGAGCACCTACGCGCGCTGCGGCATTATCGTCAATGTGACCCCGTTCGAGCCGGAATGGGAAGGCTATGTGACGCTGGAGTTCTCCAACACCACGCCGCTGCCCGCCAAGATCTACGCCGGCGAAGGCTGCGCCCAGGTGCTGTTCTTCGAGAGCGACGAAGTCTGCGAAACCTCGTACGCCGACCGGGGCGGCAAGTACCAGGGCCAGCATGGTGTCACACTGCCGAAGACCTGATCGCATTACAATGCCGGCGTTTGCCGGAACGGCCGCTCCGCGATAGCCGCGCGGGGTGCCAAGACCTGACGTGAGAGCCACATGTCGCCGTCGCAGGGGAACCCCTGCCGGCCATGTGGCTCAAGTCCTTTATGTCCTGCTTTCCATCAAGGATGCCCGATGAAATTCCGCTTCCCCGTCATCATCATTGACGAAGACTTCCGCTCCGAGAACATCTCCGGCTCGGGCATCCGCGCGCTGGCCGAGGCGATCGAGAAAGAGGGCATGGAGGTCATGGGGCTGACCAGCTACGGCGACCTGACGTCGTTCGCGCAGCAGTCCAGCCGCGCCTCGACCTTTATCGTGTCGATCGACGACGATGAGTTCGTGAGCAGCGACGATCAGCCGGAAGCTGCCGCGATCGAAAAGCTGCGCGCCTTCGTTGCCGAAGTGCGCCGCCGCAACTCGGACCTGCCGATCTTCCTGTACGGCGAAACCCGCACCTCGCGCCATATCCCCAACGATATCCTGCGCGAGCTGCACGGCTTCATCCACATGTTCGAGGACACCCCCGAGTTCGTGGCGCGCCACATCATCCGCGAAGCCAAGGTGTACCTCGATACGCTGGCGCCGCCGTTCTTCAAGGCGCTGATCGACTACGCGCAGGACAGCTCGTATTCGTGGCACTGCCCCGGCCACTCGGGCGGCGTGGCGTTCCTGAAAAGCCCGGTGGGCCAGGTGTTCCACCAGTTCTTCGGCGAGAACATGCTGCGCGCCGACGTCTGCAATGCGGTGGACGAACTCGGCCAGCTGCTCGACCACACCGGTCCGGTGGCCGCGTCCGAGCGCAATGCCGCGCGTATCTTCAACTCGGACCACATGTTCTTCGTCACCAACGGCACCTCGACGTCGAACAAGATGGTGTGGCACGCCAACGTGGCGCCGGGCGACATCGTGGTGGTGGACCGCAACTGCCACAAGTCGATCCTGCACGCGATCATGATGACGGGCGCGATCCCCGTGTTCCTGATGCCGACGCGCAACCACTACGGCATTATCGGCCCGATCCCGAAAAGCGAGTTCGATCCGGAAACGATCCGGCGCAAGATCGCCGCGCACCCCTTCGCCAGCAAGGCCAAGAACCAGAAGCCGCGCATCCTGACGATCACGCAGGGCACCTACGACGGCGTGCTGTACAACGCCGAGCAGATCAAGGAAATGCTGGCGGCCGAGATCGACACGCTGCATTTCGACGAAGCCTGGCTGCCGCACGCGGCGTTCCACGACTTCTATCACAACATGCACGCGATCGGTCGCGATCGCCCGCGCAGCAAGGACGCCCTGGTGTTCGCCACGCAGTCCACGCACAAGCTGCTGGCGGGCCTGTCGCAGGCTTCGCAGATCCTCGTGCAAGACTCCGAGACGCGCAAGCTGGACCGCTACCGCTTCAACGAGGCGTACCTGATGCACACCTCGACCAGCCCGCAGTACTCGATCATCGCCTCGTGCGACGTGGCGGCGGCGATGATGGAAGCACCGGGCGGCACCGCGCTGGTGGAAGAGAGCATCCAGGAGGCGATGGACTTCCGCCGCGCCATGCGCAAGGTCGAGGGCGACTACGATGCCGGCAACAACGGCGACTGGTGGTTCAAGGTGTGGGGCCCGGAGGCCCTGATCGAAGACGGCATCGGCGACCGCGAAGAGTGGATGCTCAAGGCCAACGAGCGCTGGCACGGCTTCGGCGACCTGGCCGATGGCTTCAACCTGCTCGACCCGATCAAGGCCACCATCATCACCCCGGGCCTGGACGTTGATGGCGAGTTCAGCGAGCGCGGCATCCCGGCGGCCATCGTCACCAAGTACCTGGCCGAGCACGGCATCATCATCGAGAAGACGGGCCTGTACTCGTTCTTCATCATGTTCACCATCGGCATCACCAAGGGCCGCTGGAACTCGCTGGTGACCGAGCTGCAGCAGTTCAAGGACGACTACGACCAGAACCAGCCGCTGTGGCGCGTGCTGCCGGAGTTCGTCGGCAAGTATCCGCAGTACGAGCGCATGGGCCTGCGTGACCTGTGCGATGCGATCCACAGCGTGTACAAGGCCAACGACGTGGCGCGCGTGACCACCGAGATGTACCTGTCGGACATGGAACCGGCGATGAAGCCGTCGGATGCGTGGGCCATGATGGCGCACCGCGAGATCGAGCGCGTGCCGGTCGATGACCTCGAAGGCCGCGTCACCGCGATCCTGCTGACGCCGTACCCGCCGGGCATCCCGCTGCTGATCCCGGGCGAGCGCTTCAACCGCACCATCGTGCAGTACCTGAAGTTCGCACGCGAGTTCAACAAGCTGTTCCCGGGGTTCGAAACCGATATCCACGGTCTGGTGGAGGACGAGGTGGACGGCAAGAAGGCTTACTTCGTCGACTGCGTGAAGCAGGTGGCCTGAAGCAAGCGAGTCCGGCACAGGAATGAGCCCCGCGCATGCGGGGCGTTTTCTTTCTAGCTGAACGGATTCAGCAACTCCACCCCCGTCCCGCTGAAATCCCCCACATTCCGCGTGACGATCGTCAGGTCATGGATCAGCGCCGTCGCGGCAATGAACTTGTCCAGCGCATGCTCCGGGCGCGGCACCGCGTAGCCGCCCCCATATCTGGGCGACATCGGCATCGACCGGCAACACATGCCGGCCGAAATCCTGCAGCACGGCCGTCAGCCATTGCTCCAGCGCCTCGGCCTGCGCCGTGTCGCCGCGATGGCGGATCAGCGCAATGCCGCGCCGCAACTCCCCCACGGTCAGCGCGGACAGGTAGAGCGTCGAACCATCGCGCGCCGCCTGCCGGAAGAACGCAAGGCAATGGTGTCCATGGGCACGGCTCCCTTGCAGGTGGGTGGAGGTGAGAGCAGTCTGCGCCGTGCCGGCATGCTGGTCGATAAGCCGATTCGCAATGCGCGAAAGAAAAAAGCCCCGCAGCGCTTGCGGGGCTTTTGGGCCTTGCGGATCCGAACGATGCCGGCTCTAGTTCTTCTTTTTCTCGAACTCGAACTGGGGCGCCGACGGCTCGCTCTCCGTAGCTGGCTGGGCCGGCAACTCCAGACCCTCGCCGCCGCCCGATTGCCCGGCCGGCGCCGGCACCGACAGGCTCGGCGCCGCGGGTTTGGGGCTGGCGCTATCCAGGTCGATGGAAAGGTCACGCGTCACGCTGCGGTCCTGGGCCTCGTGGCCGCCGGTGGTGACCAGGCCCGGGAAGACGATGATCAACGCCACCATGATCAACTGGATGACCACGAACGGCACCGCGCCCCAGTAGATATCGGCGGTCTTTACCTCGCGCGGCGCCACCGACCGCAGGTAGAAGAGCGAAAAGCCGAACGGCGGGTGCATGAACGAAGTCTGCATGTTCACCGCCAGCAGCACGCCGAACCAGATCAGGTCGATGCCAAGCTTGTCCGCCACAGGGCCAACCAGGGGCACGAGGATAAAAGCCAGTTCGAAGAAGTCGAGGAAGAACGCCAGCAGGAAGAACAGTACGTTCACCGCCACCAGGAAGCCGGCCTGGCCGCCGGGCAAGGCGGTCAGCAGGTGCTCCACCCAGACATGGCCGTCCACGCCGTAGAAGGTCAGCGAGAACACCCGCGCACCGATCAGGATAAAGATCACGAAGGCCGACAGTTTCAGCGTCGCCTCCATTGCCTGTCGTGTCAGCCCGAGGTCCAGGCGGCGCTTGAGCAGGGCGAGGATCAGCGCACCCAGTGCGCCCATGCCGCCGCCTTCGGTCGGCGTAGCGACGCCGATGAAGATCGTGCCGAGCACCAGGAAGATCAGCGCCAGCGGCGGAATCAGCACGAAGGTGACCTTTTCCGCCATCTGTGACAGCAGGTTCAGCTTGAGCGCCTTGTTGATGACCGCGAGCACGAAGGCGAACAGGATCGCAGCGCCCACCGAGATCACCAGGCGCTCGTCCAGCGGTGCCTCGGGCTTGTACAGCATGTCAACGGCCACGCCCACCGCGACGGACAGTGCGGTCAGCACCAGTACCGAAGCCGCGCCGCTCTTGCCGCTGGGCTCGCGGAAGGTGCGGGCCTCGATCGGCAGCGCGGGCACTGCGGCCGGCTTGATCAGCGAGATCAGCAGCACATAGCCCATGTACAGGCCGGTCAGCACCAGTCCCGGTACGAAGGCGCCCTTGTACATGTCGCCGACCGAGCGGCCCAGCTGGTCGGCCAGCACGATCAGCACCAGCGACGGCGGGATGATCTGCGCCAGCGTGCCCGACGCGGCGATCACGCCCGAGGCCAGCCGCTTGTCGTATTTGTACTTGAGCATCAGCGGCAGCGAGATCAGGCCCATCGAGATCACCGAAGCAGCCACCACGCCGGTGGTTGCCGCCAGCAGCGCACCGACGAAGATCACCGCATAGGCGAGACCGCCGCGGATCGGGCCGAACAGCTGGCCGATGGTGTCGAGCAGGTCCTCGGCCATGCCTGAGCGTTCCAGGATCAGGCCCATGAAGGTGAAGAACGGGATCGCCAGCAGCGTATCGTTCTCGATGATGCCGAACAGTCGGCTGGGCAGCGCCTGCAGCAGTTCGGGAGGCAGCATGCCCAGCTCGATGCCGATGAAGGCGAAGAGCAGGCCATTGGCGGCAAGCGCGAACGCGATCGGGAAGCCCGACAGCAGGAATACGACCAGGGAGGCGAACATGATCGGGGCCATGTTCGCAATCAGGAATTGCGTCATCGTGCGCGCCTCTTATTGTTTTTCAGACGGGCCGGTCTGGTTGGCTTGCGCGATTGCGGCGATCTCCAGCGCCGGATCGACCGCGTGCTTGCGGAAGGCGGAGAACGGCAGTTCGCCCTTGAGGTAGGCAAAGCGCTTGATCAGCTCGGACAGACCCTGCAGGATCAGCAGGAAAAAGCCCGCTACGATGAGGAACTTGGCGGGCCAGCGGATCAGCCCGCCGGCGTTGCCGGACATCTCATGCCCGGCATACGACAGCCAGAAGTAAGGGATCGACAGCCACAGGATGATCAGTGAGATCGGCAGCAGGAACAGCAGGAAGCCGAAAATGTCGATCCAGACCTGAGTGCGTTCGGAGAAGCGACCGGCGATGACGTCGATGCGCACATGCTCGTCGCCCATCAGCGTGTAAGGGGCACCCAGCAGGAACACCCCCGCGAACATGTACCACTGCAGTTCAAGCCATGCATTGGAGCTGACGCTGAAGGTGTAGCGAATGATGGCGTTGCCTGCACAGACCAGTACGGCAAGCAGGATCAGCCATTTCGCCCAATGCCCGAAGAATTCGTTCACGGCGTCGATAAGCCGCGAGATCCTCATAAGGAAAGACATGTGATCGTCCTAGGGATTTTTGGGATACAGGGGTGGCGCGATAGTCTACGGCGCTACCCGCCCTGCATCTTTAGGGTGAATCCCCAGTGAATCACATTTTTCGGTGTTTTTGCACCAATCTTGTGCAAAAACGGCCCGAATTCGCCCTTTATGGCATGTCGAACGTAGCCTGTCGTTCCCTGCTTTGCGCAATAAACAACAGAAGTCGGTGCGTTGGCACACACAAACAAAAAAACGGGAGTTGTGCTCCCGTTTCGGCTTGCCGGTGCCCCCTCCGAAGTGGTTAGCCTTTCAGTGCCGTACGTGCGTCGGCAATGGCAGCGCGCACCTGGTCCGGCGCGGTGCCGCCGACATGGTTGCGCGCGGCGACCGAGCCCTCGAGCGTCAGCACGGCATGCACATCGTCGCCGATCAGCGCGGCCTTGTCGCCCAGGCCCGACACGTCGCGCAGCTCGGCCACGGTCAGGTCGGCCAGGTCGCACTGGCGGCTGTCGCAGGCACGCACGGCGTGGGCCACGGCTTCGTGGGCGTCGCGGAAGGGCAGGCCCTTCTTGACCAGGTAGTCGGCCAGGTCGGTGGCGGTGGCGTAGCCCTGCAGCGCGGCGGCGCGCATCGCTTCCGGCTTGACGGTGATGCCCGGCACCATGTCGGCGAAGATGCGCAGCGTGTCCACCACGGTGTCGACCGTGTCGAACAGCGGCTCCTTGTCTTCCTGGTTGTCCTTGTTGTAAGCCAGCGGCTGGCCCTTCATCAGCGTCAGCAGGCCGATCAGGTGGCCATTGACGCGGCCGGTCTTGCCGCGCGCCAGCTCGGGCACGTCGGGGTTCTTCTTCTGCGGCATGATCGAGCTGCCGGTGCAGAAGCGGTCGGCGATGTCGATAAAGCCCACGCGCGGGCTCATCCACAGCACCAGTTCTTCCGAGAAGCGCGACACGTGCGTCATCACCAGCGCGGCGGCGGCGCAGAATTCGATGGCGAAGTCGCGGTCCGACACGGCGTCCAGCGAATTGCGGCAGACGCCGTCAAAGCCCAGCTGCTGCGCCACGAACTCGCGGTCGATCGGGTAGCTGGTGCCGGCCAGCGCGGCGGCGCCCAGCGGCAGGCGGTTGACGCGCTTGCGGCAGTCGGCCATGCGCTCGGCATCGCGGGTGAACATTTCCACGTAGGCCAGCAGGTGGTGGCCGAAGGTGACCGGCTGCGCCACCTGCAGGTGGGTGAAGCCCGGCAGGATGGTGTCGGCGTTCTTGTCTGCCAGGTCCAGCAGCGACACGCGCAGCGCGCCGAGCAGCGCGATGATGTTGTCGATCTCGCTGCGCAGCCACAGGCGGATGTCGGTCGCGACCTGGTCATTGCGCGAGCGGCCGGTGTGCAGGCGCTTGCCGGCATCGCCGACCAGCGCGGTCAGGCGCGCCTCGATATTCAGGTGGACGTCTTCCAGGTCCAGCTTCCATTCGAAGCTGCCGGCCTCGATCTCGCCCTTGATCTGGGCCATGCCGCGCTCGATCTCGGCGCGGTCGGCCTCGGCGATGATGCCCTGCTTGGCCAGCATGGCCGCGTGGGCCAGCGAACCCTGGATGTCGAACAGGGCCAGGCGCTTGTCGAAGAACACCGAGGCGGTGTAGCGCTTCACCAGGTCGGACATCGGTTCGGAGAAGCGGGCGGACCAGGCTTCGCCTTTCTTGGCAAGTTGGGAGGTGGACATGGACGTCGGCTGCATTTGGCTCGCGGCTGGCGGGCGCCGGGGCGCGAGGCAGTTGGAGAATTTGGGAAAAACGGGATTATATCGTCCGCCAGGGGCATGGCGGCGCCGGCCGGCCGCCGGTTACAGCGGGCTGTGGAGCACAGGCCCCTTGAACACCACCGGGCCGCTCGGCCCGTCGGCATTGGGCGAGCCGCCAGTCGGCTCGATGCTGACCGCCAGGGCCGGCACTGCGGCGGGGGGGGCTGCCATCGCCAGGCGGACCTGCGGCGCCCGGCCGATCACGCCGAGCGAGCGCGGCTTGCCGCCGGCGGGCAGGGCCCACAATTGCAGCACCTGTTGCTCGCTCAGCTTTACGTGATCCAGGCGCCTCACGATCAGGCTGCGCGCGCCCGCATCCCAGGACACCAGCATGGCGGGCTGGGCCTGGTCGTCGTTGAGCACGGCGATGACCGCGGCCGGCGGGGCCTCGCGCTGTTGCGCCACCTGCATGCCGATCCCGATCGACAGCACTGTCACCACGGCCATTGCCGCCGCGGCGCCGCGCCAGAACACCGGAGCCGACCACAGCCGCTGCCACCAGCCGGCCGCCGCGACTTCAGCGGGCCTGGCAGGCTTGAGGGCCTCAACGGGCGGCTTCCAGCCCAGCCGGGCTTCGATGCCGCACCAGACCTTGTCGACCGGTTCCGCTGTGGCCTGCAACTCGGACACGCCGGCCAGCCGGTCCTGCCAGCGCAGGATGGCGGCGTGCACCGCCGGCTCTTCACGCGCGAGGTGTTCCATGCGCCGGCGCGCGCCACCGCGCAGCACGCCAAGCGCGTACTGGGCGGCAAGGCGATCGAGCAGCTCGGGATGGGCGGCCAGTTTCATGTCGCCGCCTCCAGGCAGTGGCGCAGCCGCTCCAGGCCGCGGCGCACCCAGGACTTGACTGTGCCCAGCGGCACGCGCAGCCGTGCCGCCAGCTCGGCATGGCTCAGATCGTGCAGGTACGCGAGCACGATCGCCTGCCGCTGCGCCTGCTCCAGCCGTTGCAGGCAGCGGTTCAGCGCGCGCGCCTGCTGGCTGGCATCGGCCAGCTCGGCGGGGCCGGCGGCGTCATCGGCCAGCCACTCGCCCAGGTCTTCTTCCAGCTCGACGGTCTGCGCAACGCGCGCGGCGGCGGCGCGGCGCAGGCTGTCGAGCGCCCGGTTGCGCACGATCGCTGTCATCCAGGTCATCGGCGCGGCCAGATGCGGCCGATAGTCGCCGGCGTGGTGCCAGATGCTGACAAAGCTTTCCTGCACGACATCCTCCGCCCAATCGCGCCTGCCAGTGATACGCAGCGCGAGGCCAAACAGTTTCGTTGCGGTGAGGTCATAGAGGCCGCGCAGTGCCTGGCGGTCGCCCACGGCCACGGCCTGCAGCAGCGCCTCCAGCCGGTCGGGACCGGCGGGCGCGGCATAAGACGGCTGGGGGGAGGGCGGCACCGGGACGGGTCCTTGCAAGGGAGCTTTGCCGGATTATAGGTAGCGCCGCATCCAAACGCGCGGCGCGTGCGTAGAAGTGACAGGCGCAAGCCAGGCACCCCCGCCAACGGGGCGCCACGTTGTCATCCGTCACAGGAGAACACCATGGACCGCATGTCACAGAAACCCGCGCGCGAGGCCGGGACCATCGTCACGCTGCCGGATGCGCGCCGGCGGGGCTTGCTCAAGGCGCCCGGCCTGTTCGCGCTCGGCTCGCTGGCCGTCATCACGCTCGGCGAGTCGATGCCGGCGTGGGCGCAGACGCAGTCGGGCAGCACCAAGGACGACATCAATATCCTGAATACCGCTCTGGGGCTGGAGTACCAGGCGATTGCCGCCTACCAGGTCGGCGCCGAGAGCGGGCTGCTGCAGAAGCCGGTGCTCGCCACCGCGGTCAAGTTCCAGGACCACCACAAGGCCCATGCGCAGGTGCTGGCCGGGACGGTGTCGAAGCTGGGTGGCACGCCGGTGATGGCGAAGAAGGCGTCGGAATACAAGTTCCCGACCGAGAGCCTGAAGAACCAGGCCGATGTGCTGCGCTTTGCCGCGGGGCTGGAGAAGGGCGCGACCGCGGCCTACCTGGGCGTGCTGCCGAACTTCCACAACCGCGAGCTGACCAGGGCCGCTGGCAGCATCCTCGGGGACGAGGCAATGCACTGGGCGGTGCTGCTGCATGCGCTGGGTGAGGATCCGGTGCCGGGGGCGTTTGTCGGCTGAAGCGGGCAACGCTCGCCGATTGTTTGCTCCCCTCTCCCGCGAGCGGGAGAGGGGAGCAAACCGGCGGTCCCGCGATTGCCGTCAGCCAGTATTGCGCAACCCAGCCGCCACCCCATTGATCGTCAGGTGGATCCCCCGCCGTACGCGGATATCATCCCCGTCCTTGCCGGCCCGGTAGCGCTTGAGCAGTTCCACCTGCAAGTGGTTCAGCGGATCCAGGTAGGCAAACCGGTTCTTGATCGACCGCGCCAGCAGCGGGTTGTCCGCCAGCCGGTCCTGGTGCCCGGTGATCAGCGCCAGCATCTCGCTGGTCAGGTGCCATTCCTTGCTGATGCGGTTGAACACATTGCGGCGCAGCGCCGCGTCGTCGCACAGCTGCGCATAGCGCGAAGCCACCGCCAGGTCGGTCTTGGCCAGCACCATGTCCATGTTGGACAGCAGCGTGGAGAAGAACGGCCAGGTCTTGACCATGCGGCGCAGCGTGGTGACGGCGGACTTGCGTGCCTTGTCGTCCGGCGCGCGATCCAGCAGCGACTTCACCGCGCTGCCAAAGCCGTACCAGCCCGGCAGCAGCAGCCGGCACTGGCCCCATGAGAAGCCCCACGGGATCGCGCGCAGGTCTTCGATGCGGCGGTGCTTCTTGTCCATCAGCTTGCGCGAGGCCGGACGCGAGCCCAGGTTCAGGTCGGCGATCTCGGTGATCGGCGTGGTGGCGAAGAAGTAGTCCTTGAAGCCCGGGGTCTCGTAGACCAGGTCGCGGTAGGCCGTGAAGGCGCGGTCGGACAGCTGCTGCATCACCGCCTCGAACATGTCGAGGTCCCTGGGCGCGTTCTGCTGCGGCAGCAGCGATGCTTCCAGCGTGGCCGCGACCACCGTCTCCAGGTTGCGCCGGCCGATCTCGGCGTTGGCGAACTTGCTGTTGATGATCTCGCCCTGCTCGGTCAGGCGGATCTGGCCGTTGACCGTGCCCGGCGGCTGCGACAGGATGGCGTCGTAGGTCGGGCCGCCGCCGCGGCCGACGGTGCCGCCGCGGCCGTGGAACAGGCGCAGCTTGACCTTGCGCTCCTCGAACAGCTGCACCAGCGCCAGCTCGGCCTTGTACAGCTCCCAGTTGGAGGTCAGGAAGCCGCCGTCCTTGTTGGAGTCCGAGTAGCCGAGCATCACTTCCTGCTCGACGCCATGGTGCGCAATCACCGAATCGAAGCCGGGCAGGTCCAGCAGCGACTGCATGATGCCGGCGGCGTTGCGCAAGTCCTCGATGGTCTCGAACAGCGGGATCACCATCAGTTCCATGCGCGCCGGATCGGTCTTGCTGCCCAGCGTGCCTTGCAGCATGCCGGATTCCTTCTGCAGCAGCATGACCTCGACCAGGTCGGACAGCGTCTCGGTGTGCGAGATGATGTAGTTGCGCGCGATGCGCTTGCCGTAGCGCTTGCGCAGCTCGCGCGCGGCGGCAAAGATCGCCAGTTCCTTGCGGGTCTGCTCGGAGTACTCGTGCCAAGGCAGCGTCAGCAGGCGCGGCTGGCGCAGCTCGGCCAGCAGCAGCTCCAGCTTGCGCTGCTCGGGCAGCGCGGCGTAGTCGGGGGCGATGCCGGCGGCGGCGAACAGCTCGGCGATGACGGCTTCGTGCACGTCCGACACCTGGCGCATGTCGACTGACGCCAGGTGGAAGCCGAACACGCCGATGGCACGCGCCAGCGCGTCGATGCGCGCACCTGCGAGCGCCTGGCCGTGGTTCTCGCGCAGCGAGTCGATCACCACCTGCACGTCGGCGGCGAAGGCTTCGGCGCTGTCATAGGGCTCGGCCGGCGCCACCGGGCGGCGCGGCGCGGCGTGGCCGGTCAGCGTCTTGCAGGTGGCGGCCAGGCGCGCGTAGATGCCGATCAGCGCGCGGCGATACGGTTCATCGGCGCGATGCTCGGAAATATCGGGCGAGCGCTCGGCCAGCGCCAGCAGTTCGGGGCTGGCATCGACCATCAGTGTCGACATCGACAGCTCGGCGCCCAGCGCATGGACTTCATCCAGGTACCAGTCCAGGATCATCTGGGCCTGCTGGCTGGAGGCGTGTTCCAGGGTCTCGGCGGTCACGTTGGGATTGCCGTCGCGGTCGCCACCGATCCACGAGCCCATCTGCAGGAACGGCGCCAGCGGCGTGGGCTGCGTGCCCGGGGTGCCCTTGCGCTTGCGCGTGGTCGGGAACACTGCGGCGATGTCTTCTTCCAGCTCCGTCATCAGCTGCGGGATACCGCGCAGGAAGCAGGTGCGGTAGTAAGACAGCGCGTTGTCAATCTCGTCGCCCACCGTCAGGCGCGCGTCGCGCAGCATGCGGGTCTGCCACAGCGTGGTGACCTTGGCGCGCAGCTGGGCGGTGTTGTGCTCGCGCTCGCGCGCGGTCGTCGGCAGGTCGCGCTCGGCCAGCAGGCGGGCGATCTCGCGCTCGGCGTCCAGGATGCTCTTGCGCTGGACTTCGGTCGGGTGCGCGGTCAGCACCGGCACGATCAGCGCCTCGTCCAGGAACTTGCGCAGCTGCTTGCCGGTGACGCCGGCGGCGTCGATCTTTTCCAGCGCGTGCTGCAGGCTGCCGGCCTGCGGCGGCGAGCCGGCCAGCGCATGCACGCGGCGGCGACGGTTGTGGTGCTGGTCCTCGGCGATGTTGGCCAGGTGCGAGAAATAGCTGAACGCGCGCACCACCTGGTTGGTCTGGTCGCGCGACAGGCGCTTGAGCAGGCGGTCCAGCTCGGCGCCGGCGGCACGGTCGTTCTCGCGGCGGAAGCGCACCGCGGTCTGGCGGATGGTTTCGACCACCTCGAAGGCGGCGTCGCCTTCCTGCTCGCGCAGGCATTCGCCCAGCAGGCGGCCCAGGAAGCGGATGTCCTCGCGCAGCGGCAGGTCTTTGTCAGGGGTGCGGCGGCCGACGGCGGCCGCGATGGTGGTTCCGTTGCTCGACACGATGGAAAGCTGGGGTTTGGAGACGCGCTTCGCGGTGCGTGAGGTGGCGCCGCTGCTGCCTTCGGTGCCGCTGCGGCGGCGGGCCGTGCGGGTCGGTTTGGTGGCGGATGCGCCGTTTGCTTCACCCAAGCCAGCGGCCGGATCCTTCGCGGCCGAAGCGCCGGCGGATGTGCCCGAAGCGCCCGAAGCGGCGGTCTTGCGGCCAGTGGGGCGCGCAGCGTGCTGCGTCATGCAATCTCCTCGTCTGCTTATCTATATTGGTGCGGAGCGGCTATTGGGTCGCGTGCTAACATTCACGGATGCAAGCATCCGCCATCCCGTCTTCCTCTACCGCTGTCGTGTCTAGCAACCTTCCGCAAAAGCTCGTCATTGCCTCCCGCGAGAGCCGTCTGGCCATGTGGCAGGCTGAACATGTGCGTGCTGCATTGCAACAATACTATCCCGCGTGTGACGTGTCCATTCTTGGCATGACCACGCGCGGAGACCAGATTCTAGACCGTACGCTGTCGAAAGTCGGCGGCAAGGGTCTGTTTGTCAAAGAACTGGAGTTCGCGATGGACGAAGGCCGCGCGGACCTGGCGGTGCATTCGCTCAAGGATGTGCCGATGGAACTGCCTCCCGGCTTCGCGCTGACCGCGGTGATGGAGCGCGAGGACCCGCGCGACGCACTGGTTTCGAACAGCTTTGCCTCGCTCGACGAGATGCCGCCCGGCACCGTGGTCGGCACCTCCAGCCTGCGCCGCGAGGCCTTGCTGCGCACCCGCTATCCGCACCTGGTGGTCAAGCCGCTGCGCGGCAACCTCGACACGCGGCTCGGCAAGCTTGACCGGGGCGAATATGGCGCCATCATTCTGGCCGCCGCGGGGCTCAAGCGCCTGGGCCTGAATGACCGCATCCGCGCGGTGATCCCCGTTGAGTCGTCGCTGCCCGCGGCCGGGCAGGGTGCGCTTGGCATCGAGATCCCGTCCAATCGCCCCGAGCTCGCCGCCTGGCTGGCTCCGCTCAACCACCAGCCGACGCTGCTGGCCGTGGCCGCTGAGCGCGCCGTGGCGCGCATGCTGAACGGTTCGTGCCAGGTACCGCTGGCGGCCCACGCATACTGGGACGGCGACCAGCTCAGGCTCGACGCCTTTGTCGGCATGCCCGACGGCACGCGCGGCCTGCGCGCCGCCGTTGCCGGCCCGGCCACCGACCTGCGCGCCGCGGAAGCCCTTGGCCAGGCCTGCGCGCGCGACCTGCTGGCGCAGGGCGCCGAAGCGATCCTCGCCGCGCTCGCCGATCCCGCCGCCGCCTCGCCCGGCACGCCCGGCACGCAACCTCCCGCCTGAGGCTGACCGATGCCCCGCCCGACCGTCGTTGTCACACGACCCGCCGGGCAGTCCCGGCAACTGACCGAGGCGCTGCAGGCCGCGGGTCTGGACGTGCTCAGCTTTCCGCTGCTGGCGATCGGCCCGGCCGCCGACGACGCGCCGCTGCGCGCGGCCCTGGCGCGGCTCGATCAGTTTGCGCTGGTGGTCTTTGTCAGTCCCAACGCCATTGCCCATGCGCTGGATGCGCTGGCCGGCGTGCAGGGTGCCGCCACGGCGCAATGGCCGGCGCAGGTGCCGGCCGCCGTGGTTGGTCCGGCCAGCGTGGCCGCATTGGCCGAGCGTGGCATCGCGCCGCCCACCTGCCGGGTGATCGCGCCGGCCGGCGCCGCAGGGAACGGGCAGGGCGCCGATGACGCCAGCGAAAGCAGCCATCACAACCACGACCCGAACCACGACGCCGAAGGCCCGCGCTTCGATTCCGAGGCGCTGTGGGCCCAGCTCGATCCCGCCACGCTCGCCGGCAAGCCCGTCCTGATCGTCCGCGGCAACGGCGGCCGCGACTGGCTCGGCGACCGCCTGCGCGAAGCCGGTGCCCAGGTCGAGGCCGTCGAGGCCTACCGGCGCATGCTGCCGGAGCCCGGCGCGATGCAATGGCAGGCCGTGCGCGACAGCGTGCAGGCCGGCGCGCCGCCCCATGTATGGCTGCTGACCAGCTCAGAGGCCGTGCGTAACCTCGACACGCTCGCGCGTCAACACCTTTCGCCGCAGGAAAATGCCGGCCTGCGGCAGGTGCAGTGCATCGCGCCGCATGCGAGAATCGCCGAACAAGCGCTGGCACTGGGCTTCAGCCATATCCTGCGTGCCGCGCCGGGCGATGCCGGCCTGCTCGCGGCGTGCCTGCAATGGGCCGATGCCCACGCCGGTCCGGTGCCGGTGGCGGCTGCGCCGGAAGCTGCCGGTGTATCGGGTGCATCCGGCCGCGCTGGCGCGATAACAGACACCAGCCCGGTGCGCGCCGGGGCACCGGCGCCAGCGCCGGCTGTCGCAGTCCCCGCAACGTCAACGAAGGTCGAACGCGTGACGCAAGAAACCACGTCCTCCTCCGCTACACCGCCGCCCGCTGCGGCCTCGGCGGCCTCCGCGCCCGCTCCGGGCCCCGGCGCCCCCGCTTCCTCCGCCGGCCAGCACGCTGCCGCGCGCAAGCCCGCGGCGCTGTGGGCCCTGGTGGCCGTGCTGGTGGTTGCCACCGCCGGCGGCTTCTGGTGGCTGCAGCAGCGCGTGGACCACCTGACCGGCGAACTGGCGCGGCGCCAGCAAAGCAACGACGCGCTGGTGCAGGAGTCGCGCGTGCTGACGCGCAATGCGCAAGACACCGTCAAGGAGCTGCAGGCCAAGGTCGGCGCGCTCGAAAACCAGGTCGGCGAGACCCGCGACAAGCAGGTGGCGCTGGAGCAGGTCTACCAGGATCTGATGCGCAACCGCGACGACTGGGAAATCGCCGAGATCCAGCAACTGCTGACCAACGCCGGCCAGCAGTTGCAGCTGACCGGTAACGTGCAGGTTGCGCTGGCCGCGCTGCAAAGCGCCGACGCGCGCCTGGCGCGCACCGACAAGCCGCAGTACAACCTGCTGCGCCGAGCCATTGCCCGCGACATCGCGCGCATGAAGGCCGTGCCCGACACCGACCTGACCGGCGCCGCGATCAAGCTGGACGAAGCCATCAACCAGGTCGACGCGCTGCCGCTGCTGTCCAGCGAACGCATGCTCGAACGCACCGAGGCCGATGCCCGCAAGGAGGGCGCGGCCGGCAAGGGCGGCGCCAGCGCCCCGGCGGCGGCTGCCACCAACGGCTGGTTCTCCCGCCTGTGGACCTACCTGCGCGACGAAATGGCGCAGGTAGTCCGCATCCGCAAGGTCGACGATGCGGAAGCGCTGCTGCTGTCCGGCGACCAGGGCTGGTTCCTGCGCGAGAACGTCAAGCTGCGCCTGCTCAATGCGCGGCTGGCACTGCTGTCGCGCAACGAGCCGGTGTTCCGCAACGACCTCGCCGCCGCGCAGGCGATGATCGGCCGCTACTTCGACACCAAGTCGCGCCGCGTGCAGGGCGTGCTGACCCTGCTCAGGCAGGCACAGGCAGGCGCGGTGACGGTGCAGCTGCCGACCATGTCCGAGAGCCTGGGCGCGTTGAACGCCCTGAAGAAGGAGTAAGCCCAATGCGCCTTCTGTTCTGGGTTGCGGTCCTGTTCGGCGGCGCCGTCGGGCTGGCGCTGTTCACGCAGTTCAACCACAGCAATGTGGTGCTGTTCTATCCGCCGTACCGCGTCGAGCTGTCGCTGAACCTGGCGCTGGCCTTGCTGCTGCTGGTGTTCTTCGTGGTCTGGACGGTGATGTCCACCATCCGACATCTGTCCGAAATGCCGCGCCGCGCCGCCGCCTACCGCGAGCGCAGCCGCATGAACAAGGCGCAGGCGGCGCTGCGCGAGTCGATCGAGAACCTGTTCGCCGGCCGCTTCGCCCGCGCCGAGCGCTGCGCGCGCGAGGCCCAGTCCTGGGAAGACCAGGCCCAGACCGCCGCGCTGATCGGCGCGCGCGCCGCGCACCGCATGCAGGAGACCGAGCGGCGCGATGCCTGGATGTCGCAGGTCACCGATCCCGAGCGCGAGCAGGCACGCCTGGTGTCGATGGCCGAACTGCTGGTCGATGCCCGCGACGCCGACGGCGCGCTGGAAACCATCGCCCAGCTGCAGGCCCAGGGCGCGCGCCAGATCCATGTGCAGCGTATCGCGCTGCGCGCGCACCAGCACCTGAAGAACTGGTCCGAAGTGCTGCGCCTTGCGCGCTCGCTGGAGAAGCGCAACGCGCTGCATCCGGTGCTGGCGCTGCGGCTCAAGCAGATGGCGGTCGAGGCCATGCTCGACGAGCGCCGCCACGATGCCGATGCCCTCGGCGAATTCTGGCGCTCGCTGTCCGCCGACGAGCGCCGCGCCACGCGCATCGCCGAGCCCGCCGCGCGCTACTTTGCCGCGCTGGGCCGCCAGAACGAAGCCCGCCGCATCATCGAAGACGCGCTCAAGTTCAACTGGGACAGCCGCCTGGTGCTGCGCTACGCCGACTGCGCGGTGCCCGGCCATGCGCTGCCGCAGATCCAGCAGGCCGAGAAATGGCTGGCCGGGCATCCCGCCGATGCCGACCTCTACTACACGCTGGGCGTGCTGTGCCTGGGCGAGAAGCTGTGGGGCAAGGCCCAGTCCAGCTTCGAGCGCGCGCTGAAGTATGCCGACACCGACCAGCAGCGCCGGCTGCGCGTGCGCACGCACCTGGCGCTGGCGCGGCTGTTCGAGGAAACCGAGCGTTTCGAGGACGCGCAGCGGCACTACCGCGAAAGCGCGATGCTGGCGGCCTGACCGGCGGCCCCGGCGTTCAGTCGTCCGGGTCGGCCTGTTCCATGCCGGCGGCGCTGCGCTTGCCGGCTTCCTTCACCATCCCATAGCGCGCCAGCGTTTCCTTGCGTGCCACGTCGTGCTGCACCAGCGGACGCGGGTAGTCCTCGCCCAGCCGCACGCCGGCATCCGCCAGCACATGGTCGGGGGCGGTCCATGGCGCATGCAGGTACTTGTCCGGCAACGCCGCCAGTTGTGGCAGGTACTTGCGGATAAAGCGCCCCTGCGGGTCAAACTTCTCCGACTGGGTCACCGGGTTGAAGATGCGGAACCACGGCTGCGCATCGCAGCCGGTTGACGCCGCCCATTGCCAGCCGCCGTTGTTGGCGGAAAAATCGAAATCATTGAGCTGGTCGGCAAAGTACTGCTCGCCGCGGTGCCAGTCCACGCCCAGGTCCTTGACCAGGAAACTCGCCGTGACCATGCGCAGCCGGTTGTGCATATAGCCGCTCTGCCGGATCTGCAGCATGGCGGCATCGACCAGCGGATAGCCGGTGGCCGCATCGCACCAGGCACGGAAATAGCGCTCGCCGGTTTCGCCGTCCTGCCAGCGGATCTTGTCGTAGGCCGGGTGGAAGGCAGCGCCGTCGGTCACGCGCGGATGGTGGTGCAGGATCATGAAATAGAAATCGCGCCAGATCAGCTCGGACAGCCACACCGCCGCGCCCGCGCTGTCCGAGCCGCCGCGCAGCACCGCTTCATGCGCGGTGCGTGCCAGCGTGCGGATCGAGATGGTGCCGAAGCGCAGGTGCACCGACAGGTAGCTGGGGCCGCGCAGGGCAGGGTAGTCGCGGCGGCGGCCGTAGTCGCCGATGCGGTCGGTGAACTCCGCGAACAGCGCTTGCGCACCCGCGGCGCCGGTCGGCATGGCGATCTCGGCAAGGTTGCTGGTGCGAAAGCCGAGTTGCTCGAGCGTCGGCAACGGTCTGCGATACGCCGCCGGCACCGGCGCCAGCGCTCGCAGGTACGGGTCGATCGGATACGGCCGCAGGTCGAACGGCTGCACCGTCCGCAGCCAGGCATTCTTGTACGGCGTGAACACCGAGAAGGGCTTGCGCTGGCCGTTGAGGATCTCGTCGCGTTCGAAGATGGCCTGGTCCTTGAACGTGAACAGCAAGCGCGCCTGTGCCGCCAGCGCCTGGCGCACGGTGTCATCGCGTGCGATGGCGGCAGGCTCGTAGTCGTGGTTGGCAAAGACCGCCTGGACGTCCAGTGCTTGCGCCAGCGCGGGAACGGCGTCGACGGCGCGATCGTCAAGCACGATCAGCCCGCCGCCCGCGGCCAGCGCGTGAGTCAGCTCCCGCAATGACCCGAGGATGAATTCGACGCGCCGGTCGGCCTGCAGGCCACGCGCCAGCAGCGGGTCGAGGATGTCGCGGTCGAATACGAAGACACACCACACCCGGGCACAATGCCTGAGGGCATAATGCAGCGCCGCGTGGTCACTGGCGCGCAGGTCGCGCCGGAACCAGACCAGCCCGCGCTCGAAACCCTGCCCGATACGGTAAGGATTGCGGCCCGATGCCGAAGAATCTGCTGGCTGCATGCTCGCTGGCTGGCTAAGTCGAAGGAATGCGCGCAATGATGCCGGGAAATGCGGCAAATGGGCTGTCGCGGCTGATGCGTCGCGCCAATACCCTAACATAGCGGTTCGGCACCGATCTGCCACCCAAACCACGATTACAGCAACAAAGCACATGACACTCGACCGCATTCTCCAATCCCAGGGCTTCGGCACCCGCCGCTACTGCGGCGACCTGGTCGCCGCCGGACTGGTCGAAGTCAACGGCGAGCTGTGCGAGGATCCGCGCGCCCAGTTCGAGGTGGACGGCCTGCGCCTGGCCGTCGACGGCGAGGAATGGATCGCCTGCACCAAGGCCTATCTGATGCTGAACAAGCCCGCCGGCTATGAGTGCTCGCAGCGCCCGCGCCACCATCCCAGCGTCTACAACCTGCTGCCGGTGCCGCTGCGTCAGCGCGAGGTCCAGGCCGTGGGGCGGCTCGACCACGACACCACCGGCCTGCTGCTGCTGACCGATGACGGCCAGTTCATCCACGCCCAGACCTCGCCCAAGCGCAAGGTGCCCAAGGTCTATGAAGTGACGACTGCTGAGCCGGTCACGCCGGAACAGGCCCAGGCACTGGTCACGGGCGTGCAGCTGCTGGACGAACCCGCGCCGATCGCCGCAGAAGCCTGCGAGATCACCGGCGAACGCAGCCTGCGCCTGACCCTGCTGCAGGGCAAGTACCATCAGGTCAAACGCATGGTGGCCGCCGCGGGCAACCACGTCAGCGCCCTGCATCGCAGCGCGCTCGGCAGCCTGCAACTGGATCCGGAACTGGCGGAAGGGGAATGGCGCTGGCTGACGGCGGACGAACTCGCGGCGCTGACCCGCAAGGCATGACCAAAGGGCCGTATCATCGGTCCGCAATTCCCGGCAAGCGGCCCTGCGCGGGCGCCCATTGCTGCACTGCAACGCCCGCCAATCTTTTCCGGAAGACCCCCGGCGATTTGATAAAATGCAAGGCATGGCGAAGCCCGAAGCACCCATCAATCTGACCAATCAGTTCCTGATTGCCATGCCTGGCATGGCCGATCCGACCTTTTCGGGTTCCGTCGTCTATATCTGCGAACACAACGAGCGTGGCGCGCTCGGGCTGGTGATCAACCGGCCCATCGACATCGACATGGCCACGCTGTTCGACAAGATCGACCTCAAGCTTGAAATCCAGCCAGTGGCGCACCAGCCGGTCTACTTCGGCGGCCCGGTGCAGACCGAGCGCGGCTTCGTGCTGCACGACCCGGTCGGCGTCTATGTCTCGTCGCTGGCGGTGCCGGGCGGGCTGGAAATGACCACCTCCAAGGATGTGCTGGAAGCCGTGGCCAACGGCAGCGGCCCGCACCGCTTCCTGCTGACGCTGGGCTATTCCGGCTGGGGTGCCGGCCAGCTGGAAGAAGAACTCAGCCGCAACGGCTGGCTGACCGTCCAGGCCGATCCCGAGATCATCTTCAGCGTGCCGCCCGAAGGGCGCTTTGCCGCGGCCATCGGCCTGCTGGGCGTCGACGTCAACATGCTGTCGGGCGAGGCCGGGCATGCCTGACGCCGTGGGGCGCGAACTGCCCCGCGACGGCACGGTCCTGGCATTCGACTACGGCGAGAAAAAGATCGGCGTCGCGCTGGGCAACTTCATCACGCGCGAGGCGCGTGCGCTGACCATCCTGCCCAATATCACCGTTGAAGGCCGCTTCGAGGCCGTGGGCGCGCTGATCCAGGAATGGAGCCCGGTGCAGCTGATCGTCGGCATGCCGGTCAACCCGGACGGCGAAGAGCAGCCGATGATGCGGCTGGCGCGGCGCTTCGGCAACCAGCTCAACGGGCGCTTCAACCTGCCGGTGGAATGGGTGGACGAGCGCTATTCCTCGCGCGCCGCCTCGATGGCCGGCGCGCGCCGCGGCGAACTCGACGCCGAAGCCGCGCGCATCATCCTGCAACAGTATTTCGACCAATTCCCGCTATGACGCAGATTTCCGCACCCGACGCCGAGTCGCTGTACCGCAAGCTGCTGGACCAGGCCCGTACCCTGATCCCCGACGCCGAGCGTGAACGCTGGTCGGTGGCAGGCATCCATTCCGGCGGCGCATGGATCGCCGCGCGCCTGGCCAGCGACCTGAACCTGCCCGAGCATGGCGTGATCAACGTCGCCTTCCATCGCGACGACTACGCCAAGAAGGGCCTGCACAGCCAGGCCCAGCCGACCACGCTGCCGTTTGCCGTGGAAGACCGCAACATCCTGCTGATCGACGACGTGCTGGCCACCGGCCGCACCATCCGCGCCGCCGTCAACGAACTGTTCGACTACGGCCGTCCGGCGCGCGTTGCGCTGGGCGTGCTGGCCGACCGCGGCGGGCGCCAGCTGCCCATCGCCGCCGACCTGGTGGCCGCCGAGATCGAACTGCCGCGCGGCAAGACGCTGGTGCTGTCGCGCCAGGGCGAGGGCGCCGACGCGCGCTTCGCCTTCGCCACCGAACCTACCGACACTGCCGCCGGCTGAGCCGGCGTTTGCCTGCCAGGCGCTGCATTGCACTGTAGCGCGCCTGGCGCCTGCCACGAGACCAGACCACCCCGTTTTTTGCCCGCGCCCGACCTGCCATGACCAAGACGTTCCGCAACCCGCAGCTCACCAAGAACGGCGAACTGAAGCATTTGCTGTCGATCGAGGGGTTGTCGCGTGACATGATCACGCACATCCTCGATACCGCCAGCCAGTTCGTATCGCTGTCCGACTCAGACCGCGATGTCAAGAAGGTGCCGCTGCTGCGCGGCAAGAGCGTGTTCAACCTGTTCTTCGAGAACTCCACCCGCACCCGCACCACCTTCGAGATCGCGGCCAAGCGGCTGTCGGCGGACGTGCTCAACCTGAACATCAATGCGTCGTCGACCAGCAAGGGCGAGTCGCTGCTCGACACCATCAACAACCTGTCGGCAATGTCCGCCGACATGTTCGTGGTGCGCCATGCCAGTTCGGGCGCGCCCTACCTGATCGCCGAGCACGTCGCGCCGCACGTGCACGTGATCAACGCCGGCGACGGCCGCCATGCGCACCCGACGCAGGGCCTGCTGGATATGTTCACGATCCGGCACTTCAAGAAGGACTTCACCAACCTGACCGTTGCCATCGTCGGCGACATCCTGCACTCGCGCGTGGCGCGTTCGGATATCCACGCGCTGACTACGCTGGGCGTGCCCGAAGTGCGCGCCATCGGCCCGCGCACGCTGCTGCCGTCCGCGCTGGAGCAGATGGGCGTGCGTGTCTTCCACAACATGGAAGAGGGGCTCAAGGGCGTCGACGTGGTCATCATGCTGCGGCTGCAGAACGAGCGCATGAGCGGCGCGCTTCTGCCGTCCGCGCAGGAATACTTCAAGGCGTACGGCCTGACGCCGGAGCGCCTGGCGCTGGCCAGGCCCGATGCCATCGTGATGCACCCGGGCCCGATGAACCGCGGCGTGGAGATCGACTCCGCCGTGGCCGACGGCCCGCAATCGGTGATCCTGAACCAGGTGACCTTCGGCATCGCCGTGCGCATGGCCGTAATGGGCATCGTGGCAGGAAACAACGACTGATGACGATGCGGTATAGCCAAGACCTACCGAACACGCCAAGCGACACGACCGATACGACAAGCCAAGCTATGAAGATTCACATCCAGGGCGGCCGCCTGATCGACCCGGCCAGCAACACCGATGCCGTGCAGGACCTCTACCTCGCCGCCGGCAAGATCGTCGGCGTCGGCAACGCCCCGGCGGACTTCACCGCCAACAAGGTGATCGACGCCAAGGGCCTGATCGTGTGCCCCGGCCTGGTCGACCTGTCCGCGCGCCTGCGCGAGCCCGGCTACGAATACAAGGCCACCCTCGAATCCGAAGTCGCCGCGGCCGCCGCCGGCGGCGTCACCAGCCTCATCTGCCCGCCCGACACCGACCCCGTGCTGGACGAGCCGGGCCTGGTCGAGATGCTCAAGTTCCGCGCCCGTACGCTGAACCAGACCCACGTCTACCCGCTGGGCGCGCTGACACTGGGGCTGAAGGGCGAAGTCCTGACCGAAATGAACCAGCTGACCGAGGCCGGCTGCGTCGGCTTCAGCCAGGCCGAGCAGCCGGTGCGCAACACCCAGGTGCTGCTGCGCGCGCTGCAATATGCGCAGACCTTCGGCTTCACCGTCTGGCTGCGCCCGGAAGACCCGTTCCTGGGCGGCGGCGTCGCCGCCAGCGGCCCGGTGGCGTCGCGCCTCGGCCTGTCCGGCGTATCCGTGATCGCCGAGACCGTGCGGCTGCACACTATCTTCGAACTGATGCGCTCCACCGGCGCCCGCGTGCACCTGTGCCGCCTGTCCTCCGCCGCCGGGCTGGAGCTGGTACGCCAGGCCAAGCGCGAAGGCCTGCCGGTCAGCTGCGACGTCAATATCCACCACGTCTCGCTGACCGACATGGATATCGGCTACTTCAATTCGCAAATGCGCTTCTCGCCGCCGCTGCGCAGCACCCGCGACCGCGACGCCATCGTCGCCGCGCTGGCCGACGGCACCATCGACGCCCTGTGCTCCGACCACACCCCGGTGGACGACGACGAGAAACTGCTGCCCTTCGCCGAAGCCACTCCCGGCGCCACCGGCCTGGAACTGTTGCTGCCGCTGACCCTGCGCTGGGCCGCCGAACACAAGGTCCCGCTGGCACAGGCGCTGGCCCGCATCACCTCCGAGCCCGCGCGCCTGAGTGGCCTGAAGGCCGGCACGCTGGCCGCCGGCGCCCCCGCCGATGTCTGCGTGTTCGATCCGAAGCAGGTCTGGAAGGTCGAGCGCCGCTCGCTCAAGAGCCAGGGCAAGAACACGCCGTGGCTCGGCTACGAGATGGAAGGCAAGGTGCGGATGACGCTGGTCGGCGGCCAGATCGTCTACGGCAACGGCGGCGGCAACGGTAACGGCAACCACGCCAACGCATGATCTGGCTGCGCAAGACCGCGCTGGTGCTGCACCTGCTGCGCGGGCTGCTAACCTGCGCGGTGCTGTTCCCGTGGCTGGGCGCGCGCTCGCGCGCCTGGCACATCCGGCGCTGGTCGCGGCGGTTGCTGCGCATCTGCGGGGTAGAGGTCGAGGTCGTCGATGTCCGCGGCGCGGCCCCGCATGGCGCCGCGCGCCAGGGCGCGCTGGTGGTGTCCAACCATATCTCGTGGCTGGATATCTATGTGATTCATAGCTGGCAGCCGGTACGGTTCGTTGCCAAGTCCGAGATCCGGAGCTGGCCGCTGATCGGCTGGCTGTGTGACAAGACCGGCACCATCTTTATCGAACGCGCGCGCAAGCGCGACGCCCACCGGGTCCTGCATGACATCACCGACGTCATGCTGCAGGGCGACCTCGTCGGCGTGTTCCCCGAGGGGACCACCACCGACGGCACCGGGGTGCTGCCGTTTCACGCCAACCTGATGCAGGCCCCCATCTCCGGCGGCCTGCCGGTGCAGCCGGTCGGACTGAACTACCTGGACGCGGCCACCGGCCAGCCGACGCTGGCGGCCGCCTACATCGACGACACGACGCTGCTGCAGTCACTTAACGCCGTCCTGCGCGCCCCGCGCATCAAGGCGCGGGTGGTCATCGGCCCGCCGCTGGCGGCGGTGTCCGCCGACCGCCGCGAGCTGGCAAACGCCGCCCGGGAGGTCGTGCAGCATCTCGCGCAGGGCGCCGGTGACGAGGCAGTGGCAACGGCCCAGCGCCTGAATCAGCCGGCCCAGCCTGCCGCCGAGCCCGTCGCAGCCGCCGCTGCCATCAGCTAGCGCGATTGCCCTCCCCGCCAAGGCGGGATTGCGCCTCAGGCCAGCGGATCACAATATTGCGGGCAATCGACCTGGACCACGGTCCGCTCGGCCGGATCCGCCGCCATGCGCGCCGCCGTCAGCTTGCCGCCCCAGACGCAGCCGGTATCCAGCGCCATCAGGTCCGGCCGCATCACCAGGCCCAGCGTCGACCAGTGCCCGCAAACCACGGTCACATCCCCGGTGCGCCGTCCCGGCACATCGAACCACGGCATAAAGCCGTCCGGCGCCTTGCCGAGCCCTTCCTTGGTCTTGAAGTCCATCACGCCATCGACGGTGCAATAGCGCAGTCGGGTAAGTGCATTGACCACCACGCGATGTCGTTCGATGCCGCGCAGGCCGTCGTGCCAGCGGTCGGGGGTATTGCCGAAGATGTCGGCGAGGAAGCCTTGCCAGTTGGGGCCCTGGAGTTGGGCTTCGACTTCCTGGGCGAGGTCGATGACCTGGGTGGCGGTCCATTGGGGGAGGACGCCGGCGTGGACTAGGAGGAAGTTGTTTTCCAGCAGGGCCAAGGGGCGGTGGCGGAGCCAACTCAGGAGCTCCTCGCAGTCAGACGCGGCGAGGATGTCGTCCAGAGTGTCCGATTTGCCTCTCTTGCGGACGCCGGCGGCAACGGCAAGGAAGTGGATGTCATGGTTGCCGAGGACAGCTTCGGCCCGGATGCCCATGGCGCGGACAGTGCGCAGCGTTCGCAGTGCGGCGGGTCCGCGGTTGATCAGGTCACCAACGAAGCGCAGCGGTGTTTCGGGATGGACTTGTGCGAGGAGCGTATCGAGGGAAGGGGCACAGCCCTGGAGGTCGCCGACGGCGTAGGGTGATGCTTGGGATGCTTTGCGAGTTGTCATCAAGGTGAGCCGCATCCGCATCCGTTCCGGTACCTGTTACCTGAGGCTACCCAACGAACTGCGGCGATCGTAGGATGGGTTATCGGCAGATAGAATACCGTCCCTTTCAGAGGGGGTGAACGCAGCCCTAGTTTTCTTCTCGAAATTGAGTGCCCGCATGACGGGTTTTTCGACATACATTGGCAGGAGCAAGCCTTGTCGCACATTTTGGTTACAGGCGGCGCAGGTTTCATCGGCGCCAACTTTGTTCTCGACTGGCTGCGTCAGGACGGCGCCGACGGGATCGTCAATGTCGACAAGGTGACCTACGCGGGCAACCGCAAGAGCCTGGCCGCCATTGAAAGCGATCCCCGGCACATCTTTTCGCAAACCGATATCTGCGACAGCGCAGCGATCACCCGCTTGCTGCAGTCCTACCGCCCCCGCGCGGTCCTGCATTTTGCGGCGGAAAGCCACGTCGATCGCTCTATCGACGCGCCGGCCGACTTTGTGCAGACCAACGTGGTGGGCACGCTCACGCTGCTAGAAGCGGTACTCGCCTACTGGCGAGCACAGGATGGCCCCGCCCGGGCCGCATTTCGCTTCCTGCACGTCTCCACCGACGAAGTCTTCGGCTCGCTCGGCCCTGCCGACCCGCCGTTCTCGGAAACCTCGCCCTATCAGCCGAACAGTCCGTATTCCGCCTCGAAGGCGGCATCGGATCATATGGTGCGCGCCTACCATCATACCTACGGGTTACCGGTGATCACGACCAACTGCTCCAATAACTACGGGCCATTCCAACTTCCCGAGAAGCTGATCCCGCTAATGATCACCAGTGCGCTGGCCGGCAAGCCGCTGCCTGTCTATGGCGATGGCCTCAACGTGCGCGACTGGCTCTATGTCGGCGACCACTGCGCGGCCATCCGCGAGGTGCTGGCATACGGCCGCCCCGGCGAAACCTACAACGTCGGCGGCTGGAACGAGAAGACCAACCTGGAGGTCGTGCATACGCTTTGCGACATGCTGGACGCACTGAAGCCAAAGGCCTCCGGTTCGTACCGAGACCAGATCGCGTTCGTCAAGGACCGCCCCGGCCACGACCGGCGCTACGCCATCGACGCCAGCAAGCTGGCACGGGAACTGGGATGGAAGCCGGCCGAGACCTTCGAATCTGGCCTGCTCAAGACCGTGCAGTGGTACCTGCACAACCAGGACTGGGTGCAGGACGTGCTGTCCGGCGAATACCGCCACTGGGTGGCGAAGCAATATGCCGCATAGCATGGAAACCCCCACGCTTCTCGTCACTGGCAGCAACGGGCAGGTCGGCTTCGAACTGCGACGCAGCCTGGCGCCGCTTGGCCATGTCGTGGCGCTCGATCGATCCACGTGCGACTTTGCCGACCCCGACCAGGTCCGCCGCGCGCTGCGCACATACCGTCCCGACGTGATCGTCAATGCCGCCGCCTATACCGCGGTCGACAAGGCGGAAGCCGAGCCCGCGCTTGCCTTTGCCGTCAATGCCAGGGCAGTGGAGGTGCTCGCCGAAGAAGCTCGCGCCATGGGGTCGCTGCTGGTTCACTATTCCACTGACTATGTGTTCGACGGCCGCAAGGACAGTCCCTATGTGGAAAGCGACCCCGTCAATCCGCGCTCGGTATATGGCAAGAGCAAGCTGGCCGGCGAAGCGGCGATCGCGACGGCAGGCATTCCTGCCCTGATTCTGCGCACGTCCTGGGTGGCGGGGGCGCACGGCAGTAATTTCGCCAAGACCATTCTGCGCCTTGCGCGCGAGTGCGGCAGTTTGAGGGTGGTGGCCGACCAGCATGGCGCGCCGACATCCGCCGCGCTGATCGCCGACGCAACGGCCCAGATCATTGCGCGCCACTGGCTGTATGGCAACCGAGTTGACTTTGCGGCGGGCATCTACCACCTGGCTGCTGCCGGCGAGACCACCTGGCATGCCTATGCGAAGGAAGTCCTGCGCCATGCGGCGGCACGGGGTGTCGCCCTGAGGGCCGGGCCCGACGATATCGAAGGCATTGCCGCGGCCGAGTACGCCGCCGCAGCGCCACGGCCGTCAAACTCCCGGCTAGATACGGCAAAGGCGCGCCAGACTTTTGGCATTCACCTTCCTCCATGGGAGGAAGGGGTGCGCCATCTGCTGGACCAGATCCTTGCTGAGCGAGACTTCCATGCGTAAAGGCATCATCCTCGCCGGGGGTTCCGGCACCCGGCTCTACCCGATTACGCGGTCGGTATCGAAACAGCTGCTGCCGGTGTACGACAAGCCGATGGTCTACTATCCGCTGTCCACCCTGATGCTGGCCGGCATCCGCGACATCCTGGTCATCTCCACGCCGCAGGACACGTCGCGCTTCGCCGAGATGCTGGGCGACGGCAGCGCCTGGGGCATCAACCTTCAATATGCCGTGCAGCCATCGCCCGACGGGCTGGCGCAGGCCTTCATCATCGGCAAGGATTTCATCGGCAATCATCCGTCGACGCTGATCCTCGGCGATAACATCTTCTACGGCCACGATCTCGTGGCCCAGCTCAGGCGCTCCGCCACGCAGACCGATGGCGCCACGATATTCGCCTACCATGTACAGGATCCCGAGCGCTATGGCGTGGTGGAATTCGACAAGGACTTCCGCGCCGTGTCGCTGGAAGAAAAGCCGCGCAAGCCGCGCTCCAACTATGCGGTGACCGGTCTCTATTTCTATGACAATCAGGTCTGCGACATCGCCGCCGGGATCCTGCCATCGGCGAGGGGCGAGCTGGAGATCACCGACGTGAACAATCACTATCTGCAGGCCAGCCAGCTCGATGTCGAGATCATGGGCCGCGGCTATGCCTGGCTCGATACCGGCACGCATGAATCATTGCTGGAAGCGGCAAGCTTCATTGCTACGCTACAGAACCGGCAAGGCCTGATGGTGGCTTGCCCGGAAGAAATCGCTTACCGCAGTCAGTGGATCACCGCCGACAAAGTTGCCGAGCTTGCCGGATCGTTGGGCAACAACAGCTACGGCAAGTACCTGAGGCAAATCATTGCGGATCCGGTCAAATGAAACTCACCGCCACGCCCACCGCGCTGCCCGAAGTGCTGGTCATCGAGCCGCAGGTGTTCAGCGATTCGCGCGGCTTCTTCATGGAAAGCTTCAACGCGCGGGCGTTCGAGCAGGCGACTGGCATCCGGCGCACCTTTGTCCAGGACAACCATTCCAGCTCCGTGCGCAATGTCCTGCGGGGCTTGCACTTTCAGGTTCGGCATCCGCAAGGTAAATTGCTGCGGGTAATCGCGGGAGAAGTGTTCGACGTCGCGGTGGATGTCCGCACCGAGTCACCTTCCTTCGGCCAATGGGTGGGTGTGACGCTCTCGGCCGCAAACAAGAAGCAACTTTGGATACCGGAAGGCTTCGCGCACGGATTTCTGGTCTTGTCCGAGCTGGCCGAAGTCCTCTATAAAGCGACTGACTACTGGTACCCTGAGCACGAGCGCACGCTGTTGTGGAGTGATCCGTCGGTTGGTGTGCGCTGGCCCTTACAAGGTAATCCGGTCCTTACAGCGAAGGATGCGGCGGCCAAGTTGCTGGCCGAAGTAGCTTTCGAAGTTATACGACCTCAGTAGCTCGCTTGTACAGAGGATCGCAGACACACGGGTCAGGAACGGCTATTGCTCTGTCCTTACCGCATGCGGCGATTCTGTAAGTGCGTGTATCGGGCTGCGCCATCTTTTTGTGATCTAATTACCACAATGCGGGCATCGAGAGGCGCATTTAGCATCTCCTGCTGAGGCGGCGCCGCTGCAAGGCCATCGATTTCGCCGCATATCCAGCCGCTAGCAACATAGAGCGCTCTTGGCAAGAGGCGAGAGGCTATTTGCCGTGAACGTTACAGATGGCAAGACAAAATTACATGGGTCTTACAGGGTCGGCGGGGTGCTCCGTTACAATTCGGCCCTGAGTCAAAAAAGTGGTCAATCATGCAAATCATTCCAGTCATTATCTCCGGTGGTGCAGGAACTCGTCTCTGGCCGGTTTCCCGTGAGGCATTCCCAAAGCCGCTTCTGAAGCTTGCTGATGGTGAAAGTTTGCTGCAGAAGACTTTTAAGCGGGCCACTTTGTTTGACGATGTGCCGGAAGTGGTGCTGGTGACGAATCGCGAGACTTACTTCCTCACCCGAGACGAATGCCAGGAAGTCAACGGCGACCAGATCCCCCTGGGTTTTGTGCTGGAGCCTTTTGGTCGCAACACGGCCGGTGCGGTGGCGTCTGCCGCCTGCTGGATTGCGCAGCATCACGGGGAGGGCGCAGTTATGTTGGTTCTCCCGGCTGACCACCTGATCGAAGACCTGGACAAGTTCCGGTCTGCCGTGGACGCGGCAGCCGCTGCCGCAATTGAAGGTCGTATCGTGACCTTCGGGATTCGCCCGACCGCGCCCGAAACTGGCTATGGCTACATCGAGTTCGATAGTGAGCAAGGGCTGGACGGTGTCCACCCGGTGGTGCGATTCGTAGAGAAGCCAAAGCTCGATGTCGCGGAGGCCATGCTCGCGGGCGGGAAGCACCTGTGGAATTCCGGCATGTTCTGCTTCTCTGCTCGAACAATTCTTAAAGAATTCGCTCGCTTCACGCCGGATATGCTGACGGCCTGCGAACGAAGTATTTCGGCCGGCGCGGTATCAACGGCCAATGGCTGCCGGTCTGTCGAACTCGAGCCCTCGCAATTCAAGCATGTGACAGATATTTCCATCGACTACGCCGTCATGGAGAAATCTGACCGGGTGTCGATTGTTCCGAGTGATATGGGTTGGAGTGATATTGGCTCGTGGCATTCCATCAGTGAATTGACGCCGCCCGACTCTCAGGGCAATCGCATTTATGGTGAAGCGCTTTTGCATGGTGTCAGCAATTGCTACATTAAGAGCGACGCGCGGGTAGTTGGCGCAGTGGGCGTTGATAACTTGATCATCGTGGATACCCCTGACGCGCTGCTGGTTGCCAACCGGGACTGCACTCAGGATGTCAAGCACATCGTCGGTCAGCTAAAGCGGAACGGACACGAGAGCTACAAGATCCATAAGACTGCGCATCGCCCCTGGGGTACCTATACCGTCCTGGAGGAAAGCGACCGCTTCAAGATCAAGCGGATTGTGGTCAAGCCTGGTGCACAACTATCGCTGCAGATGCATCACCATCGAAGCGAGCATTGGATTGTGGTGAGTGGTACTGCTGATGTTGTCAATGGCGATCAGGTTATTTCGTTGCAGCCTAATCAATCGACCTATATTCCGGCAGGGCACAAGCATCGCCTGATCAATCCCGGTGTGATGGATCTTGTGTTGATTGAGGTTCAGTGTGGTGAGTATCTGGGCGAAGACGATATTGTTCGATTTGAAGATAAATATGGGCGGGCGAATTGATTAAGGCTGGTCAACTTGGCGCGATCTGGAGCTATCGCGGTTTCATAGCGGGTAGTGCAAAGCGGGAGTTTCAGTCGCGCTATCAGAATTCGATTCTTGGTGCGGCTTGGCTGATTATCAATCCACTTGCCATGATCGTCGTGTATACCGTCATCTTTTCGCAGATGATGCGATCGCGGCTGCCTGGCATCGATAGTCATCTTGCATACAGTATTTATCTGTGCGCAGGTTCGCTGACATGGACATATTTTGCCGAGGTTACGACCAGATCAATCAACGTATTTGTTGATAATGCTAATCTGATCAAAAAGATAAGCTTTCCGAGAATTTGCCTCCCGGTGATCGTGATTGTCAATAGTACGATCAACTTCGGCATTATTTTCGGAATCTTTGTTTGTTTCCTAGTGATCTCCGGAAACTTCCCAGGCTGGGTATTCTTCGATGTATTCCCGGTACTCGGTGTGCAAATCCTGTTCTCCATCGGCCTGGGGATGATTCTGGGGGTGCTGAACGTTTTCTTCCGGGACGTTGGCCAGTTGTTTGGGGTGTTGATCCAGTTCTGGTTCTGGCTCACCCCTATCGTCTATCCGGTCACGGTGCTGCCGGAGAAAATTAAGGAATTGCTCGCGTTCAATCCCATGGCTGCAGTAGTTGGTGCCTACCAGGATATTCTCGTGAAGCATGTGGAGCCCCAATGGTCGTCACTTCTGCCGTGCCTGATTGCCGGTTTGGTAATGTGTGCACTCGGCTTGCGGTTATTCCGCAATCGTTCTGGTGAACTTGTGGACGAACTCTGATGGGCAAGATACAGGTTACAGGGGTTGGCAAGGCGTACCGGCAATATTCGAGCCGCTGGTCGCGCCTGCTGGAGTGGATTATTCCCGGGAACGGGGTGCGACATCACCTGAAATGGGTGTTGCGCGACATCAGTTTTGAAGTCAAGGCAGGCGAGGCAGTCGGTATTGTCGGTATCAATGGTGCTGGCAAGAGTACGCTGCTGAAGATGATTACAGGGACCAGCCAGCCTACGGCAGGGGCTATCACCGTATCTGGTCGAGTGGCGGCCATGCTTGAGTTGGGCATGGGTTTCCATCCTGATTTTACCGGTCGGCAGAACGTTTATATGGCGGGGCAGTTGCTTGGTTTGTCCGTGCCAGAGATCGACGCGCTCATTCCGGAGATTCAGGAGTTCGCCGAGATCGGTGATTACTTTGACGAGCCGGTCCGCACTTATTCAAGTGGCATGCAAATGCGGGTTGCGTTCAGCGTGGCCACCGCGAAACGACCGGATATTCTGATTGTTGATGAGGCGTTATCGGTCGGCGATACTTATTTTCAACACAAGAGTTTCGAGCGGATTAGAAAATTCCGCGCCGAGGGCACCACGTTGCTGATTGTGTCGCACGACAAAATGGCAATCCAGTCCATCTGCGACCGCGCGATCCTGCTTAATGCAGGGCGCCTCGAACGGGAAGGCTCTCCTGAAGAGATCATGGATTTTTATAATGCCATGCTCGCCGAACGGGAGAGTGACCTGGTGCGGACTCGCAAGCTGGAGGACGGTCGTACCGAGGTGTCGTCCGGTACCGGTGAGGCAACCGTTGTTGATATTGGACTGTATAACCACCGCGATGAGCGTGTGGAAGTCATTGATGTTGGCACCGAAGTCACGTTGCGAATCAAGGTTGCAGCCCAGGCCCATATCCCGCGGCTGGTTTGTGGCTACATGATAAAGGATCGGGTCGGGCAGCCGGTGTTCGGCACCAATTCTGACATCAAGCGCTTCCCCTTATCAGATGTGGTAGCGGGCGAAGCCATAACTTTTGAATACCGATTCCCTTTGAATCTCGGCGCGGGTAGTTATTCGATCGCGACGGCGCTTACAAGCACCGATACGCATATGGTCAACAACTACGAGTGGCGTGACCTGGCATTGGTGTTTACTGTCGCAAATCTTTCCCGCGAACACTTCATTGGCTCAGCCTGGCTGGACTCGCGCCTGGAGATTATTCGCACATGACATTTATTTCGTATGCGCAGAACTTCGAGGACGTCATGCTGTGGCGTGCGCTCAAGGACGTCAGCAATGGTTTCTACATTGATATCGGGGCGAACGACCCGGACGTCGATTCCGTCACCCGTGCCTTTTACGACCGCGGTTGGAGCGGAATTAATGTAGAACCGGTAGAACAATACTATAAGGCGCTTGTCGAGAAGCGGCCTCGTGATTTGTCCGTTCTTGCCGCGATTGGGGCCAAACCGGGACACGTTGACTTCTTCGAGTTCGAAAATACGGGGCTGTCTACCACACAGAAGGAGGTAGCCGAGGCTCATCATTCGAGCGGGCGGGAGTTCGCCACATCAAGCGTCGAGGTTATGACACTCGCCGCCATTTGGGACAAATATGTCTCGGGCGACGTCCATTTCCTGAAGATTGATGTTGAAGGGGGCGAAGAGGCGGTTTTGCGAGGTTCTGATTTCAGGCATCATCGCCCCTGGATCATTGTGGTGGAAGCAACCAAACCACTGGACGGTTTATTGGTCGCTGAAGCGTGGCACGATCTTGTAGTCTCTGCGGGCTATCGGAAGGTGTACTTCGACGGTATTAACGAGTACTTCCTTGCAATCGAGCATGAGGCGTTGGCAGCCGCATTCGAAGTGCCGCCAAACTACTTCGATCACTTTCGTCTTAGCCGCGGCCACCACCTGAGCTATCCAGTCGCGGATCTGGAGAAAGAAGTCGGTTTGGCGCGTGACGAGGTCAGGGAGGCTGTGGCCGCACTCAGTGAAATGAGGGCCAAAGCCGAAAGCGCCAATGAGAGGGTTGAGTCACTGAATCGATTCTTGGAGGCGGAGCGCGACCAGCACACGGCACAGATCGCACAGCTTGACGGCCGGCTTTGTGCATTGTGGACGGAATGCGAGGCCCTGAAACGCCATAATGCGGATCTTCAAGCGCGGTTTGATGCAATTAGTAACAGTACCGCCTGGCGTTTGACAGCGCCGCTGCGCAGGGGCGCGGACTTGGTGAGAATTGCGATAGGAAAAGACGCAGCCGCGTGGAAGCGGTATGTGAAGCGTCTTGCCCGTCCCGCAGTTGTGGCGATTGCTCGCAAAATTGTCCCGCTGGCAAAGAAGATGCCGGGCGTTCGCGCGGCTGCTTTTCATGTGCGTAGTCGCTATCCGGGATTCTGGAGCGCTATGGCTGGGCGTCTAATTTCACTTTCATCCCAGACATCCCAGCGTGCGTCGTCCACTAGTTATCGCTACGATTTCTTTAGCGCACGGTCAAGATCTGCGATTCTCAAGCAAATCAACGGCGACACGCCAGAGGGTATTTTTGTGTCCATGCGTGCGACCAAGGTTGACATAGGCGAACTCGTGGCAAAGGTGAATCGAGAAATAACTGCAATCAACAAGAATCCGGCAACGGAACGCAGGGAAACTCATGGTGAGTGAAAACACGGTAACGGGCCGTCGTACGCGCGTAGTAGTCGGAGTACAGAGCCTGAGCGCGGGGGACGCAGTTAGTAATGACGTTATCGGCATGGTACGCGCACTGGCTACACGTGGTTGCGATGTGCGCGTTTTTCCCAACGAGCACGCGCTAGAGCTCGGTCTGCCAATTATCAATGTCGAGGAAGTATCTGGATTTCTGAGCGAAAAGAAAGACCTGTTCATATATCACTTCTGCGCTGCTTGGCCTCCGGGAGAGGCGCTGCTGAAGGAGCTGACTTGCACGCGTATTGTCAAGTATCACAATATTACGCCGGCTCGGTTCTTCGACGGCATCAATGCTGAATATGTGGAGCATTGCCAGGCTGCGCGTGCAACCATCCCTGCCATTGCGTCTGAACTTGATGCCCTCTGGGGGGACTCCTCGTACAACGTTGAGGAATTCCTCGGTCACGGAGTGAATGCTGACTGCTGCGCAGTCATTCCGCCTTTCCATCATGTCGAGGAACTGTTCGCCGAGCCTGACGATCCTGCTTGGGCATCGTTGCTCTCGGACGGTAAGAGGAACATTGTTGTTGTCGGGCGCCTGGCCCCCAACAAGGGCCATCCGTTGCTCCTTAAAGCCTTTGCAGAGTTGCGCAAGAAGCACGACGATGTGCGTCTGGTCATCATCGGCTCCAAGGATTCCAGGCTCAGAGCGTACCATGAGGCGTTGGACAGCCTGGTTACCTCGCTCGGATTGGAAGGTGCGGTGAGAATGGCTGGAAAGGTCAGCGGTAGGGTCCTTGCGACCGTATATCGGCACGCGGATCTGTTCGCCATCACGAGCGAGCACGAAGGTTTTTGTGTGCCATTGATCGAGGCAATGGCCTTTGGTGTTCCTGTGGTGGCGCTTGGAACCAGCGCGGTGCCGGAAACCATGGGCGACGCCGGATGGCTGGTGACCAGCGATGATGCTAAAGACTTCGCTGCGCGCATGGATGAAGCGCTGTCGACGCACGGTCACGACCTCGAACGCATGCATATGCGAGGCCGGCAGCGATTCCATAACCGGTATTCAACCAGTGCGACCGAGCGCCGCTTCCTGGAGGTCGTCGGGCCGTACTTGGCGCCGGTGCGCAGACCGGTGAGGGCGATTCATCAGTTCCATTCTGGTACCGCCTTTGGAGACGCTGTGACCAATTCGATGCTGATGATGCGCGGCATGCTGCGCGATCTCGGCTTCGCGTCTGAAGTCTATGCGCAGCACGTTGCCCCGGAGCTTGCCGGGGCCATCTGCCCCCATACCGATTTGCGGCCTGGGCCGGACGATGTCGTCATCATCCATCACTCGATGGGCCACGACCTGGATGAATGGGTATCTGGCTTAGGTGGACACAAGCTACTGTGCTATCACAACATTACTCCGGCGGAGTTCTTCCCGCCGGACTCTCCATTCCGGCACTACTCGGTAAAGGGCCGGCGCCAGGTCCGGGAATTCATGTCGCGTATGGACGCGGCTATTGCTGTATCGGCATTGAACGCCAGGGAGCTGATTGATTGCGGCTACACGGATGTAGAGATCTTGCCGCTTTTAATTGATACCGACGAGATAAAGTCGCGACTCTGGAATGAGCAGCTTGTTTTGTCGGAATCCGGATGTCTGACCGTGCTATTTGTCGGTCGTGTGTCCCCCCACAAAGGTCACCTGGATGTGCTACAAGCATTCGCTTGCTTGCTTGAGATGGTGAATCAGCCTGTAAGGCTCGTTTTCGTGGGAGGCTTTGATGCCGAAGATCCCTATTACCGGCAACTGTGCGACCGCATCGCAGAGCTGGGAATCCAGAGTGCCGTGACCTTTACCGGGAAGGTTTCCAATGAAGATTTGGTGGCCTGGTACAGGATTGCTGATGTATTTCTGTGCCTCAGCGATCACGAAGGTTTTGGCATTCCAGTGATTGAGGCGATGAGCCTGGATTTGCCTGTGGTTGCTTTCGATAGCAGCAACATTGCGGATACGCTGGGCGGAGCGGGGGTTCTGATCCACAGCAAGAACCCGTTGGCTGTGGCAGGTCTTGTCAAGACTATTATGTTTGACAGAGCCCTGCGCCGGCAGATTGTTGAAGCGCAACGCGTGCGTGCGCTCGATTTCTCCCGAGGCACCTTGCTGGCCGATTTTGCCGCATTCCTTGAGCGCCAAGGGATCCTGGCTGACGTACGGCGGCCGAAGGTTGAGAAAATTCCTGATCAGGCGCCGATTCGATTCCAGGTTGAGGGACCGCTCGAAACGAGCTATAGCCTTGCCTTGGTGAACCGACAGGTTGCCTTTGGTCTTGCCGCCAGGTTTCCGGGCATGGTGTCAGCGCTGCCGACCGAAGGGCCGGGACGCTACCCAGTCGATCAGAAACAACTCGCGGCCATTCCAGGCCTTGCCGATCTTGTTGCCAAATCCTCCGAGGTAGAGAGTATTGGCACCGTGGTGCGCAATCTTTATCCTCCGCGTGTCGCAGATGCCCGCGGAAGCAGGAACATCTTGTGCTTTGCATGGGAGGAGACTGGCCTTGATCCGGACTGGGTGGTGCGCTTCAATACCTGGCTGGATGGTATCGGCGCAGCCTCGAGCTTTGTGAAGAAGATTCTTCGGGATAACGGTGTTCGCACGCCTATTACTGTCTATGGACACGGCGTGGAGCATGTTCCGATGCCTTCGGGTAATGGCGGCGCACTTAACTTGCGGCCAGGCTTCCGTTTCCTCCATGTGTCATCCTGTTTTCCTCGCAAAGGCGTTGATGTCCTGATCAACGCCTATGTGAAGGAATTCGCCGGGGATCCAGACGTGGTGTTGGTAATCAAGACGTTTCCAAATCCACACCAGTCGGTACGACAACTGATCGAATCTCTAAGCTCGCGCGAAGGATGCCCGGCCATCGAACTGATCGAAGCGGATCTTGGCAGTGAGGAGGTTGCACAACTCTACCGCGCCTGCAACGCGTTCGTAGCGCCATCCCGGGGTGAGGGCTTTGGCTTGCCGATGGCAGAGGCGATGCGCTTTGGCTTGCCCGTCATCACTACAAACTACGGTGGCCAAACTGACTTCTGCACTGAGGAAACCGCATGGCTTGTGGACTATAAGTTCGCGCATGCCCAATCCCATATGAATCTGTCGGATTCGATGTGGGCTGAGCCCGATCTCGACAGCCTCCGGCGCCAGATGCGGGCCGTCAGGTCGGCATTCGCGCAAGAAGTTGAGCGCAAGGTGGCGACGGCACGCGCCTTCATCGCAGAGCGCTGCAATTGGCAATCCAGTGCCGATAAGCTGATAGCGTTGGATGATTACTGTGCCTCCGTTGATCCGTTGCATGGCAGTCGGCCGGTCAAGCTGGGCTGGTTCTCTTCCTGGAATACGAAATGCGGGATCGCGATTTATTCGGGATTTTTGATTTCGCAGCTGAATGCTGCAGAATTCGATGTACGCATTTTTGCTTCGCACGCGAGCGAGACGCTCGAGCCTGATGATGGGCGAGTTGTGCGGTGCTGGACCGACCAGTTTGGAAATATCGACGGCCTGCTCACGGCCATCTCGGAGGCGAATCTGGATGTGCTCGTTATTCAGCACAATTTTGCCTTTTTGTCGATGCAGGGGCTTGCGGCGGTGCTGAATCATTGCCACCGACTCGGTATCACTACCGTGGTGACGTTCCATTCCACGGCGGATGTGACGTTTGCCGGGGTCCACTCCTCGCTGGGGCAAATTGCCTCCGAGCTCAGGTTGGCGTCGCGACTGCTTGTGCATAGCGTTGACGATGTGAATCGATTGAAGGGCTTCGGTCTGGTAGATAATGTCGCGATCTTCCCTCACGGGGTCATGTATCGGGCACGGCAGAGCCAAGAGGCCGCCAGACAGGCGACAAATCTGCCGGTCAGTGGAAAAGTTGTTGCAGCTTATGGTTTCATGCTGCCGCACAAAGGGTTCGAGCAGCTGATTGAGGCATTTGCCACGCTCTTGACCAAGCATCCGGATAGCCATCTGTTGATGGTGTGTGCCTTGTATCCCCAACCGGTTTCGGAAGACACACTCCGGCGATGTGTCCATCTGGCCCAGTCCCTTGGATGCGCATCTCGGGTTCGCTTTGTATCTGATTTCCTGCCCGACGAAGCCAGCATGGCGCTGCTGGATTGCGCCGACCTGGTCGTATTCCCGTACCAAAATACAGCGGAGTCATCCAGCGCGGCGGTGCGCTACGGGCTTGCTTCCCGGCGCGCTGTGGCTTGCACACCATTGCAGATTTTTAGTGATGTAGATTCAGCCGTGCATCGATTGCCGGGCACGGCTCCCGCGGATATCGCGAGGGGGCTGGATGAACTGCTTTCTTCTCCTGAGAAACTCGCGGCGACTGCCGGTGCACAAGACCGTTGGCTGCAGGCACATGCTTGGCCGATGTTAGGCTACCGACTGGGTGGGATGCTGCAAGGCCTTCGCCTTGACGACGCCGTCGCCAGGAAGGAAGCTCTCAATTCATAATTTATCTCTTTAAGAGGCATAGTGCATAATGAGCAAAACGGCCATTGTTACGGGGATTACCGGCCAGGATGGCGCCTACCTGAGCCAACTGCTGCTGGAAAAAGGCTATACCGTCTACGGCACCTATCGTCGCACGAGTTCTGTCAACTTCTGGCGCATGGACGAGCTAGGTGTTACGGGCCATGAAAGGCTGCATCTGGTCGAGTTTGATCTGACCGATCTCAGCGGCTGCATTCGCCTGCTACAAAAAAGCGAGGCCACGGAGATTTATAATCTGGCCGCGCAGAGCTTTGTCGGCGTGTCGTTCGAGCAGCCAGTCACGACGGCCGAGATCACCGGCGTTGGTGCTCTGAACCTGCTTGAGGCAATCCGTATCGTCAACCCTCGGATCCGCTTCTATCAGGCCTCCACTTCAGAGATGTTCGGCAAGGTCCAGGCGATTCCGCAAACGGAATCCACGCCTTTCTATCCGCGTAGCCCCTATGGTGTGGCTAAGCTCTACGCTCACTGGATCACGGTCAATTACCGCGAGTCGTACGACATCTTTGGTAGCAGCGGTATTCTTTTCAACCATGAATCTCCGCTGCGGGGGCGCGAGTTCGTGACCCGCAAGATCACGGATTCCGCCGCCAAGATCAAGCTTGGAAAGCTGGACGTGCTCGAACTGGGCAACATGGATGCGAAGCGCGATTGGGGCTTTGCCAAGGAATATGTGGAAGGCATGTGGCGCATGCTCCAGGCCGACGAGCCGGATACCTTCGTGCTGGCTACGAATCGTACCGAGACGGTTCGCGACTTCGTGACCATGGCATTCAAGGCCATTGATGTCAGCCTGGAATGGAAGGGCCAGGGTGAGAATGAAACGGGCGTGGACGCCAGCACTGGCAAGACCGTTGTGCGCGTCAATGCGAAGTTCTATCGCCCGGCGGAGGTGGACCTGCTGATCGGTGACCCGTCGCATGCGAAGGCAAAGCTTGGCTGGCAACCCAATACGACCCTCGAGCAGTTGTGCGAGATGATGGTAGCGGCGGACGTGCGGAGAAACGAGATTGGATTCTCGTTCTAATAGCGCGGGGCGCGTGCTTGTGACCGGTAGCCGAGGCTTTACCGGTCGCTATGTTTGCGAGGAACTGGCCGCAGCCGGGTATGACGTCATCCCTACCGCCATGACGTCTTCGCCGGATAGCATTGTCCTTGACATTGCATCGCCTGAGGCATGCCGTGATGTCATTGAAGCGCACCAGCCTGACTATATCGTTCACCTCGCTGCGATCAGTTTTGTCGCGCATGCGCAAACCGAGGCGTTCTATCGTGTCAACGCTATTGGAACCAGCAATCTGCTGCAGGCGTGCCACGATGTAGGGCATATCCCCAAGAAGATACTGGTGGCGAGTAGCGCCAATGTTTATGGCAATACCGCTGGCGGCGAGTTATTCGAGGACCAGCGAATCCAACCGGTGAATCACTATGGGGCCAGCAAGGCGGCCATGGAATACATGGCGGCGACATGGTTCGACAAGTTGCCACTGATCATTACGCGTCCGTTCAACTACACCGGGCGCGGCCAAGCTTTGCAGTTCCTCGTGCCGAAGATTGTTGACCATTTCCGCCAACGTCAGCCGCGTATCGAACTCGGGAACCTGGACGTCATGCGCGACTTTTCCGACGTCAGGACAGTCGCGCACGCGTATCGTGCGCTGCTGGAGGGCTCCGCGACGGCTGAGGTCGTGCATATTTGCAGCGGCGTGCCGTACGCTTTGCGCGACGTAGTCAGTACGCTGGAAAAGCTTGCAGGCTATGAGATTGAGATTACCGTGAATCCGGCCTTCGTCCGAGCGAACGAAGTGAAGGTACTCGTCGGTTCGCCCGAGAAGTTGAGTCGGCTCGTTCCAGGACTGGTCCGCCCGACCTTCGAAGAAACGCTGCGCTGGATGTACGAAGAATGAACCCGTTGCGAGTCGGAATCAGCACTTCGGTGCTGGAACCAGTTCGCAATGGCGGCCACCTTGACGGCATTGGCGTCTATACGGCCGCCTTGCGACACAATCTGGCGCAGGTAGGGGTTGCCGTTCGCGGGTATTCCTTCCCCATCTTTGCAAACCGCGCGCGTATGTTCGAAGGGGACGCTTTGCCCCGATCGTTCCCTATGCAAATGTTGGTTGCCAGTTTTGGGGTACCAGCGCCCGTCGGGGAGCGGATAGATGTCTTCCATTGCACCGACTACAAGGCAGTACGCATGCCCTGTCCGGTTGTGACAACACTTCACGACGCCATCCCCCTAAAGCATCCTGAATGGACCGGCGGCCGGTTCCGTGCGTTGAAAAGCCTTATCTTGCGGCGCTCGGCAAGCTATGCTGATCATGTGATTGCGTTGTCATATGCGGCAATTCCGGACTTGGTCGAGTACTTCGGGGTGAACGAGCGACGTATTTCGGTGGTTCCGTGTGGCGTGGATGCCGGCTGGTTCCATTCACCGTCACACGCCGACGTAGAAAAGGAACTCTCCTTGCGCGGCTTGCGCCGGGGCTACTTCCTGTATGTCGGGACGCTGCAGCCGCGCAAGAATGTCGTGGGTATCTTGAATGCTTACGAAGCGCTGCCCGAAGCGATCCGACGCGAACGGCAGCTCGTCATCGTCGGCCGTGCCGGCTGGCACTGCGAGGAAGAGGTGAGTCGCCTGAATGCGGCTCGCGACGCGGGCGACGGTATCGTCTGGCTCGATGGCGTGAGGGGAGCGGCATCGTTACGACGCATTTATGCCGGCGCCGGAGTGTTTGTTTTCCCTTCTCTGTATGAGGGATATGGCATTCCGGTTCTGGAAGCATTTGCGAGCGGTTTGCCGGTGGTAACGTCGAATATTTCGTCGCTGCCCGAGGTGGCGGGCGAAGCAGCCCTGAAGGTCGACCCCAAGGATCCGGCGGCCATCGCGGATGCCATGCAGCGCTTCGCTGAAAGCGAAACCCTGTGCACGGATTTCGTCGAGCTCGGGCGTAATCGAGCGAAAGCCTTGTCCTGGGAGAATACGGCCCGCATGACTGCCGAGGTATATCGGCGGGTAGCCAGTTAATCAAAAAGACAACGATGCGGGTACTTCAGGTCTTCAAGACGTATTATCCGGATTCCTTTGGGGGCGTCGAGCAAGTGATCCGCCAGATCGCAACATCGAGCGCGGCATACGGCGTCACATGCAAGGTATTTGCGCCGAGTCCTGCTGCAGCGGATGTGCGCACCGTGCAAGAAGATGGGGTCGATGTCATCCAGGTGCCTTGTACGATCGAAATTGCGTCGACGCCATTCGCCATTCGGGCGCTCGGCCCTTTCCGCGAGGCGGCAGCATGGGCGGATGTGATTCACTACCATTTTCCGTGGCCATTCGGCGACCTGTTACATTTGCTCGGGCAACCACGAAAGCCGGCGGTGGTCACATACCATTCCGATATCGTCCGTCAGAAAGCCTTGCTGCAGTTGTACAAACCACTGCAGCGGAAATTTCTGGACAGCATGCGGGCAATTGTGGCGACGTCCCCAAACTACGCCGAGACCAGCGAGACGCTGCAAAGGCACAAGGACAAGGTATCGGTCATTCCGATCGGCGTGAATGAGTCTGCTTATCCCCGGCCCGACCCGGCCCGGGTGGCTGCCTGGCGTGACCGGGTTGGCGAGGGCTTTTTTCTTTTCATCGGTGTGATCCGGTACTACAAGGGACTGCACATTCTGCTGGATGCACTGGGCCCCGCAGTCGCGTCGACCACCCGGAATGTGCGTGTGGTCATTGTCGGGTCGGGCCCGGTTGAGAACGATTTGCGCCGCCAGGCGTTGGCGCTGAAGCTGGATAACGTGGAGTTTCTCGGCGCCGTCTCCGAAGAAGACAAGATGGCGCTGCTGCAGCTATGCCTTGCAGTCGTGTTTCCATCCCACTTGCGCTCGGAGGCCTACGGGATTACGTTGGTCGAGGGCGCCATGTCCGGCAAACCGCTGATCTCGGCAGAGCTCGGTACGGGTAGCAGTTTCGTCAACATTGACGGGCGCACGGGACTTGTCGTTCCGCCGCGAGATCCACAGGCGTTGCGCCAGGCGATGGACAGGCTCGTCAGCCACCCTGAAGAGGTGGCGCGCATGGGGCGTGAAGCGCGTGTACGCTTCGAGGCAGTCTTCACGGCAGACCGCATGACGTCCGCCTATGCCGATCTCTACCAGCGGGTTTGCGACAAGGCCCAGTGCTCGCACGTTGCCGGTGCCAGTACCATGGTGGAAGCGCATGTGCCGCGGGACTGACGGGCCAGGCCCTGACCGGTTAGGAGGGCGTGCGCGGCCACTCGATTAATTCGAGTCCCGGCAAAGGTTGCGCAGAGTTTTCAAATAGATCTCGATCACGCGCCTCTCCCCGAAACGCTGGATTGCATCATGGCGGGCAGATTGCCCCATTGTCTTAAGTGTTGCCCGCGGCATCCTGGCGATATCCAGCATGGCATCCTGCAGTGCGCCCGCGCTGCGTGGTTTGCATAGACGCCCCGTGATGCCATCGCGGACAATGTCCCGGCAGCCGGGCACATCGGTGGCAACAATGGGTTTTTCCATCGCGGCGGCTTCCAGCAGGGTACGAGGCATCCCTTCACGGTACGAGGGCAGCACGACACAGTCGGCTTGGCCGATGGCCGGCCGTACGTCGGGCGCAGTGCCGAGATATTCGATGACTCCCTCTTTCTCCCATTCAAGAAGCTGGGCGCGGGAGATAGCGCGTGGATTCTGCACGTCAGCGGGTCCAAGAAGCTGAAACACAATGTCCGGTGCCTGGCGTTTGATTTTCCGGGCCGCTTCGACATACTCGCCAATGCCCTTGTCCCAAAGCATGCGCGCAATCAGCAGGAATCGAAACGGCCTGGTTGACCCTGAAACTTGGTTTTGCCTTGGGGCGTAATAACCTGCGTCGATACCTTCACCGGGCAGGATTGCGCTGCGCTCAACGTTCACCAGACGGCGGGAGGCAAATTCACGCGCATCGTCGGTATTTAGAAACCAGACTTGCCGCGGAGCATGCAGGGAAATCCGATAGAGACTCCTGGCGATGCGTGCCACTGGATTGTCGTTGATGAAGGCAAAACCAAGGCCGGTAATCACCGCAATGCACGGTACGCGCCGAAGCCAAGCTGCCAGCCCGCCATAGATATTCGGCTTGATCGTGTAATGGAAGACGCAATCGGGACGCAGTTTTCCATAGAGGCGCAGCAACTGGCTGAAACAATGCCAGTCGTTCAGGGGGTTGGTGCTCTTGGCCTCCAGCCGAAGCGGATAGAAGTCGCATCCAAGGGCAATCAGGCTATCCGTGGCCCGGTCGGCGGGCGCAATGACTGAGACGTGGGCACCCTGGCCGAGCAGCGTCCGAATGACGCCGAGCCGATATTGCCAGATTGACCAGCTCGAATTCGCCACAAATGCAACGTGTTTAGCTTGCAAAGCAGCATCGGTGGGCAAGTACGCCCCATCGGCGCGGGAGGGGGTCTGGACTAGCTCCAGGGATTCGTGGATGTAATCAGGCATATCCGCGTCGGATTTGCGACTGACGGCGGTCCGCCAACGTTTTGCGCAACAATGGCCGCAAGCGTAAATTCCGGAAAGTCTCCAAGACTACCATTGTCAGGCATGCCGCTTGCTGCCCATGATGTGGATGCCTGTTCATGGCGAAATCTCTTCAGGCATGAGCCTGCCAGACATAACCAGCATGGCGGCGCCGACAAGTAGCGCAACCGAGTTGCCGGCGATATAGCCCACCACAGCACCATAGGTGCCATGTCTGGGAATCATGATCCAGTCGACCAGCGCAATCGTGATGACTACAATCAGCCATTTGATGGCCAGCCAACCCGGCTTGCGCAGATGCACGACAAGCAATGAAAGCGCAACATCGGCAAAAACCAGCCCCGACGCCAGCGCCGCCGTGCGCAACAGGCCGACCGCGGTGCCGAACTCGCTACCGTACAGCAAGTGAACGATCCACGGGGCGACGACGGCAATCAGCGTACCGCCAACGGTGCCGATTGCAGCCATGCCAAGCGTGATGCGGACGAGATTCGCGCGCAAGCGTTCGAAGGTCGGTTGCGCGTATATCATCAGCGGCGCCAGCGTATTGGCCACGATCGTTGCCAGCAACACAAAATTGTCCAGGACCTGCATGCAGGCAGCGTAGGCGGCCAGGTCCGGGAGTGGCACCTGGGGCTTGAGCAAGAGCTGGTCAACCCGGCGCGCGCTCATCATTAGCATGAACCCGACCCAGAAAATCGCTCCATCGCGGAATAGTTGCGAGATGAGGGTGAAATCCGGTGCGATACGCAGGGGCGGGCTGGCCTTGAGATAGTAGCTGGCTAGCAGCAACGCGAGAATGACGGATTCCGCGGCGAAAGCCCAAGCATACTCATGGACGGTATTGACCTGCGTAAGAAATAGCAGGCCGACAATGCCGAGCCTGGTCGTGAGAGCGGTAAGGCTGAAAATCACGCCAGCCCGATTATCGGTCCGGGCCTGCATCCAGGCGTTGACAACCCCGAACGGTTCGCGCAGTAGGATCGAAATTCCAAGAATCATCGCCACGTGGCGCGTGATTTCATCCTGTCCGCTGATCCAGATGGCCGCCAGCATCAGCACATAGGCGGTGATCGCGGCGCCTTCCCTGACGGCATATGCGTGCACAAGGAGTTGGTGCCGGGCCGCGGTCGACGTATTGGCTACGAGCCGCGGTACCACTACCTCGGCCCCGCAGATCAGCGCAATGGACGAAGCTAACAGAACCAGCGTTTGCGCATACTGAAAATGGGCAAAGCCTTCGGGGCCAATGCTCCGCGCGATCATGGCAATGGTGCCGATGCTTGCGCTGACCTGGACGCCGCGTTCGGCGAGCAGCCAGACGACGTTGCGAGCGATCTGCCTACGCATGATCGCCCTTGCCGGAGGCGTGGGCCAGGGCGGCTCGCCGGCGCAGCACAAGCTCCCGATACAGGTCGATCCAGCGCTGGGCGACACTGGCCAGGCTGTATGCGGCAACGGCGTGGGCGCGGCCTGCCGCGACATCCTGCCGGCCCAGCAGGGCTGCACGCATGCCGTGCGCAAGTGCATCGGTGTCGCCTGCCGGCACGATGCTGCCCGACGCCGCCAGCAGCGCGCGGACGCCTGATACGTCGGTGGCCAACACCGGCGTCTCGCAGGCGAGCGCCTCGGCTACCACGAGGGGCAGGCCTTCTCGCATGGAGGACAGTACGAACAGGTCGGCGGCGTTCATCAGCGCCGGAACGTTGTCGCAGGGGCCGAGCAGCCGCACGGCGCGGGAGAGCCCGAGCGCAGCTGCATGCTGTATCAGCGCTGCCTTCAGGGGGCCATCGCCGGCAATCAGCAAGCAAATGCCTGCGCCGGTCTCCGGATCGTCCGCCAGTTGGCGGAAAGCTTCGATCAGGCGGCCCTGATCTTTCTCGCGAACCAGCCGGCCGACATTGAGCACGAGCTTGGCATCGGGGCCGATTCCCAGTGCCTGTCGCGTCTGCACGCGCGCGTGCGGGTCGCGGCGGAACTGGTCCGTATCGATGCCATTTGGCATCACGCTGATCCGCCCGGCCTTCGTGGCGCCGACGTCCAGCATGTACTGCATGCCCTCCGCGCTGACATGGGTTGTCGCTTCGCACAAGCCATCGGTCAGCCGATACGCCAGCATGCGCAGCCTGCCCCCTTCGCGTGAGCTGTGCGCGGTGCAGAGGACAGGGATGCGCGCGCCGCCGGCCCGCCGCGGCCGCAGCAGTCGGGCGAAGATATTGGCGTGGAACATGTGCGCATGGACGATGTCCGGTTGCCAGCGCCCCACCCACTTGCGCACGGACTGCAAGGTGAAAAGGAATCGCAGCGGATCCTTGTGCAGGTCCAGGCGATGCAGCGTCACCGCCGAGGGCAACACTACTTCTTGAGCAAGTGTCAGGCTGACCACCGCCACATCATGCCCGAAGGCAACGAACTGGCGTGCGAGGTCCGCGACCTGGCGCTCGGCGCCGCCAAGCCGAAGTCCTGTCGTCAGCAGCAGGATGCGCATCGGGCGGGAGGAAAGATCATGCGGGCCACGCCGTGCCTCAGCGCGCGCCGTAGCCGGTCAGCAGCGTGCGCATGGTCTTGCCGGCGATCAACAGATCCATTGCCATCGAGCAGTGCTTGACGTAGTAGAGGTCATAGCAAAGCTTGGTGATGGTTTCCTCGTGGCTTGCGGCATAGCCTTGCTGGACCTGCGCCCAGCCCGACAGGCCGGGGCGCACGAGATGGCGGTAGGGATAGAACGGGATCGTCTCGGAGAAGGACTCGACCATCGAGGATTGTTCGGGACGCGGTCCGATCAGGCTCATGTCGCCCACCAGTACATTCCACAGCTGAGGAATTTCGTCGAGCCGGTACTTCCGGATGACGCGGCCCACACGCGTGACGCGGGGGTCGGAATGTGCAGCGAACTGGGCCTCGGTGTCCGGCTCATCGGCCATGCTACGGAACTTCAGCATCGTGAACACCTTCCCGTAAAGGCCCACGCGTTCCTGGCGGAAGATGGCCGGACCGCTCGACTCCATGCGGATGGCGACGGCAACGGCCAGTCCGATGGGGATGGCCAGCGGCGCCAGCAGCAGCACCGCGGCGATATCGCCCAGCCGCTTGAATGGCGCATAGAGGAAGTTCTGTGCGTGGTCGTCCAGGAAGTTCTCGTCGATATGTGTCAGGGCCAGGCAGCCGGTGAGCAGCTCCGCGATCCGTTCGACCGAATAGACGTGGACGTGGCTGAGCTTGTAGCGCGCCAGCGTCCGGGTGCGTTGCGGGTCGACAGCAGCGCTGCGCTCCATCATTAGGCCGTCGCAGTCGGCGGCTTCCGCCAGCGTGGTGATGCGGTGGAACTCGGCCTGTGCGCTGCGCGCCGCACCAGGCATCCCAAGTAGTTCGTTTAGGTGTTCGAGCGCCTGGGGATCGGTATAGCCGAACGTCGGTACATAGTGGCGCACGAAGCGCAGGTAGCCACTCCACAGCCAGACCATTGTGATGGTCATGCAGACCAGCATCGCGGCCCGCGAATATTCGATGCGGAAAACCGCGCAGGTGGCAAGGAGCAGAGCGAAGGGCACTAGTGTCGCAAGCGCCACTATGCTGTTGCCCTCAACTGCCGGAACATAGATGGTGCGGTCCAGCAGCATGCAGGCGATGGCATACGGGACCACCGACATGCCGATGGTGTTCAGGAAGATTTGCGTGACCCAGCCGTGGCGGGTAGCTTCATGGCCCCCAAGGGCGGCCAGTCCGTAGAGCAGGAGGCCCAAGGCACCCCATGCAAGCATGCGGCTGCGGCGGCGGGTGGTTTCTGACGATATACGCGTTGGCAGCTTCATCTTGTGACGCTCGGCTGGCGCCAAGGTTTGACCAACTGGCTCTGGGAAGTACGACATACGGACGGGAACAGGCTGGCCAGGAACAAAGGCGCCTTCGGCACCGGAAATCGTTGGCTTGCAAAGGCCGGGTGGGTCTGTCGGGGTAGTATCGGCAATGGGCGTACTGCAACGAGCAAAGCAGCGGAGCGCATTATAAACCCCCCGGGAAGCCGGCCCTCGATTCCAAATCCGGCACAATAGCGGCTGAGTTGACTACTTGCGACTGCGACAGACCGTCGCGCTGTCGCATATACGGAAAAAATATGGCAATCGACCCCTCCATCTTTAAGGCCTATGACATCCGCGGAATCGTAGGCAAGACCCTCACTCGTGAAGTGGCTCGGGATATTGGCCAGTCCTTTGGTACGGCCGCCGCCGCCCAGGGCGAGAAAGCCGTCGTCGTCGGACGCGACGGCCGGCTCTCCGGCCCCGATCTCATCTCCGGCCTCGTAGAAGGCCTGCGCACCGCCGGCCTGGACGTGATCGACCTGGGCATGGTCGCCACCCCCATGGTCTATTTCGGCACCAACATCGAACTCGATGGCGTCCGTGCCACGTCCGGCATCATGGTCACCGGCAGCCACAACCCCCCCGACTACAACGGCTTCAAGATGGTCCTCGCCGGCCAGGCCATCTATGGCGAGCAGATCCAGGGCCTGCGCCAGCGCATCGAGGCGGGCGACTTCACCAGCGGCGCAGGCACCTACCAGAAGGTCGACGTGCGCCAAAAGTACCTCGACCGCATCATCAGCGACGTCAAGCTCGCCCGCCCGATGAAAATCGCCCTCGATGCCGGCAACGGCGTGGCCGGCGCCTTTGTTGGCGACCTGTTCCGCGGGCTGGGCTGCGAAGTGACCGAGCTGTTCTGCGACGTCGACGGCAATTTCCCCAACCACCACCCCGATCCGGCGCATATCGAGAACCTGCAGGACCTGATGAAGACCCTGCGCGAGACCGATTGCGAGCTGGGCCTGGCCTTCGACGGCGACGGCGACCGCCTGGGCGTGGTGACCAAGGATGGCCAGGTCATCTTCCCGGACCGCCAGCTGATGCTGTTTGCCGAGGAAATCCTGTCGCGCAATCCGGGTGCGCAGGTGATCTACGACGTGAAGTGCACCGGCAAGCTGGCCCCGTGGATCCGCGAGCACGGCGGCGAGCCGCTGATGTGGAAGACCGGCCATTCGCTGGTCAAGGCCAAGCTGAAGGAGACCGGCGCCCCGATCGCCGGCGAGATGAGCGGCCACGTGTTCTTCAAGGACCGCTGGTATGGCTTTGACGACGGCCTGTACACCGGCGCCCGCCTGCTGGAAATCCTGTCGCGCCACGCCGACCCGAGCGCGGTGCTGAACGCGCTGCCGAACGCCAACAACACGCCGGAGCTGCAGCTCAAGTGCGCAGAAGGCGAGCCCTTCACGCTGCTCGACAAGATCAAGGCGAACGCCACCTTTGAGGGCGCGCGCGAGGTGAACAAGATCGATGGCGTGCGCGTGGAATACGCCGATGGCTTCGGCCTGGCGCGTCCGTCGAACACCACGCCGGTGGTGGTGATGCGTTTCGAAGCGGACAATGACGCCGCGCTGGCGCGCATCCAGGCCGAGTTCAAGCGTGTGATCCTGGCCGAGAAACCGGATGCTCAACTCCCGTTCTGAGCGCACGGCGGTGCCGCCGGCATCGCCACCTTCGCCCGATGCAGTCGGCGCGGCCGGCGTGGTGCAGCCCATGCCGGCCGCAGTGCCGTTCACGCTGCCAGAGCGGCCGCGCATCCTGCTGGTCAAGGTGTCGTCGCTCGGCGACGTGGTGCACAACATGCCGCTGGTGCACGACCTGCGCGCGCGCTGGCCCGGTGCGGAGATCGACTGGGTGGTGGAAGAGGGCTATGTGGAACTGGTGCGCCTGTTGCCCGAGGTGCGGCGGGTGATTCCGTTCGCGCTGAGGCGCTGGCGCAAGCGCATCCTGCAGGGCGCGACCTGGCAGGAGATCGGTGCCGTGCGCAATGCCTTGCGCCGGGAGCGCTACGACGCCGTGATCGAAAGCCAGGGTCTGCTCAAGACCGCGGTGGTGGCGCGCGTGGCGACGCGTGCGCAGGGTGCGCCGATCATCGGGCTGGGCAATGCGACGCAGGGTTCGGGCTATGAGCCTGCGGCGCGCCTGTTGTACACGGACTCGGTGCGCGTGCCGCGCCAGACCCATTCGGTGCAGCGCTCGCGCCTTCTGGGCGCGGCGCTGACGGGGATCGCGCCAGTGGAGCCGCCACGGTTTTTCGGGCCGGCGGCGCAGTCATTGCATGTCGACGACCCGCTATGGGCGGACTTGCCGGCGCGCTATGCCGTCTGCTTCCACGCGACGGCGGGAGCGCGCAAGAAATGGGCGGTGCAGAACTGGCACGCGCTGGGCAACCGCCTGGCCGCCGAAGGCCTGACCATGCTGCTGCCGTGGGGCAACGACAAGGAGCGCCAGGCCGCCGAAGAGATTGCCGCGGGCGTGTCGCAGGCACGCGTGCTGCCGAAGTTCTCGGTGATGCAGGGCTTTGGCCTGATCAACCGTGCCGAAGTGGTGATCGGAGTCGATACGGGCCTGGTCCATATCGCGGCGGCGCTGTGCCGGCCGACGGTGGAAATCTATACCGCGACATGGCGCTGGAAGACGGAAGGGTATTGGTCCGACCGCATCGCCAACGTCGGCGACGACGGCGTGGTGCCATCGGTCGATGAAGTCTACGAGGCCGCCTGCCGCGTGCGCGGGGTCGCTGCCTGATGCTGCGCCTGATCTATAGCTTGTTGTGGGTGGCGGTGCTGCCGCTGGCGCTGTTGCGGCTGGCATGGCGCGCGCGCAAGGAGCCCGGCTACCTGCACCATGTCGGCGAGCGGCTGGGTATCTATGGCAGCCTGCCGAACCAGGGGCCGTGGCTGTGGGTCCACGCCGTGTCCGTGGGCGAGACCCGTGCCGCGCAGCCGCTGATCGAGTCCTTGCTCGGCGCCTATCCGCGCCATCGGCTGCTGCTGACGCATATGACGCCGACCGGCCGCCAGACCGGCGCGCAGCTGTTCGGCAACGAGCCGCGCATCCTGCAGTGCTACCTGCCATACGACTTGCCATGGCTGGTGCGGCGGTTCTTGCGGTATTTCCGGCCCGAGGCGGGGATGCTGATGGAAACCGAGGTGTGGCCGAATGTGGTGCACGGCGCGCGCAAGGCGGGCGTGCCGTTGTACCTGGTCAATGCGCGCCTGTCGCCCCGCAGCTTCCGGCGCACGGCGCGCTTCGGGCGCGCGGCTTCGGCGATGTACCGCGACTTCGCGGGCGTGCTGGCGCAGACCGCCGGCGATGCTGAGCGCTTTCGCCAGCTGGGCGTGCCGGCCGTGCAAATCACGGGCAACCTCAAGTTCGACATGCAGCCGGCGCCGGCGGGCATGGCGCTGGGCGAGCGGCTGCGCAAAACCTTCAGCGGCCGCCAGGTGCTGGCCGCCGCCAGCACCCGCGAAGGCGAGGAGCCGCTGTTGCTCGATGCTTTCTCGCGCTGGCAGGCGCTGGCCGGCGACGTGCCGCGCCCGTTGCTGCTGCTGATCCCGCGGCATCCGCAGCGCTTCGATGAAGTGGCGGCGCTGGCGGCGCGCACGGGATTCTCGGTGGCGCGCCGCAGTGCGCTGGATCTCGATGCCGAGACGGCGCCCGTGGACGCGGATATCCTGCTGGGCGATTCGATGGGCGAGATGGCGATGTACTTCGCCGCATCGGACCTCGCCTTTATCGGCGGCAGCCTGTTGCCGCTGGGCGGGCAGAACCTGATCGAGGCGTGCGCGGTCGGCACGCCGGTGCTGATCGGCCCGCACACCTTCAACTTTGCGCAGGCGACCGAAGACGCCATTGCCGCGGGCGCGTGCCTGCGCGTGGACAATGCGGATGAGCTGGTGCGCACCGCCGGCAGCGTGCTGGCGGACCGCGCGCGGCTGGCGGATATGCGGGCGCATGCACAGACTTTTGCCGGGCTGCATCGCGGCGCTACCGTACGTACGCTGGCGGCGCTGGCGCCAGCCCTGGAACACTAAGCGGCAGGTCAGGGCTCCGCAGGAGCCTTGACCAGTGCATCCCACTGCAGCGCGATCCGTTCGAGCGCAAAGCCGGCTGCCTTGCGACGCCCGGCGTCTGCGAGCCGGGTGGCGGTCGCCGGTTCGCCGATCACGGTCAGCAGCGCTTGCGCCAGCGCATCCGCATTGCCTGTCGCGACCACCAGCGCGTCTTGCCCGGGCGTCAGCAGTTCGCGTGGGCCGGTCTCGCAATCGGTCGAGACGATGGGCAGGCCAAACGCCATGGCTTCGATCAGCACCAGCCCGAAGCCTTCGTATCGCGAACTCAGGCAGAACACCGACGCGCGCCCGTACGCTTGCTCCGGATCGTGGCAGATGCCCGGCAGGCTGACGCTGTCCTGCAAGCCCAGTTCAACGGTCAGCGCGGTCAGCGCCGGGCGCTCCTCGCCCTCGCCGTGAATCAGCAAATGCCATCCCGGCGCCTGCGCGGCGACTTGCTGCCAGGCATGCAGCAGCACATCGAAGCCCTTGGCCGCAACCAGACGGCCCATGGCGAGCACCGTCTTCTGCGCGCGCGGCGCAGGTTCGGGTGGCATCGGGAACGGCAGGGGGTTTGGCAGGCAGACGATATCGCTGCGTGGCCGCAGCGCTTCGCGCCAGCGCTGGCGGTCGCGCTCCGTCAGGACCACGACCTGCCGGCAGAAGCGTGCATCCAGGCGCCGCGCCAGCTTGCGCGCCGGCTTGCCGAGGTCCTCGTCGAAGTGGCAATGCTCCCAGGCGATATGGTGCAGGCCCAGACCGGCGGTGGCGGGCAGCACGAACAGCGCGAGCATGGTGTCGACCTGCACCAGCACGTCGGTCCGGTGCGCACGGCAATGGCGGTGGATGCCGGCCACGGTGGCCAGGTAAGCCCGCTTGAACGAAGGCCGCTGCGCAAACAGCGCTTCATGCCGGATACGCGGATCCAGCGCGAACTGGCTGGCCGGGTCCCACAGGCTCAGAATGGTCACGTTATGGCCGAGCGCGGCCAGCGCATTGGCGACTGTCGCCGTCATGCGCTCGGCGCCGGCCATGGCGTTCAGCGTGCCGGTCAGGAAGCAGATGTTGCGGCCGGAAGGCGAGGGATGCGTGGTGGTGGGCAAGGCGTTCTGGGCGATCCGAGGTGTTCTAAGGCACCCGGAGACACGAAAGGCCGCGACCGGCATCCGGCCGCGGCGAGACATGGGGCGCACGTTACACTAGACGGCAGCATTGTGCAGCCGGCAATGCTGAAACTTGCATGAATCCGCCACGCTCTAAGCCAGCATGAAGCGCGGACGCTGCCATGCGATCGTCAATCGCTTGCACAGCGGCGTTCCCGCCCAAGTTACAGGAGCTTACTGAGATGCAGACACCCCTTCGCGGCACCTGCCGGAGCATCGGCCTGCGCAGCGCGGCCATTGCGCTTGCCACCGCAGCCGCCACACTCGCCGCCTGCACCACCGCGCCGGCACCAGGGCTGCCCAGCGCCGGCGCCAATCTCAACCAGGCGCAGCCGTCCGGTCCCAGCCGTTGGGAACTGGTGCGCTGGCAGCTGGCCGACGGCACGCTGCGCGACATCCCGCATGGCGACAACGGCGAGCCCATCATCTTCGAGTTCAGCGATGGCATCGATGCCGCGCAGGGCACGGTCAGCGGCACCAGCGGCTGCAACCGCTTTACTGGCAGCTATGGCAAGACCGACACCGGGGTGCGCTTTGACCGCGTGGCTGGCACGCGCATGGCTTGCCCGCCACCGCGCATGGAACTGGAGTCGGCGTTGCTCAAGGCGATGCAGGCATCGTTCACCACCGTCGGCACGCAGCCGTCGGCGGCCAGCACCGGGCGGCAGATTGTCTGGAAAACCGCCAGCGGCGACCTGCTGCAGTTTGCCGAGCGCGAAGGCGTGGGCAGGCGCGGCGCGAGTGCCGCGGCGGGTGGCGTGGAGAAGATCGTTTATATCGATTCGCAGCGCGTGGAATGTTCGGGCGTCGGCAAGATGATGTGCTATCGCTGGCGCGAGTCGCCGGACGCGCCGTGGCAGCTCTGGTACGGGCCGATCGAAGGGCTGGATTTCGAGCAGGGGGTGGCGTACAAGCTGCGCGTGCGCGAATACCAGGTGCCGAACCCGCCGGCCGATGCGTCGTCGATACGGTGGGAGTTGCTGAAGGTGGAGTCGCGGACGCGGGCGCAATAGCTGCTGGTTTGCTCCCCTCTACCGCGTGCGGGAGAGGGGAGCAAACCAGCGCATCTCCGGCATCACCAAGGAAAAAAGGGCCGCAGTTGCGGCCCGTTTGCATCGTGTCAGTGGGATCAGGAGCGCGGCGTCCCGCCATCGCGCCGCACACCGCGGCGATCCGCGGTGGCAGCCTTTGCCGCCGCCTTGCCGCCAGCCTGCCCCGGCACCGGCAGCTTGTACATCGACCCCGGCACCGAAGTCAGCAGCGTATTGATCTGCACCACATCCTCTTCCTGCAGCACGCCGGTCGACGCCTTCAGCCGCAAGCCGTTCATGATGGTGTCATAGCGCGCCTTGGCCAGGTCGCGCCGCGTGGAGAACAGCTGCGCCTCGGCGTTCAGCACATCGATATTGATGCGCACGCCGACCTCATAGCCGAGCTGGTTCGATTCCACCGCGCTCTGCGCCGAACGCTCCGCAGCCTCCAGCGCCTTGACCTGCGCCAGCCCGTTGGAGACGCCGGAGTAGGTCTGCCGCGCCGTCTGCGCCGCCGTGCGGCGCGCGAATTCGAGGTCGCTCGCGGCCTTGTCCGCCAGCGCGATGGTCTCGCGCACGCGCGACTGGATCTGGCCGCCGGAGAAGATCGGCATGGTCAGCTGCACGCCGATCTGCGACGCGTTGTAGTGGGTCGAGATGACCTGCGTGGCGCTGCCGGTCTGGTTGTTGAAGCCGTACGACGCCACCAGGTCGACCGAGGGCAGGTGCCCGGCCTTGGCCTTGTTGGTCTCGCGCTGCGCGGTTTCCAGGTTGTAGCCGGCCAGGTTGACCTGCGGGTTGCTGGTTTCGGCCTGCGCTGCCCAGGCGTTCACGTCCGGCGGTTGCGGTCCGGGAATCAACGCCTCGGAGCGCAGGCCCATCAGTTCGTCGACCGGCTTGCCGGTGATCTGCTGCAAGGTGGCGCGCCGGATTTCCAGGTCGTTTTGCGAGGCGATCTCGGTCGAGGTGGCCAGGTCGAAGCGCGCCTGCGCGTCGTTGGCGTCGACGATGGTGGCGGTGCCGACCTCGAAGTTGCGCTTGGCCTGTTCCAGCTGCTCGCCGATGGCCTTTTTCTGCGCGCGCGCCAGGTACAGGTTGTCCTGCGCGGCGAGCACGTCGAAGTAGGCCTGCGCGCTGCGCGTGATCAGGTCGAGCTCGGCCTGGTGGAAGGTGACTTCACCGGCCAGCGCGGCCAGTTCGCCCTGCTTGTAGGTTTCCCAGCGGTCCCAGCGGAACAGCGGCTGGCTCAGCTGCAACTGCCAGTTGTTGTTGTTGAAGAAACGCGTGCCCGAGGCGCTGGGCGAGCCGCCGATCGGCAGCGAGGCAGTCTGGTCGAGCTTGGTGCGGTTGGCGCCGGCGGTGCCGACGACCTGCGGCAGCAGTCCGGCGCGGCCTTGCGGCAGCCGCTCGCGCGTGGCGAGCAGTTGCGAGCGGGCGCTGGCGAACTGGGCGTCATTGGATTGCGCATCGCGATAGACCTGCAGCAGGTCGGCCGCGCCTGCCGGTGCCGCGGGCAGCATGGCAAGCAGCGGGGCGAGCAGGGTAGCCGCGATCGCCAGGCGTGTCCGGATCGCTCCGGGCAGGGCGTTGGGCGCAAACTTCATGACAGCTCCAGTTTGCCGGGCGCGGGGCCGCGGCCTGTGGTTGTTTCTTCTTCGGAATGCTGCTTGCGGCGCGAACGAAAGCGGCCGGCCCGCGCGGCCAGGCCGTGCCTCGCTTCAGTACTTCGGCATCGCCGGATCCACTTCGCTGGCCCAGGCGTCGACGCCGCCGGTCAGGTTGTAGACCCTGGCGTAGCCCTGGCGCTCCAGGAACGCCGCCACCTGCATGCTGCGCATGCCGTGGTGGCAGATGCAGACGATGTCTGCGTCCTCGTCCAGTTCGGCGGCGCGCGCCGGGATGTCGCGCATGGGGATATGGGTGATGCCGGGCATGGCGCAGGTCTGCACTTCCCAGCCTTCACGCACGTCCAGCAGGACCGGCCTGGCGCGGCTGGCATCGGCCAGCCACTGGGCCAGTTCGGTCGGCTTGATTACCTGCATGATGAAACCGTCCTCAGAACTGGAACTGCGACGGACGGGCCGCGCCCTGCAGGGGCTTGACCGCGGTCTCGAACAGGTTGACGACCTGGTACTCGGTTTCGGACACGCGCGTGATCAGGCGCGCTTCCATCACCGGCAGTTCGCCCACGATGGCGGCGATGCGGCCGCCCACCTTGACCTGCGACAGGATCGACTGCGGCAGAGCCGGCAGCGAGCCGGAGATGCAGATCACATCGTACGGCGCCGCGGCGGCCCAGCCGTCGGCGGCATTGCCTTCGGCGACATCGACGTTGGTGATGCCGGCGTTGGCCAGGTTGGTGCGGGCCAGCTCGACCAGCTCGGGCACGATGTCCACGGTCAGCACATGGCGCGCGCGGTTGGCCAGCAGGGCGGCCATGTAGCCGGAGCCGGCGCCGATTTCCAGCACGTTTTCATGCTTGCGCACGGCCAGGTCCTGCAGGATGCGGGCTTCGACCCGCGGCGGCAGCATATTCTGCCCGGCGGGCAGCGGGATCTCCATGTCGACGAACGCCAGCGAGGCGTACGCGGCCGGGACGAACTGCTCCCGCTTGACCACCGCCAGCAGGTCCAGGATTTCCTGGTCCAGCACGTCCCACGGGCGGATTTGCTGTTCGATCATGTTGAATCGGGCTTTTTCGAGATCCATCTTGCCATTCCTTACCAAGGCCAACCGCTGTCGTTCTGTGCGCCGGCCGCGCGGTGCCCACGGCCGGACAGTCTTGTCTAACCCGCTATTTTAACCTTGCGGGCGCCGTCGGGTTCATTCCGCGCTGGCCTCCGTGGGCCCCGGCAATTCCTGCGTGGCCGGACGGGCGGGCGCGGCCGCGGCGTGGCTTGGTGACGGCGCGGCTGCCTTGCCTTGCCACAGCCGGCGCAACCACGCCCCGAAATCATCAAGATACGTATAGATCACAGGCACCACCACCAGCGTCAGGATCGACGAGGTAATGATCCCGCCGATCACCGTCTGGCCCATCGGCGCGCGCTGCTCGGCGCCTTCGCCCAGGCTGAAGGCCAGCGGCACCATGCCGAAGATCATCGCCAGCGTGGTCATCAGGATCGGGCGCAGGCGCACGCGCGCCGCTTCCACCAGCGCGGCCTCGCGCGACAACGGCTGGCGGCCCTCGCTGCCGTCAGTTCCATCGACGTGACCCTGCCGCGCCTGGTTGGCAAAGTCCACCAGCAAGATCGCATTCTTGGTCACCAGCCCCATCAGCATGATGAAGCCGATGATCGAGAACATATTCAGCGTCGAGCGGAACAGCAGCAGTGCCGCGAACACGCCGACCAGCGTGAGCGGCAGCGAGGTCATGATCGCGATCGGCTGGAAGAAGCTGGCGAACTGCGACGCCAGGATCATGTAGATGAAGATCACCGCCAGCGCCAGCGCCGACACGGCGTAGCCGAAGGACTCGTTCATCGACTTGGTCGAGCCGCCGAAACGGTACTTGTAGCCCGCCGGCCAGTTCATGCCGTCCAGCGTGGCCTTGACGTCGCGCGCCACTTCGCCGGCCGAGCGCCCGGCGACGTTGGCGGTCAGCTCGACCTCGCGGTTCAGGTCGCGCCGGCTGATCTGGTTGGCGCCGGTGGTCGGCACCAGCTCGGCGATCTGGCGCAGCGGCACCATCTTCGGCGAGCCGTCGGCGTTGGCCTGGCTGCTGGCGATCATCAGCGCGCTCAGGTCGGCCATGCCGGTGCGGGCGTCCCGGGGCAGGCGCACGCGCACGTCGTAGTTCTCGTCATCGGGCGCGCGCCACGAGCTGATGGCATCGCCCGCCAGCAGCGGGCGCAGGGCGTTGCCGATCTGCGCCACGCCCACGCCCAGGTCCGAGGCCAGTTCGCGGCGGATGCGGATCTCGATGGTGGGACGGTCGTCCTTCATGCTCGAATCCAGGTCGGCCAGGCCGGGGATCGCCCGCATGCGCTTGCCGGCTTCCTGCGACAGCCGGCGCAGCTCGTTGAGGTCGTCGCCCTGGATCGAAACCTGGATCGCCTTCTGGCCACCGGCGCCGTCGGGCATGCCGACCATGGTCAGCGTGATGCCCGCGATGCCGGCCAGCCGCTCGCGGATCAGCGGGTTGAGCTGCGCGGTCGAGAGCTTGCGTGCGCGCCGCTCGGTCAGGCGCACCGAGACCATCGCGTTGTTGCGGCCCGAGGCGTTGCCCGAGTTGATGGTGGCGTAGGTGTAGGCGACTTCCGGGAAGGATTTCAGCGCGGTTTCCACCTGCCGCACCTTGGCCTCGGTGACTTCGATCGACGTGCCCACCGGCGTGGTGAACCCGACCTGCGTCTCGCCCAGGTCCTCGTTGGGCACGAATTCCGTGCCGATCAGCGGCACCAGCGCAAAGCTGCCGAAGAACGTCACCGCCGCGATGATCGCGGTTGCCATCCGGTGCTTCAGCGCCCAGCCCAGCATCGCGGCATAGCCGTCGCCAAGCCGGTCCATGCGCGCCGAGAACCAGTCCAGCATCCGGCCGATGGTGCGTCCGTACCAGCTCTTCTTGTTGCCGGTGCCGTGCAGGTCGGGATCGTGCCAGACCGACGACAGCATCGGGTCCAGCGTGAACGAGACGAACATCGAGATCAGCACGGCAGCCACCACCGTAATGCCGAACTGGTGGAAGAAGCGCCCGATGATCCCGCCCATGAAGCCCACCGGCAGGAACACCGCCACGATCGAGAAGGTGGTGGCCAGCACCGCCAGCCCGATCTCGTTGGTGCCGTCCAGCGCCGCGCTGCGGTGGTCCTTGCCCATCAGGTTGTGGCGCACGATGTTCTCGCGCACCACGATGGCATCGTCGATCAGCAGGCCCACGCACAGCGACAGCGCCATCAGCGTGATCACGTTGAGCGTGAAGCCGCACATGTACATCACGCCGAAAGTGCCGATCAGCGCGATCGGCAGCGTCAGGCCGGTGATGACCGTGCTGCGCCAAGAGCCGAGGAACAGGAACACGATGGCCACCGTCAGGAACGCGCCTTCCAGCAGCGTGGAGCGCACCTCCTTCACGCTGCTGCGGATGCCGCGCGCGGTGTCGTTGACCACGTTGAGCTGCACGCCCGCAGGCACCAGCTTGCGCACCTCATCGGTCATGCGCACCAGGCCGTCGACGGTATCGACGGTGTTCTGGCCCTGCGCCTTCACCACCGACAGGAAGAGGGCGCGCTTGCCATCGAGCAGCGCCAGGCTTTCCTGTTCTTCCTGCCCGTCGCGCACGTCGGCGATCTCGCCCAGCGTGACCGGCTGGCCGGCGCGGCGCGCCACGATGATCTTGCGGAAGGCGTCGGGCGTGGGCACGCGGCCCTTGATCTGCACCACGGTCTCGGTGGACGAGGACCGCAACTCGCCCGCGGGCAGCTCCTGGTTCTCGTTGCGGATCGCATTCATTACCTGGTCGACGCCGATACCCAGCGCTTCCAGCTGCGCGGGACGGATGCGGATCTCGACCTCGCGCTTGGTGCCGCCGACGAGATTGATCGCACCCACGCCGCGCACCGTTTCCAGCCGCTTGCGCACGATCTGGTCTGCGATGGTGGTCAGCTCGCGCTGGCTGCGGTTGGCGCCCGGGGCATTGGACACCGACAGGTAGAAGATCGGCGCGTCGGACGGGTCGTAGCGCAGCACGCGCGGATCCTTGACCTCGTCGCGGAACTGCGGCCGGATCAGCGCGATCTTGTCGCGCACATCCTGCGCGGCCTGGCCGACATCGACGCTGAGGTCGAACTTGATGACGACGACCGAGGTGCCCTGGTACGAGTGCGAGAAGATCTCGTCGATGCCGGAGATGGTGTTGACGATCTCCTCGACCTTGCGCGTGACGTCGGATTCCACCGATTCCGGCGCGGCGCCCGGGTATTCGGTCTGTACCACCACCACCGGGAAGGTGATATCGGGGAACTGGTCGACCGGCAGGCGCTGGTAGGAGAACAGCCCGACCACGATGAAGGCCATCATCATCATGGTGGCCAGCACCGGGTTGCGGATGGACAGGCGAGTGAACCACATGGGGCGCGTTCCGGTTCGTGGCTAAGCGTCAGGCCTTCACGCTTTCACGTCATTCACGCGCCGCACCTGGCTGCCGCTGCGCAGCGTGCCGAGGTTGGTGCGCACGATCTCGGTGCCGGCGTCGAGACCGGAGACGATCTCCACCATCCCGCTGCCTTCGTCGCGCACGCCCAGCTGCACCGGGCGCTCGGCCAGCACGTCCTTGTCGATGGCATAGACGAAGGCACGCTCGCCTTCCATGCGCAGGGCCGAGGCCGGCACCGCCACCACGCCGGACCGCTGCCCCAGCACCAGCGCGCCGCGCGCGAACATGCCGGCGCGCAGCTTCGCGTTGGCATTCTCCACGCGCACGTAGACCATGATGCTGCGGGTGCCCTGCATGACGGCCGGGTTGATCCGCACTAGCTTGCCGGTAAAGCGCCCGGCGCCTTCCACGTCGAGTTCGACCGCCTGGCCGGCGCTGGCGCGCGCCACGTCGGCCATCGGCACCGGCGCCTCCAGTTCCAGCACGCGCAGGTCGACCACATCGACCAGGCGCGTATCCGGCGACACCTTCTCGCCCGGCTGCACCGCGCGCGCGGCGACCATGCCGTCGAGCGGGGCCTTGACCACGGTGTCGGCCAGCGCCTTCTGCGCCACCGCCAGGCCGCCCTGGGCGGCATCGAGATTAGCGCGGGCCACGTCGAGGTCGGACTGGAACTTGTCGAACGCGGTCTTCGAGATAAAGCCCTTGCCGACCAGTTCGCGGTTGCGCTCCCAGGTCTGGCGCGAGTTCTGGAACTGCCCTTGCATGGCCAGCATCTGCCCGCGCGCCTGCGCCACCCTGGCCTCGTACTCGGTCGGGTCGATGCGCGCGATCACCTGTCCGGCGCGCACCGGCTCGCCTTCGCGCACCAGCACCTGCTGCACCTCGCCCGAGACCTTGGCCTTGACCGATGCCTGGTTCAGCGCGCGCAGGCTGCCCGACAGCGGCAGCGACACCTGCAGGTTCTGGCGGCCCACGTTGAAGAGGTCGGCCTGCAGGAACTCCACCACGTTCGCGGCGGCTTGTACTGGCGCTTGCGGCTGGCGCGCGCTGCCGGCCTTGCGCACGGCGGCCACGGCGCTCAGCACCACGATGACGCAGGCTACAGCGATGAGCAGGGTCTTTCGTGTCATGTCGGCTTTCGCGGGCGCGTGCCCGGGTCGTTGGCGGCATCGCCGTCCGCACTGCCGTCAGCACCGTCAGCACCGCCGTCCGTATCCCCGCCGCTTTGCGCCAGCATCTCGTCGCGGATGCGCTCCCACACGTAGGGGCCTTGCTGCGGCGGCAGCGGGCGCTCGCGCGCCTCGCCGGTGGTCAAGCCGAACAGCAGCGTGTCGAGCAGATGGTCGAGGAAGACCTCGGGGTCGATGTCCTTTTCAGAGGTGGCGCGCAGCGCGCGCTGCCACAGCATCAGGAACACCAGCGGGGCGCAGATCAGCGTGGTGGTGGGGTTGGCCGGCACCGGGCGGAACTCGCCGCGCGCCACGCCGCGCGCCAGCACCCTGGCGAACAGCTCGTCGCCCGGCATCATCACCTCTTTGTTATAGAAGCGGGCGATGTCGGGGAAGTTGGCCGACTCGGCCATGATCAGCTTCGTGATCCCGGCCACCCGCGTGGCGCCGATCAGGCCCCACCAGCCGCGCAGCAGCTCGCGCAGCAGTTCCGGGGTGCTGCCCTCGTAGCGGTCGACCAGCTCGGTGCCGCGCGACAGGGCCGGGACCAGGTTCTCACGCACCACGGACTTGAACAGTTCTTCCTTGTTGGCGAAGTACAGGTAGACCGTGCCCTTGGACACCCCGGCGGCCGCCGCCACGTCTTCCAGGCGCGTGGCCGCGTAGCCGCGCTCCACGAACAGGTCGAGCGCCGCCGCGACCAGCTCCTGCGGGCGCGCGGCCTTGCGCCGGCTCCAGCGCGGCGCATCGGCATCCTTGTGCGGTTCGACGGGTGTTTTCACGGGTGTCTTGCGAGGACTGCGGGGCACGGTGGGGCGGGGTGGGATGTTAATAACTTGTGGGTCAGTAATGTAGAGTAGCGCCATGTGAGGGTCAAGCGCGGCCGGGGCGGGCTAGGGTACGCACCGAGGCGAATCCGAGACATGTGATGCCGGGGGCGCGCATGGCGGCCCTTACGGGGCCAGCCGGTTCGATCGCGCACATGGCGTTTTCCTTTTCTTACAGGAGGATGGCGGCGCTTCGGGCACAATGGCGCCTTGATGTCAGCCGCCTGGCTTGCCATGCCCTGCCGCGGCCTCCCTGAACCATTGCGATGAGTTGCCGGTCACACCTTTCCTGCCGCGCTGGCTGCGGCGCCTGTTGCATTGCCCCGTCGATTGCCTCGGCCCTGCCGGGCATGCCCGAGGGCAAGCCAGCGGGCGTGCCGTGCGCGCAGTTGCTGCCCGACATGCGCTGCGCGGTGTTCGGCCGCCCTGACCGGCCGGCGTTCTGCGCCGGCCTGAAGCCCGCGGCGGAAATGTGCGGCGACTCGCGCGAAGCCGCGCTGCGCTGGCTGACCCGACTCGAAATCCTGACCGCGCCACAGGCCACGCCTGCACGGCCCGGCTCGCGCGGGTGACGCCTGCCATAGTGCCGGCACGCCCGCCCAACTCCTGAACTCGGAGGCAACATGATCCGGACTTCCCGACGGCGCTGGCTGGCCGTCGCTGGCGCCACCGCGCTGGCCGCCGGCCTCGCCGCCTGCGGCGCGTTCCGCAACGAGTACACGTTCTCGCAAAGCCAGCTGCAGGCCGCGCTGGAGCGCAAGTTCCCGTTTAACAAGCGCTATATGGAGCTGTTCGACATCCAGCTCACCAATCCGCAACTGACGCTGGACCCGGTGCGCAACCGCGTCAACGTGCAATTCGACGCCGTCATCGACAACAAGCTGTTCTTCCGCCAGGCGCTGACGGGGCGCTTCGCGCTGGACAGCGGGCTGCGCTATGACGCGCCGACGCGCTCGGTGGTACTGCAGGACCCTGAAGTGCGGCGTTTCGACGTGCAGGGCATGCCGGCGCAGTTCTCGCGCCAGCTCAATGCGCTGGGTGGCATCCTGGCCGAGCAGCTGCTGCAGGACTATCCGCTCTATACGTTCCGGGAAGACCAGCTGCGCGTTGCCGGCACGCAGGTCGAGCCCGGTACAATCACCGTTTTGCCTGACGGCATCAACGTCAAGGTCAACCGCCCCTGATCGCCCTCGGGTAGCCGGGCGCTCGAACAACAAACCAGGCGGTCCGGCGCATGCCGGGCAACGCCGATGACAACGTTTCTCCGTTCCGCATGGAAATCGCACTTGCCCTGAAAGCCGTGATCCTCGGCATTGTCGAAGGACTGACCGAGTTCCTTCCCATCTCGAGTACCGGCCACCTGATCCTGGCGGGCCAATTGCTCGACTTCAACGACGAAAAGGGCAAGATCTTCGAGATCGTGATCCAGTTCGGCGCCATCCTGGCAGTCTGCTGGGAATTCCGTGCCCGCATCGGCAGCGTGGTGCGCGGGCTGGGCTCGGAGCCGAAGGCGCAGCGCTTTGCCATCAACGTGGTGATCGCGACCGCGCCGGCGATCATCCTGGCCTTTATCTTCGGCAAATGGATCAAGGCCCACCTGTTCAACCCGATCTCGGTGGCGCTGGCCTTTATCGTCGGCGGCGTGGTGATCCTGCTGGCCGAATGGCGCGACGCGCGCCGCGGCACGGTCTCGCATCCGCAGGGCAATGCGCTGCTGGAGGCGGCCAAGGCGGGCGCGCCGCGCATCGAATCGGTCGACGACCTGAACTGGGGCGATGCCCTCAAGGTGGGCCTGGCGCAGTGCTTCGCGCTGGTGCCGGGCACCTCGCGCTCGGGTGCCACCATCATCGGTGGCATGCTGTTCGGGCTGTCGCGGCAGGTGGCGACGGAGTTTTCGTTCTTCCTCGCGATCCCGGTGATCTTTGGCGCGACGGTCTATGAGCTGTACAAGGCGCGTGCGCTGCTGGACGCGGACGACCTCGGCGTCTTCGCGGTCGGCTTTGTCTTCGCCTTCCTGTCTGCGTTCCTGTGCGTGCGCTGGCTGCTGCGTTTTGTCGCCACGCACGATTTCAAGCCGTTTGCGTGGTATCGCATTGCGTTCGGCATCGTGGTGCTGTTCACCGCCTACTCCGGCCTGGTGTCCTGGCACGCGTAAGCGGGGCGAACATCCGGACAACAAAAAAGCGTGGCACTTGCCACGCTTTTTGTTTGTGCCTTGCGGCTGCGCTCAGGCCCGCTCAGGCCCGCTTAGGCCCGCTTGCGGAACACCACGTCCCACACCCCGTGCCCGAGCCGCACGCCGCGGCGCTCGAACTTGGTCACCGGACGGTAGTCCGGCCGCTCGGAAAAGCCATCCGCCGCGCTGGAGGTGTTCTCCAGCAGCGGTTCACCCGCCAGCACCTCGACCATCTGGTGCGCGTACTCTTCCCAGTCGGTCGCGCAGTGGATATAGCCACCGGGCTTCAGCCGCGCCGCCAGCAGCTTCACCAGCGGCGGCTGCACCAGCCGGCGCTTGTTATGGCGCTTCTTGTGCCACGGGTCCGGGAAATAGATATGCACGCCGTCCAGGCTGTCGTCGGTCAGCATATGGGCGATGACCTCGACCGCGTCGTGCTGCAGGATGCGGATGTTCTCCAGCTCGCGCTCGTCGATCAGCTTGAGCAGGGCGCCCACGCCGGGCTCATGCACCTCGCAGCCCAGGAAATTGTCCTGCGGGCGCAACCCGGCGATATGCGCGGTGGTCTCGCCCATGCCGAAGCCGATCTCCAGGATCGACGGCGCCTTGCGGCCGAACGTGGCTTCCCAGTCCAGCGGCTGCGGCGCGTACGGCACCAGCATGCGCGGGCCGACCTCGTCGATGGCGCGCTGCTGACCGGTCGACGTCCGCCCGGCACGGCGCACGAACGAGCGGATGCGGCGCGGATGCGCAACGCCTTCGGGGTCGGCAGGGGAAGGGGCGGACGGCTGCTGGGCGTTGTCCACCGGCGTGGCGTCATCGGCCGGCGTCGGTCCGGTGCTGGGATCTTGGGGAAGCATGGCAACAAAAAAGCCGCCGGGCAGATCACCGTAACAGTGTTAACGGTGGCAAAGGCGGCTTGTCTCGACTTGAGGTGGAGCGGGCGATGGGAATCGAACCCACGTCTTTAGCTTGGGAAGCTAAGGTAATGGCCATTATACGACGCCCGCGGAGCCGTGATTCTATGCGGGATCGGCAAGGGAGCGCAAGTCGGCGGCATGCCGGGGCTGGAATCAAGGTGTCTTTTGTGCCACTCCCGCTTTGGGCGGTGCGTGGCGCCCGCGGCGGCGTATAGTGGCTGGCACGCTGGCCTGCCGCCATACGGCCTTCGATGACTACCACTCGCAACGTCAGGACGCCCCCACCTTGACCACGGACTTTTACGGCCGCTTTGAAGCGGAATGCCTGCCCCGCATCGTCGATGCCATCGGCAAGCAGCACCGGCGCGTGCAGCTGCATGCCTTGCCCGCCGAGGCCCCGAACCGCCCGCCGCGTCTGCGCATGACGGGCGACGGGCCGGCTGAATTGCGGCGCCATGCGCATCCGCTCGACGTCACGCTGGCGTGGGATGGGCTGGAGGTGCAGCGGCTGTTTGGCGCCGGAGGCGAGGCGCGCTTTGCCGGCTACCTGGCGGCGCTGCCGGGCAAGCTGCGCGCGTGGCAGGAGCCGCGCGGCATCGATTTTGGCTCGCTGTCGCAGACGGATCCGGCCATCCTGATCGGCGGGCTTGATTTCGAGCGCTGAGCTGCCGCCCGGGCGTTACGGCGTTACGGCGTTACGGCTCAGCCAGTCACGCGCAGGCGGCACACGGCGCTTTCAGACTGGCCCGGTGCCAGCCAGCGCAGCCCCTGGCCGTGGTGGATCGCATCGGGCAATCCCACCCACGGTTCCACGCAATAAAAGTCAGACTGTTCGCTTTCGGACCACGTCGTAACGGCGTGCCAGCGCACGCTGCCAGCAACCTCGAGTTCGAAGGCGATGGTGCGCGCCGGCATCGACAGCATGGCGCCGGCAGCGCCGCGGAAGACGTGGTAGGTGTCCTGCAGGCGCGGGTCGTCGAGCCGGTAGGCCGGCTCGCCCGCGTCGGCCGGGCCCGGCGCGCCGTCGGGCAACTGGCGCACGCGATCGGCGGGCGGCAAGGCCACCTTCGACGCGGCACGCTGCGCATGCGGCAGCGCAAAGTAGAAGTGGTGGCCGGGATAGCAGGGCAGCGGCTGGTCCCCGGTGTTGGTGGTGCGCAGCGTCACCTCCAGCCCGTCGGGCAGCAGCGCGTACACCGCGTCGAACACGAAGGCATAGGGGTAGCCTTGCCGCGTCTGCGCGCTGTCGCGCAGCGTCATGGTGATCGACCCGGCTGCATCGGTGGCGCCGGCTTCGAATGGCAGGTCGCGCGCAAAGCCATGCTGCGCCAGCGCGTGCACGGTGCCTTGCCGGTCGCGCCACTGCCCGGCGACGCCGTCCACGAAGTGCCGGCCGATAAACGGGAACAGCAGCGGATTGCCCCCGCGCACCTTGGCCGGGCGGCTCCAGTCGGCGTTGTCGGGCCAGTAGAGAATGTCCTCGCCGCGGTGCACCCAGCGCACCAGGCGCCCGCCGTATTGCGGGGCGAGCAGCAGGAAGTTGTCGGCATCGCCGACCCGGACCAGCGTCTGGCCCTGGAAGTCTTGTGTCTGGAGCAATGGCATGGTGTTCCTGGGCGCCGTGGCGGCGCGAGCAGCCGCCATGATAAGCCAGCGCGATGCCAGGCCGTGAGCAGGGGCAAGGCTCAGCCACTCGTGTAGATGGTATTGCGCACCAGCGGGTACACCTGCGTTTCCCAGCGCTTGCCGTTGAACACGCCATAGTGGCCGACCCCGGTTTGCACGTGATGCATCCGCATGTAAGGCCGCAGGCTCGGGCATAGGTCCTGCGCCGCCATGGTCTGGCCGATGGCGCAGATGTCGTCGCGCTCGCCCTCGACCGTGAGCAGCGCGGTGCGGCGGATGGCGCGCGTGCACACGCGGCGTCCGGCGACGTCGAGCAGCCCCTGCGCCAGCAGGAAGCGCTGGAATACCAGGCTGACGGTCTCCAGGTAGAACTCCGCCGTCAGGTCCATGGTGGCGAAGTATTCGACATAGAAGTCGCGGATGGCGTCGGCCTTGTCGTGCTCGCCGCGCTCGCGATATGCGTAGAGGTCGCGCAACGCCTGCTCATGACGCTCCAGGTTCATGCTCATGAACGCCAGCAGCTGCACATGGCCAGGGTAGACGCGCCGCATGCCGCCGGCGAAGCGTAGCGGCACCATGCCGATCAGCGTGCGCTCGAACCAGTCGAGCGGCTGGCTGATGGCCAGTTCGTTGACCTTGGTCGGGTTGACGCGCGCGTCGATCGGGCCGGCCATCAGCGTCAGGCTGGGCGGCTGGGCGGGATCGCCGTCCTCGGCCATGATGGCCGCCGCCGCCAGTGCGGCCACGGTAGGCTGGCACACCGCCACGACGTGCGTGCCGCCGCCGAGCGCCTGCAGGAAGTGGATCAGGTGCTGCACGAATTCATCGAAGCCGAAGCGCCCGGCCACCAGCGGGATATCGCGCGGATTGTGCCAGTCGGTGATATAGACGTCGTGGTCGGCCAGCATGGTCTGCGCGGTGCCGCGCAACAAGGTGGCAAAGTGGCCGGACATCGGCGCCACCAGCAGCACGCGCGGCTGGCCGCCGATGCCCTGGCGGCGGAAGTGCAGCAGGGAGCAGAACGGCGTGCGCAGCACCACTTCCTCGGTGACCGGCACCGGCCGGCCGGCGACCATCGCGCTGTCGATGCCGAAGGCCGGGCGATGGTGGGTCAGGCGCCCGAGCGCGATGATCTCGCAGGCGGCGCGCAGCGTGCGTACGGTATCGAAGCCGCTCGTCCTGGGTTGGGCGGCCAGCGTTGCCGCGGCCAGTTCCGCCAGCGTGCATGCCGGCAGTATGATGTCCGCGTAGGTCTGGTACGCGTAATACAGCATGACTGGGCCCCCGTGGTTCTGGTGTCCCCAACCCGCAATATATATGCCATTTGCGCGCGCTTGGCATGCGCTTTGCGCGGTGCCACGCGCAAGGCAGCGATGCCTGCGCAAAGTTGTGCAAGCTGCGCCCGCCGCAGCGGCCAAGCATCGTTTCATGATGGTTGCCGGGGGCGCAGGCATCAGACTGGTGCCCAATGGTACGAACGGTACGAACGGTGCCGCACCAGTGCACCGTCCAAGTGCGCCGCTAAGGAGGCGTGATGAGCAAGACCACACTCACTATCAGCAGCAAGACCTATTCGTCGTGGTCGCTGCGCGGCTGGCTGCTGGCCCGCTTTGCCGGCCTGGAGTTCGAAGAAGTGCTGGTCCCGCCGGACGATGCCGCCGCCCGCGCCGAAATCCTGCTGCTGTCGCCGTCGATCCTGGTGCCCTGCCTGCGCCACCAGGGCGTGACGGTCTGGGACACGCTCGCCATCGCCGAATACCTGAACGAGATCCGTCCCAAGGCCGGCCTGCTGCCCGAGGACCGCGCCGCGCGCGCGCATTGCCGCGCCATCTGCGGCGAGATGCACTCCGGGTTTGCGGCGATGCGCTCGGCGCTGCCGATGAACCTGAAGGGGAATTTCCCGGGGATGAAGGTGTGGTCACGCGCGCAGGCGGACATCGACCGCATCACGGCCATCTGGACCGAGTGCCTGACGCGCTATGGCGGGCCTTACCTGTTTGGCTCGCGCACCATGGCCGATGCCATGTACGCGCCGGTGGTGACGCGCTTTGTGACCTACGGCGTGATGCTCGACCCGGAGCCGGTTTCCTACTGCAAGCAGATCCTGGCGATGCCGGAGCTGCAGGAGTGGATTGCGGCGGCGCGCGCGGAACCCGACGAGATCAGCGAGCTGGACGTCGAGTTCTAGCCGCCGCCGCTGCCTACGCCGTGGCGGACTCGGCTTGCCGCGCCTGCAGGAAACGCGCGGCGTAGTCGAAGTACCAGTCGAGCGTATCCGGGTTGGCCATGGCATCGCGGTTGGCGATGCTGGCCGGCGCGTGGCCGAGCAGCAGCTTCTTGATCGGCACTTCCATCTTCTTGCCCGACAGCGTGCGCGGCACGCCCGGCACCTGCACGATCTCGTTGGGCACGTGGCGCGACGACAGCGCCTCGCGGATGCGCGCGCGCAGGGTGTCGCGCAGTGCGTCGTCGAGCACCAGCCCTTCGCGCAGTACCACGAACAGCGGCATGTAGGACTCGCGGCCCAGGTATTCCAGGTCGACCACCATGCTGTCGAGCACTTCCGGCCGGTCTTCCACCACGCGGTACAGCTCGCTGGTGCCCATGCGGATGCCGTGGCGGTTGATGGTGGCGTCCGAACGCCCGTAGATCACCGCGCCGCCGCGCGGCGTGATCCTGATCCAGTCGCCATGCCGCCAGGCGCCGGGATAGGTGTCGAAATAGCTGTCGCGGTAGCGCTTGCCGTCGGCATCGCTCCACAGGAACAGCGGCATCGACGGCATCGGCTCGGTGCAGACCAGCTCGCCGACCTGGTCAGTCAGCGCCTGCCCGTTGTCGTCGAACGCCTGCACCTTGGCGCCCAGGCAGCGGCACTGCATCTCGCCCGAATAGACCGGCAGCAGCGGGCAGCCCGCCACGAACGAGCCGGCAAAGTCGGTGCCGCCCGACATCGGCACCAGCCAGATGTCTTCGCGCACGTGGCGGTAGATCCAGTCGTAGGCCTCGACCGGTAGCGGCGAGCCGGTCGAGCCCAGGCCGCGCAGCCGCGACAGGTCGGCGATGCGCGCCGGCTCGATGCCCGCCTTCATGCAACTGGTGAAGAACGCCGCGCCGGCCCCGAACATGGTCACGCCGGCATCGTCGACAAAGCGCCACAGCACGCCGGCGTCGGGCCAGGCCGGGTTGCCGTCATAGAGTGCGATGGTGGTGCCGAGCAGCAGGCCGGCGACCTGCGCGTTCCACATGATCCAGCCGCTGCTGCTGTACCAGTGGAAGACGTCGTCCGGGCCGAGGTTGTTGTGGAACGCCATCAGCTTGAGCTGCTCGATGACGATGCCGCCGTGGCCATGCACGATCGGCTTGGGCATGCCGGTGGTGCCGGAGGAGTAGACGATCCACAGCGGATGGTCGAAGGGCACCGGCTCGATAGTCAGCGGCACGTCGTGCGCGAGCACGTCCGGCCACGCATGGGTGCGTATGCCGGACGGCGCGGGTACGCTCGCGCCGACTTGCGGCACCAGCACCAGGTCGGTCAGCGAGGGCAGGGCGGCTACCAGGTCCGCCAGCACCGGCCCGCGCTCGTAGAGCTTGCCGCCATAGCGGTAGCCGTCGACGGCGATCAGCACCTTCGGCCCTATCTGGCGGAAGCGGTCGATCACCGCCACCTGGCCCATGTCGGGCGCGCAGCCGGACCAGACCGCGCCCAGGCTGGCGGTGGCCAGGAAGGCGACGATGGTGGCGGGGATATTGGGCAGGTAGCCGGCAATGCGGTCGCCGCGCTGCACGCCCATCTGGCGCAGCGAATGCGCCAGCGAGGCGACCTGGGCTTCGAGGGTAGCCCAGCTGATATCCGTCAGTGGCTGCGCTTCGCCGGCATAGCGGATGGCGGTGCGCTCGCGGGCAGCGCCTGTGCCTGCGTGGCGGAACACCTGCTGCACATAGTTCAGCGTGGCGCCCTCGAACCAGCGCGCGCCCGGCATGGTGCGCCGGTCCAGCACCTGCGCCGCGGGCGTGTCGAAATGGACGTCGAAGTAGGCGCGCACCGCGTCCCAGAAGGCTTCCAGCTCGGTGACGGACCACTGCCACAGGCTGTCGTAGTCGTCAAAGGCGAGACCGCGCTCGGCGCGCAGCCAGCGCATGAAGGCGGCGATCTGGCTGCTGTCGCGGAACGCCCCGGACGGCGTCCACATCAGGTTCCCTTCGGTCAAAGGGGCAGTGCTGCTCATGTCTCCTCCTTGGGCCCGTCTGTCGCGGGTATCGGATGGTGGGTGATGGGGATCCCGGGCGCCTGTGGCGGCACCCGGGCATCAGCGTGACATGATAGCCGGGGATGGAGACGGTTGCCGGTCAGGTGCCCGCCGGCCGGTCGAACAGGCTTTCCCACATGGTGTCGACCCTGGCCTTGACCGCCGCCTCCATGGAGATCGGCGTACCCCATTCGCGCGTGGTCTCGCCGGGCCACTTGTCGGTGGCGTCGATGCCCATCTTGGAACCCAGGCCCGACACCGGGGAGGCGAAGTCCAGGTAGTCGATCGGCGTGTTGTCGACCAGCACCGTGTCGCGGCTGGGGTCGACGCGCGTGGTGATGGCCCAGATCACTTCCTTCCAGTCGCGCACGTCGACATCGTCGTCGACCACGACGATGAATTTCGTATACATGAACTGGCGCAGGAAGCTCCATACCCCGAACATCACGCGCTTGGCATGGCCGGCGTACTGCTTCTTCATGCGCACCAGCGCCATGCGGTAGCTGCAGCCTTCCGGCGGCAGGTAGAAGTCGGTGATTTCCGGGAACTGCTTTTGCAGCAGCGGCACGAACACCTCGTTCAGCGCCACGCCCAGCACGGCGGGCTCGTCGGGCGGCTTGCCGGTGTAGGTGGAGTGGTAGATCGGGTCGCGCCGCATGGTGATGCGGTCGATGGTGAACACCGGGAACCAGTCCTGCTCGTTGTAGTAGCCGGTGTGGTCGCCGAACGGGCCTTCCAGCGCATGCTGGTAGCCGGACGGGTGGTTCGGGTCCGGCTGGATATGGCCTTCCAGCACGATCTCGGCCGACGCCGGCACGCTTAGTTCGGACAGGGTCGGCGTCACGCAGCCGGCCAGCGCGGTGCGGCTGCCGCGCAGCAGGCCGGCGAACTGGTACTCGGACAGCGTATCGGGCACCGGCGTCACCGCGCCCAGGATGGTGGCGGGGTCGGCGCCCAGCGCCACCGCGATCGGGAACGGCTTGCCGGGGTTGGCCAACGCATGCTCGCGGAAGTCGAGCGCGCCGCCGCGGTGCGCCAGCCAGCGCATGATGACCTGGTTGCGGCCGATCACCTGCTGGCGGTAGATGCCCAGGTTCTGGCGCTTCTTGTGCGGTCCCTTGGTGACGACCAGGCCCCAGGTGATCAGCGGCGCGGCGTCGCCGGGCCAGCAGGTCTGGATCGGCAGGCGCGCCAGGTCGACGTCATTGCCTTCCCAGACCACCTCCTGGCAGGCCGGGCTGCTGACGCGCTTTGGTGCCATATCCCACACAGATTTGGCGAGCGTAAACAGCTTGCCCGCTTCGCGCAGTCCGCGCGGCGGCTCGGGTTCCTTCAGGGCTGACAGCACGCGGCCGATGTCGCGCAGGTCTTCCATCGATTCGGCACCCATGCCGAGTGCGACCCTGTGTGTCGTACCGAACAGATTGGCCAGTACCGGGACGCTATAGATACCGTCACCGGCCGCCGCGCCGGCGGGCCGTTCGAACAGCACGGCGGGGCCGCCGGCACGCAGCAGCCGGTCGCAGACCTCGGTCATTTCCAGGTTGGGCGAGACCGGGCGGGAGATGCGGCGAAGTTCGCCCATCTGCTCGAGTTGGCCGATAAAGTCGCGCAAGTCTTTGTATTGCATAGTGAATTCGGTTTGGCGCGGGCCGTGTGCGGCCGGCGCAAGGCGGCATCCAAGTCGGTGACGATACACATACACCGGCGCCCCGGCAAAAAAATCAGCAAATCGGGGTGGGGGAAATTGTAAGTTTTTTGTCGTCGCAGCCGTGGCGTCAAGGTCTGCGAGGCTAGGCCAGGACTATGTTTGCGGGTCCAAGAGTGATGCGGGCGCGACAAGATAAGGCTTGTTACAAATAACCAAAAGTAGTGTGAATCGTTATTCTTATGCTTGACGAGGTATAACACCGTTCCTACAATCCGGTCTTGCTGATGGAGTGTTGCGTTGCAACATAAATTTCACCCTTGTGTCAAGGGGTGCACATAGAAAAAGTGCGGGGGGATCGCACGATTCGCTCCAGTCAGATCGAACAGACCGAGGTTACCGGCCCGATGCAATAGCGGGCCGAGGCGGTTGCCTCCGGCAGGGAGCCGGAGCGTTTTACGGTTGTCGAGATAAGTCGTGGCAGGGTGGGCTCCCCCAGAGTCGACCCTGTTTCCAGTTGGGCGCATGGGGAGCGCCTGCCAACAGATGCTTGGCTGTCACTGCTAGACGGCGCGGCATCCTTACTTGAGTACGTTGAGATCGGGCGTATGCCGCAGTCTGGCATGCGAAGCGGGCAACGGATGGAGGTAAGCATGAGCGGTTGGAAAACCCTTCATCTTCCCGGCATCGGACGCGCCTTGCAGGTTCGCCTCCGACAGCCGGTACCCGGAGTGAGTCGGGCATTGCAGGTCCGTCTCGCGCATCCGGTCGCGGGCCGCGCCTTGCGCGGTGGCCGCACAACGCTGAAGTACGCGCTGAACAGCCTTGGCGTGGTCGCGGTCGTCTCGGCCGTGTCGCTGTGGCTGAGCCAGGAATGGCGCACCACGCTGGCGGCGCTGCTGGCTGGCGATGAGGCACCGGCGGTGCTGGTCGCCGCCGCCATGCCGACGGCGGAAGCGGCGCCGGCCGTGGGCAGCGCAGCCGTGCCGGCCCTGTCGGCCGACGCCGCTGCCGCCCGTCTGGCACGCGGCAAGGGCGGCCTGCCGACGGTTTCGGGCGTGGACGAATGGGGCCTGGCGGCGAACGCCAAGGTGCCGTCGGTCGCGCACCTGGCCGAGCGGATCCCGGTCACGCGCGTGGCGGCGGACGCCCGCAATACCGCCACGCTCGGCACCGCGCGCGAGCAGGCGGCCGTGGCCGACTACATCGCCCGCAAGTACCGCGTGGCGGCGCAGGCCACCGCGCAACTGGTCAAGGCAGCCTACCTGACCGGCCGCGAGGTCGGCATCGACCCGCTGCTGATCCTGGGCGTGATCGCGATCGAGTCCAGCTTCAACCCGTACGCCGAGAGCGGCGTGGGCGCGCAGGGCCTGATGCAGGTCATGACCAAGGTCCACCAGGACAAGTACGAGGCCGTGGGCGGCGTCGCCGCGGCGCTGAACCCGTACGCCAATATCAAGATCGGTGCGCTGGTGCTGAAGGACTGCATCGCCCGAGCCGGCTCGATCGAAGGCGGCCTGAAGTACTACGTCGGCGCCACCACGGCGACCGATGGCGGCTACGGCGCCAAGGTGCTGGCCGAGCGTGCCCGCCTGCGCCAGCTGATTGGCGTGCGCGCGGCGCCGGCTGACAACGGCAAGGCGGGTGGTAGCGGCAAGGCACCAGCCGAGCATGCCGCGCCGACCGAGAAGCTGGAAGCCAGCAACGGCTCGAACAACGCCTGAGGCTTTTGCGCCGGCTCTCCTAACAGAAAAAGCACCCCGCGGGGTGCTTTTTCTGTTTCCGGGGCCGCTGCGCTGTGCTGTCGGCTCAGCCGCGGAACAGCTTCGCCAGCCGTGCCATTGCCTCTTCGATGTTCTCGCGCGAGGTCGCATACGAGATGCGGATGTAGTCGCTTGCGGTATGCGGCCCGAAATCCTGCCCCGGCACCATCACCACGCCCGCATCGTGCAGCATCGCCTGCGTCAGCCGGTCGGCATCGCCGGCGGCCGGGTGGTTGACGCCGCGGCAGTCGGCATAGACGTAGAAGGCGCCGTCCGGGCGCACCGGCACGCGCAGGCCCAGCGCCTCCAGCGCCGGCACGACCAGGTCGCGGCGGCGGCGGAACTCGGCCTTGCGTTCGTCGTAGATTGCCAGCGCCTCGGGGGTGAAGCAGGCGAGCGCCGCATATTGCGCCACTGCGGAGGCGCAGATAAAGAGGTTCTGGGCGACCTTTTCGAAGGCCTCGACCAGCGCATCCGGCACCACCAGCCAGCCCAGCCGCCAGCCGGTCATGTTGAAGTACTTGGAGAAGCTGTTCACCGTGACCACGTTGTCGTCCAGGCTCAGCGCCGAGACCGGCGCGGCGTCGTACGACAGGCCCTGGTAGATCTCGTCGACGATGGCGAAGCCGTTGCGGGCACGCACCGCCTGCAGGATGCGGCCGAGCTCGTCGGGCAGGATCGAGGTGCCGGTCGGGTTGGATGGCGTGGCCAGCAGCACGCCGCAGGTCTGCTCGCGCCAGTTGGCCTCGACCTGTGCTGCGGTGAGCTGGAAGCGCTCCGCCGGGCCGCTCGGGATCATGCGCGCCGCGCCGTCGAAGGCGGCGACGAAGTGGCGGTTGCACGGGTAGCTGGGATCGGGCATCAGCACTTCGGCGCCAATCTCGACCAGCACCGCGCACGCCAGCAGCAGCGCGCCGGAAGCGCCCGCCGTGACGATCACGCGGCGTGCCGGGATGTCCAGGCCGTAGGCCGTCTTGTAGTAGCCGGCGATGGCCTCGCGCAGCGGATGGATGCCAAGCGCACCGGTGTATTGCGTGACGCCGCGGCGCATCGCCGCCTCGGCCGCGCGCACCACCGGCCCGGCGGCGGTGAAGTCCGGCTCGCCGATGCCCATGTGCACGATATGGCGGCCGGCGCGCTCGAGTTCGGCGGCCTGCTTGGCCAGTTCCATGACGTGGAAGGCATTGATGTTGGCGACGCGGGCGGCGGTGGCAAGACGTTGCATGTCCATGGCGATGGGGAGAGAGGCGGGCGGAGCCCGTTCAGCAAAAAGAATACGTATAAACGAAAACACCCGCCGCGGCGGGTGTTTCGTCAGGTCCTGGTGCCGGCGCAAGCGCCAGCCGGATGACCGCTCAACGGCGCGCCGCGACCTCGGCCGCGCGCACCTGGGCGGCGAGCTTGTCCAGCACGCCGTTGACGTACTTGTAGCCTTCGACGCCGCCAAAGGTCTTGGTCAGCTCGACCGCTTCGTTGATCACGACCTTGTATGGGATGTCGAGGCAGTGCACCAGCTCGTAGCTGCCGACCAGCAGCGCGGCGCGCTCCACCGGCGACAGCTCGTCCACGGTGCGGTCCAGGAACGGCTCGAACGCGGCGGTCAGGCGGGCCTCTTCACGCACGGTGCCGTTGAGCAGCGCGTCGAAGTGCTCGCGGTCGGCCTTGTTGAAGCCCTGGGCGTCATGCAGGTGGGCCTGGATCGCGCCGATGTCGTTGCGGTTCAGCAGCCATTGGTACAGGCCCTGCAGCGCCAGCTCGCGCGAGCGGCGGCGCGCGCTCTTGGGCGGTGCCTTGGCTTCGGTGCGGGCCGCGGGCTTGTTGCCGGCGGGCTTGCCGGCGTCATTGCCGCCCGCGTTCTCGGGGGCGTTGGACGTATTACTCATCATCGTCCTCATCGTCTTCCTGGCCGCGCAGCGAGTCCAGCGCATCGACCAGGTTGGCCATCTCCACCGCGGCGCGGGCGCAGTCGCGGCCCTTTTCGCGGGTGCGGGCATGGGCCTGCTCGTCAGTGTCGACGGTCAGGATGCCGTTGGCGACCGGCACGTTGAAATCCAGGCCGACGCGGGTGATGCCGGCGCCGGATTCGTTCGAGACCAGCTCGAAGTGGTAGGTCTCGCCGCGCACCACGGCGCCGAGCGCGACCAGCGCGTCGAACTGGCCGCTCTCGGCCATCTTCTGCAGTGCCAGCGGCACTTCCAGCGCGCCGGGGACGGTCACCACCAGGGTGTCCTCGCCTTCGACGCCGAGCTTTTCCAGCTCGGCCACGCAGGCTTCGAGCAGCTCGGCGCAGACCGGCTCGTTGAAGCGCGCCTGCACGATGCCGATACGCAGGCCTTCACCGTCGAGGTTGCTGGGGTAGAAGCCGTGATCCATTGTTCAAGTTCTCCAGTTTTTCGGGGCGGCCGCGGCGGCTTGGCGCCGCGGCCGGGGTGTATTGGGGGAGGCTCAGGGGAAGCTTAGTCCGGGAAGGCTCAGTCGGCCTGGCCGTTCATGGGCTGGTAGCCGGTCACTTCCAGGTCGAAGCCGGTCATGCTGGGCATGCGCTGCCGGGCAGCCAGCACGCGCATCTTGCCGACGCCGACATCCTTCAGGATCTGCGCGCCCATGCCGTAGGTGCGCAGGTCCGGCTTGCGGCGGGGGCGGGTCTGCGGTGCGTCGAGTGCGGTGAACTGCGTGAACAGCTGCTCGACGGTGTCGCCGCAGTTCAGCAGCACGATCACGCCGCTGTCGGCCTGGTCGATGGCCTGCATCGCCGCCGGGATGCTCCACGAATGCGTGGTCGACTTCACTTCCAGCAAGTCCAGCACGGAGAAGGGCTCGTGCACGCGCACCAGCGTTTCCTTGTCCGGCGTCGGCGCGCCGCGCACCAGTGCCAGGTGGGCCTGGCCGGTCGGCTTGTCGCGGTAGGCGATGCTGCGGAAGGTGCCGTACGGCGTCTGCATGTCGCGTTCGCCGACGCGCTCGATGATGCTCTCGGTGCGGCTGCGGTAGTGGATCAGGTCGGCAATGGTGCCGATCTTCAGGTCGTGTTCCCGGGCGAATTCGATCAGGTCGGGCAGGCGCGCCATGGTGCCGTCGTCCTTCATGATCTCGCAGATTACTGCGGCGGGCGTCAGGCCGGCCAGGGCGCCCAGGTCGCAACCGGCCTCGGTATGGCCGGCGCGGATCAGCACGCCGCCGGGCTGGGCCGTCAGCGGGAAGATATGGCCGGGCTGGACCAGGTCGGCCGGCCTGGCGTCGCGGGCCACCGCGGCCTGCACGGTGCGGGCACGGTCGGCGGCCGAGATGCCGGTGGTCACGCCTTCGGCGGCCTCGATCGACACCGTGAAGTTGGTGCCGTGCTGGGTGCCGTTGCGGGTGACCATCGGGTGCAGGTCCAGCTGGCGGCAGCGCTCGGCGGTCAGCGTCAGGCAGATCAGGCCGCGGCCGTGCTTGGCCATGAAGTTGATCGCCTCGGGAGTGACGAAGTCGGCAGCCAGCACCAGGTCGCCTTCATTCTCGCGGTCTTCCTCGTCAACAAGGATGACCATGCGGCCGGCACGGATGTCGGCAATGATGTCTTCGGTACGGGCGATTGTCATGGCGTGCAGGACGGCAAATTGAGGCGAAACGAGCGAAATGCCGCGAATAAGGCGGACGGGAACGGTGGCCGCGTCGGGAGGCGGCCGGACTGAGGCGGGGCGTCGGGCCTGGCGCGCCAGGGCATATACGCCCGGCAGGATGCCCAGTCAAGCCGGGTATTGTACGCCAAGGCAGGCGGCGCGGGCGGCCGCGCCGCGGGAAAGTGCGGCGGCGGCACGGGCCTACTTGCCGGTGTCAGTGGCCGACAGCATCCGCTCCACGTAGCGCGCGATCAGGTCGATTTCCAGGTTCACGCGGGCGCCGGGCTTGAGCTCCTGCAGCGTGGTCACCTCGACCGTGTGCGGGATCAGGTTGATCGAGAACACGCAGCCGTCGGCTTCGTCGCTGACGCGGTTGACCGTCAGCGAGACGCCATTGACCACCACCGAGCCCTTGTAGGCCAGGTAGCGGGCCAGCTCGCGCGGCGCGCGGATGCGCAGTTCATGCGATTCGCCGACGGGCGCGAAATGCACCACTTCGCCCAGTCCGTCGACGTGCCCGGAGACCAGGTGGCCGCCGAGGCGATCGGCCAGCCGCAGCGCCTTCTCCAGGTTGACGCGGCCGGCGCTCTCCAGGCCGACGGTCTTGTCGAGCGACTCGCGCGAGACCTCGACGTCGAAGCTGTCCTCGCCCATGGCGATCACCGTCATGCAGGCGCCCTGGATCGCGATGCTGTCGCCGACGATCACATCGGACAGGTCCAGGCCGCCGGCGGCGACATGCAGGCGCACGCCGGCATCGGCGGCACCCAGCGGGGTTACGGTTTCGATGCGGCCGACGGCCGCGACAATGCCTGTGAACATGGTGGTGTCTTCTGTCTTGGTCAATCTGGGATTGGGCGATTAGGCGATTAGGCGATTAGGCGATCATGCGATCAGGCGTCGTTGCGGCGCGCGATCAGCCGCAGGTCGTCGCCGATCTGCCGGATTTCATGCCAGCGGAACTGCGCGGCATCCTGCAGCCGCGCCAGCGGCGGCAGGTTGAACATGCCCTGCGCGTCGCCAAGCAGCTTGGGCGCCAGGTAGATCAGCAGCTCGTCGGCGCAGTGTTCGCGCACCAGCGAGCCATTGAGCTTGAAGCCCGCTTCGACGTGCAATTCGTTGATGCCGCGCCGGCCCAGCTCCTGCAGCATCCGGGGCAGCTCGACCTTTCCGTGCGGGTTGGGCAGGACCACCACTTCGGCGCCGCGCGCTTCCAGCGCCCGCTGGCGTTCGCGGTCTTCCACCGCGCAGAACACCAGCACCGGCTTGGCGAACTCGCCGGCGTCCGGCGCCAGGATCTTTGCGTCGAGCGGCACTTCCAGCCGCGAGTCGACCAAAACCCGCTGCGGCTGGCGTGGGGTGGCGAGCGCGCGCACGGTCAGCGCCGGGTCGTCGTCGCGGACCGTGCCGATGCCGGTCAGGATCGCGCAGGCGCGCGCGCGCCAGGCATGGCCGTCGTCGCGCGCCGCCTGGCCGGTGATCCACTGGCTGGTGCCGTCATGCAGCGCGGTGCCGCCGTCCATCGACGCCGCCACCTTGACCCGCACCCACGGCAGCCCGCGCGTCATGCGCGACACGAAACCGATGTTGAGATCGCGCGCTTCCTTTTCCAGCAGGCCGCAGCGGACGTCGATGCCGGCATCGCGCAGGCGCTGCAGGCCGCGTCCGGAGACCGAGGGGTTGGGGTCTTCCATTGCCGCTACCACCCGCGCCACGCCGGCGCGCACCAGCGCATCGGCGCATGGCGGCGTGCGGCCGAAGTGGCTGCACGGCTCGAGCGTGACGTAGGCGGTGGCGCCGTCCGGATCCAGCCCGCGCGACAGCGCGTCTTTTATCGCCTGGATTTCGGCATGGTCCTGTCCGGCCGGCTGGGTGTAACCCTGGCCGATGACCTGGCCGTCCTTGACCAGCACGCAGCCGACGCGCGGATTGGGCGTGGTGGTGAACATGCCCCGCGCGGCGAGCGCGAGGGCCTGTTGCATGGCGGCGTGGTCGGTATCGGAAAACATGGCGCCTGTAGCTCGTGGCCGGTTTGCTGTGGATGGGAGGAGAGTCTGTCCGGGGTTCCAGGGTTACAGCGGCTCGGGCCCGTCCGCTGCATCGCAATCGCTGTCGCGGCCCGGCGTGCAGAGCCGGATGCGGCCCTGGGCGCCAAGGCGCACCTGGCGCTGCGCGCCGCGGCAGCTGAGCGCGAAGGTGGCGGCCTGGAAGCCGCCTTGTTCAGACCGAGAGTATCCCACAGCTGTGAATCGCACCGTATGGCTGTCGCGGCCGGTCTGCCGCAGCGCCACGCGCAGGCAGGACGCGGCGGGCTCGACCACCGCCAGCGGCGTCGTAGCCGGGCCGGGTCCGGCCAGCAGTTGCCAGCCGCGGTCGAGGCCGGGCTGTCCGTCCAGAGGCTGTAGCGTCACTTCGATGCGGCGCGCCATCGCAGTGGAGCGCGCCAGCGCCAGCGACGCGGCAAGCCGGTCGGCGGCCTGGTCCACCGCCTGGCGCGCCAGCAGTGCGCTGAAGGATGGCCAGGCCGTGGCGGCCAGCACCGCCAGGATGGCGAGGCAGGCCAGCAGCTCGGCCAGGCTCACGCCGGCGCAGCGAGGAACGCGTGGCATCTCAGCACTCTGCCGGCAACGGGCCCGGCCGGTCCGCGTTCTCCGGCCAGGACAGCCACTGGCCGGTGCTGCGCAGGATCAGGACGCCGCACTGCTGGTCGGGCTGGCGCGGCGTGGCGCGCAGTTCGACGCAGGTGTCCAGGCTCGCCGCCGGGCAGGGCGCTGCCGAAATGACATGCCGTGCCAGGCCGGTTGCCGGCACCGGGCGCGGCCAGTCGCCGGCCACGGTGTCGCCTCCGGGCTGCGTGGCGAAGCTCATGGCTCCCGCGGCGTGCCGTTCCAGCTCCAGCAAGGCAGAGGCCAGTTCGGCGCGTGCCTGGGCGCGCCAGCCGCGCCGGAGTTGCTCGTGCCAGGCGGGCACGGCAAGCGAAGCCAGCAGCGCGGCGATCACCACCACGGCCATGAGCTCGATCAGGGAAAAGCCGCGCGGACTCATGGTGCCGTCTCCTTGGCCGGACCCGCCAGTTCGCGCCATGCCAGCCGGCCGGTGCGACGGCTTGCCACCACGTGTGCAAGGCGCGTTGCCACGCCGTTCTCCACTGCCCATAGCGCCAGCGCGTGGACCTCGCGGCCGGCACTGCCGGCCTGGGGTGTCATCCCCGGCAGGGTTTCACGGGTGAAGATCGGCGGGCCTTCGCTGACTTGCCCGGTGACAAAGGGAAGCACCGGCGCGCCGTCCGTCTTGCGGCCGACTGACTCGCCAGTGGCACCCAGCACGAGGTAGCTCCGCTGCCTGCCGTCCGGCAGCCGTGTCACGACGACGAGGTAGCCCGGCGAGGCCAAGCTGACGCGCTCGATCTGTTCGTCGGCATCGGGCAGGACGAGGTGCCAGCCAACCGTTTGCGCCGACGGCCTCTGGCCCGGTGCGGCCTGGAGGACAAAGCCGGCGCCTTGTGCGCGCACTTCGATGCTGGCGGGCTGGCTGGCGGCATGGGTGCCATCGGCTACGGCGGCCAGTTCGTTGCCGGCCGCATAGACCACCAGCGGTTGCGCCGGCGTGCCCAGCACCACCGGCGGGGCCGGCTCGGCAAGGCCGACCCCGCCGCGCAGGCGATACAGGCAGGTGGCCGGCGGCGCAGGCTGCTGCCGCAGGACATCGCCCAGCGCAAAACGCCACAGCTGGCCGTCAGCATCGGTGGCGTACGCAGCCAGCGCAGTGCCGTCGAACGCCTTTGCCACGGTCACGGCGCGCAGCGCGGCCGCCGATGGCTTGCCGTCGCAGCCTTGCCCGGCCACGCGCAGCATGCGCCATGGCGCCGCTGGCGTGTCGAGCGGCAGCAGCGCAAGCCCGGGCTCCGCCGGTGGTGCCAGCAGTGCGATGGCATGCCAGCGCGGCGCCTGGCTGTCGCTTAGCGCGGCCACGCGAACCGGCCCGATGCCGGCAAGCGGCAAGGCCGGCGTGGCCGCCTGTTCCCACAGCAACCGCAATGGCAGCGCGGCGTCTGGTTCGGTGATGTCTAGTGCAAACACCCCGGCAATGTCCTCCGGCCCGCCGCGGAACGCGCACAGCAGCAGCGTGCGCCAGGCACCGCCGACGACGGCGTCGGTGCTTTCGGGGCGGGGGCAGGGATTGGGCGCGACCGGGGCCCTGGACTCGGCCATGGCGGCGGCCAGCGGCAGCAACGTGCGGGGCAGGTAGACGGCACGCTCCTCGCCGTTGACGGCATCGAAGCCGTGCAGCTGGCCATCGACGGTGCCGAGCCATGCCATGTGTGGCCGCTGTGCATGGCGCACGCGGAAGGGAGCATGGCCAGGCTGTCCCGGCTGCCACGCCGGCGGCGCGACCACCAGCACGCGCGCGCCGCGCGCGCTGGCCAGCCGCGTCTCGCGCGGGCGCAGCGCGGGATTGGCATTGTCGCCGCGCAGCCAGGCCAGTTGCTGGACGTCGAGTCGCTCGCGCGTGGCATCGTCCAGGTCGGGCCATTGGAGCGCCACCAGCCGCTCCGGCTGGAGCATGGACGCCGGGAGCGAGGTGTAGATCCTGCGCGATGGGAGTTGCCTGGCATCCAGCAAGGCACCCGCTTCCCACAGGCCCGACAGTGGCTGGCGATCGTCGGTGCCGACGAGCGACGCTTGCCAGCCGACTGCGCGCAACCGGCCAGTCCAGGATTTTGCGCCGGGTTCGATCTGGTAAGCGAGCGGGAGCTGGCCGGCAGTGCTGTCATTGCCGGCCGCAACCGCCAGGACAGGCAGCAGCGCGAGCACGCAGGCAAGCATAAGGGCGGCGCGTAGGTTCATGGCTGCACGATGCTCTGCACGACGGCCCGTACCGCGGGCGAGCGGCCGAAGCCGACGGCGGTGATGCGCAGCCGCGGCAAGGCCGGCCGGCCTTCGTCAGGCATGGGGCCGTAGTCGAGCAGCTCGGCAACGTAACGCGGCGCCGTAAAAGAACCTGCAAAGGCTTCCGGCACGATGGCAACGCCGCTTGCCGGCACGCCAATCGCCAGGTCCGTAGCCAGGCCATGCAGCCACGGCTGCCATACCGGCGTGCGCGCGTGCGCAGTGTTGCACAGCGCCGCCTGCGCGCCGCGACCGCATTCGCCCGCGGCGGGCCACTGGCCGAAGCGGTCGTCACTGCCACCGGCGGCGGCGAGCAGTTCCGCCTCCGCCTCGAGCAGGGCGGCTTCTGCTGCCCGGAACGCGATCTCGCGATCGCGGCCGGCGGCCGCCAGTTGCCGGCCTGCCAAAAGCATTTGCAGCATGGCCGCCGCGGTGGCGGCGACCAGCAGCAGCATCGTCGCCGCGAACAGCAGCGTGATGCCGCCGGCCTGCGTCATCGCGTGCGGCCTCAGCATAGTGTCTCCTCGCAGCGCAGGGCGTTGCGCAGGCGGACCGTCGTGGCGAACACGCGCCGGTTGGCGCGGTGCGTGTCGACCGGTGCTGCCTGCAGGTCGGCCAGGGCATCGTCAGCGCGCGCGCTCACGGCAGCGTCACGGGCAGCGCCGCGCTGCTCGCCCTGCAGCGCAAGCGCGACCTGCACCGCCAGTACGCGCTGCCATGCGTGCGCCCCCATGGCCTGGACCCGTGCCGCTGGCAGGAACGCATCTGGCTGACGGTCGCCATCCATGTCCACCCCGAAGCGCAGTTGCAGCGAGGCGACGCCACGGACCAGTGCCCCCGAAGTCCAGCCCTGTCCGTCGACCTGGCCATTGCGGCGGGACGGATAGCGGCACAGCAGTTGCGGCTCGCCGTCCGTGGCGGCGGCTATATAGAGCATGTTCGCCGCGACAAAACCCGTGGCGCCTTCGGCCCCCGCCATCCGTGCCGCCAGCGGATACCCGCTGCAATCGATCATCGTCTCGTCAGGCTGGCTCGGATCGCGGGGCTGCCCCTGGCCGCTGAACCGCAACAGCAGCACATCGCTGTTCGCGACGCCGTGGCGGGTGCACGTCGGCACTTCGGCGATGCCCGGCTGCCCGCAGTCGTCGGCGCCGCTGACGGCGGGCGGCGCCGACGCGTCGAGTGTGCCGGCATGCCAGCCGGCCTGGCGCAGCAGCGCGCTCAGGATGGCGAGCGCGCGCTGGCCGCGTTCTTCCAGCAGTACGCGCTCCGCCGCGCTGCGGTAGGCGGATAGTGCCACCTGCCACGCCGCCGTGGCGACGGCGGCGACAATGAGCCCGAGCGCCAGGCCGACCATGGCTTCGGTCAGCGAAAAGCCCTGGCCATGGCGGCGCATCGGAAGCGCTCGTATCGGAAGCGCACTCATGGCAGCCCCGCGCCGGCACGGTTCAGAGGCAGTCCGGCCGGCCATGGCGCCAGTTCGGCCGACTCTGCCATCCTGCGCGTGTCATGGCTAGCCTGATCCAGCGCTCGCTGCCAGCCGAGTCCCGTCGGCCCCAGGATTGCGAGCGATGCCAGGCCGGCGGTGAAGATCGCCAGCCCGCAGAGCGATTCGAACAGGATGTATCCGCGGATGGCGCCACGTGGCGGCAGGCAACGAGGAAGACAACGAAGCAGGCAACGAAGCAGGCGGCAGGGCAGGGCGAAGAGATGGTGCATGGCGCGCGGCGTCAGGGCATTTCGGGACCTCCACCGTATCCCGCCGCTGCCGTGCGCTTTGTAGACGCCTGATATGAATGCGCAAAATTTGGTAAGACCGCGATGAACCGGTCGCCAGCGCGACCACGGGCGATGTCATCAGCGTGATGGAAAAGGGCAATATCTGGGTTCCGTAGCCGCCGCGTGCGGACCATGGGCGGCATGACGCTGATCGGGCTGATGGTCGCGGTATCGATCCTCGGCATCCTCGCCGCGATCGCCAGCCCCAACTGCACCGAGCATGTGCGGCGTGGCTACCGCACCGATGCGCGCGGCATGATGACCGAGGCGGCGCAGCAGCTGGAGCGCTTCCGCTCGGTCAACGGGCGCGATGACCAGGATACGGCCGGGGCGGCGTTTGCCTTGCCGGCAGCGTTGCGCACCTCGCCGCGCGACGGCAACCGGGTGCGCTACAACATCTCGCTGGTGGCCAGTTCGCTGACGGCGAACGGCTATGTGCTGCAAGACTGCTGGGAACGTTGACGGTGGAGCAGGGCGCTCAGCGCTTGCTGTTGCCCGCGGTCACTTCGGCGAGCACATCGGAGAATTCGGAAACATCCTCGAAACTCCGGTACACCGACGCAAACCGGATATACGCGATCTTGTCGAGCTTGCGCAGCTCGCGCATCACCAGCTCGCCGACCTGGCTGCTGGGGATTTCCTTCTCGCCCAGCGACAGCAGTCTTTCCTCGATGCGGGTGATGGCTTCATCGATGGCCTCGGCCGAGACCGGGCGCTTGCGCAGCGCCAGGCGCATCGAATCCTTCAGCTTGGCGCGCGCGTAGTCGACGCGCGAACCGTTTTTCTTGACGATGGCGGGAAAGAACAGCTCGATCCGCTCATAGGTGGTGAAGCGGCGGTCGCAGGACTCGCAGCGCCGGCGCCGGCGCACGGCATCGCCGTCTTCCGACATGCGCGTGTCGAGCACCTGGGTATTGGAATGACCGCAAAAGGGGCATTTCATGCCGGACCACCTTCAGTTGAATTCCGTCGCCTGTTCCGCATGGATGTCCTGCGCAGGCGGGCGGGTTGGCGAGGCCCGCAAGCCGGACCGCCTGCGTGTGGCAGGGCGCGGCTTGCGGGGCTGCCGGCCACCCTCGCGGGTGGCCTGGAAGCATCAGCCGTAGACCGGGAAACGCTTGGTCAGGGCAGCCACCTGCTCGCGCACGCTGGCGATGTTGGCGGCGTCGTGCGGGTTCTCCAGCACGTCGGCGATCAGGTTGCCGACGATGCGGGCTTCTTCTTCCTTGAAGCCGCGCGTGGTCATGGCCGGCGAGCCCAGGCGCACGCCCGAGGTCACGAACGGCTTTTCCGGATCGTTCGGGATGGCGTTCTTGTTGACGGTGATGTGCGCCTCGCCCAGGATGCGTTCGGCGTCCTTGCCGGTGATGTGCTTGGCGCGCAGGTCGACCAGCATCACGTGGCTTTCGGTACGGCCAGAGACGATGCGCAGGCCGCGCGCGATCAGGGTCTCGGCCAGCACGGCGGCGTTCTTCACCACTTGCTGCTGGTATTCCTTGAACTCGGGGGTCAGTGCTTCCTTGAACGCCACCGCCTTGCCGGCGATCACGTGCATCAGCGGGCCGCCCTGGATGCCGGGGAAGATCGCCGAGTTGATGGCCTTCTCATGCTCGGCCTTCATCAGGATCACGCCGCCGCGCGGGCCGCGCAGGCTCTTGTGCGTGGTGGTGGTGACGAAGTCGGCGTGCGGCACCGGGTTCGGGTAGACGCCCGCGGCGATCAGGCCAGCGTAGTGGGCCATGTCGACCATGAAGTAGGCACCGATCGACTTGGCGACCTTGCTGATGCGCTCGAAGTCGATGCGCAGCGCGAAGGCCGAGGCGCCGGCGATGATCAGCTTGGGCTTCTTCTCTTGCGCGAGCTTTTCCAGCGCGTCGTAGTCGATGTCTTCCTGGGCGTTCAGGCCGTAGCTGACCACGTTGAACCACTTGCCGCTCATGTTGAGCGCCATGCCGTGGGTGAGGTGGCCGCCTTCGGCCAGGCTCATGCCCATGATGGTGTCGCCCGGCTTGAGCATGGCGAAGTACACGCCCTGGTTGGCCTGCGAGCCCGAGTTGGGCTGCACGTTGGCGGCCTCGGCGCCGAACAGCTGCTTGACGCGGTCGATGGCCAGCTGCTCGACCATGTCGACAAACTCGCAGCCACCGTAGTAGCGCTTGCCGGGATAGCCCTCGGCATACTTGTTGGTCAGTTGCGAACCCTGCGCGGCCATCACGGCCGGCGAGGTGTAGTTTTCGGAGGCGATCAGCTCGATGTGGTCTTCCTGGCGCTGGTTTTCCTTCTGGATGGCGGCAAAGACCTCAGGGTCGATCTGGTCGATCGTGAAACGGCTGCGTTCGAACATGGCGAGACTCGTCTGAAAAAAGGGAATCCGATTCAAGCATCGGGGGCATCGGTTAGGGCGCGCGGGGAAGGCTAGCGGCGACCGGCGCCGGCGGCACTTTGCAGCCGTCGGCGCAGGGCGCACCCTGCTTCCCATTCGCTGCCCAGGCGAGCGGCAGGCGTGTGAAACAACACGCCAGAGAACTTGCGCTTCCTCGTGGTAGTGCCCACTGACTTCGCCAGTCGCGCAAGATGGAATGGTTGCGCGCAGTGTAGCGCGTAGAGTGCGCCCGCCGCAAGCCGTCAACCCGCCAGCCAAGGCTGGTCAAGGGCTGGCCAGCAACTTGCTGTTGCAAACTCGTACTGCGGGTTTACACGAAACCGCGTTCGCTCTCCGTTACAATCGCGGCCATGACAAACTTTGTCTGGACCCTGCGGGTGTACTGGGAAGACACCGACGCGGGCGGCGTAGTGTTCTACGCCAACTACCTCAAGTTCTTCGAACGGGCCCGCACCGAGTGGCTGCGTTCGCTCGGTATCGAGCAGCAGGCGCTGGCCGACGAGGCCGGCGTGGTCTTCATCGTCCGTAGCACGGCGGTGGACTACAATGCGCCCGCCCGCCTCGATGACCAGCTCGAGATCCGCACGCGCATCGACCGGGTCGGCCCGGCCTCGGTCCAGTTCACGCAGGAAGCCTGGCGTGACGAGCTGATGCTTGCATCCGGCGCCATCCGCGTCGGATGTGTTGATCGAAGCACTTTTCGTCCCGCCCCGATTCCGGCCCCCGTCCTAGCTACCATCAAGTCCGCCCGATGAATCCCGTGACCGTCACGCAAGACATGTCGATCGTAACGCTGGTGCTCCACGCCAGCCTGCTGGCACAGGCCGTCATGGCGCTGTTGCTCGTCATGTCGCTGTTTTCGTGGACCTATATCTTCCGCAAGCACCTGGCATTGCGCTCGGCGCGCACCCAGACCGAAGGGTTCGAGCGCGACTTCTGGGCCGGCGGCGACCTGCAGGCGCTCTATAACAGTGCCGTCAACAACCGCCACAACACCGGCGCGCTCGAGCGGATCTTTGAATCCGGCATGGGCGAGTTCCTGAAGGCGCGCGAGCGCGGCAACGATTCCGGCGCGCTGCTCGACGCGGCCCGCCGCGCCATGCGTGCCGCCTACCAGCGCGAGATGGACGTGCTCGAGTCGCACCTGCCGTTCCTGGCCTCGGTGGGCTCGGTCAGCCCGTATATCGGCCTGTTCGGCACCGTGTGGGGGATCATGAACGCATTCCGCGGCCTGTCGAATGTGCAGCAGGCCACGCTGGCATCGGTGGCCCCCGGCATTGCCGAAGCGCTGGTGGCCACCGCGATCGGCCTGTTCGCGGCGATCCCGGCGGTGATCGCGTATAACCGCTATGCCACCGAAATCGACCGCCTGGCGATCCGTTTCGAAAGCTTCATGGAAGAGTTCCTGAACATCCTGCAACGGCAGGCGCGCTAACCGAATCCAAGACGGGGAGTCCGGGTGAGCGGCCCGGGCTCCCGTCGTTTCCAGGAGTCCTGCAATGGCAGCCATTCAGCGCCGCGGCGGTTCGCGCCGCCGGGCAAGCGCCGACATCAACGTCGTGCCCTATATCGACGTCATGCTCGTGCTGCTGGTCATCTTCATGGTGGCAGCGCCGATCGTGAGCCCCGCCACCGTGGACCTGCCCACCGTGGCCAACGCCACGCCGCAGCAGAAGGCGCCGCCGATCGTCGTCACCGTGCACGAGAATGGCGACCTGACCGCGCGCGGCAAGGACAACGCCGGCAATGCCTTCGAGCGCAAGCTCGACAAGCAGGGCCTGCTCGATTTCGTGCACCAGCGCCAGAACGAGAACCCGGACCAGCCGGTGGTGATCGCCGCCGACCGTTCGGTGAAGTACGAAGCCGTGCTCGATGTCATGTCGGTCCTGAAGGCCGACGGCATCAAGCGCGTGGGCCTGATGGTCAAGTCCAAGACTTCCTGACGCGTTGAACCCGTATTGAAGCCGCATTGATGCGCCCGACTGACAGCCATTGCGATTGCCGTTGCGCCCGATGAATACCGTCGCCGCCTATCCCTACCAGCCGGTGAAAGAGCGGGGAACCATGCGTTCCTTCGTGCTCGCGCTCGTCATGCACCTGCTGCTGGGCATCGTGCTGTATTACGGCGTGCACTGGCAGAGCAGCACGCCGGTCGGCGCCGAGGCCGAGCTGTGGGAAGAGGTTCCCGCCGCCACCGCGCCGCCACCGCCGCCGCGCGAACCTGAGCCCGAGCCGGTGGTGCAGCCGCGCCCGGTGCCGGCACCGCCGGCGCCGCAGGTGAAGAGCAAGGTCGAGGAAGACGCCGACATCGCGCTCGAGAAGAAGAAGCGGCAGGCCGAGGCCGCAGCGCGCGAGGAAGCCGAGCGCAAGGAAACGGCCCGCAAGGAGGCCGAACGCAAGGAAGCGGCGCGCAAGGAAGAAGCCCGGAAGGAAGAAGCCCGGAAGGAAGAAGCGCGGAAGGAAGAAGCGCGGAAGGACGCGGCGCGCAAGGAAGCCGAGCGCAAGGAGGCTGAGCGCAAGGAGGCTGAGCGCAAGGAAGCGCAGCGCAAGGAAGACGCGAAGAAAAAGGCCGCGCAGCAGGAGCAGGATCGCAAGGAACAGGCCGAGCGCGAGCGCAAGGAAGCCGCCGACGCCAAGGCCAGGGCCCAGGCGGACGCCAAGGCGAAAGCCCAGGCCGAGGCGAAGGCCAAGGCACAGGCCGATGCCAAGGCCAAGGCACAGTCCGAGGCGGCCGCCAATGCACAGCGCAAGAGCGAACTGGCGCGCCTGCAGGCGCTGGCCGGCGGCGGCGCCGGCGGTGGTGGCGTTGGCAGCACGACCGGCGCGGGCGCCGGCGGCGGCGGCAAGGCCTCGCCGGGCTATGCCGACCGCGTGCGCCGCCGGGTGAAGCCCAACATCGTGTTCACCGAAGACGTACCGGGCAACCCCAGCGCGGTGGTATCGGTGCGGCTGGCGCCGGATGGCTCGCTGATGTCGGCGCGGCTGTCCAAGTCCAGCGGCAATTCGTCGTGGGACAATGCCGTGCTGCGCGCGGTCGAACGTTCCGATCCGCTGCCGCGCGACGAGGACGGCAAGGCGCCGTCCAGCTTCACCATCACCTTCCGGCCGAAGGACTGAGTGACCGGCGCGCCATGATTTGCAACATAATGCAACCTTCATCGCCGGCTTTCAGTCCCATCGCTACGATGGCAGGTTGCCTGACGCAGCCGGCAGTGTGCAGACCGCACGCACAACGGGGATGCGCCATGCGCGGTCCTGCCCGTGTTGCCGTCTGCCTGATTCCTGCCGTGCCCGACGAATCTTGAAATCGACTGAGGAGCAGCATGCGAAAGCTTTGGGCCCCCAACTGGCTGTCCGAGAGGCGGCACCATGCAAACCAACGAGCCGCCCGCCGGGCGGGACGCCGCGCGCTGATGGCGTGGCTGGCCGCGGCACTGACCGTGGCCGCCGGCGCCGCGCACGCGCAGCTTAACGTTGAGATCTCCGGGGTTGGCTCGAGCCAGATCCCGGTTGCCACCGCCAATTTCCAGGGCGAGGCCCAGGCCCCGCAGAACCTGACCGCGATCATCCGCGCCGACCTGGCGCGCAGCGGCCGCCTGCGCAATGTCGACCCCGGCGGCGCCACGGTCGCGGAATCCGCCAATGTCGACCTGGGCAGCTGGAAGTCGCGCGGCGCCGACGCCTTCGTGGCCGGCAGCGTGACCCCCGCCGCGGGTGGCCAGTACGAGGTGCGTTTCCGCCTGTACGACACGGTCAAGGGCCAGAGCCTGGGCGGGCTGGCCTTCACGGTCAACCAGGGCCAGCTGCGCGTGACCGCTCACAAGATCGCCGACTACATCTACGAGAAGCTGCTGGGCGAGCGCGGCGTGTTTGCCACGCGCCTGTCGTACGTGTCCAAGGTGGGCGGCAAGTACCAGCTGCTGATCTCGGACTCGGACGGCCAGAACTCGCAGGTGGCGCTGACCAGCAACGAGCCGATCATCTCGCCGTCGTGGTCGCCGGACGGCCGCCGCGTGGCCTATGTCTCGTTCGAAGCCAAGAAGCCGGTGGTGTACGTGCACGACCTGGCCAGCGGCAAGCGCACGCTGGTATCGAACCAGAAGGGCAACAACAGCGCGCCGTCGTGGTCGCCTGACGGCCAGCGCCTGGCACTGGCGCTGTCGCGCGACGGCAATACCCAGATCTACCAGGTGAACGCCGACGGTTCAGGCATCCGCCGCCTGTCGCGCAGCAGCGCCATCGACACCGAGCCGCAGTACTCGCCCGACGGCCGCAGCATCTACTTCACCAGCGACCGCGGCGGTGCGCCGCAGGTCTATCGCATGCCCGCCGGCGGCGAAGAGGCCGGCGCGGCGCAGCGTGTCACCTTCAAGGGCAGCTACAACGTAAGCCCGCGCATCTCGCCGGACGGCAAGTACCTGGCGTACATCTCGCGCGCGGGCGGCTTCAAGCTGCAACTGCAGGACCTGAGCAACGGCGACGTGACGTCGCTGACGGATACGGCCAACGATGAGGCCCCGAGCTTCGCCGCCAACGGCAAGTACATTCTCTATGCCACCCGTGTGGGCGGTCGCGCGGTGCTGGCGGCCGTGTCCACTGACGGGCGTACCCGGCAGGTTCTGTCCCTCCAGTCCGGCGATGTTCGCGAGCCGTCCTGGGGTCCTTTCATGCAATAACAGGAGTCATTCACCATGCCTCAACTGATGACCAAAACCCTTGCCGTCGCTGCACTGCTGGCCCTGGGCGCCTGCAGCTCCGGCGTCAAGCTGGACGACACCGCCAACGGCGCCGGCAAGGCCGGCACGGGGGCGGACCCGCGCGCCGTCACGCCGGTGACCGCCGCCGATCCGCTGAACGACCCGAACAGCCCGCTGGCCAAGCGCAGCGTGTACTTCGACTTCGACAGCTACACGGTCAAGTCCGACTACCAGGGCATGCTGACCGAGCACGCCAAGTACCTGGGCAGCAACAAGGGCCGCAAGATCCTGATCCAGGGCAACACCGACGAGCGTGGCACCAGCGAGTACAACCTGGCGCTGGGCCAGAAGCGCGCGGAAGCCGTGCGCCGTTCGCTGGCCTCGATGGGCGTACCCGACGGCCAGATGGAAGCCGTGAGCCTGGGCAAGGAAAAGCCCAAGGCCACCGGCCACGATGAAGCCTCGTGGGCGGAAAACCGCCGCGCGGACATCAACTACTGATCTGCGGACTGACCCTCCATGAAAGCACGCGTTTCCACCCTGTTGTGGCTTGCCGCCGTCGCCGGCGGCGGCATGCTCCCGCTCGCGCAGGCGCATGCCGGTGTGTTCGACGATGACGAGGCACGCAAGGCGGTCATCGGCCTGCGCGACCAGTTCAACGGTTTCCAGGCGACCGCCACGCAGCGCATCGAGCAGAACAGCCGCACCACGCTCGAGATGCAGAACCAGCTCGAGGGCATGCGCCAGGAAGTGGCGCGGCTGCGCGGCCAGAATGAAGTGCTGCAGAACACGGTGGACACGCTGCAGAAGCAGCAGAAGGACTACTACGCCGACCTCGATGCGCGCCTGAAGAAATTCGAGCCGCAACAGGTCACGGTCGAGGGCCGCGAAGGCGTGTCGCAGCCGGGCGAAAAGCCCGAATACGATGCCGCGCTCAAGCAGTTCCAGGCGGGCGACTTCAAGAGCGCCGGGAATTCGTTCTCGGCGTTCGTGAAGAAGTACCCGCAGAGCCCGTACCTGCCGCTGGCGCAGTACTGGCTCGGTAACTCGCTGTATGCGCAGCGCGACTACAAGGGGTCCACCTTCGTGCTGCAGAACATGGTCAACGCCAACCCGACGCACCCCAAGGTGCCGGACGCGATGATCGCCATTGCCAACAACCAGCTCGAGTCCGGCCAGAAGGCGGCCGCGCGCAAGACGCTGGAGCAGGTGGTGGCAAAGTACCCGGGCACCGAAGGCGCGCAGGCGGCGAGCAACCGGCTGAAGACGCTCAAGTAAGCGTCGTCGGCGGCGCGCCGACCGCTGCTGCAAGGCTCGCCAAGGTTCGCTCTGGCGGGCCTTTTTCGTTTGTCGCGCTAGAATATGCGATTCGCCTGAATGTTCTTGCGCGCCGCCCCCGGTGCGCCCCCGCACCATGACCAAACGCGCCATCGTCCTGCTTTCCGGCGGACTCGACTCCGCCACCGTACTTGCCATGGCCCGCGCCCAGGGTTTCGAGACCTATGCGCTGTCGATGCGCTATGGCCAGCGCCATTCTTCCGAGCTGGAGGCCGCGAAGCGCGTGGCCGCGGCGCTGGGCGCTACCCGCCACGAAATCGTCGACCTCGACCTGCGCCGCTTCGGCGGTTCGGCGCTGACCGACGACGCGCTGGAAGTGCCGACCGACGGCGCCACCGGCGGCATCCCCGTCACCTATGTGCCGGCGCGCAATACCATCATGCTGTCGCTGGCGCTCGGCTGGGCCGAGGCCGTGGGCGGGCGCGACCTGTTCTTCGGCGCCAATGCGGTGGACTACTCCGGCTATCCCGATTGCCGGCCCGAGTACGTCGCCGCCTACGAAACCCTGGCCAACCTTGCCACCAAGGCGGGCGTCGAGGGCGACCGCTTCCGCGTGCACGCACCCATCATCGACATGACCAAGGCCGAGATCATCCGCGCCGGCATCGGCCTGGGCGTCGACTACAGCCTGACGGTGTCGTGCTACCAGGCCGACGACGACGGCCGGGCCTGCGGCGTGTGCGACTCGTGCCGCATTCGCCGCGCCGGCTTCGAGGCCGCCGGCGTGCCCGACCCGACCCGCTACCAGGGCGCCACCTGAACATTCCGACCCGAACGCCGCCAGAAGCCGTCCCCTCCCAACGACATGCCTGAAATCGACCTTGCCGCGCTCTCGCGCACCGTGCTGCTGAGCACGTTCGTCCTGACCTTCCTGTTCGGCGCGGTGCTGCAGCGCACGCACTTCTGCACCATGGGCGCGGTTTCCGACGTGGTCAACATGGGCGACTGGACCCGCGCGCGCATGTGGGGCCTGGCGATCGGCGTGGCCATGATCGGCACGGGCGTGCTGGCCTGGACCGGCGCGGTCGATCCGACCAAGACCATCTATGCCGCCAGCAAGCTGGGCTGGCTGTCGGCGCTGGCGGGCGGGCTGATGTTCGGCTTCGGCATGGTGCTGGCATCGGGCTGCGGCAGCAAGACGCTGGTGCGCATCGGCGCGGGCAACCTCAAGTCGCTGGTGGTGTTCGTGTTCCTTGGGCTGTCGGCGTACATGACGCTGCGCGGCCTGTTCGGCGTGGTGCGCGTCAATACCGTCGACGCGGTGGCGCTCACGCTGCCGACCACGCAGGACCTGCCGTCGGTGCTGGCGCAGGGCACAGGCGTGGCGCGCGGCGCGCTGCAGCTTGGGCTCGGGCTGCTGCTGGGCGGCGTGCTGGTGGTGTGGGCGCTGGCGGGCCGCGGCTTCCGCTCGTTTGACAACCTGCTCGGCGGCATCGGCGTCGGCCTGATCATCGTGGCAATGTGGTACGTGTCCGGCCAACTGGGCTACGTCGCCGAGGATCCGAATACGCTCGAAGAACTGTTTGTGTCGACCAACTCTGGCCGCATGGAAAGCCTGAGCTTCGTCGCGCCTTACGCCTATACGCTCGACTGGCTGATGATGTTCAGCGACAAGAGCAAGGTGCTGACCATCGGCATCGTCAGCGTGTTCGGCGTGATCGCCGGCGCGGCGGTCTATGCACTGGCCACGCGCACGTTCCGCTGGGAAGGCTTCGGCGATGCCGAAGACGTGGCCAACCATATGGTCGGCGGCATTCTGATGGGCGCGGGCGGCGTGACTGCGCTGGGCTGCACGGTGGGGCAGGGGCTGTCGGGGGTGTCGACGCTGGCAATCGGGTCTTTTATCGCGCTGGCCGGGATCCTTCTGGGTGCGGTGCTGGCGTTCCGCTACCAGATGTGGCGGCTGGAACGCATGGTTTGAATCGCGAACGCTTGACAGTTTGTAATCTGCCTCACTATAATCGCGGTTCTGTTTTTTCGGGTCGTTAGCTCAGTCGGTAGAGCAGCGGACTTTTAATCCGTTGGTCGCGTGTTCGAGTCACGCACGACCCACCAGCATTCGATGACCACAAAGGCCTGCGCATTGCGTAGGCCTTTGTCGTTTTCGGGGCGCAAAACGCATCCTCCAGCTCGCCATGCCGCCGCAGCCGTCGGTGCGCAGAGCCCAGCGCAAAAACCCGGCGACACCACTGGTTTAACCAGATCGAGTTAGAGACTTGTTGTCTTATCCACACGACAATGAGCGGCGGGGACACAGGATGAACCAAGCCGGGCCAGCACCCGGCAGGATTCGATATGCGGCAAGCGGGTGAGTCGTTACCGGCCAGCGCACACGTGCTGCGCATCATCTGGCCGTTCGCATCTGCTGCGCTATGGCGAGGACCGCAACCCCGAAGATTTCGCTTTCTATCTCGCTGCCATTGCCATCCCGCTGGGGGACCAGCGCGCCCGGCTGGAACTCGACCGCGGCAAGCCGGACCTCGAGCGCGTGCGCGAAGGACTGCTCGCCGGCGGCAACCACCCGGACGATATCCCGCGGAGGGTCCGGCTGTACCGCAATTTCCGCCATATCCACGAGGTTGATGCCGCGATTCGCGTGTGGGCCGCCGGCGACGAGGAGATCGCCGCGTTGCACGAGCAGGCGCTGGCACTGCGCCGGCTGGTCGAACGGCCGGGCTGCGACGACGATTGCGTGGCGCCCGTGCTGCGCCGGATCGCCCAGATCGATTCGCGGCTGACCCCGCTGGAACGGGCCTTTTCGGAACACCTTGGGCAGGCGTCGCGCCGGGTGACGCGGCTGCTGACCACCGGCAGCGCGGTGGTGGCGACCTTGCTGCTGATGTCGGCGATCCTGCTGTCGCACGGGCCGCTGCGGCGCGAGCGGCGGCTGCGCGAGGCGCTGTCCCAGCGCGAGGAGCAGCTGCAACTGGCGGTGGAGGGCAGCAACGACGGCCTGTGGGACTGGCATCTCGGCAGCGGCGAGCTGCATTTTTCCGCGCGATGCGCGCAGATGCTGGGCTACGGCGCCAGCGAGCTGCCGCATGCGCGCGAGACCGTGCTCGGCCTGCTGCATCCGTCGGACCTGGAAGCCTTCGAAGCCAAGCTTGCGCGGCACCTGCGCAGCGGCGAGCCGTATGACCGCCGAGTTCCGGCTGCGCAAGCGCGACGGCGACTACCTGTGGGTGCTCGCACGCGGCCGGCTGGTGCGCCCCGCCGCGCGGCGGCGCGCGCGCATGGCGGGCTCGCTGACGGATATCTCGGACAACAAGCGCTACGAGGCGCAGTTGTTTGCGGAAAAGGAGCGGGCCCAGGTCGCGCTGCAGGCAATCGGCGACGCGGTGGTGACCACCGACGTATGGGGCCGCGTGCAGTCGCGCATGCGCAAGGCGTCTCCCATACGCTGATGTACCTGGACCTCGACCAGTTCAAGGTGGTCAACGACACCTGCGGCCACGCGGCCGGCGACGAGCTGATCCGCCAGATGGCCGAGGTCATGGGCAGCCAGCTGCGCCGCAGCGATACGCTGGCCATCTGCTTCGAGATCACGGAAACGGCGGCGATCGCCAACCTCGCGCAGGCGGGATCATTCATCCAGCAGTTGCAGCAGCTCGGCTGCAGTTTCGCATTGGACGATTTCGGCGCAGGCATGTCGTCGTTCGCGTACCTCAAACACTTGCCGGCGGCGTACCTGAAGATCGACGGCAGCTTCGTGCGCGAGATGCTGGCCGACCCGGTCAACCTGGTGATGGTGGAGGTGATCCAGCGCATCGGCCATGCCATGGGCAAGAAGACCATCGCCGAATTCGTCGAGAGCGAGGCCATGCTGGGACGGTTGCGCGAGCTCGGCGTCGACCTGGTGCAGGGATTCCATATCGGCCCGCCGCAGCCGTTCGCCCCATCCGGCCTGGCCGCGATGGAGCCGTCCGCGGCGGCGCGGATGGCCTGAGCGCAAACGCGAGGTTCAGGGAACGAGCGGGTCGCGGAAGCCGGTGTCGGTGGGAGGCGCGCCCGGCGTGGCGGCCGCGCCGGTGTCCGGCACGGAGGCAGGTGCGGGGGTAGGTGCGGTGGCAGGAGGGATGGCCTGCTGCTTGGCCTCACGCCAGGTGTTGTAGGCCCAGTACGCCGCGCCGGCCGCCAGGCCGACCTTGGACAGCTTCCAGGTCCAGCGCAGCACCGGCGTGCGCCGCAGCAGCGGCAGCGCCAGCGTGACGGCGGTGCTCAGCAGCGGATATTCCTTGGTGATGCCCGCCACCTTCATCCACGAGCCGGGCCGCGCGATACGCGGCAGCCAGCTGGCAATGCTGCCCAGCCGGCGCGCGCCGCCGCGTACCTGGTGCAGTGCCTGCAAGCAGTCGTGGCGTTCCAGCGCCGCGCGCGTGAGCAGCAACTCCTTGCGCACGTCGAGCGGCAAACGGACTTCCTGCGTGAAGCGGACGGGCCGCGCGTGCTCGCGGCGGTTGCGCTCGGTCGCGCCTTCGTCGGGTTCCAGGGTGGTCATCGGCGCAGGATCTCCCGGTCTTTGTCGATTTCGGCGAGCGTGGCCTCGAACATCGGCGGGGCGTTGCGCACCAGGTTGCGCGCGTACGCCAGGCAGCCGGCGCACAGCAGCAGGTAGACGACCACCAGCACGCCCAGCGCCTGCCAGCCGTAGCTGTTCCAGAACAGGATGGCGACGAGCGCGGTAAAGGTGACCAGCGCGATGCCGAAGAACACCAGCCCGAAGCAGGCCAGCAGTGCGACCTTCATCAGGCGCGTGCGTTCCTCGGCGAATTCGACGCTGGCAAGCTCCAGGCGGGTCTGGACCATCGCAACCACCGAGTTGAGGAGATTGCGCACGGATTCCAGCAGTTTGGGAGAGGGGGTGGGTTCGCTCATGGATTCGCTCGGCGGCTCCGGCGTGAAAGCGGCACGCCGGCCTGGCCGGGCGTGCCTTTCTGCGGACGGGGCCGGGCGCCGCTGTGCGGGCCCCCGGGCCACTGGCAACCCGTGCCTCGCGCGGGTTGCCGCTCTGGTGCGGCGCCTGGGGCCGCACCGGGACTTCAGCCGCTTACTTGCGGTTCAGCAGCAGACCGATCAGCAGGCCCACGCCGGCCGCCACGCCCACGGCGCGCCACGGGTGGTCGTGCACGTAGTCGTCGGTGGCGCGAGCGGCTGCCTTGCTCTTGGTCACGACGGCATCCTGCAGGTCCTGGGCCTTTTCTTTGGCTTGCTTGAGCAGACCCATGCCGCGCTCGCGCAGTTCGGCGGCTTTTTCGCCGGTGGTCGAAGCGGCTTGCTTCAGCAGCTCCTCGGCGTCGGACAGTACGGTCTTGACATCGCTCATCAGTTTCTCCTGTTTGCGGGCGGTTGGTTCGGTTTGTGCGGATTCTGACATTTTCTACGCTCCGAGGCTAACGGCATTGTCTGTCTGATACTTAGCATATGTGGCGAGCGGCGGTGGTTTCAAGGCCACGTGCCTCGACGCCGGTATCGGCGGGGCCATTGCCAGCATGCCCGAAAGCGCGCGAAAAGACTGTCAGAAAATGTCTATATGACTACGAGTGATTTTGTAGTGACTTTATATTCGTTTGGGTTGGATATCAATCGGGATACTCTGGTTCCACTTCGAAATCAGGAGATCTGAACATGGCATTGCGTCTCGGCGATATCGCCCCGGACTTCGAGCAGGATTCGAGCGAAGGCCGCATCCGCTTCCATGAGTGGCTCGGCGACGGCTGGGGCGTGCTGTTCTCGCACCCGGCCGACTACACGCCGGTGTGCACCACCGAACTGGGCCTGACGGCAAAGCTGAAGGACGAATTTGCGCGCCGCGGCGTCAAGGCGATCGCGCTGTCGGTCGATGGCGTGGAATCGCACCGCGGCTGGATCCGCGACATCAACGAGACCCAGTCGACCACGGTCAATTTCCCGATCCTGGCCGACGGCGACCGCAAGGTTTCGCAGCTGTACGACATGATCCATCCGAACGCCAACGAGACCCTGACGGTGCGTTCGCTGTTCATCATCGATCCGAAGAAGAAGGTGCGCCTGATCATCACCTACCCGGCCAGCACGGGGCGCAACTTCAACGAGATCCTGCGCGTCATCGATTCGCTGCAGCTGACCGACAACCATAGCGTGGCCACGCCCGGCAACTGGCAGGACGGCGACGATGTGGTGATCGTGCCCTCGCTGAAGGACGAGGCCGTGATCCGCGAGAAATTCCCGAAGGGCTATACGGCCGTGCGGCCATACCTGCGGCTGACGCCGCAACCCGGCAAGGCATGACGATCCAATGAACGCGGCCCCGCATGTTGCGGGGCCGGCGTCCAGGACAGGTGTTTTATCGACGGGGGCAGCCTCGTCGTCTCCTTGGTAGTGTGCTTGGCCCGGCTTTGCAGCCGGGCCTTTTTCGTGCGCCCAGCATGGGCGCACTCTTGTGGGTGCAAGTCCCACCGTAAGCTGATCACAGCGAACGAAGCGAAGCGCAACTGCGTGAGGGCGACCGAGCGTGGGGAGGAAGCGTGGAGCGTAAATCGTGAGCCGATGAACAAGAACCACATAGAAGGCGCGGCTGAGCAGGGCGAGCGGGCGAGAAACCGCGAAGCTCTTGTGATCAAGGCGAGGCAGCGTAAATGTGGCGGCTGTGCGATGAAGGAGTGCGTTCTTACCTGGGGAGACCTCACCTCGATCCCGAAAGGGTAACGGCGTCGAGCCGGAGTGAGGAGTCAGCAGAGGCCGTAGTAGCCAGAGGACAGACCGGCAAGGTTGGAGCTATTGGCGAAGGGCCGAACGAGAGGAAGTGTCAGAAGCCATGACGATGTTGGAGGCCAGGCGCCAGAAGCCCGCGCGAGCGGGGCGGGACACCGAAGCAAGGGGTGAAGCCCCGGATGGAGTGTGTCGCGGCGAAGCCGAAATCCCGCGGCATGAAACGGACGGCACAGGGTCGGCGCTGCTGGAAGCGGCGCTGACGCGCGAGAACTTGCGGCAGGCGTTCAAACGGGTGCGGGCGAACAAGGGGTCGGCGGGTGTGGACGGGCTGGACATTGACCAGACGTCGCGCAAACTGGCGTCCGAGTGGCCTCGTATCCGTGAGGAACTGCTGCGGGGGACGTACCGGCCCAGTCCGGTACGACGGGTGACGATCCCGAAGGCGGAAGGTGGCGAGCGCGAGCTTGGCATCCCGACGGTGACGGATCGGCTGATCCAGCAGGCGCTGTTGCAAGTCCTGCAACCGCTGCTTGACCCGACCTTCAGCAAGCATAGCTACGGGTTTCGGCCTGGACGGCGGGCACATGATGCGGTGTTAGCCGCTCAGTCGTTCGTGCAGTCGGGCCGTCATGTGGTGGTGGACGTGGACTTGGAGAAGTTCTTCGACCGGGTCAACCACGACATTCTGATCGACCGCCTAAGGCAACGCATCGCCGACGCCGGGATCATCCGGCTGATACGAGCCTACCTGAACGCGGGAATCATGGATGGCGGGGTGGTCATGGAACGGCATCAGGGAACGCCGCAAGGTGGTCCCCTGTCGCCGCTGCTGGCCAACGTCTTGCTAGATGAGGTGGACAAGGAGTTAGAGTGGCGGGGTCACTGCTTCGCGCGGTATGCCGATGACTGCAACGTCTACGTTGGCAGTCGTCGCGCTGGCGAGCGGGTGATGGCTCTGCTACGAAGGCTCTATGACCGCCTCAAGCTGAAAGTTAACGAAGCCAAAAGCGCCGTGGCGCCGGTATTTGGTCGCAAGTTCCTTGGGTATGGCCTATGGCAAGCCCGGGACGGTGTGATCAAACGTGTGGTGGCTGCTAAGCCAATGGCGGCGTTCAAACAGCGTGTCAGGGTACTGACGCGGCGCAATGGTGGGCGCAGCCTCCAAGCCGTAGTCGATCAGTTGCGCCCTTACCTGCTGGGCTGGAAAGCCTACTTCGGGCTGGCGCAGACCTCCAGAATCTGGCGTGAGTTGGACAGCTGGATAAGGCGGCGGCTTCGGGCCTTGCAGCTCAAACAGTGGCGCAGGGGCAAGACTATCCACCGCGAACTGCTTCGCCTGGGGGCCTCACTACCGGTGGCGCAGTCGGTGGCGGCGTTAAGCCGTCGCTGGTGGCACAACAGCCTATCGGCGATTCATCGGGTGCTGACCACTGCCTACTTCGATAGTCTGGGACTGCCCCGTCTCGTCTGACCTCAACCTCTCGAACCGCCCGGTGCGGACCCGCATGCCGGGTGGTGTGGCAGGGGATGCAGCCCGATGGGCTGCCCCCTATGCCGATATTCCGGGAGATCCTGTCCGTAAGGGCCTGGTTCCGGCTTCAGAAGAACGCCTGGAGGCCGGTCTGGGCGCGGCCCAGGATCAGCGCGTGGATGTCGTGCGTGCCTTCGTAGGTGTTGACCACTTCCAGGTTCACCACGTGGCGGATCACGCCGAACTCGTCCGAGATGCCGTTGCCGCCCAGCATGTCGCGCGCCACGCGGGCGATGTCCAGCGACTTGCCGCACGAGTTGCGCTTCATGATCGAGGTGATTTCCACCGCGGCGGTGCCTTCGTCCTTCATGCGGCCCAGGCGCAGGCAGCCTTGCAGGCCCAGCGTGATCTCGGTCTGCATGTCGGCCAGCTTTTTCTGGACCAGTTGTGTCTGGGCCAGCGGACGGCCGAACTGCTTGCGGTCCAGCGTGTACTGGCGGGCGGTATGCCAGCAGAATTCGGCGGCGCCCAGCGCGCCCCAGGCGATGCCGTAGCGGGCCGAGTTCAGGCACGTGAACGGACCCTTCAGGCCCTTTACGCCCGGCATGATGTTCTCTTCCGGCACGAACACCTGGTCCAGCACGATTTCGCCGGTGATCGAGGTGCGCAGGCCGACCTTGCCGTGGATGGCCGGTGCCGACAGGCCCTTCCAGCCCTTCTCCAGGATAAAGCCGCGGATGTCTTCCTTGCCGTCTTCGCCTTGCAGCTTGGCCCAGACCACAAATACGTCGGCGATCGGCGAGTTGGTGATCCACATCTTGGCGCCGGTCAGCTCATAGCCGCCGTCGACCTTCTTGGCGCGGGTGACCATCGAGCCCGGGTCGGAGCCGTGGTTCGGCTCGGTCAGGCCAAAGCAGCCGATCCACTCGCCGGTGGCCAGCTTGGGCAGGTACTTCTGCTTCTGCGCTTCGGTGCCGAATTCATAGATCGGCACCATCACCAGCGACGACTGCACGCTCATCATCGAGCGGTAGCCCGAATCGACGCGCTCGACTTCGCGGGCGATCAGGCCGTAGCTGACGTAGTTCAGGCCGGGGCCACCGTATTGCTCGGGGATGGTCGGGCCGAGCAGGCCCAGTTCGCCCATCTCGCGGAAGATCTCGACGTCGGTCTTCTCGTTGCGGAACGACTGCAGCACGCGCGGCATCAGCTTGTCCTGGCAGTACGCCGCGGAGGCGTCACGCACGGCGCGTTCGTCGGCGGTCAGTTGCTGGTCGAGCAGCAGGGGATCGGCCCAGTGGAATTCGGCGTTGGCAGCCATGCAGGTCTCCTTCGGTGGCGCGGTGGAAGCGGGGCGACTGGCGCGGTGCTTCCGGAGTATCGGGTTCGGTGGTTCGTGCGGAGGATTTTTGGTTCCGCATTGCGGAACTGTGTTCCGTTGAATTAGTATATCGCAATGGGTTTGCCGTGCAACCGGCAAAACCCCAAGCCACCGATCCCTTGTGCGATGAGCGGACAACCGCCGAACAGAGAGGACCACATCTTGAACAGTCCGTCACTTCCGAGCGACGCACCGACGCCGGACACGCCGGTGCGTGAGAGCGATCCCAATTTCGTCACCGCGTTGGCGCGCGGGCTGGAGCTGCTGCGCTGCTTCCGTACTGGCGAAGCGATGCTTGGCAACCAGGATTTCGTACGCCGCACCGGGTTTCCCAAGGCCACGGTCAGCCGCCTGGCCGGCACCCTGGTGCAGTTGGGTTACCTGCGCTATGACGACAGCCTGGGCAAGTACGCGCTCGATGCCGGGGTGCTGGCGCTGGGGTACGCGTACTTGTCGGCATCAGACGTGGTGGCGCTGGCGCGGCCGCATATGCTGGCGTTCGCGCAGTCGTACGGCGTGTCGGTGTCGCTCGGAAAGCGTGAGCGGATGGAGGTGATCTACCTCGAGTCGATCCGTAACGACGCCGGCGTGATGCTGGGGCTTGGGGTGGGGTCACGGCTGTCGCTGGTGTCCAGTTCGATGGGACGTGCATATCTGGCGGCGCTGCCTGCGGCGCGGCGGGATCGGGTGCTGGCTGAGTTCAGCCAGGCGTTTCCAGAGCAGTGGAAGCAGCAGGAGGCGGCGACGCGGGTGGCGTTGGCTGACGCGCAGCAGCGCGGGTATGCGTCGTCATTCCGGGATTGGCATCCGGCGATTCATGCCTGCGCGGTGGCGTTTCGGCCCGTTGGGGAGAAGGATCTGCACATGCTGAGTTGCAGCGCTTCTTATGGGGCCGTGGAGGAAGAGGTTTTCCACCGGACGCTGGCGCCGGCGCTGGTGGCGCTGGCTGGGAGGTTGTCAGATGGGGTTTGAGGGCGGTCGAACGACTGGCTCTACTTCATGGTGGCGCCGGCCCTCACCCTCGGCCCCCCTCCCGAAAGCGGGAGAGGGGAGCAAACAGGCGAGCAGGGAGGGGCTTCAAAGATCCGTCCTCAACCTCCACAGTTCCGGAAACAACACCACATCCAGCATCTTCCGCAAATAGCTGACGCCCTCGGTGCCGCCCGTGCCACGCTTGAACCCGATCACGCGTTCAACCGTCGTCACATGCCGGAACCGCCATTGCCGGAACGAATCCTCCAGGTCGACGAACTTCTCGCCAAGTTCGTATAGCTCCCAATGCGCGGAGGGATTGCGATAAACCTCAAGCCAGGCCGCCTCGACCGAAGCGTTGTAGCCAGCGGGCTGCGTCCAGTCGCGCTCGACGCATTCCGCATCGATCGCAAACCCGCGCCGCGCCATCAGGCGGATGGCTTCGTCATAAAGAGAGGGCGTCTTCAACGCGGCCTCAACCAGCGCCAGATGCTCGGCCCGATGCGCATGCGGCTTCAGCATGGCCGCATTCTTGTTGCCGAGGATGAATTCGATTTCCCGATACTGGTACGACTGGAATCCGGAGGACATCCCCAGGTAAGGCCGCATCGCCGAATACTCCGGCGGCGTCATCGTCGCCAGCACGTTCCAAGCCTGCACCAGCTGGTCCATGATGCGCGACACGCGCGTCAGCATCTTGAATGCCGGCGGCAGGCTGTCGGCCTTGACCGATTCCCGCGCCGCGCGCAGCTCATGCAGCATCAGCTTCATCCACAGCTCGGTGGTCTGGTGCTGCACGATAAACAGCATTTCGTTGTGGTCCGGCGACAGCGGGTGCTGCGCGCTCAGGATCTGGTCCAGGCCCAGATAATCGCCATAGCTCATGTCCTTGGCGAAATCCATCTGCGCGCCATGCCAGCCGTCGCGCTGCGATGCCGTTTGCGATGCGCTCGCCGCGCCCGAGAACGGGCATCCCTTGATTTCACTCATGATGTAACTCCCGATCAGGTCACCTGGCCGCGCACCTGAAAGCGCGCATCGCGATACGTGCCGCTATCCAGCACATCGCGCAGGATTTCCACTGCATCCCAGACTTCGGTGAAGCTGGTGTACAGCGGCGTAAAGCCGAAGCGGGCGATGCGCGGCTCTCGGTAGTCGCCGATGACGCCGCGCTCGATGAGCGCCTGGACCACGGCATAGCCTTCCGGATGTTCCCAGCTCACCTGGCTGCCCCGGCGCGCATGCTCGCGCGGCGTGACCAGCGTCAGCGGATGCTGGCCGCAGCGTGCTTCCACGAGCTCGATAAAGAGATCGGTCAGGAGCAGCGACTTGGCGCGCAGCACTTGCATGCTGGTCTGGGCATAGATGTCCAGCCCGCACTCGACCATCGCCAGGGACGCGACCGGCTGCGTGCCGCACAGGAAGCGGCGCACGCCGTCCACCGGGCGATATTGCGGTTCCATCGCGAACGGCGCGGCATGGCCCCACCAGCCCGACAGCGGTTGCCAGAACGCATCGCGCAGCGCCGGCGCGACCCACACGAACGCGGGCGAGCCCGGGCCGCCGTTCAGGTACTTGTAGGTGCAGCCGATGGCGTAGTCGGCGCCGGACGCCTTCAGGTTGACCGGCACGGCGCCGGCGGAGTGGCACAGGTCCCAGACGGTCAGCGCGCCGCGGGCATGGGCCAGTTCGGTCAGCGCGGCCATGTCGAGCATCTCGCCGCTCTTGTAGTTGACGTGCGTCAGCATCAGTACCGCGGTGTCGGCGCCGACGGCGGCGTCGATCTCGGCCGGCGAGTCGACCAGGCGCAGCGAGTAACCCTGCTGGAGCAGGTCGGCCAGGCCCTGGGCGATATAGAGGTCGGTCGGGAAGTTGCTGGATTCCGAGACGATCACCTTGCGCGCCGGATCGCGCGTCTGCTGCACGCGCAGCGCGGCGGCCAGCACCTTGAACAGGTTGATCGAGGTAGTGTCGGTCACCACCACTTCGTCCTCGCCGGCGCCGACCAGCGGGGCGAGCTTGTTGCCCAGCCGCTGCGGCAGTTCGAACCAGCCGGCGGTGTTCCAGCTGCGGATCAGGCCATCGCCCCATTCCTCGGCCACCACCTGGGCGGCGCGCGCGGCGGCGGCGCGCGGGCGGGCACCGAGCGAGTTGCCGTCGAGGTAGATCACGCCCTCGGGCAGGGCGAACTGGTCGCGCAAGGGGCGCAGCGGGTCTTGCTGGTCGAGCCGTAGACAGTGCTCGCGGTCAATGGTCGTCATGTCTTGATGGTGGGTATGCGTGAAGTTTTGATGTGTTCAATCCAGGCTGCGCAGCACGGCGCGCACCGGGCTGGCATCGAGCCCGGCAAAGCGCAGCGGCAGCGCGATCAGTTCGTAGTCGCCTTCGTCGATGTCATCCAGCACGATGCCTTCCAGGATTGCCAGTCCATGCCGGCGCACGGCGTTGTGCGCGTCCATGGTCTTGGATTCCTGCGGGTCGAGCGAAGGCGTGTCGATGCCGACCAGCTGCACGCCATGCGATGCGAGCAGCGCGATGGTCTCGCCGGCGACAGCGCAGAAAGCGGGGTCCCATTGCGCCAGTGGCGCCTGCCGGTAGGTGCGCAGCAGCACGCGCGGCGGCAGGTCCCGCAGCGCGTGCTCGACATGGCGCGGTTCCACCACCGGCGATGCGCCGATGCAGTGGATCACCCGGCAGGTGCCGAGGTACGGCGTCAGCGGCACGTCGCCGATCGGCGCGCCGTCGGCCGCATAGTGCAGCGGCGCGTCGGCGTGGGCCCCGGTGTGTGGCGACAGCGTGATGCGGCCGACATTCACCGGGCAGTGTTCGTCCATCTGCCACGCGGGCGCTTGCTGGAACGGTGTGTCGCCGGGCCACACCGGGGTGGCCGGGGACAGCGGCGGGCTGATGTCCCACAGCCGGCGTGGGTCTTGTCTGGGGGCGGTCATGGAATGGGGCGGCGATGCCGTCTTTGTCTGCCTCGATGTCGGCATATTAGACAAATTCCCCGGGAAGAGGCTTGCGAAATGAGCGGTCCGGCACGTCATCTTTCGCATAAAATTCGAATATCTACATATTCATCGCAGGAAATTCGAATGACCCTCGATCCCATCGATCTGCGCATTCTCGCGTGCCTGCAGGAGAACGGCCGCATCAGCAACCAGGACCTGGCCGACCGGGTGGCGCTGTCGCCTTCGGCATGCCTGCGCCGCGTACGGTTGCTGGAAGAGTCAGGAGTGATCGGCGGCTACCGCGCCTGGTTCGATGCCGAGCAGCTCGGGCTGGAGCTGGAGGCCATCGTGCAGGTGTCGATGCGCCATGACGTGGAGGGCTGGCACGACACCTTTATCGCCGCGGTCCAGTCCTGGCCCGAAGTGCTGTCGGCGTACATCATCACCGGCGACAGCAACTACATCCTGCGCGTGCAGGCGCGCAACCTGAAGCACTACTCGGATTTCATCGTGAACCGGCTGTACCGCACCAAGGGCGTGATGGATATCCGCTCGAACATCGTGCTGCAGCGGATCAAGACCGACAGCTCGCCGCTGGCGATCCTGAAGGCGGCAGGGGAAGACGCCTAGCGCTGCGTGTGCAGCGCGATCAGCTGGCGCAGCGTTTCCTTGAGCTGCGCCCCTTGCTCGGGGCCGAAATCGTTCAGCACCGCGTGCTCATGCTGGGCGGCGCGTTCCAGCAGCGGCCTGGCCAGCGCCAGCCCGCGCGGCGTGATCGAGATCAGCGCATGGCGGCGGTCGGTGGTGCCGGCGGTGCGCTTGACCAGCCCCTCGGCGGCCATGCGGTCGACCAGCTTGGTCAGCGTGGGCTGCTTGGTCAGCGTGATTTCGGCCAGCGCGCCGATGGTGCAGTCGGCGCGGTCGGCCAGCGTCGCCAGCACGCGCCATTCCGGCACAGACAGGCCGCGGGCTTCGACCTCGCGGTGGAATTCGCCGGAAATCAGATGGCTGGCGCGGGCCAGCAGGTAGGCCAGGTAGCCGTCGACGAAGGGCTGGTCCGCCATGATGGAGCCGCAGGCGCTCAGGGTTCGAGCGGACTGGTGGTGGAGAACTGGCCGCCCTGGAACACCAGCGGGCCATCGGGGCCTTCGAGCACGCCGCAGCGCTCGACCTCGCCGACGAAGATCACATGGTCGCCCTCGTCGTAGCGGCTGCGGTTATGGCATTCGAACCACGCCAGCGCATTGGCGAGGATCGGCAGGCCGGTGGCCGACAGCCGGTAGTCGACGCCCGCGAAACGGTCGCCCTTCAGCGTGGCGAAGCGCTGGCACAAGTCCAGTTGCGACGCTGACAGCACATTGATGATGTAGTGGGTGCCGTCGCGGAACATCGGCAGGCTGTTGGCGCGCGTGGCCATGCTCCACAGCACCAGCGGCGGATCCAGCGACACCGAGTTGAACGAACTGGCGGTGATGCCGATGAACGGCGGCGCGCCGGCCGCGACCGATTCGGCGCTGGCGCGGGTGGTGATCACCGTCACGCCGGTCGCGAACTGCGACAGCGTGCGGCGGAAATGCTGCGCATCGAAGTCCGGTGCGGCGGCGACGTTGGCGATCCGTGGCTGGGCCTCAGGCATGCCCATTGGGGCTCCACTGGAGTTCATGAAATTTCATATATATTATTCGCGCCAGGGACTTCAACCAAGTCCGCCGACACGCCGCCCTGCAGCGGGTGCCGGCCAGGATACAAAAAACAGCGCGGCGCATGCCGCCAAGAAAACACGCAGGAGACAAGACATGCTCATCGAGCAGATCGAACACCGCTGGCTGGCGGCATTCCGGCGCACCCTGGAACTCTGTGCCCTGCAGGGCGCGGAAGTTGTTGGAATTGTAACGGAGTCGCAATCCCGCCCTGTCAACGTGGCCTTGGCCGAGCTGGCGGTGCAGTCGCTGGGCGCCACGCCCGTCCGGATCCAGGTGCCGACACCGGCGCTCAGTGCGCCGGCGCCGGTACGCTCGACCGGCGCCAGCGATGCCCTGCAACACCTCGCCCCGGTCGTGGCCGCACTGTCCCGCTGCCACCTGGTGCTCGACTGCACCGTCGAAGGCCTGTTGCATGCCCCCGAGTTGCCGCTGATCCTGCGCGGCGCCGACGGCGTGTTGCCGCGCATGCTGATGGTCAGCAACGAACATCCCGAGATCCTGGAGCGCTGCCAGCCTGACCCGGCGCTGGAAGGCACGGTGCGCGCCGCGATGAAGCGCCTGCGCGGCGCGAAAGAAATGCGCGTGCATTCGGCCGCCGGCACCGAGCTGCGCATCGGCCTGGCCGACGCTCGCGTGGGCGGCGTCTGGGGCTTTTGCAACAAGCCGGGGCAGGTCTCGCACTGGCCGGGCGGCCTGTGCCTGGCGTTTCCGGCCAGCCGCCAGGTCAACGGCACGCTGGTGCTGGCGCCGGGCGATGTCAACCTGACCTTCAAGACCTACCTGCGCGACGCCGTGGTCTGCCATATCGAGGACGACTACATCGTCGCCGTCGAAGGGCAGGGCGTCGACGCCGACATGATGCGCGGCTATTACCAGGCATGGGCCGACCGCGAAGGCACGCGCGACGCGTACGCGGTCTCGCACGTCGGCTGGGGCCTGAACCGGACGGCGCGCTGGGATGCGCTGGCCTTCTACGACAAGCGCGACTGTAACGGCACCGAACTGCGCGCGTTCGGCGGCAACTTCCTGTTCTCCACGGGCGCCAACGAGGTGGCGGGCCGCCATACGCTGGGCCATTTCGACCTGCCGCTGCGCAACTGCACGGTCTCGCTCGACGGCCGCAATGAGGTGGAGGCAGGCCAGCTAGTGGAGGTGCAGGCATGAGCGCTCCCAACCTCCGCAGGCACGCCAACGGCATCGCCACGCTGGAATGGGGTGACGGCGAGGGCCCGGTCGCTGTCGTGATGCTGCACGGGATCGGCGGCGGCAAGGCCGCGTGGCCGGCGCAGGGCGAGGCGCTGGCGCAGGCGGGCTACCGCGCGCTGGCGTGGGACATGCCCGGCTATGGCGACAGCGCCATGATCGACCCCTACGATTTCGACGGCCTGGCCCGCGCGCTGGCGCCGCTGCTGCAGGCCGAGCGCGATGCCGGCCGGCGCGTGGTGCTGCTCGGCCACAGCATGGGCGGCATGGTGGCGCAGCAGGCGTATGCCGCCACGCCGGCGCTGGTCGACGGCATGGTGCTGTCCGGCACCTCGCCCGCATTCGGCAAGGGCGACGGGCCGTGGCAGCGCGAGTTCATCGCCGCGCGCACCGCGCCGCTGGACGCCGGCAAGAGCATGGCCGAGATGGCGGCGGGGCTGGTGCGCACGATGGTGGCGCCGGACGCCGACGCGCCCGCGGTGGCCTTCGCCACGAGCGTGATGGCCGCCGTGCCCGCACCCGCCTACCGCGCCGCGCTGGGCGCGCTGGTGCGCTTCAACCAGCGCGACGCGCTGCCGCACATCGCCGTGCCGGTGCTGGCGCTGGCCGGCCAGCACGACACCAATGCCTCGCCCGAGGTGATGCAGCGCATGGCGCAGCGCATCCCCGGTGCCGAGTACCTCTGCCTGCCCGATGTCGGCCACCTGGCCTGCATGGAGCGGCCGGCGGCCTTCAACGCGCCCGTACTCGCTTTCCTCCAGCGGCATTTCCCGGTGCGCTGAAACGCGCGCCGGTCCCGAAGTCCCTGAAAACCAGATCAACGGCGCAGGTCCATATCGGCCCGCGCCAAGGAGACCGCGACATGCCTTCCGGCCAGCTCGACTTCATTCCTGCCGTTGGTACGGCGGATTTCACCCCGCGCCAGGCGCGCCTGCTGGCGCTGGCCAACCGCCTGGGCCGCGAACGCTTTGCCGCGCGCGCTGCCACCTGGGACCGCGAGGCCAGCTTTCCGTTCGCCAACTACGACGACCTGCGCGAGGCCGGCCTGCTGGCGCTGTGCGTGCCGGAAGCCTTCGGCGGCGAGGGCGCGGACTTTGCCACCTATTGCATGGTGGGCGCCGAGATCGGCCGCTTCTGCGGCGCCACGGCGCTGACGTACAACATGCATATCTGCTCGACCATGTGGACCGGCACGCTGTCCGATGGCATCGAGATGACGCCCGGACAGCGCGCCGAGCACGAGGCCCGCCGCGCGCTGCATTTCGCACGCGTGGTGCGCGACGGCGCGGTCTACGCGCAGCCGTTCTCCGAAGGCTCGGCTGCGGCCGCCGGCAAGGCGCCGTTCGGCACCACCGCGCGCAAGGTCGAAGGCGGCTGGGTGCTGAATGGCCGCAAGATCTTCGCCTCGCTGTCGGGCGCGGCCGACTACTACGGCATTCTCTGCACCGAGGACCGCGGCGACCAGCATCCCGACATGCGCGATACCCTCTATATCGCCGTGCCGGGCAAGGCCGACGGCCTCACCGTCACCGGCGAATGGGATCCGATGGGCATGCGCGGCACGGTCTCGCGCACGCTGCTGCTCAAGGACGTGTTCGTGCCAGACCAGGAGCAGCTGATGCCGCGCGGGGTCTACTACCGCGCCGCGCAGACCTGGCCGGCCATGTTCTTCACGCTGTCGCCGACCTACCTCGGCGTGGCGCAGGCCGCCTACGACTTCACCGTGCAGTACCTGCGTGGCGAGGTGCCGGGCCAGCCGCCGGTCAAGCGCCGCATGTACCCGACCAAGCAGATCGCGGTGGCGCAGATGCGCATCCAGCTGGAGAGCATGCGCTCGATCTTCTGGCGCGTGATCCATGAAGCGAAGCCGAACCCTTCCAAGGACGAGCGCCTGCGCCTCTACGCCGCGCACTACACCGTGATGGAAGGCGCCAACGATATCGCGCGGCTGGCGATCCGAACCTGTGGCGGGCAGTCGATGCTCAAGGACCTGCCGCTGGAGCGCCTGTACCGCGATTCGCGCTGCGGCGCGCTGATGCTGCCCTGGACCGCCGAACTGATCCTGGACCGCATGGGCCGCGAAACGCTGTATGAATCCGGCGAGCGCGACGAATGAGCGGCGCCCGCCCTGGCCCTGGCCCCTCCCGTCCCGGTGCCGCCGGACTCGGCGCGCTGTCGGCCATGCTGTGGGCGCATGCCGAGGCGGCGCCGCAGCGGCCCGCACTGCATTACCTCGGCCGCACCTTCAGCTACGGCAAGCTGTGGCGCCGCGTGGAGCGCGCCAGCGCCCACCTGGCGGCGACATGGGCCATCCGCCCCGGCGACCGGGTCGGCACGCTGTGCCTGAACCATGAATTGCAGCTGGTGCTGCTGTTCGCCTGCGCGCGGGTCGGGGCGATGTTCGTGCCGCTGAACTACCGGCTCGCCGCGGCCGAGCTGCATGCCATCGCCGGCCATGCGCAGCTGGCGCTGCTGTTCCACGATGACGCGCATGCCGCGCTGGCGCTGGAGGCCGGCGCCAGCCAGTGCCGGCTGGCGCATCTGGAACGCATCATCGATCACCCGGCGCCGGCCGTCGCCAGCTTCCCGCACGTTGCCGGCGACGCGCCGCTGCTGCTGGCCTACACCTCGGGCACTACCGGCAAGCCCAAGGGCGCGGTGCATACGCAGGCCGGGCTGCTGGCCAATGCGCGCGCCAGCTGGTGGGCGCACGGCATGACGCCGGACGATCACGTGCTGTCGGTGCTGCCGGCCTTCCATGTCGGCGGCCTGTGCATCCAGACGCTGCCGGCGCTGCTGGCCGGTGCGCAGGTGACGCTGCATGACCGTTTCGCGCCCGGCGCGTGGCTGGCGTCGGTCGCGCAAGCGCGCCCGAGCCTGGCGCTGATGGTGCCGGCCACGCTGCGCGCGGTGCTGGAGCATCCCGGCTGGGACGGCGCCGACCTGTCGCCGCTGCGCGGCGTGATGGCCGGCTCCTCGACCATCCCACGGTCGTATATCGACGCGTTCCACGCGCGCGGCGTGCCGCTCGGCCAAGTCTATGGCGCGACCGAGACCGGACCGGTGTCGGTGGTGCTGAAGCTGGAAGACGCGATGGCGCGGCCCGGCTATGCCGGCTGGTCGGTGCCGGAGGTGACGGTGCGGCTGGCTGGCGCGGATGGTCCCTGCGGCGCCGAGGTAGCGCAGGGCGAAGTCGGCGAATTGTGGGTGCGCGGCGCCAACGTCATGGCCGGATACTGGAACCAGCCCGCCGATGGCCTGCCCGGCGGCTGGTTCCGCTCCGGCGACCTGGCCCACCGCGATGCCGACGGCTGCATCGAGGTGGTCGGCCGCAGCAAGGACATGATCATTTCCGGCGGCGAGAACATCTATCCGGCCGAGATCGAGAATGTGCTGCTCGGCCTGCCCGGCGTGCAGGAGTGCGCAGTGGTGGGGGTGGCCGACGCGCGCTGGGGCGAGGTGCCGGTGGCGGTGATCGTGCCGGCGCCGGGCGCCGACCGCGCGCCGCTGGCCCCGGCGCCGGTGCGCGAGGCGCTGGCCGCCCGTATCGCCCGCTTCAAGCTGCCGCGCGAGGTGGTGCTGCTAGACGACCTGCCGCGCAGCGCGCTGGGCAAGGTGATGAAGCCCCAGTTGCGGGCGCTGCTGGAATCGCAACGCCAAGGCGACCACGCCGGCTGACACGGCAGTCCAGCCGCATGGCCGATGCGCGCACGCCCGTCTGCGCTTATGCTTGAGGTCCGTGACACCGGACAACCATAGACATAGACCAGCCAAGGGAGCGGCGCACATGGAACAACGATTTGATACGGCCACGCTGGGGGGCGGGTGCTTCTGGTGCCTGGAGGCGGTCTACCAGCAGGTCAAGGGGGTAGTCGCGGTGGAGTCGGGCTATACCGGCGGCCATGTGGATCATCCGACCTACCAGCAGGTGTGCGAGGGCGATACCGGCCACGCCGAAGTGGTGCGCGTCACTTTCGACCCGTCCGTGATCACTTTCCGCGAGATCGTCGAGATCTTCTTTGCCATCCACGACCCGACCACGCCGGACCGGCAGGGCAACGACGTCGGGCCGCAATACCGCTCGGTCATTTTCACGCACTCGGAAGCGCAGCGCGCCGTCGCCGAGTACGTAATGCGTGAACTGGCCACGGCCAAGGTCTTCGATGCCCCGATCGTCACCCAGGTCGAGCCCGAGCAGCCGTACTGGCGCGCGGAAGAGGGCCACCAGAACTACTTCCAGGACCACCCGAGCCAGGGCTACTGCGCCTTCGTGATCTCGCCCAAGCTGGCCAAGTTCCGCAAGCAGTTCGCCGCCAAGCTGCGGGTGTAGCGGACGCTTACAGCCGTGCGGCGATGGCCTCGGCCAGCCGCACGATGCTCAGCGGCGCGCAGCCTTCGGCATTGTTGCTGACGATGACGATGGCGAGCTGGCCGGCGCGCAGGGTGCCCGCCACGACGTCGGCGATGGCATCGCGCGTGCCGGGATCGTCGTCGACGATGCGGTCGAAGGGCGCGTACAGCTTCTCGGCATACGCGTAGGGCCTGCCCGCATGCAGCATCCAGCGCAGCAGCAGCGGCCCGGGGCCGGCTTCATCCATCAAGGCCTGCGCTGCGGCCTGGCGCGGCACCGCCGGCAGGCGGTCGCGCGCCGACAGGCAGAAGCGCGCGCCGTGGCGGCGCAGCAGCTTGATATAGCGCGGCGTCAGCAGCGCCGGGTCGCGCAGCTCGACGGCATAGCAGGCATGCGGCGTGATGGACGGGTCCAGCGGCGGCAGCGCGCCCAGGAACGCGTCGAGCCGCTCCAGGAATACGCCGCTGTCCGCCAGGCTGCCCATCGGCGACAGCTGGAACAGCAGCGGCCCGCATTTGCCGCCGAGGCCGGCGCTCGCCGGGGCGATGAAGTCGCGCACCGCGATCTCCGCGTCCAGGAACGCCGCGTTGGCGAGCCGGCCGGCGCCGTCCGAGCCGCGCAGCCAGGCGTCGCAGACGCTGGCTGGCGCCTTGACCACGAAGCGGAAGCCGTCCGGCACTTGCGCCGCGTAGGAAAGGTAGTCGGCCAGCGGGATCGGCCCGTAGAAGCCGCGATCGATCCCCGCCGCGCGCAGCAGCGGATGGCGCGAGTATGCGGCCAGTCCCTTGCGCGACAGCATGCTGTCGCCGTACTCGCCGTCGTAGACCAGCTGGTTCCAGCCGGGGTATGCCCACGACGAGGTGCCGAAGTAAAGGCTGGCGGGCAGGCGCGCCGACAGCGCGCGCAGTGCCTCGTCCATCGGCGCGGGTTGCACGCCCTGGGCACGGACGGACTTTGCGGGAGGGGCGGGAGCTTGTTGCGGGGCGGGCACGGGCAGCCCGCCAAAGAGGTCTTCAGTCAATCGCTTCGGTTTCGGGTTCGGTATCGTTCAGTCGTTGCGCCCGATGGGCTGCTCATAAATATAGCGGCGCGACCAAGGCACCGTGCCCGACGACATCCCGGCCTTGTGGCAGACCACCTGGTAGATCGACATCTTGTCGGTCTCGAAGGCATGCGAGCAGCCGGCCAGGTACACGCGCCAGATGCGGTACTTCTTCTCGCCGACCATATCGCGGATGGTTTCGCCCTTTGCCTCGAAATTATCGGCCCAGTGGCGCAAAGTCTGCGCGTAGTGGCGGCGCAGCAGTTCCACGTCGATCGCCTCCAGGCCGCCTTGCTCCAGCGTCTTCAGCACCAGCCCGATGTGCGGCAGTTCTCCTTGCGGGAACACGTAGCGGTCCATGAACTCGGCGCCGTCCATCGGCGTCTGGCCGTTGTCGGGATCGGGCGAGGTGATGCCGTGGTTCATCGCGTAGCCGTCATCGGCCAGCAGTTCGCGCATGCGGCGGAAATATCCAGGCAGGTTGTCCTTGCCCACGTGCTCGAACATGCCGACGCTGGTGATACGGTCGAAGGTGCCGGTGGTGTCGCGGTAATCCTGCAGCCGGATCTCGATGCGGTCGGACAGTCCTGCCGCCCTGACGCGCTCGGCGGCCAGGTCAAACTGGTTCTGCGACAGCGTGATGCCCACGCAGCGCGCCCCGTACTTCTGCGCGGCGCGCAGCACCAGCGCACCCCAGCCGCAGCCGATGTCCAGCAGCGTCTGCCCGGGCTGCAGCCGGATCTTGGTCAGGATATGGTCGATCTTCTTCAGCTGCGCGGTGGCAAGGTCCTCGTCGCCGTTCTCGAAATAGGCGCACGAATACACCATGTTGGGATCGAGCCAGAGCTTGTAGAAGTCGTTGGAAACGTCGTAGTGGTACTGGATCGATTCCCGGTCTTCCTGCCTGGTGTGCGAGAAATGCTGCGCCACCCGGGCCAGCGCGCCGCCGGCGCGCCGCGTGGCAGCCGCCGACATGCCATAGCCGACCTTGATGATGTCGGCCAGCCGGCCGTCAAAGTCGATCTTGCCCTGCACGTAGGCCTCGCCCAGGTTGTCCAGGCTTGGCGTCAGCAGCAGCGGCAGTGCCGCGGCCTCGCGCACGGTCAGCGTGACCTGCGGCTTGTCGAAATGGCCCAGGGCATATTCGGTGCCATTCCACAGGCGCAAGCAGACCGGCAGGTTGGCATTGTCACGCAGGTCGGCGATCCAGTTGTCGAGTTGCTTTTCCAGGGCTTGCTTGAAAAACATGCGCTTTACCTCCCGATGGTTGCGGCACGCGCTCGACCGGTCCTCCGGACAAGGCAGGTACTGCCCCGAGCCTTGACCCGAGTCCGTCGCGAGCGCTTGCGTAAAAATCACCAAGCGACGCCAGTCCCACTTTAGTCGAATTCCGCGGGCAGTGCAGCGCACCCTCGGGAAGCCCCCGGGACAGACCCGTCCGGACCTCCGTGGCCAGCGCGTCAGGGCGAAAGGCGCACGATCTGCCAGGCACCGCCCGGCTGGACGCGATAGGCGATGCGGTCATGCAGGCGCGAAGGGCGCCCCTGCCAGAATTCCATCGCGGTCGGCACCAGCCTGTAGCCGCCCCAGTGCGGCGGGCGCGGCGGGTTGTCGCCGAACTTGCTGCGGTATTCCAGCTCGCGCTGCTCAAGCACGTCGCGGCCGGGCACTTCGCGGCTTTGTTCGGAAGCCCACGCGCCCACGCGCGAGCCGAGGGGGCGCGAGGCGAAATAGGCGTCGCTCTCGTCGTCGGCAACTTTTTCGACGATGCCTTCCACGCGCACCTGGCGCTCCAGCTGTACCCAGTGGAACAGCAGCGCGGCGCGCGGGTTTGCCGCCAGGTCCAGCCCCTTGCGGCTCTCGTAGTTGGTGAAGAAGGTGAAGCCACGGTCGTCGATGCCCTTGAGCAGCACGATGCGCGCGGAAGGCTGGCCATCGGCGCCGACAGTGGCCAGCGTCATGGCATTGGGTTCGGGCAGCTTGGCCGTGACCGCCTCGTCGAACCAGCGCTTGAACTGGCTCATCGGGTCGGGGGCCACGTCGGTTTCGGACAGCGAGCCCAGGACATAGGTACGGCGGAGGTCGGCGAGTTGAGTCATGTCGCAATCATCGGAGAATCGGTCGGGATGCGCGGCGGGCCCCGGGGGCGAGGGCGCAGGTCCGGCTGATTCGAGTATAGCGAATGCTTCGCGGGCCGCATTTGCGCGCCGGCAAGGCGTGCGGGCGGCGTCACAGTGGACAGGGCGCGCGCCGGGGCTCAAGCCGGCGGCAGCGCCCGGCGTCCCTGGCGCCGCGAGTAGTAACCGGCCACGCCCATGGCTCCGGCCATCGACAGGAAGATTGGCAGCATGCCAAGCGCCGTGCCGACCACGCCGAAGGTCAGCGGCCACACTACCTGGCTGGTATTGAGCACCGCGGAGCGCAGGCCCAGCGCCTCGCCCGCGCGCCCGTGCGGCGACACCGTGTGCAGGATGTTCATGACATTGGGCTGCGCGCTGCCCAGCGCCAGCCCGAGCACGAAGGCCAGCCCGCACATCAGCCAGAAATGCGTGACGAACGGGTAGGCCAGGTAGGCCAGAGCGCCCACCAGCAGCGCGGTGCGGATGATCTTCCACTCCGACAGGCGGCGCGACACCACCGGCATCGCCACGCGGATAATCAGCGTGGCAATGGCGAAGGCGCCCAGCACCCAGCCGATCGACGACGGCGACAGCCCGATGCGCGAGCCCTGGATCGGGATCAGGAAGGCATGCAGGTCCCAGGCCGCCGACAGCACCGCGCTGGCGACAAAGACGGCGCGCAGCTCGGGATACTGCAGCAGGTCCAGCGTGGAGCGGCGGCTGCCGTCCTCGATGGCGATGCGGCCGGCATTGCCGCCCTGCGCCGGCAGCCGCGGGCGCACCCACTGCAGGCCGGCCTGGCCGACCAGCGCCACCCCGACCAGCACGGCAAAAGCGGGGCGGAATCCGGCATGCTCGATGACGTAGCCCATCGCCACCGGCCCCAGCGTGCCCGACACCGACAGCCCGAGCGCGTGCCAGGTGTAATTGCGCAGCCGCGTCTCGTTGGTCGAGACCTGGCCGATCAGCAACTGCATTGCCACCTGGACCAGCATGAAGCCCACGCCGATCAGCGCGCACGACAGGTACAGCGCATCCAGTTCATGCCACAGCGCCGGCAGCAGCGTGCCGGCCACTAGCATCAGCGAGCCGGCGGTCATCGGCTTGCGTGGACCGATCTCGTCGATGCGCTTGCCGGCGCGGATCGCGAGCAGCATCGGCAGCAGCGCATACAGCGACATCAGCACGCCGAGCGTGACTGTGGAAGCCTTGAGGGAAATCGCGAAGAGCGACACCACCACGCGGCTGGCGTTGAATGCCACGTGGTTGCACACCGTCAGCGCGATCAGCCAGGTGATCGGCGGGACGGCGGTGTGCGGCAGCGACATGGGGGCGGGCGAGTGGCGTCGTGGGGCCGCGCTCGTGGGCGGCCGGCGGCCGTGCCGAGGCGGACAACAAAAAACGAAAACAAGCGGAAACAAAGGGCGGCCGCAGCCGCGCCTTCCGAAGAATGCGAACGGGCGAACCCGCCTCGCATCCGATGCTTGCCATGCTTAAACTTCTTGTAAATGGCCGTTTAATTATGCGCCGCATGTGGGCGAGTTACAACGGCAATCTGCGACGGGATGTCGCAGCCGGCGGAAGTGTTGCTGTTTCGCTTCAGACAACTGCAGACATGTCGCCACGCGGCGACATTCCCGGCAAGGCGCCGGGGTGTCCATTGGCTCAGCCGCCCTTGTATAGCGCCGCGTCGTTGTCCGGGCGCAATGGCTTGCGCGCTTCGCGCTCTGGCGGGGGCGACCGGTGTGCAGGGCGGCCGGCCTGCGCCTCGGCCTGTGCGGCGGTGCCGGGCGTTTCCGGCGGGATCGGCTTGCCTGCGGTCATGCCCGCGGTACCGCCGGCCTTTGGATCCTTATAGGTCTTGCCGGGAGGCGGCGCGAGCGGGCGCTTGCGCAGGTCGGCCAGCAGTGTGGCGCACTTGCTGCTGTCGCCGCCGGGCGACAGGTCCACCAGCGGCAGTACCGCGGTGGCGACCGGCGCCACCAGGGCGAGCGACAGCGCCCCGCCGGCGCGCAGCGCCAGCACGCCGATGTCGGGGCTGACGGTCGGCTTCTTCATGGTTCCGCCCACGTACAGCGGCGAGCGCAGGGAAAAGATGCGCAGGCCCTTGGAGTCCGGATGGATCGTCAGCGCCAGCCGCTCGCTGCGCAGGTCGATGCCGCCGGTGGTCACGATGACGGCATCGTCGGTATCGAGCACGAAGGTGCGCGCGCGTGCGATGCCATTGGTAAAGGCAAAGTCACTGACGCCGCAGTTGATCTGCACCGGCCGGTCGCCGAACAGCTTGTTGATCACCAGGCTGCCCACGTTCAGGCCGATCGCTTCCAGGATGAACTTGCTGACGGTGCCGTTCTCTACCAGCAGCTTGGCCTCGCCGTTGGATGTTCCCAGCAGTGTCCCGACCGAATTGCCGGTGGCGGACAGCCTGGCGCTGCCATTGAGTTCGCCGATGCTGGCGCGCATCAGGTCGATGGTGGGAAACAGCTGCTTGAGCTTCATGTGGCGCGCGGTCATGTCGACCATCGCGCCCATTGGCTCGCGCTTGCCGTCCAGGCGCACGTTCGACACGAGGTTGCCGCCGGCCACGCCGAAGTTGAGCGGATCGAGCAGCAGCACGCCATCCTGCAGCTTCAGGTGAGTGACCAGGTTGGTGATGGGCAGGTCCGCGTCGCGGATGATGCGCTTGCCAGTGAAGTGCACGTCGGCATCGATCTTGTCCCAGCGCTCGGTACGGAACGGCGCCACCGGCAGGGCCTTGTCGGGCGGCTGCCGCACCGGGCTGTCCTTGGCCGGTTGCCCGGGCTTGGCGTCGGCGCCGATCAGCGGCGCCAGGTCGACGAAGCGCAGCTGGTTCGACTGCAGGGTGCCGGCCAGCAGCGGGCGCGGCTCGCGCTTGGTGAAGGTCAGCGTGCCGGACAGGTCGCTGCCGCCGACACGGCCGGTGAACTTCTGGTACTCGTAGATCGAGCCTTCCTTGCGCAGCGTGGCCATCAGCCGGCCGCGGGTTTCATAGGGTGGGGTCGACGGCAGCACCACGCCGGTGAGCGCATATAGCTTGGCCATGCTGTCGCCGGCCAGCGTCAGGTGGACGTCGACCGCGGCCAGGTGGGCGGGATTGGTCACGGTGCCTTCGATGAGCGCGCGCGTGGTGCCCACGCGCACATCGGCCAGGAACGGGAACGGCACATCGGTATTGCGCAGGCTCAGCACGGTGCCTGCCTTGCCGCTGGCATTGATGGTGGCATCGTTGTAGCGGCCGGTGGCTTTCCAGCGCAAGCCGTAGCGGTCGTTGCCGGCGGTGGCCGAGGCGGGCGGACCCGATGCAGACGGCGCCGAGGCGGACGGCGGGGACGTTGCCGACGGCGCGGATGCCGCCGCACCGCTGGCGGGCGGCCCGGGCGGCACGGCGGAAGCCTGCGGCCCGACCAGCGCGCCGTCGCGCGCCTTGTCATAGAGCGGGTTGTCGCCGATGGTGTCGAGCTGGGCCTGCAACTCGATCTTCTTGAACTGGTCGGCCAGCGCCAGGTTGCCGCGCGCCAGCACTACTTCGCCAATATCCAGCTCCCATTTTGACGGGCCTTTCTTGGGGCCGAACTCGAGCGTCCAGTTGTTGCGCGAATCGGCCAGCCGCTCCAGCCAGACCGCGGGGCTGTCGACGACGATGGTGGGCACGGCGATCTGGTGCGCCAGCAGCGGGATCGGGCGCAGTACGAAGATCAGTTCGCGCACGGTGGCGAGGTGGGGCTGGCTGGCCCAGTCGGTATTGGCGATGGTGATGTCTCGAGCCGACAACCGCGGCCACGGCACCAGCGTATGCCAGCCGGTCTCGCCCTCGCCGCGGCGCCAGGTCACGGTAAGGTCGCCGTTGATGGCAAAGGGACGGCCGATGGCCTCGGAAACCTTGTCGTTGAGCCAGGGTTTGACGCGGTTCCAGTCGAAGGTCAGGAACAGGATGACCAGCAGCGCGATCAGCGCGATCGGTGTCAGCACACTCCACAGGACGACCTTGCGGCGCATGGGCATGAGGGGGGCTCCTCTATGGCGGGGCAGGTCCGCTGGTACCGGCCGGCCCGAAAGGCCTGGTGGGGGCTTGCCGGGCCTTGCGTAGGGCGGCGAACGGACCACTGCAGGTCTATTGTATAGTTGCGCGCTTTCCGTCTTTGTCGGGGATTGGCTGACATCGCCGCCGGATAATGCCGGTTTTTTCTGCCGGCGCGGCCCCGGCCGCGGCCGCCTCGTCCCCACTCCGAGCCCTCAGCATGAACGATGCCGCACACCCCTTGCCTGGCGAGCTTTCCGGAGACCTCCCCGGTCATCTGCCTGGCCTGCCCGAGCCGCTGACCCACGAAAGCCCGGCCGACGACGACTACCACCGCCGCTTCGGCGGCGTCGCGCGGCTGTATGGCGCTGCCGGGCTGGCACGGCTTGAGGCGGCCCATGTGTGCGTGGTCGGCATCGGCGGCGTGGGCAGCTGGGCCGCCGAGGCGCTGGCGCGCAACGCGGTCGGCCGCATCACGCTGATCGACCTCGACCATATCGCGCTGTCCAACACCAACCGGCAGGTCCACGCGCTGGGCGATGCCTACGGGCGCGCCAAGGTCGAGGCCATGGCCGAGCGCATCGTCGCCATCAACCCGCGCTGCCGGGTGACGCAGGTCGACGACTTCGTCACCACCGACAACGTGCCCGTGCTGCTCGGCGCCGGCTATGACTACGTGATCGACGCCATCGACGCCGTGCGCGTCAAGACTGAAATGCTCGGCTGGGCGCGGCGCCAGGGCGTGCCGGTGATCACCTGCGGCGGCGCCGGCGGCCAGCTCGATCCCACGCGCGTGCGCATCGACGACCTGGCGCGCACGATCCAGGACCCGCTGCTGTCCAAGGTGCGCGCGGGGCTGCGCAAGCAGTGGGGTTTCACGCGCGACCCCAAGAAGAAGTTCGGCATTGCCGCGGTCTATTCCGACGAGCCGCTGCAGTATCCGGAGCCTGAGCAGCAGGCCTGCGAGATCGACGAGGCGCCGCCGCACGATGGGCACGCCGGCCATCCGGTTGCGAGCGGGCCGCAGGGGCTGGCCTGCGCGGGCTTCGGCTCGTCGGTGGCGGTGACGGCCGTGTTCGGCTTCGTGGCGGCGTCGGCGGCGATCGGCGCGATCGTGCGCGGCTAAGGCCGCACAGCGTCAGCCGCCGCACAACGTTCAGGCGCTCAACGCGCGCAGCAGGCCGTCGACCTCGGCCTCGCCCGGCGCCAGGTTGTCGAAGAAGATCAGTTCGGGATATTCGTCCGCGGCCGGCATGAAGCGCCGCGTGCGGTACGCGTCCCAGTGCTGCAGCTTGTAGGCGTCGTTAGGGTTGCCGCGCCGGATGATGCGCGCGTGCGCTTCGTCTTCCGGCAGGTGCACCCAGACGATGCGGACGGTGGTTCCTTGCGGCACCTGCAGCCATTCCGGATCGTTCAGCAGGTGGGCGCGAATCTCGCGCGACAGCGGGCCGATCACCAGTACGCTGATGCCCAGCGCCAGGTTTTCCCGCGCGGTATCGAGCAGGCCCTGGTATTCGGGGTCGCGCAGGTTGTCGAGGTAGGCCGGGCTGTCGCGGTCGTTGGGGTCGCCGGTGATCGCGGCCATGGCAGCGGCGCTGTAGCGGCCGTACAGCGTGTCCTTGTCGAGCAGGCAGAAGGGCTCGCCGGTGGCCTGCATCAGCGGGCCGATCAGGCGGTGGGCAAGGCTGGTCTTGCCGGTGCCGGCATGGCCGCAGAAGAAGATCAGTCGTGGCATGTGCGATAAAGGTGGCGGGCGGGGCGCATACCCCACAGCATACCCGCCCGGCTTGCGCAAGATCAGATGCGGGCCGCGGCGATTCGGTATCCTTGCCGTTCCCCACACGATTTCCCCACGATTGCCGCCGCTCCCCATGGACGCCAAAGACCAGCTTTCCTCCGCCGGCCTGCCCGAAGACCTCCATCTCGGCGAACCGGTCACCGATGCCACCCACGCCGAGTTCGTGCAATTGCTGGCCGCGGTGGCCAGTGCCGACGATGCCGGCTTCCTGGCCGCGATGGACGAGTGGATCGACCATACGCGCCACCATTTCGCGCAGGAAGAACAGTGGATGGAGGCGATGGGTTTCGGCCCGCGCCATTGCCACGCGGGCGAGCACAAGCAGGTGCTGGCCGTGGCCGTCGCCGTGCGCGACAAAGTCCGGACCGACGGCGAATTCGGACTGGGCCGCCGGCTGGTGTCCGAGCTGTCAGGCTGGTTCGACCATCACGTCAAGTCGATGGACACGATGATGGTCGAGCATATGCGCGAGAACGGCTTCACGCTGGTGGAAGGGCCGGCTGAGGCGGCCTGAATCCCCCGAAGCCGGCCGAAGCCAGGTCAGGCAGGCCGCGCCGCGTCGCGGTCGATCACCACGAAATACTTGCGCACCGGCTCCAGCACCTGGAACAGGCCGGTGAAGCCCGCCGGGATCACACAGGCGTCGCCCGGGCCGAACTCGCTGGCCTGGCCGGACTCGTCGCTGATGCGGATGCGGCCGCTGATCACATGGAAGAACTCTTCCTTGCCCGCCGGGAAGGCGATGCGCCACGCGCCGGGCTCGCAGGCCCAGATACCGCAATCGAAATCGCCGTGTTCGGCGCTGTAGTGCGTCCAGGTGGTGCGGTCGGGGTTGCCCGACACCAGGCGGTCGGGCCGCGGGCGGTCGTGGGTCGGGGCGGGTTCGGTCCTGAAATCGATCAGGCGGGGCGTGGACATGGCGCTTGGCTCCCGCTCAGTTCAGCGACGTGCTCAGCTGGCGGCGCCAGCGCGACACCACTTCGGGCCGGTCGGCCAGCATCTCGAATACCGACAGCATGGTCTTGCGGCCGATATCGTCCTCGAAGCCGCGGTCGGTGCGCACGATCGCCAGCAGCTGCTCCAGCGCCGGTTCGTATTGCTGGCGCGCGATCATCAGCCGCGCCAGGTCCAGCCGGGCCGCCAGGTCGCGCGGATCGGCGGCGATGCGGCCGGTGAGGGTGGCCTCATCGGGCAGGCCGGCGGCGTTTTCCATGGCTTCGATGCGCGTGCGCAGGGCGCCGTAGCCATCTTCATGCTCGGCGCGCGGCGAGAGCGCCGCGAATTCCGCCCTGGCCCGGTCGACGGCGTTGCCGTCCAGCAGGAAGCCGATATAGGCCAGCCGCGGGGCGTCGGATTCCGGGTCCGCGGCAATCGCGTCGGCGAACAGGGTCTCGGCGCCGTCGCGGTTGCCGGCGGCGGCCAGTTCCTGCGCCTCGGCCAGCGGCGACCTGGCCTGGCCCGGCGCCAGCCGGCCCAGGAACTCGCGCAGCCCCGATTCCGGCAGCACGCCGGTGAACTGGTCCACGGCCTGGCCGTCGGCGATCGCCACCACATGGGGGATGCTGCGCACGCCGAAATGCGCGGCCAGCTCCTGGTTCTCGTCGACATTGACCTTGACCAGTTTCCAGCTGCCTTCGGCTTCTGCCTCCAGCCGTTCCAGCATCGGGCCCAGCGTGCGGCAGGGGCCGCACCAGGGCGCCCAGAAATCGACCAGCACCGGCGCCTGGTGCGAGGCGTCGATCACTTCGGTCTCGAAATTCTGCAGGTTGACGTCGCTCATGAACAATCCTGGAAAGAGGCGGAGATCCCTCTATTGTGAGGGCGAAGGCGCCAAATACAACGGCTGCCCGTTGTGTTCGGCCGTAGCCGCTCGCCGGCGTCCGGGAAAGTCACCGGTTGAAAATAGAACGATCGTTCAGTTATAGTCCTTGACCATACCGACAGACCCGGTCCGAAGACCGACGCACAGGAGACGTTTCATGCAGAACCCAGCTCGCCCGCATTTCCAGTTCTGGCCAAGGCGCCTGCCGACCGCCATCGTGCTGCCCGAGACGTCGCTCTGGTACAACCTGGAAGTGTCCGCGCTGCGCTATGCCGACAAGGCGGCGATCCGCTATTTCGGCAACGCCATCACCTTCCGCGAACTGGAAGCGCAGGCCACCGCGCTGGCCGGATGGCTGCAGCAGAAGGCGGGTGTGAAGAAGGGCGAGCGGGTGCTGCTGTACATGCAGAACTGCCCGCAGTTCATCATCAGCTACTACGCGATCCTGCGCGCTGACGCCGTGGTGGTGCCGGTCAACCCGATGAACCGCGCCGAGGAGTTCAAGCACTACGTCACCGATGCGCAGGCGCGCGTGGCTATCTGCACCGCCGACCTGGCCGCCGGCGTGGACCAGGCCGTGGCGGAACTGGCGCCGGCCGAGCGCCTGCAGCACCTGCTGGTGACGCAGTACGCCGACGCGCTGCCGCCCACGCACGAGCACCCCGAAGACGCGCCGCCCGCGTGGCTGACCACGCCGCACGCGCTGCCCGCCGGCGCGACCGCATGGGCCGAGGCGCTGGCCGCAGGCCTGCAGCCGGGGCCGCATACTGCCGGGCCCGACGACATGGCGGTGATGCCGTACACCTCCGGCACCACCGGCTTTCCCAAGGGCTGCATCCATACGCACCGCTCGGTCATGCACAACATTGTCGGCGGCGCGACCTGGTCGGGTTCGGGCGCCGAGTCGGTGATCCTGTCGGTGCTGCCGCTGTTCCACGTCACCGGCATGCAGTACGGCATGAACGGCCCGATCTACAGCGGCGCCACCGTGGTGATGCTGCCGCGCTGGGACCGCGAGGTGGCCGGCCGCCTGATCTCGCGCTACCAGGTCACGCACTGGACCAATATCCCGACCATGGTGATCGACTTCCTGGCCAGCCCCAACCTGGCGCAGTTCGACCTGTCGAGCCTGCGCTATATCGGCGGCGGCGGCGCGGCCATGCCGCAGGCCGTGGCCGAGCGCCTGCGCGAGCAGTTCGGGCTGCACTACCTGGAAGGCTACGGCCTGTCCGAGACCATGGCGCCGACGCACAGCAACCCGTCGGACCGGCCCAAGCTGCAGTGCCTGGGCGTGCCGACCTTCAACACCGACGCCCGCGTGATCGACCCGGTCACGCTCAGGGAACTGCCGCCCAACGAGATCGGCGAGATCATCGTCAGCGGCCCGCAGGTGTTCAAGGGCTACTGGGGCAAGGAAGACGCCACGCGCGAGTCCTTCATCGAGTTCGAGGGCAAGACCTTCTTCCGCACCGGCGACCTCGGGCGCATGGACGAGGAGGGCTACTACTTCATCACCGACCGCCTCAAGCGCATGATCAACGCGTCGGGCTTCAAGGTATGGCCGGCCGAGGTGGAGAACCTGCTGTACAAGCATCCCGACGTGCAGGAGGCCTGCATCATCGGCACCCGCGACCCGTACCGCGGCGAGACCGTCAAGGCGGTGGTGGTGCTGCGCGCCCATGCCAAGGGCAAGACCACGCCGGACGAGATCATCGATTGGGCCAAGGAGAACATGGCCGCGTACAAGTATCCGCGGGTGGTGGAGTTCGTGGACGCGCTGCCCAAGTCGGGGACCGGCAAGGTGATGTGGCGGCAACTGCAGGAGAGCGAGAACGCGCGAGCCGTGGCAGAGCAGAAGCCCGCGGCGGCCTGATCTGCGCCGCCAGCCTATGCCCGGGGCGGGTTCCCATTGCTGGCGAACCGCCACGGGGCGAGGCTCAATGCCCCCGCACTCGCATCAGCATCTTCACCATCGTCTTGTATCCCCGCTCGCGGGCATGGCGGGTCGGCGTCACGCCTTCGCGGTCGGCCAGGTTGGCGTCGGCGCCGGCATCCAGCAGCAACTGCACCGTTTCCTCGTAGCGCGTGCTGCCATCGCCCAGCACCACCGCTTCAAGCAGAGCCGTCCAGCCCAGGTTGTTGACGTGGTCGACGGCAATGCCCGCTTTCAGCAGCAGCTTCACCACTTCCACATGGCCCTGCTGGCTCGCGCCGATCAGTGCGGTGCCGTCGTAGCGGTCGGTGCTGGCCAGGTCCGCGCCATGCGCCAGCGCCAGCCGGACGATCTCGGCCTGGCCACTGGTGGCGGCCAGCAGGAACGGGCTGTTGGCGTCGGCGTCCTTGTGGTTCACGTCCGCGCCGGCCAGCATCAGCATCCGCGCGACTTCGACGTGGCGGCTCTGCACGGCGGCCAGCAGCGCGCTGCGCCCGCGTTCGTCGGCAGCGCGCGCGGTGGCGCCCGCGGCCAGCAGGCGCGCCACCATGTCCTGGTCGCCGATGCTGGCGGCGGTGATCAAATTGCGGTCGAGTGCGCTCAGGCCGTCGCTGCGCAGCGGTGCGCGCGCCGTGCCGCGCGGCTGCGCGGCGCCGGGCTGGCTGGCGCCGCCGGCCCCGGGCCGTGCCGCCAGGGTCTGGCCGCCCTGCGCCGCCAGCAGGCTGCCCCCCACCAGCAAGCCCATCAGGCCCAGCATCTCGTTGAGTACCTGTCTGCGGCTGCGGGCGGCGGGGCGCGTCATGGCGGGAACTCCTCGGCTCAGACGGTTTCGCGAGGCCGGTCCGGCAAGGGCGGGACGTCGTCCGTGCGGGTGCCGGCCGCGCCAGCCTGGGCGGCGGCGCTTTCGGCATCGGCCGCATCGTCCGCCTGGAGCTGGCGCCACAGCCGCCCCAGATAGGGGTCATCGACGCCGTTGGTGGCCAGCCCCAGCAGGGTTTGCTGCAGGTATTCGCGCGCCGGGCCGTACAGTCCGGCGGCGTGGCGTAGCCGCTCGACCACGCTGGTGTCCGGCAGCCGGCCGGCGTAGGACTCGTGCGTGCGGTTCATGACGAAGGCCAGGGCGCGTTGCCCGGGGCCCTGATCGCCATCGGCGCCGGTGCGGATGCGCAGCCAGCGCGGGTGGTACGCGCCGGTCAGCATCTCGCGGCGCCACAGCACGCGGAATTCCTGCTCGACCACGTGGCTGGGGATGCGGAACACCATGCCGTGGCAGCAGCCACCGCGATCCAGGCCCAGTACCAGCCCCGGATTGTCCCAGGTGCCGCGGTTGATGCGGGAGTAGAGGTAGAAGCCGCGGTGGTAGCCATGCACGGTCGCGCGCCGGCGCTCGGTGTGCACCACCATCGGGTTCCAGATCAGGGAGCCATAGCCGAACACCCAGACATCGCCGCCGAGCGCGGGATCTTCGGGCTTGCATGCCAGCGCGTCGCAGAGGGACTGCTCCAGCACGTGCTCGGGCAACAGCGAGGACGCGACCGGGGTACTGCACAGCGAGGTGCGCAGCCGGTCGGATTCGAGGTCCTGTCGCGTAATGGCCATGCTGCAAGCATAAATCAAAGCTGCGTCCCGGGCAGGTGGGGAAAATGACATAACTGCCAGTTTTTCCCGGAAATGCCTGAGCCGGCGGCAGCGGTGTGGGCGCTGGACAACGGTCGCGGCCGCGTGGCGGCCTTGCTACCCGGCGTGATGCCGGATCGATGCATGCACGCGCACGCTTGTCCGCCGTCAGCCCGGAGCGTTTTGCTGGCCCGCGGTGGCGGGCAGTCTTTACAATGGGAGCCTCAATCCGACCAGGAGGAACCTGCGATGGCGCGTACGCTTACGGTGGTGTTCGGCAGCGGCAAGGAGTATGACTTCACGATCGGCGCGGACGAGCTGGCCGCGGTCGGCGAGGATGCGGCGTGGCGCTGGTTCGACCGGGAGTACACCGAACTCGATTGCCAGGCGTCGAGCCCGGTCGGCAAGGTGCTGGTGATCGACAAGATCCTGAACGTCGCCAAGTTTTCCGGAGAAGCGCGCTTCTCCGGCGATCCTGCCTGGGCGCAGGACTATGCGCGCCATGCGGCGCGTCTGCTGGACCGCGACAAGGTCCGCGTCGATGTCGGCAACGCCGCCATCGGTTTCTGAGTCCGCTGAGTCCGCTAACGAGGCGCGCGGCGCGCGCCCGTTTTGCCGCTCCCGCCCGCGCGGGAGCGACGTGGCGGCGATCAGACCGCCAGCAGTTCCACTTCAAACAGCAGCGTCGCGTTCGGCGGAATCACGCCGCCAGCGCCGCGCGCACCGTAGCCGAGGTCGGCCGGGATCACCAGGCGGCGCACGCCGCCGACCTTCATGCCCTGCACGCCTTCGTCCCAGCCGCGGATCACGTGGCCGGCGCCCAGCGGGAACACGAACGGGTCATTGCGGTCCTTGCTCGAATCGAACTTGCGGCCGGCCTGGCCGTTCTCGTACAGCCAGCCGGTGTAGTGCACGGTGACGTGCTTGCCGGCGGTGGCTTCGGCGCCAGAGCCGACGGTGGTGTCTTCGTATTGCAGGCCAGAGGGCGTGGTTTGCATGGTGATTTCCTTCCGATGAAAACTGGCAGGGACCAGTCGAGGTGAATCGGGAGCGCGGCGGTGGCCGCCTCGTTCAATCCTGGGCGCGCTGCAGCACGTCCAGTCGCAGTTGCACGTTGCGGTCGTCGTCGGCGACCCAGATATCGCCGTCCTGGATCGTCACCGACAGGCGCATCGCGCGCTGCGCCAGCGCGGCGAGCGCGTCGACCGCTTCTGTCGGGACATTGTAGACGGTGACGTTGCGCAGCTTGCCGGCCTTGCCCGCCATGCCCTTCCACCACTCGCGCGCGCTGGCGCCGCTGTAGGTGTACACGGTCACGCGCTCGGCGCGGGCGGCGGCGCGCTTCAGGCGCGCTTCGTCGGGCTGGCCCAGCTCGACCCAATGGGCGATATCGCCGGTCAGGCGCTTGTCCCACAGGTCGGGCTCGTCGGGCTCATCCAGGCCGCGGGTGAAGGCCAGCGTCTCGGTGGCTTCGCAGGCGAAGGCGAGCACGCGCACCATCATGCGCGCGTCATTCTCGGACGGATGCTGGGCGATGGTGAGGCTGTGGCTGCCGTAGTAGGGCCGGTCCATGTCGGAGACGGCCAGCTCGGCTTTGAAGATGGTGGACTTGAGCGCCATGAAGTGAGGTGTGCGGCTGCGTCCGGGCGCGGTGGCGCGGTACGCGAAAGGCCGCATCATACGCGATTCGGCGGCGCCGCCGTATGCGCGTGGGCAGGGCAAGGTGGGCCAGCCGGCACAAATGGCCGGCCAGGGACGCGGCTGGGGAACGACCTCAGCGCTTGCGGTATTCCTTCAGGTAGAAGCGCAGCAGCGCCGACAGCAGCAGCGTGGCCAGGAAGCCGGCTGCCACCACCAGCGCCTGGCCGGCATCGGTATCGAGCTGGCCGGCCACACCGAGGCGGAACAGCCAGGTGCCGACCATCATCGCCAGGAACGGCATCAGCAGGGCGCCGCGGCCGTAGGTGCGCACCGCCCACAGCGGGAAGCGGCGCAGGAATTCGCCCGGAATGCTGCACAGCAGGCAGGCGCCAGCGGCGGCCAGGGCGGCTGCGACGATGTCGCCGGAATGGATCTCGAACATGGTCTCTGTCTCGCGTTGCCGCACACGCGGCGGCGTGGCAGGGATTGAGCAAAGCGCTGATTCTACAAGAGAAAACTGCGCCGGAGGTGACGCGTTGGGCTAGCGCGCGGGGCTGGCCGCCGGCGATGCCTCTATCGCCACCTGAAGCGTCACGATGTCGCCCGCATCGGGCAGGAAGCGGGTCATGCCGAAGGCACTGCGCGGCACTTCGGCGCGGAAGTCGCCGCCGCACACCTGCCGCGCCACGCCGAACATCGTGACCTCGCCGCAGCGGAAGCGCTCGGCCTGCAGCCGCACCGGGTGGGTGACGCCGTGCAGGCTCAACTCGCCCTCTACCGCCACAAGCCGGCCGCCGTCGCTGATAAAGCGATCGGCACGCAGCCGCGCCACGGGAAACTGCGCGATATCGAAGAACTGTGCCGAGCGCAGCACGCCGTCGAGCGTGCGGTTGCCGGTGTCGACCGAGGCCAGGTCGACGGTCACGTCGACCGCGCCTGCACCGCTGTCGGCATCGTAGACGATGCGGCCGTCAATCTTGCCGAAGCGCCCGCGCACCGAGCTGCGCTCGAAATGGCTGGCGCCGAAATAGACGGTGGTGTGGACCGGGTCGAGCGTGTATTCCACCGGTGCAGCGCCGGCGCCGGCGCTGCCCAGCATGGCGATCGCAACGGCTGCCAGCAGGCGAACGGCTGCCGACATGGCTAGTGCACGAACACCGGCAGCAGGAAAATCCCCACCACCGACAGGTACCCGATGGTCCAGCACAGCGTGCGCAGCGTGGCCCGGTCGGTCAGGTAGCACACGGTGTAGAGGATGCGGGTGAGGATGAAGACCATCGACAGTTCGTCGATGCGCGCCTGCGGCGCTTGCAGGAAGCTGGCGGTGAGCACCGCCGCGGCAAAGAAGGGGAAGGCCTCGAAATGGTTGCGGTGCGCCAGGTCGGCGCGCCGCGCGCGCCCGGTCTGCTTGTCGAGCCAGCCGCGCGGGTCATGGTTGTCGAAGCCGGGCGCGCTGGCCTTGGCGATGGCTACCGTGGCGAGCGGCAGCACGCCGGCCAGCAAAACGCACCAGAACGCGATCGGCATGGTTTCGGTCCTTTCCGTTGCAGGGCCGCAGCCGCAGCAGCCGGGGCGGCCGCTGCGGCCGGTAGCGCGGTCAGGCGGCGACCACGCGGATCTCGATGCCCGCCAGGCCCACCACCTGCCCGGCGCGAATCTTCGCAGTCTTGCGCGATTCGGGCGCGCCGTCCACCGAGACTTCGCCGGAGGCGACCAGCGCCTTGCCGGCGCCGCCGCTGTCGCACACGCCAGCCAGCTTGAGCAGGTCGTTAAGGGCGATGAACTCGCCCTCGAGCGGGAAGGTGATGGTCTGCACCGGAGTTGCCTTGCCCATCACTTGCCCCAGCTGTCCTTCAACCCGACGATGCGGTTGAAGACCGGCTTGCCCGGCTGAGAATCATTGCGGTCGGCAACGAAGTAGCCGTGGCGCTCGAACTGGAACCGGTCTTCCGGCTGCGCCTCGCGCAGGCCCGGCTCCAGGTAGGCTGTGACCACCTTCTTGGAATCGGGATTGAGCGCGTCCAGGAAGTTCTTGCCGCCGGCGTCCGGGTTGGGGTCGTTGAACAGGCGGTCATACAGGCGCACCTCGGCCTCGTAGCCGTGCGCGGCGCTGACCCAGTGGATCACGCCCTTGACCTTGACGCTGTCGGCGCCCGGCGTGCCGCTCTTGGTATCGGGCAGGTAGTTGGCATGCACGGCGACGACGTTGCCGTCGGCGTCCTTGTCCACGCCGGTGCACTCGACCACGTAACCGTATTTCAGGCGCACCTTGTTGCCCGGGAACAGGCGGAAATAGCCCTTGGGCGGGGTCTCGTTGAAGTCCTCGCGCTCGATCCACAGTTCGCGCGACAGCGGGAACACGCGCTTGCCCAGTTCCGGCTTCTTCGGATGGACCGGGGCCGAGCATTCCTCGCTCTGGCCTTCGGGGTAGTTGTCGATGACCAGCTTGAGCGGGTCCAGCACGGCCACGCCGCGCGCGGCCCGGCCGTCCAGGTCGTCGCGCACCGCGCCTTCGAGCGTGCTCATGTCGATCCAGCTGTCGGCCTTGGCCACGCCGACGCGGTCGCAGAACAGCTGGATCGATTCCGGCGTATAGCCGCGGCGGCGCACGCCGACCAGCGTGGGCATGCGCGGGTCGTCCCAGCCGTCGACACGGTTCTCGTCGACCAGCTGCTTGAGCCTGCGCTTGCTGGTGATGGCGTAGGTCAGGTTCAGGCGCGCGAACTCATACTGGTGCGGCAGCGGGTCGCGGAACACGCCGGCGTCACGCAGGTGCTCCAGCACCCAGTCATACAGCGGGCGGTTGTTCTCGAACTCCAGCGTGCACAGCGAGTGCGAGATATTCTCCAGCGCGTCCGAGATGCAGTGGGTGAAGTCGTACATCGGATAGATGCACCACTTGTCGCCCGTGCGGTGGTGATGCGCGTGGCGGATGCGGTAGAGCACCGGGTCGCGCATCACGATGTTGGGCGCGGTCATGTCGATCTTGGCGCGCAGCACGTGCTCGCCGTCGCCGTACTTGTCGGCGCGCATGTCGCGGAACAGCTGCAGGTTTTCCTCGACGGTGCGGTCGCGGTAGGGCGAGGGCTTGCCCGGCTCGGAGAAGTTGCCGCGGCTGGCGGCGATCTGTTCGGCCGACTGGCTGTCCACGTAGGCGGCGCCGCGCTCGATCAGCGTCTCGGCAAAGGCGTAGAGCTGGTCGAAGTAGTCGCTGGCGTAGTACAGGTGCGGCTGCTTCTGGCCGTCCTTGCCTTCGCTGTCCCAGGAGAAGCCGAGCCAGTGCACGGCGTCGATGATCGAATCGACGTATTCGGTGTCTTCCTTGACCGGGTTGGTGTCGTCGAAGCGCAGGTGGCAGCGGCCGCCATAGTCGCGCGCCAGCCCGAAGTTCAGGCAGATGCTCTTGGCATGGCCGATATGCAGATAGCCGTTGGGCTCCGGCGGAAAGCGGGTGATGACGGTCGGCAGCGGCTCGCCTTGCTTGTCCTGGCGGCCGGCATAGGTGCCGGCGGCGAGGTCCTGGTCGATGATGCTCCGCAGGAAGTTGGAGGCGGCTGGGGTGCTGTCGGTAGGCTTGTTGTCGTGGCTCATGGTGGCGCCGGTTGGCCGGCCGGATGGATCGACGGGTTGGATCGATACGGTGGCCGGTCGGGTCGTCAGATTGCGTGGCGGAATGCCAATACCGGGATTTTACCGTGCCGGCGGCGCCGCACGCGGTGAGCATCGGCTCATTTATGGTTTGTCGGTTGCCGGCGCCGGTTGGCCGCACCGAAAGTGACGCGTCGGAGTAGCATGGAGACCCGTGCCGGCCGGCCACGGCCGCCAGTCCTTCACCGCAGCAGGAACGCCCATGAACGCCCACACCGATGCGGCACAAGTGCCGCCCATGCCCCACGATGTCGTTGCCGCGCTGTGGCGCGATGCCGGCCTGCCCGCGGAGGCGCTGGCCCATCTGCGCCTGGACGGCGCCGAGCCGGTGCTGCCTTCAAGCTTTGCCGTGGGGACCGCGGCGCAGGCCAGCCTGGCCGCGTCGGCGCTGGCCGCCGCCACGCTGTGGCAGGGCCGCAGCGGCCGCTGGCAGGACGTCAGCGTCGACATGCGCCACGCGATCACCGAGTTCCGCAGCGAGCGCTACCTGCGCGTCGACGGCGGTCCCGCGCCGGAGCTGTGGGACAAGATTGCCGGCACCTACCGCTGCGGCGACGGCCGCTGGGTCCGGCTGCACACCAATTTCCCGCATCACCGCGATGGCGTGCTGCGCCTGCTGGGCTGCGCCTATGACAAGGCGGCGGTGCAGGCGGCGCTGGAAAAGTGGGAAGCCGAAACGTTCGAAACCGCCGCGTCCGACGCCGGCCTGGTGGTCGCTGCGCTGCGCAGCTTCGACGAATGGGACCGCCATCCGCAGGCCGCGGCGCTGCGCGGCCTGCCGCCGGTGACGCTCGAGCGCATCGGCGATGCGCCGCCACAGCCATGGCCGGCGCCAACGTCTGCCGATGCGCGGCCGCTGTCGGGGGTGCGCGTGCTCGACTTCACCCGCATCATCGCCGGCCCGGTCGCCGGGCGCACGCTGGCCGCGCATGGCGCGGACGTGCTGCTGGTAACCTCCGCGCACCTGCCGTCGATCGCGCCACTGGTGATCGACACCGGCCGCGGCAAGCGCAGCTGCCAGCTCGACCTGCGCGACCCTGATGACAAGCGCACGCTGCACAAGCTGCTCCACGGTGCCGACGTGATGGTGCAGGGCTACCGGCCCGGCGGCCTGGCCGAGCTGGGCGTGGGCGCGGAAGCCGCGGCGCGGGCGCGGCCGGGCATCGTCTACGTGTCGCTGAGCGCGTATGGCCACGTGGGGCCGTGGGCGCACAAGCGCGGCTTCGATTCGCTGGTGCAGACCGCCACCGGCTTCAACCACGCCGAGGCCGAAGCGGCCGGCAGCGACACGCCGCGGCCATTGCCGGCGCAGGTGCTGGATCATGCCGCGGGCTACCTGCTGGCATTCGGCGCGATGGCCGCGCTGCACCGGCGCGCGCTGGAAGGCGGCAGCTGGCACGTGCGCGTGTCGCTGGCCCAGGTGGGGCAGTGGCTGCGCGGGCTGGGGCGGGTGCCGCAAGGGCTGAAGGCGCCCGAGCAGAAGATCGACGATGTCGCCGACCTGCTCGAAGCGGTGCCGTCCGGCTTCGGCATGCTGACCGTGGTGCGCCACGCGGCGCTGCTGTCCGGGACGCCGGCGCGCTGGACGCTGCCGTCCGAGCCGCTCGGCACGCACGCGCCGGAGTGGCTGCCGCGCTAGTACAGAGTATTATGCTGCCGTTCGGGCAGCTCGCGGTCATAGGCGGCGCCGTCGATGGCGTTCTCGCTCAGCGTGGCCAGGATCTTGCCGTTGCTCGGCAGCGTCTGCCGTGCGACCTGCGCGTCCGCGGACCACAGGCGCGAGCGGATCAGCGCGCGGGCGCACTGGAAGAACACCGACTGCACCGTGATCACGAGCACCGTGGTCGGCGCCTTGCCGTCGACCACGCAGCGCGCGATCAACGCCGGGTCGACGCTGATCTGCGCGGTGCCGTTGACACGGATGGTCTCGTTGACGCCGGGGATTACGAACAGCAGGCCGACGCGCGGATCGGCCACGATATTGCGCAGGCTGTCGATGCGGTTGTTGCCGCGCCGGTCGGGCAGCAGCAGCGTGCGCTCGTCCAGCACCTGCACGAAACCGGGCATGTCGCCGCGCGGCGAGCATTCGGCCCAGTCGTCGGCGACGGTCGACAGCAGGCAGAACGGTGCGGCCTCGATAAAGGCGCGGTAATGCGGGTGCAGGTAGTCGACTTCCTTGGACAGCGAAGGTGCCGCGGGCTGGGCGTAGAGCGCTTCCAGTTCGGCCAGGGAGGTGATGGCGTGCGAGGTCATGGCGGGGCGGGGCGGTTGGCGGGGCAAGCGACAATGTAGCGCAGCCGGCGGCGCTGCGCAGGGCGGTCAGAGTGTCACGGTGCCGCGGCCAATCTCCAGCACGCGGCCGCCCACGCGGATCGCGCCGTCCGGGCCGACCGACAAGCGCAGCCGGCACGGGCGGCCGACGGCCTCGCCCTGGTCGATGATGTATTCCGCCGGCAGCGCGCGGCTGGTGGCGAGCAGCCAGCCACCGAGGTTAGCGCAGGCCGAGCCCGTGCCCGGATCCTCGGCCACGCCGCCGCCCTGCTTGGCGAAGAAATAGCGCGACAGCACGCGGCCAGGCTGTTCGGGATCGAAGGCGAACACGTACGCGGTCTTGCGGCCCAGGCTGCTCTGCGGCCAGATGTCGAGCCGCGCGCTGTCGGGATTGGCGCGTCCCACGGCATCGGTGCTGTTCACGGCCACCAGCAACTGGTCGGCGCCGGTGTCGACCCACATCGGCGACACCAGCAGGTCGCTCTCCTGCAGGCCGAGCAGGCTTGCCATCCCGGCATCGGGCAGGCCGGCCGGGGCGGTCTTCGGCATGCCGCTGTGCGGTGCGGTGAAAGTCCACACATCGCCCTGCGCCGTCACCGGGACCACGCCGGCGAGGAACTCGAGCGTCAGCGTGTCGCCGGTGCCGGCCAATTCGCGCACCACGTGCGCGGTGCCCAGCGTGGGGTGACCGGCGAAACGCATCTCATGGCCGGGCGTGAAGATGCGCACACGCGCGCTGGCATTGTCCGACGGCAGAATAAAGGTGGTTTCCGACAGGTTGAACTGCAGCGCGAGCGCCTGCATGGTGGCCTCGTCCAGGCCGCGCGCGTCTTCGAACACGCACAGGGGATTGCCGCCGAAGGTAGATTCGGCGAAGACGTTGAGCAGGCGGAAGGCGTAGGTGGGCATGGTGCGGGCTCCGGAAGCATCCGAGCAGTGTACGGAGGCGGAGTCGGTGCGCCATGCACAGTTGGCGGGGTTGTGGGCGGGCCAGTTGCGGGGTTTGCTCCCCTCTCCCGCGTGCGGGAGAGGGAGAACACCTTGCTTAGGCTAGCTCGGGCGGCTTGGGTGCACCCAAAACCGTTGGCTTCGTTGGTGGCTCAGAACCCCACCGCCTGCCCGTCGCGCCGGCTGTCGCTGGCGGCCACGTACCCTTGCTCCGGATCGTCCGACAGGCGCCAGATAAACTGGCCCGAGCCAAAGTCCATGTACGGGTCTTCCACCGACTTCAACTGGTGCCCGCGCGCCTTCAGCCCTGCGACCGTGGCCGGGTCCATGGTGCCTTCCACGTCCAGCGTGAAATCGCGGTTGACCTTCCAGCGGGGCGCGCAGCATGCGGCCTGCGGCTGCTGGTTGTAGTCCAGCATGCGCACCACCGTCTGCAGGTGGCCCTGCGGCTGCATGTCGCCGCCCATCACGCCGAAGCTCATCACCGGATGGCCGTTTTTCGTCAGGAAGGCCGGGATGATGGTGTGGAACGGGCGCTTGCCGCCGGCCACGGCGTTGGCGGACCTGGGATCCATCGAGAAGCCCACGCCGCGGTTCTGCAGGCTGATGCCGGTGCCCGGCACCACCACGCCAGAGCCGAAGCCCATGTAGTTCGACTGGATGAACGAGACCATCATGCCGCTCTCGTCGGCGGCGGTCAGGTAGATGGTGCCGCCCACCTTGGGCATGCCGAAGTTGAAATGCGTGGCGCGCTGCATGTCGATCAGCCTGGCGCGCGATTTCAGGTACGCGTCATCCAGCATCTGTTCCGGCGTGACTTCCATGCTGCGCGGGTCGGCCACGTAGCGGTACAGGTCGGCGAAGGCCAGCTTCATCGCTTCGATCTGCAGGTGCTGCGAATCGACGGAGTCGACCGGGATCGAGGCCATGTCGAACTGGCTGAGGATGCCCAGCGCCACCAGCGCGGCAATGCCCTGGCCGTTGGGCGGGATCTCGTGCAGTTCGTAGCCGCGGTAGGCCTTGCTGATCGGCTTGACCCAGTCGGGGCGATAGTTGCGCAGGTCGTCAAGCGTCATCGCGCCGCCGCACTGCTTGCTGAAGGCGGCGATCTTCTCGGCGATCTCGCCTTCGTAGTAGGCGCGGCCGCGGGTCTCGCCGATCTTGCGCAGCGTCTCGGCGGCAGCCTTCATGGTGAACTTCTCGCCGACCAGCGGCGCGCGGCCATTGGGCATGAAGGTCTCGGCGTAGCCCGGCTGGTCCTTCAGCTCGGGCACAGCGGCGGCCCACTTGTGCGCCACCACGGGCGGCACGGCGTAGCCACGCTCGGCGATCTCGATCGCCGGCTCCATCAGGTCGGCGAACGGCAGCTTGCCGAAGCGCTCGTGCATCGCCGCCCAGCCGGCGATCACGCCGGGCACGGTGACCGAGTCCCAGCCGCGGATCGGGCGGTTGGCCAGGCCGTTGGCGTCGGTGCCGTACTTGTTCCTGAAGTACTCCGGGTTCCAGGCGGCCGGGGCCACGCCGGAGGAGTTCAGGCCATGCAGCTCCTTGCCGTCCCACAGGATGGCGAAGGCATCGCTGCCCAGGCCGCACGATACCGGCTCGACGATGGTGATCGCGGCCGCCGCGGCGATGGCCGCATCGACGGCATTGCCGCCCTTGAGCAGCATGCGCAGGCCGGCCTGCGCAGCCAGCGGGTGCGAGGTGGACACCACGTTGCGCGCAAACAGCGGGATGCGCACGGAGGGGTAGGGGTTGGTCCAGTTGAAGTTCTGCATGGCTTTGTCTGTCGTTTCAGGAAGCGGCCGGGCCGTGGTGGGCGCCGGCAGCGTTGGCACTCGCGGTGCCGTTATTCTGCCGTGATCTTGCGATCCCTGATCAGCTTGCCCCAGCGGGCGCTGTCCTTCTTCACCATGGCGGCAAACTGCGCCGGCGTGCCGCCGACCGGCTCGGCGCCCAGCTTGCCCAGGCGTTCCCTGACCTCGGGCGACTGGATGGCCTTGTTGAACTCGGCATTCAGGCGATTGACGATGTCCGCCGGCATCCCCTTGGGCCCGTAGATGCCGAACCACGTATCCGACTCAAAGCCGGGCAGGCCCGACTCGCTGGCCGTGGGGATCTCCGGTGCCAGCGGCGAGCGCCTGGCGCTGGTCACCGCCAGCGCCTTGAGCTTGCCGTCCTTCACATGCGGCAGCCCCGAGACGATGCTGTCGAACAGCACCTGCACCTTGCCCGAGATCAGGTCGGGCACGGCCAGCGCGGTGCCGCGGTAGGGGATATGGGTGATGAACACGCCGGCCTGCGCCTTGAACGCCTCGGCGGTCAGGTGCACCACGGTGCCATTGCCGCTGGAGGCGTAGTTGAGTTCGCCGGGATGCTTCTTGGCGTAGTCGACCAGTTCGCGCACGTTCTTCACCGGCAGGCTGTTCGGCACCACCAGCACGTTGGTGGCGATCGCCACCTGGCCGATGGGGGTGAAGTCGGTCTCGGTGTTGTACGGCAGGCGGGTGTTGATGTACGGGCCGATCGAGTGCGTGCTGGTGGTCGCGATCAGCAGCGTGTAGCCGTCCGGCGCGGCCTTGGCCGCCATGTCGGAACCGATCGCGCCGCCGGCGCCCGGGCGGTTGTCCACCACGATCTGCTGGCCGATGTCGGTGCCCACCTTCTGGGCGATGGCGCGCGCCAGCAGGTCGGTCGCGCCGCTTGCCGGGAAGGGCACGATCAGGCGGATCGGCTTGCCGGGATAGTTGTCGGCCAGCGCGGGCGTGGTGGCCAGGCACATGCCACAGGCAGCGGCGATGCCGGCGAGGCGCAGCCAGGATTTCATGCTTGTCTCCGGAGTCAGGCTTGGGGCGGGCATACAGCGGGCAAGGCGGGCAAGGATTGATGAGCCCGCTTAATTATTCCGTGCCGCCGGTCACAAAGAAAGCTAATATTTCTTTCCAATGTCACAAGGAAAATTTAAGTATCGACGCAGCTTTGCAGCATTGCGCACGGGCACCGATGAGCACTATCCGATTCCTTCGTACCTTCGTTTCCGTAGCCGACCAGGGCTCCTTTGCCGCAGCCGCCGGCCAGGTGGCCCTGACCCAGGCCGCTGTCAGCCTGCAGATGCGCGCGCTCGAAAGCGAACTGCGGCGTGAACTGTTCGACCGCAACGGCCGCGTCGCGGTGCTCAATGCCGATGGCCGCGCGCTGTTGCCGCAGGCGCGGCGCCTGCTCGCCCTGTACGAAGAGATGCGGCTGCCGCTGGCATCGGACCAGGCCATGGCCGGTGCCGTGGCCGTGGGCGCGGTGGTGTCGGTGATGGGCGGCCTGTCGCACGCGGTGGCCCGCATGAAGCGCACCTACCCGGCGCTCGACGTGCGCCTGGTCGGCGCCAAGTCGATCGAGCTGGCGGCACAGGTCGAGGCCGGCGAGCTCGACGCGGCGATCCTGGTGGAAGGCGCCACGCGGATTCCCGGCACGCTGCGCTGGACGCCGCTGTACCAGGAGCCGCTGGTGGCGATCGCCGCACGCGGCAGCCCCGGCCGCGATGCGCGCGAGGCGCTTGCCGGGAATCCTTACCTGCGCTTCGACCGCAGCCAGCGCACCGGCGTGCTGGTCGAGCGCGCGCTGCGCCGCGCGCACCTGAAGGTCAACGAGTTCCTCGAGCTGAACGCCATCGAGGCGCTGGTCGAGCTGGTGCGCCAGGAGGTGGGCGTGACCGTAGTGCCGCTGCTGCGGCGCGCGCGCTGGCACGACGACGAGGCGCTGCGCATCCTGCCTCTGCTGGTCAACGGCGAGCCGGTCATGCGCCACATCGGCATGCTCGAGCGGCGCGACCACGGGCGCGGGCAGGTAACGGCGGCGGTGCGGGCGGCATGCAGCGAACTGTTTGGCGCCTGAGTGGCACCAGAAGCCGGTCGCCATGGCGCCATAAGCGCGGTCTATCGGCCAGATAGACAGAATCGCATTCTCCTCGGGCCGAGCTGTGCATATATTTTGGTTGCGGACAGCCGCTGCGGAAGTCAGACAGCGCGGCTTCGCCCTGCGCGCGCCCCGATCGTCACGCCGGTGCGCGCCCGCGCGCGTCCGCGCACCGGCGGCAACCAGCCGGCTTGCGTTGCAAGAACGTCCGGCGAGTCGTGCCGGAGCGGGAATCTTCGAAGTCAGACAGCTATTCGGGCAATAACAGCAATCGAGCGACCGCTGACGCCATCGCGGCAGGCGTATGCAGTACGTCCCCCTAAGGAGAGAACGTATGTCTAACGAAGCAAAGTGTCCCTTCACGCATACCGCCGGCGGCGGTACGACCAATCGCGAGTGGTGGCCAAAGCAATTGCGGCTGGACCTGCTCAGCCAGCATTCCGGCAAGTCCAACCCGCTGGGCCCGGACTTCAACTACCGTAAAGCGTTCAAGGACCTGGACCTGGCCGCGGTGAAAAAGGACCTGGCGGCGCTGATGACCGACTCGCAGGACTGGTGGCCGGCGGACTTCGGCCACTATGGCCCGCTGTTCATCCGCATGGCCTGGCACGCCGCCGGCACCTATCGCATCGGCGACGGCCGCGGCGGCGCAGGGCGCGGCCAGCAGCGTTTCGCGCCGCTCAACAGCTGGCCGGACAACGTCAGCCTGGACAAGGCGCGCCGGCTGCTATGGCCGATCAAGCAGAAGTACGGCCAGAACATCTCGTGGGCCGACCTGCTGGTGCTGACCGGCAACGTCGCGCTGGAGACCATGGGCTTCAAGACCTTCGGTTTCGGCGGTGGCCGCGAAGATACCTGGGAGCCTGACGGCGACGTGTACTGGGGCGACGAAAAGACCTGGCTCGGCGGCGACCTCCGCTACGGCAAGGGTGCCGCGGGTAAGTACGACGACGCCGGCGTGCTGGTTGCCGACGAGGACATGCATGGCGCCGAGGCCAGCCGCACCGACCACGGCCGCCACCTGGAAAACCCGCTGGCAGCCGTGCAGATGGGCCTGATCTACGTGAACCCGGAAGGGCCGGAAGGCAACCCGGACCCGCTTGCCGCGGCGCACGATATCCGCGAGACTTTCGCGCGCATGGCCATGAACGACGAGGAAACCGTTGCGCTGATCGCCGGCGGGCATGCCTTCGGCAAGACGCACGGTGCCGGACCGGCGGACAACGTCGGCGCTGAACCGGAAGGCGCGGATCTCGAGCTCCAGGGCCTGGGCTGGTCGAGCAGCTTCCGCACCGGCAGGGGCGCCGATACCATCACCAGCGGGCTGGAGGTGACCTGGAGCAAGACGCCGACGCAATGGGGCAACAGCTACCTGGAAAACCTGTTCGGCCATGACTGGGAACTGACCAAGAGCCCTGCCGGCGCCAACCAGTGGGTGGCCAAGAATGGCGGCGAGACCATCCCGCATGCGTACGATCCGTCCAAGAAGCTGCGGCCGACGATGCTGACCACCGACCTGTCGCTGCGCTTCGACCCCGAGTACGAGAAGATCTCGCGGCGCTTCCTGGAGCATCCCGACCAGCTTGCCGACGCCTTCGCCCGCGCGTGGTTCAAGCTGACCCATCGCGACATGGGTCCGCGCGCGCGTTACCTGGGCCCGGAAGTCCCGCAGGAAGATCTGCTCTGGCAGGACCCGGTGCCGAAGGTTGACCATCCGCTGGTCAACGACCAGGATGTCGCCGCGCTCAAGCAGAAGGTGCTGGCTTCGGGCCTGCCGCTGTCGCAACTGGTGCAGACCGCGTGGGCGTCGGCATCGAGCTTCCGCGGTTCGGACAAGCGGGGCGGCGCCAATGGTGCGCGCATCCGGCTGGCGCCGCAGAAGGACTGGGCCGTGAATGAGCCCGGACAACTGGGCAAGGTGCTCAAGGTCCTCGAAGGGATCCAGGCCGAATTCAATGGCGCGCAATCCGGCGGCAAGAAGATCTCGCTGGCCGACCTGATCGTGCTGGCCGGCGGCGCGGCCATCGAGCAGGCGGCGCAGAAGGCGGGGCACAAGGTCACCGTGCCGTTCTCGCCGGGCCGCACCGATGCGTCGCAGGAACAGACCGACGTGGACGTAATGGCCGCGCTCGAGCCGAAGGCGGACGGGTTCCGCAACTTCGTCAAGGCGAAATACAGCATCCCGCCGGAGCACCTGCTGGTCGACAAGGCGCAGCTGCTGACGCTGACCGTGCCCGAGATGACGGTGCTGATCGGCGGCCTGCGCGTGCTGAACGTGCATACCGGATCCGATGCGCATGGCGTCCTGACTGACCGCCCGGAAACGCTGACCAACGACTTCTTCCGCAACCTGCTCGACATGCGTCTGGAATGGAAGCCGCTGTCGGACGAGCGCGAGTTGTTCGAAGGGCGCGACCGCAAGACCGGCGACAAGAAGTGGACCGGCACGCGTGTCGACCTGGTGTTCGGCTCGAACTCGCAGTTGCGCGCGCTCAGCGAGGTCTATGCCAGCGAGGATGCGCAGGAAAAATTCGTCAGGGATTTCGTCGCGGCCTGGGCCAAGGTGATGAACCTCGACCGCTTCGACCTGCTGGATTGACGCCTGCCGTTTGAGCGGCAGCTCGGCCCCCGTCACGGTGTCATGCCGTGCCGGGGGCCGGGCATGCGCGTCGTCACCAACAGCGGCGCGCAAAAAAACGGCCGGCACGCGCCGGCCGCCAGATTGCTGACGTATGGCTTTGCCCTACATCATCCTGTGCGCGAAGTGCCCGCGCTTTGCATCGGCCATCAGTTCCATGAACTGGTCGGTGCTCATGTGCACCAGTTCCTGGTGGTCGCCCGCTTCGAAATAGACGTCGGCGTGCGTCAGCAGGCTGTCGTCCAGCCAGGTCTGCGTGCCATACGCCATGCCGACCGGCGGGATCGCGCCGTGGTCGCAGTCCCTGAAGACTTCGCGCACGCCATCCTCGTGCGCCAGCGACAGGTTGCGTCCGGTCTGCTCGCGGATCTCGGCAAGTTTCAAATGGTGCGTGGAAGGAATCACCGCGGCGACATAGCCGCTGTCGTCTTCCAGCAGGACTGTCTTGGCCAGGCGGTCTCCGGGAATGTGTGCAGCGTGTGCAGTGGCCATGCTGCTCAGGCTGTAGGGGTGCCGAACGGTGTCGAACTGGCTGTGCTTGGTGCTCAGGCATTTCGCCAGCGTATTAGCCATGGTCATGATCTCAAACCTCCGACGCGCTCATCGCGACAGTTGTCCGGGTGCTAATACTATAGGTCGCTGCGGGCCCGGCGGAGGCGTGTCACCGTGTCAATTCCCGGCAACAAAAAAAGGGCACCTCGCGGTGCCCCCAGTGTTGCATTGCGAGCCGGCCCGCAGGCCGGCGGCAAGTCCTGCTTATTCTTCCTGGAACGCTTCTTCGCGCTTGGCCTTGATCGAAGGCAGCGCCACGATCACCACCAGTACCGCGGCTGCGATCAGCAGGCCCATCGACAGCGGACGCGTCACGAACACGCTAAAGTCACCACGCGACAGCAGCAGCGAGCGGCGGAAGTTTTCTTCCATCATCGGCCCCAGCACGAAGCCGAGCAGCAGCGGAGCGGGTTCGCAGCGCAGCTTGATGAACAGATAGCCGATCACGCCGAAAGCCGCGGTCTGGAACACATCGAACGTGGTGTTCTGGACCGAGTACACGCCGATGCAGCAGAACGTCAGGATGGCCGGGTACAGGTAGCGGTAAGGCACCTTCAGCAGCTTCACCCAGATGCCGATCAGCGGCAGGTTCAGCACGATCAGCATCAGGTTGCCGATCCACATCGAGGCGATCAGGCCCCAGAACAGCGCCGGGTTGCTGGTCATCACCTGCGGGCCGGGCTGGATGTTGTGGATGGTCATCGCACCCACCATCAGTGCCATCACTGCGTTGGGCGGAATGCCCAGCGTCAGCAGCGGGATGAAGGAGGTCTGCGAAGCCGCGTTGTTGGCCGATTCCGGACCGGCCACGCCTTCGATCGCGCCCTTGCCGAATTCCTGCGGGTACTTGGAGGTCTTCTTCTCCAGCGAGTACGCCGCGAACGAAGCCAGCGAGGCACCGCCGCCCGGCAGGATGCCCAGCGCTGAGCCCAGCGCCGTGCCGCGCAGCACGGCCGGAATCATGCGCTTGAAGTCTTCCTTGGTCGGGAACAGGTTGGTGATGTGGTCGGTGAAGGTCTCGCGCTGCTCCTTCTGCTCCAGGTTGGCGATGATTTCAGCAAAGCCGAAGATACCCATTGCCACCGAGACGAAGTTCAGGCCGTCGGTCAGTTCCGGCACGTCGAACGAGAAGCGCGCTGCGCCCGAGTTCACGTCGGTACCCACCAGGCCCAGCAGCAGGCCCAGCACGATCATGGCGATCGCCTTGACCAGCGAGCCCGAGGCCAGCACCACGGCGCCGATCAGGCCCAGCACCATCAGCGAGAAGTACTCGGCGGGGCCGAACTTGAAGGCCAGTTCCGACAGCGGCGCGGCGAACGCGGCCAGGATCATGGTGGCCACGCAGCCGGCGAAGAACGAGCCCAGGCCGGCGGTGGCAAGCGCCACCCCCGCTCGCCCTCGTCTTGCCATCTGGTAGCCGTCGATGGTTGTCACCACCGAGGACGATTCACCCGGCAGGTTCACCAGGATGGCGGTGGTCGAGCCGCCGTACTGGGCGCCGTAGTAGATGCCGGCCAGCATGATCAGCGCGGCCACCGGCGGCAGCGTGTAGGTCACCGGCAGCAGCATGGCGATGGTGGCCAGCGGCCCCAGGCCCGGCAGCACGCCGATCAGGGTGCCCAGCACGCAGCCCAGGAAGGCGTACGCCAGGTTCTGGAAGGTCAGGGCGGTGGAGAAGCCCAGGCCCAGGTTAGTGAGTAGTTCCATGTTGGCGGCCTCCTTAGCTTGCCAGGAAAGCCGGCCACACCGGCATCTGCAGGTTGATGCCGTACACGAACGCGCCCAGGCTGATCAGCACCAGGATGATGGCGTTCAGGATGGCACCCTTCCAGCTGAATTCGTGGCTGGCCATCGACGACACCAGCACCAGCACCAGCACCGACAGCACCATGCCCAGCGGCTTGAGCAGCAGGCCGAACAGCACCACCGAGCCCAGAATCCACAGCAGCGTCTTGATATCCCAGCGGGCCAGCTGGTCTTCCTCAGCCTTGGAAGACAGCGAGCCCCACAGCACCAGCACGCCCAGCAGGGCAAGCACGATGCCGAGCCAGAACGGGAAGTATCCGGGTCCCATTTTTGCGGCGGTTCCCATGGAATAGCCGCGTGCGACCCAGGAAAAGCCGAATCCGACCAGGATGAACATCAGGCCGGAGGCGAAGTCCTTTTGGCTACGTATGCGCAAAGTGAATCTCCTCGAAAAGACGCTTGAAATCTGCGGTTGACCCTTTGTTGCCCTGCATCAATGCGGTCTGCAACGAAGGGCCCTCCTGCGGGCAGGGTGGAAGTTAAGGGGGCGACCTTTCAGCTACCTTTCAGATGTCTGCAAACAGGGTCATGGTTCGGGTATCCCCTAGTGAGATGGCGCTTAAAAGGCGCCTGGCCGGTCCGCAAAGCCAGTCTGGACGCGGGCTGGCGGGTGGGGCGGCGAGAGGCGCTGCGCTATCATCCCGGGCATCTGTACTGCAGTCTCCGGGGGCGCCGGCCTGAAAGCCCTGTAAGGTTTGAAAGGTTCCGGCAAGGACCCATACGTGACGCAAGGAGCAGCTTGGAGAGCATCGACCACGTCATCCTGATCGGTGGCATCGTGATGTCGCTGGGCATCGTGCTGGGGGCGTTCTCGGCACGCTTCGGCGTGCCGTTCCTGCTGGTGTTCCTGGCAGTCGGCATGCTGGCCGGCGTGGACGGACCCGGCGGCATCCGCTTCAACGACACCTGGCTCAGCTTCCTGGTCGGCAACCTGGCGCTGGCGGTGATCCTGCTCGACGGCGGCCTGCGCACGCGCTTCGCCACCTTCCGGGTTGCGCTCAAGCCGTCGCTGTCGCTGGCGACCGTGGGCGTGCTGGTGACAGCCGGGCTGGTGGGCGTGTTCGCGGCGTGGCTGCTCGGTATCGACTGGCGGCTCGGGCTGCTGCTCGGCGCCATCGTCGGCTCGACCGATGCGGCGGCGGTTTTCTCGATGCTTCACAGCAGCGGCATCCGCCTCAAGGACCGGGTCGCGAGCGTGCTGGAGATCGAGTCGGGCATCAACGACCCGATGGCGATTTTCCTGACCCTGACGCTGATCGAATGGGTCACCGCACCCGGCGGGCTGACGCCGCTGGGGTTGGTGATGAGCCTGCTGGTGCAGTTCGGCGTGGGCGGTGTGCTTGGGCTGGCGCTGGGATACTGCCTGGCCCGTGTGCTGGAGCGCATCCACGTGGCCGAAGGCCTGCAGGCGATCCTGCTGTGCGCAGGCGGGGCCATGGTGTTCGCGCTGGTGCAGACCGCCGGCGGCAGCGGCTTCCTGGCGGTGTACCTGACCGGCATGCTGATCGGCAACCGCGAGCGCGCGGTCACCGCCGACGTCATGCGCGCGATGGACGGCATGGCCTGGCTGGCGCAGTCGGCAATGTTCCTGCTGCTGGGCCTGCTGGTGGCGCCGCATCGGATCCTGGAAGTGGCCGGGCCCGCGGTGGCGGTCGCCGCGTTCCTGATGCTGGTGGCGCGCCCGGTGGCGGTGTGGGTGGCGCTGCTGCCGTTCCGCTTCAATGCGCGCGAGAAGGGCTTTATCGCGTGGATGGGCCTGCGCGGCGCGGTGCCGATCGTGCTGGCGCTGTTCCCGCTGCTGCGCCAGGCGCCCGAGGCCGGCTTGCTGTTCCGCATCGCCTTTGCCGTGGTGCTGGCCAGCCTGCTGTTCCAGGGCACCACCGTATCGGTCGCGGCGCGGCTGGCGCGCGTGCGCCGGCCCGGCTATCCGGAGCCGGTGGCGCGTTCGCGGCTGCGCGGCACGCGCGCGCCGATCCTGGAGGTGATGCAGTTCTGCGTGGGGCCCAACGCGCCGGTGGAAAACGTGCGCGCCGACCAGCTCGAACTGCCGCCGCGCAGCCGCCTGCTGACGGTGGCGCGCGACGACGCGCTGGCCGAACCGAATCAGACCGTACTGCGCGCTGGCGATGCGGTTAGCGTGCTGGCACCGGCGACAACGCTGCCGAGGCTCTCGCTGTTGTTCCAGAGCCCTGGGCGCGCGCCCACCTGGGAGGAGGTCTCGCACGATTTCCTGCTGTCCGGCGATGCGCCGTTGGGCGACGTGGCGGCCATTTACGGCACGCGCGCGCTGACGCCGGAGGAAGAAGCGTTATCGCTGGAAGCGGCGATGCTGCGGGTGTTCACCTCGCCGCCGGTGGAGGGCGACAGCGTCGAGATCGCGGGGGTGCCACTGACGGTGACGCGGATGGAGGGGGCGAAGATCCTGCAGGTGGGATTGCTGCTGCCGCGGCTGGAGGGGGATTCCGGCGGGAAGCTGTGGGTGAGGCGGCGCAGGGAGGAAGCGGGCCGCGAGCGCGCTTGATTTGCGTTGGTTTGCTCCCCCCTCCCGCCTGCGGGAGAGGGAGAACACCTTGCTTGGGCTAGCTCGCGCGGCTTGGGAGCACCCAAAGCCGTTGGTCCTGCGATGGTTTGGACTTCAGTCCACCTTCGCCCCCGACACCTTGACGATCTGCGCATACTTCTTCAGTTCCTTCTGCACCAACGCCCCAAACTGCTCGGGCGTGGTCGGCGCCGGCTGTGCGCCGATCCGGGCCAGGCGCGCCTTCATGTCGTCCGTCTTCAGGATCGCTACGATCTCGTGGTTCAGCTTGTCCACGATTTCTCGCGGCGTATTGGCCGGAGCGAACACGCCGAACCACGTCGAGATATCGAAGCCTTCCAGCCCCAGCCCCTTGCCGGCCTCGGCAATGGTCGGCAGTTCGGGGAACGCCGCCGCGCGGCTGGCGGTGGTCACGGCGAAGGCCTTGAGCTTGCCCGCCTTGATATTGGCCGATGCCGAAGCCAGGTTGTCGAAGATCAGGTCGGTCTGGCCCGACAGCACCGACAGCTGCGCGGGCGACGCGCCGTTGTAGGGGATATGGACCATGCTGATCTTCGCCATGCTCTTGAACAGCTCGCCCGACAGGTGCCCGGCGCTGCCGTTGCCACCCGAGGCGTAGTCCAGCTTGCCCGGGTTCTTGCGCGCGTAGGCGACCAGGTCGCGCACGTTGTTGATGTGCAGGTCGGCGGCCTTGCCGGGGTGCATCACCAGCACGTTGGGCACGTCGGCGACCAGCGTGATCGGCGCGAAGTCCTTGACCGGGTCGTACGGCATCTTGCTGAACAGCGTCGGGTTGATGGCATGCGTGGCCACCGCGCCCATGACGATGGTGTAGCCGTCGGCCGGCTGCTTGGCGACGTAGTCCGCGCCCAGGTTGCCGCCGGCGCCCGGCTTGTTCTCCACCACCACGGGCTGGCCCAGGCTGTCGCGCAGCTTGTCGCCGATGGCGCGCGCCACGGTGTCGAGCGGGCCGCCGGCGGGATAGGGCACCACGAAGCGGACGGGCTTGGCGGGGTAGGCGGTGGTGGCCGCGGCGGCGGCGGCGGGCATCAGCGCCGCGGTCAGCGCGGCGGCAAACAGTTTCTTCAGCATGTTGCGGATGACAGAGGGATTGGGATTCTTAGCGGGCCCCGATGCCGCGCGCCATCATCACGGCGCACAGCGGCAGCAGGATCACCAGGTGCGATTCGATCATGACCCAGCGCCGCGCCGCCTTGATCTCGGACGGCGGCGGCACGTAATCGGGCAGCCTGCGCGCCTGCTTGCGCCAGCGCGCGATGGCAAAGGTCGGCGGCAGCGAGCACAGCGCGATCAGCACGAACACGCCCATCTTGGCGTGGAACCACGGATTGTGCAGGTAGAAGTCGACGCCCTTGGCGCCGTAGAACAGGCGCAGCAGGCCGGTCCCCAGCGCCAGCATCGCCGACAGGAAATAGAACAGGTCATACAGCGACAGGCGCCGCACGGTGGCCGGGGTCAGGTCCGGGCGCAGTGCCACGGCCTCGGCGGCCATCAGCGTGATCAGGACAAAGATCGCAAGGAAATGCAGGAAGGCCAGGATGGCGTCGGTCAGCATGGGTTCTCCTTTGCTTTGCGCAGGCCCGCGCGGGGGGCGCGGGCCCGTGGAAAGTACTTCAGTGGGAACTGAACTTCCGGAAAGCACCTGCGGCAGGGCAGGCCTGGCCTGCCGCGGTCAGGAGGAGAATCTTACAGCACACCTTTTGCGCGAAGTGCGGCGATCTGCCCGGCGCTGTAGCCCAGGGTCTCGCCCAGCACCGTGTCGGTGTGCTCGCCCAGCAGCGGCGGGTGGCGCAGCGCCTGCGGTGGCGTCACGCTCATCTTGATCGGGCTGCCGACCAGCTTGACCTCGCCCGCGCTGGGGTGGGGCAGGTCCACGCGCAGGCCGCGCGCCTTGACCTGGTCGTCCTCGAACACGTCGTCGAGCGTGTTGATCGGGCCGCACGGCACGCCCGCGGCTTCCAGGTCGCGGATCCACTGCGCGCGGGTGCGCGGGCGCACCATCTCGGCCAGGATCGGCACCAGCACGTCGCGGTTGGCCACGCGCTGCGGGTTTTTGGCAAAGCGCGGGTCGTCGGCCAGCTCTGGCCGGCCGCCGTCGGTGACGAACTTGCGGAACTGCCCGTCGTTGCCCACCGCGACGATGATCCAGCCGTCGGCGGCCTGGAAGGTCTGGTAGGGGACGATGTTGGGGTGCGCATTGCCCCAGCGGCGCGGCGCCTCGCCGCTGGCCAGGTAGTTGGTGTTCATGTTGGCGAGCATGGCCACCTGCACGTCGAGCAGCGCCATGTCGATGTACTGGCCCTCGCCGGTGCGGTCGCGGTGGGCGAGTGCCGCCAGCACCGCGATGGTGGCGTACTGGCCCGTCATCAGGTCGGAAATCGCCACGCCGGCCTTCTGCGGGCCGCCGCCGGGCAGGTCGTCGCGCTCGCCGGTCAGGCTCATGAAGCCGCCCATGCCCTGGATGATGAAGTCATAGCCGGGGCGCGCGGCGTACGGGCCGGTCTGGCCGAAGCCGGTGACAGAGCAGTAGATCAGGTCGGGCTTGACCTGCTTCAGGGAGTCGTAGTCCAGGCCATATTTCTTCAACTGGCCGACCTTGTAGTTCTCCAGCACCACGTCGCTCTGCGCGGCGAGGTCGCGCACGATCTGCTGGCCCTCGGGCGTGCTGATGTCGCAGGTGACCGAGCGCTTGTTGCGGTTGGCGGCCAGGTAGTAGGCGGCCTCGGCGGTGTCGCGGCCGTCTTCGTCCTTGAGCCAGGGCGGGCCCCAGGTGCGGGTGTCGTCGCCGGCGCCGGGGCGCTCGATCTTGATCACATCGGCGCCGAAGTCGGCAAGGTTCTGGGCGCACCAGGGACCGGCGAGGACGCGGGTCAGGTCGAGGACGCGGAGATGGCTTAAGGCTCCCATGGCGGTAGAAGAAATTCTGAGGTGATGCGGGGAAGGATCGGAAAACCGGCTGCCGGCGCCGCGGCGCGCAATGGCCGGCGCGGGGTGCCTGCACTGTATCACCCGGGCCCGGCGAGGCAAGCCATAAAGTGATGCAATCGGCTCTCCGTGGTATTTGATTTGGGCGATAGCCGGCCGGTCCCGGGGCGCGGTGCCTGGTCTGCCTGCCATGCCCCCGCCATGCCCCCGCCATGCCCTTTTGGGGCTGGCTTGCCCGTATAATCAACGGTTTGCAAATCCAAAACTGACTCGTCGCGCCCGGCCCAGCCGCAGCAGCGTCCGCCATCCCATGAAAGTCTCAGACATTCGCAGCAAGTTCCTGCAGTTCTTCGAATCGAAGGGCCATACCGTGGTCCGCTCGTCCAGCCTGGTGCCGGCGAACGACCCGACGCTGCTGTTCACCAACTCCGGCATGGTGCAGTTCAAGGACGTGTTCCTGGGCACCGACAAGCGGCCGTACACCCGCGCGACCTCGTCGCAGCGTTCGGTGCGCGCCGGCGGCAAGCACAACGACCTGGAGAACGTGGGCTACACCGCCCGCCACCATACGTTCTTCGAGATGCTGGGCAACTTCTCGTTTGGCGACTACTTCAAGCGCGATGCCATCCTGTACGCGTGGGAACTGCTGACCAGGACCTACCAGCTGCCGGCCGAAAAGCTGTGGGTGACAGTCTACGCGGAAGACGACGAGGCATACGACATCTGGGCCAAGGAAGTGGGCGTGCCGACCGAGCGCATCGTGCGCATCGGCGACAACAAGGGCGCGCGCTACGCCTCGGACAACTTCTGGCAGATGGCCGACACCGGCCCGTGCGGCCCGTGCTCGGAAATCTTCTACGACCACGGCCCGGAGGTGTGGGGCGGCCCGCCGGGATCGCCGGAGGAAGACGGCGACCGCTACATCGAGATCTGGAACCTGGTGTTCATGCAGTTCAACCGCGACGAGCAGGGCAACATGACGCCGCTGCCCAAGCCGTGCGTGGATACCGGCATGGGCCTGGAGCGCATCGCCGCGGTGCTGCAGCACGTGCACAGCAACTATGAGATCGACCTGTTCCAGGCACTGATCAAGGCCGCCGCGCGCGAGACCCATATCGACAACCTGAACCAGAACTCGCTGAAGGTCATCGCCGACCATATCCGCGCGTGCTCGTTCCTGATCGTCGACGGCGTGATCCCGGGCAACGAAGGCCGCGGCTACGTGCTGCGCCGCATCGTGCGCCGCGCCATCCGCCACGGCTACAAGCTGGGCCAGAAGACCCCGTTCTTCCACAAGCTGGTGCCGGACCTGGTCGCGCAGATGGGCGAGGCCTATCCGGAACTGGCCGAAGCCCAGTCGCGCGTGACCGAAGTGCTGAAGGCCGAGGAAGAGCGCTTCTTCGAGACCATCGAGAACGGCATGTCGATCCTGGACGCCGCGCTGGCCGAGCTGAAGCTCAAGGGCGGCAAGACGCTGGACGGCGAACTGGCCTTCAAGCTGCACGACACCTTCGGCTTTCCGCTGGACCTGACGCAGGACGTGTGCCGCGAGCAGGAAATCGCCGTGGACGAGGCCGCGTTCGATGCCGCGATGAGCCGCCAGCGCGAGCAGGCGCGCGCCGCCGGCAAGTTCAAGATGGCTGCCGGCCTGGAGTACACGGGCGACAAGACCGTGTTCCATGGCTACGAAAAGCTGGAACTGCCGCGGGCGTTGGTCACCGCGCTGTATGTGGATGGCGCCTCGGTCGACACCATGCAGCCGGGCCAGACCGGCGTGGTGGTGCTCGATAACACCCCGTTCTACGCCGAGTCCGGCGGCCAGGCCGGCGACCAGGGCGTGCTGAAGGCTGGCAACGCTGTATTTGCTGTCGCCGACACCACCAAGGTCCAGGCCGACGTGTTCGGCCACCAGGGCACGCTGGCAGGCGGCGCGCTGAAGGTGGGCGACGCCGTCTCGGCGCAGGTCGACGCGCTGCGCCGCGCGCGCACCGTGCGCAACCACTCGGCCACCCACCTGATGCACAAGGCCCTGCGCGAAGTGCTGGGCACGCACGTGCAGCAGAAGGGCTCGCTGGTGGATGCGGACAAGACCCGCTTCGACTTCTCGCACAACGCCGCGCTGACCGAAGAGCAGATCCGCAAGGTGGAAGAGATCGTCAACGCCGAGATCCTGCGCAACGACGATACGCACGCCGAGATCATGCCGTTCGACGATGCCGTCAAGAGCGGCGCGATGGCGCTGTTCGGCGAGAAGTACGCCGACGACGTGCGCGTGCTGTCGATCGGCACCTCGAAGGAACTGTGCGGCGGCACCCACGTGCATCGCACCGGCGATATCGGCCTGTTCAAGATCGTGGTGGAAGGCGGCGTCGCTGCCGGCATCCGCCGCGTGGAAGCGATCACCGGCGACAACGCGCTGCACTACCTGCAGAACCTGGATGCCAGGCTCAACGAAGCCGCTGCCGTGCTGAAGGCGCAGCCGTCGGAACTCGTGCCGCGCATTGGCCAGGTGCAGGACCAGGTGCGCGCGCTGGAGAAGGAGCTGGAGCGCCTGAAGAGCAAGCTGGCGGCTTCGCAGGGCGACGAGCTGGCGGCGCAGGCCATCGACGTGAAGGGCCTGAAGGTGCTGGCTGCCCAGCTCGACGGCGCCGACGTGAAGACGCTGCGCGAGACCATGGACAAGCTCAAGGACAAGCTGCAGAGCGCGGCGATCGTGCTGGCGGCCGTGGCCGACGGCAAGGTCAGCCTGATCGCCGGCGTCACCGCCGATGCCACCGGCAAGGTCAAGGCCGGCGAGCTGGTCAACTTTGTCGCCCAGCAGGTGGGTGGCAAGGGCGGCGGCCGTCCGGACATGGCGCAGGCTGGTGGCACCGAGCCGGCCAAGCTGCCGCAGGCGCTGGCGGGTGTCAGCGAGTGGGTGGCGGCCAAGGTCTGATGGCCTGACCATTCCGCAAGCCGATTCGCAAGCAGATGAAGAAGGGGCGCCAGTGGCGCCCCTTCTGCTTTCCTACTTCTCGGTGTTGCCCATGGCACTCCGCAGCGTCGTCAATAAATCCATCGGCAACGGAAACACGATCGTCGAACTCTTGTCCCCGGCGATCTGCGTCAGCGTCTGCATATAGCGCAGCTGCATCGCCTGCGGCTGCCGCGCCAGCATCTGCGCCGCTTCCAGCAGCTTCTCGGATGCCTGCAGCTCGCCCTCGGCGTGGATCACCTTGGCGCGCCGCTCGCGCTCGGCCTCGGCCTGCCGCGCAATCGCGCGCACCATCGACTCGTTCAGGTCGACGTGCTTGATCTCGACGTTCGAGACCTTGATCCCCCACGCATCGGTCTGCGCGTCCAGCACCTTCTGGATATCGAGGTTGAGCTTTTCCCGTTCGGCCAGCATCTCGTCCAGTTCATGCTTGCCGAGCACCGCTCGCAGCGTGGTCTGCGCGAGCTGGCTGGTGGCCTCGAGGAAGTTCGCTACCTGGATAATCGCCAGCTCAGGATCGACCACGCGGAAATACACAACCGCGTTCACCTTGACCGACACGTTGTCGTGCGAGATCACGTCCTGCGGCGGCACGTCCATCACCACCGTGCGCAGGTCCACCCGCACCATCTGCTGCACGGCGGGAATGATCAGCACCAGGCCCGGACCCTTCACCTTCCAGAAGCGCCCAAGCATGAAGACCACGCCGCGCTCGTACTCGCGCAGCACGCGGAACGACGTGATGATGAGCAGCGCCACCAGGAAGATCAATCCGCCGAAGCTGAATCCGAATGCCATGTTCACGCTCCCTTTTTTGGAGTCGGTTGAGCAGCAGAGGGCGCGGCGACCACTTCGAGCACCAGCCCGTGCCGCGCGGTCACCACCACCGGCGTGCCGCGCGCCAGCGGACTCGCGCTGCGCACGCGCCAGCGTTCGCCGCGCACCGAGGCCCAGCCTTCCTGGCCGGGTGCGTCAGGCACGTCGTCGAGCAGTTCGCCGCGGCTGCCGACCAGCGTGTCGGCGCCGCTGACCACCGGCCGCCTGCGCGAGCGCAGCAGCAGCGCCGACATGCCGAATACAAAGAACGCCGACATCGCCGACAGCGCCGCCACCATCGGCAGCGGCACGCCGAAACCCGGCACGTCGGTGTCGATCAGCATCACCGCGCCGAAGGCAAAGGCAATGATGCCGCCCACGCCCAGCGCGCCGAAGGTCGGCAGGAACAGCTCGGCGACCATGCAGCCGATGCCGAGCACCACCAGCGCCAGCCCGGCATAGTTGACCGGCAGCATATGCAGCGCGAACAGCGCCAGCAGCAGGCAGATCGCGCCAACGATGCCGGGCACCACCATGCCTGGCGTGGAGAACTCGAAAATCAGCGCGTAGATGCCGATCATCATCAGCATCAGCGCCACGCTGGGCTCGGTGATGACGGCCAGGAAGCGGTTGCGCCAGTCAGGTTCCAGCGTCACCACCGGGGCATCGCGCGTGCGCAGTTCGCTGGTTTTGCCGCCCGCGGTGACCAGCTTGCGGCCTTCGACCTGGCGCAGCAGTGCGGGCAGGTCGGGCGCGACCACGTCGATCACCTTCTGCGCCAGGGCTTCGTCGGCCGACAGGCTGACGGCTTCGCGCACGGCGCGCTCGGCCCATTCGACATTGCGCCCGCGCAGCTGGGCCAGGCCGCGGATATAGGCCGAGGCATCGTGCATCTGCTTGCGCGCCATGGTGTCTGCCGCGGCAGGTTCGCTTGACGGCGCCGAGGCCGGCGTTGAGCCCGGCAGGGCGTCCGGCTTCTGCGGCCCGCCGATGCCGATCTGCACCGGGCTGGCCGCGCCCAGGTTGGTGCCCGGCGCCATGGCCGCGACATGGCTGGCGTAGAGGATGTAGGTGCCCGCGCTGGCCGCGCGTGCGCCGCCCGGATAGACATAGCTGGCCACCGGCACCGGTGACGCCAGGATTGCCTGGATGATCTCGCGCATCGAGGCATCGAGCCCGCCCGGCGTGTCCATTTCCAGCACCACCAGCTGCGCACCGCCTTCGCGGGCGCGCGCAATGCCGCGCAGGATAAAGCTGGCGCTCGCCGGGCTGACCGCGCCTTTGAGCGGGATCACGTAGACCGGCGGGGTGGCCGTGGCGGCAGGCGCGGAGGCGGGTGCGGCGCGCGCATGCAGGTTGGCGAAGCTGACGGCCAGTGCAGCGCTGCATGCCAGCACCAGGCCGGCCAGCAGCCGAATCGCCCGCATAAACGCGGTGGCAGGTTTCATCGCAAGGGCGGGGCACGCAGGGTGCCGGGGTGGCGCCACTTTCAGTGTAGGCCACCGGGCACATCTTGCATGGCGGCAATGTGCCGACAGCCGGTCGCCGCGAGGGCGCTCAGGCTGCGACGAGCTCGGCCTCGCCTTGCGGTCCGGGTGCGTGCTTGCGCAGCATATCGACCAGCGCATGCAGCGCGGCGCCCGCCATGGCCGGATGCCAGGCCAGCATGGTGCGCACGCGGCCCGCAGGCCCCAGGCCGTGCTGGCTGATGGCGGGCAGGTCCCGGTACAGGGCCAGCACCGATCGCGGCACGATCGCGGCGCCGATGCCGGCCGCCGCGCAGGCGACGATGGCATGGTAGGAGCCCAGCTCCAGTACGCGTGGCGGCGGGGCCGAGTCGCCGCCGGCATACCAGGCCTCGACGCGCGCGCGGTAGTTGCACCCGGACTCGAACGCCAGCAGCGTCGGCACTTCCAGGTCGGCGGAGGAGCGGATCGGGCGATGCCCGGCACGCGCGATTACCACCAGCTCCTCCTCGAAGGCGGGAACGGCCGCCAGCCCCGGCTCGGAAAGCGGCTCGGCGACAAAGGCGCAATCGACCTCGAAGCGCGCCAGCGCATCAAGCGCCTGCCGCGTCGCCAGCGTCACCAGTTCCAGCTGGACCTCGGGCCACGCCTGGTGGTACGCCGCCAGCACATTGGGCAAACGGCTGGCCGCGGTGCTTTCCATCGAGGCGATGCGCAGGCGGCCGCTGGGACGTGCCGGCAGCACCGCCTGGCGCGCTTCCTCGGTCAGCTGCAGGATGCGGCAGGCGTAGTCGAACAGGGTCTGTCCCGCCGGCGTCAGCACCATGCGCCGGCCATCGCGCACGAACAACTCGACCCCGAGCGACTGCTCCAGCTGGCGGATGCGAGTGGTCACGTTGGATTGCACCCGGTGCAGCCGCTCGGCCGCACGGGTGATGCCGCCGGCTTCGACGACGGCACGGAAGATTTCAAGCTCGGCAAGGTCCATGGCCATGGTCTCGGAACGGGAATCCGAAATCCATCTCGACTAATGATGCATTACATCTGGATAATTCATTTTTCGGGATGGCATTCACAGCGTAGCATACAGGGACTGCAATGCAACCGCTGCGCCCACAGCCAGAGCCATGTCCAAGCTCCACAGCCTCGATCCCGACCAGGTCGCCGCCGCCAGCCCCACCACTTCGATACCGGCCGCGCCGTTGCGTCACGCCGGTCCGGTGGCGGTGGCGATGGCCGGCCTGGTGTCGCTGGCGGTGGTGATGGGAATCGGCCGTTTCGCCTTTACGCCCTTGCTGCCGATGATGCTGCACGACCGCATCGTCGACCTGCATCAGGGCGGCTGGCTGGCGACGGTCAACTACATCGGTTATTTCCTCGGTGCCGCGCTGTGCATGTTTATCCGCCCCGACGCCCTGCGCATGGTGCGCTGGGGCCTGGTGGCGACGGTGCTGCTGACGCTGGGCATGGCGCTGCCGGGGGGCATGCCGGCGTGGTCGCTGTGGCGCTTCGCCGCCGGCGTGGCCAGCGCGGTGGTGCTGGTCTATACCGCCGGCTGGTGCCTGCAGCGGCTGGCCGAACTGGGCAAGCCGCAACTGGGCGGGCTGATCTTCTGTGGGCCGGGGCTTGGCATCGTCGCCACGGGCCTGGGCGCCTCCGGCATGGTCGGCGCGGGCTGGCATGCCGACCATGGCTGGCTGGCCTTCACCGTCTTGGCCGCGGTGCTTGTGGCTCTGGTGTGGCGCATTTTCGTGGCGCCGCCGATCGCCGCGGACGCCGGCCAGGCGCGCGCCACTGGCGCCGCGCAGCCGGCCGGCGCCGCCGCGCGGCTCGACGCCCAGACCTGGACCCTGACGCTGGCCTACGGCCTGGCCGGCTTCGGCTACATCATCACCGCCACCTTCCTGCCTGTGATCGCGCGCGAGGCGCTGCCGGGCACGGTCTGGGCCGACCTGTTCTGGCCGATCTTCGGCGCCGGCGTAGCGGTCGGCGCCGTGCTGGCGACGCGGGTGAGCATGGCGCACGACAGCCGCAAGCTGCTGACGATTTCCTACGGCATGCAGGCGCTGGGCGTCGCGATTGCGGTGCTGTGGCCGACGGTGGCGGGGTTTGCGCTGAGCAGCCTGCTGGCCGGCCTGCCGTTCACCGCGCTGGTCGCCTTCGCCATGCGCGAGGCCCGGCGCCTGTGGGGCCCGCACGCGCCGCGGCTGATGGGGTTGATGACCGCGTCGTACGGCCTCGGCCAGATCGCCGGACCGCCACTGGCAACCGCGCTGGTGGCGCGCACTGGCGGCTTCGCCAGCTCGCTGGCCTGCGCGGCGGCGTCGCTGCTGGTGGGTGCGCTGGTGTTCGCCTGGATGCGCCGCGCCTGGCCGCTGGCGCCCGCACGGAGCGGATCGTGAAGGTGCGCTACAGTATCGCCTTTGCCGCCTGACGCGCCACGCATCGCGGCTGCCGCGCCTGCGCCGCAGCACAAGGCCGGGGCCGACCCCGGCACGCGAGACCGGGCGGCGCAGGAGCGAGCCCCATGTCTTTTGCCTTGCAGCCCGCGCGTGCCGCGGGCGCCTCCCCGCAGCCTGTCTCCGCCGAAGAGCAGCGCGTGCGCCTCGACCTTGCCGCCGCCTACCGGCTGGCCGCGCGCGAGGGCTGGGATGACCTGATCTACACCCATATCTCGGCCACCGTGCCCGGCGAGCCGGACCATTTCCTGATCAACCCGTTCGGCTTTGCCTTCGACGAGATCCGCGCCAGCGACCTGGTCAAGATCAATGGCCGCGGCGAGGTCGTCGGCGAGACTGTCCACCCGGTCAACGTCACCGGCTTCGCGCTGCACGCCGCCGTGCACGCGGCCCGGCCCGACGCGATGTGCGTGATGCACCTGCATAACACCGCCGGCATCGCGGTGTCGGCGCAGGCAGCCGGCCTGCTGCCGCTGTCGCAGCACGCGATGCGCTTTTACGGCCGCATCGCTTATCACGACTACGAAGGGCTGGCCTTCAGCCCGGCCGAAGGCGGGCGGCTGACCGCTTCGTTGGGCGAGCACCCCGCCATGCTGCTGCGCAACCACGGCACGCTGACCGTGGGCCGCACCGTGGCCGAGGCCTATGTGCTGATGGCGACGCTGATCAAGGCCTGCGAGATCCAGATCGCTGCGCAGGCGGGCGGCGCGCTGGTGCAGCCGGATCACGGCGTCGCCCACAAGACCTCCGGGCAACTGTTCGACAACGGCGCCATCGAGGGCGTGATGGAGTGGCCCGCGCTGCTGCGCAAACTCGATAGAATCGATCCTTCCTACCGGGACTGATTGCCACGTCCCGTGGCGACTACCTAGAACACCAATCATCACAAGGAGCATTGCATGCCGACTTTCCACGTCGAAATGTTTGAAGGCCGTACCATCGATCAGAAGCGCAAGTTCGTCGAGGAAGTGACGCGCGTCACCTGCGAGACGCTGGGCTGCTCGGCCTCGGCCGTCGACATCATCATCACCGACGTCAAGCGCGAGAACTGGGCCACCGGCGGCGAGCTGTGGGCCGACAAGAAGTAAGGCACTGAACGGCCTGGACACCATGCAGCACTTCGCCTCCGACAACTACGCCGGCTTCTGCCCGGAATCGCTCAAGTATTTCCTGGAAGCCAATGCCAGCGGCCACGAGCAGGCCTATGGCGACGACACCTGGACGCAGAAGGTCTGCGACCGCATCCGCGACCTGTTCCAGACCGATTGCGAAGTGTTCTTCGTGTTCAACGGCACGGCGGCCAACTCGCTGGCGCTGTCGGCGCTGTGCCAGTCGTACCACTCGGTGATCTGCCACGAACTGGCGCATATCGAGACCGATGAGTGCGGCGGCCCGGAGTTTTTCTCCAACGGCTCCAAGCTGCTGACCGCGCCGGGCGAGGACGGCAAGCTCACGCCCGATGCGATCGAGGCGCTGGTCACGCGCCGCTCGGACATCCACTACCCCAAGCCCAAGGTGGTGTCGCTGACGCAGTCGACCGAGGTCGGCACGGTGTACAGCGTGGAAGAGGTGCGCGCGATCGCGGCCATCGCCAAGCGCCGGCAGCTGCGCGTGCATATGGACGGCGCGCGCTTTGCCAATGCGGTGGCGTCGCTGGGCGTGCATCCGTCCGAGATCACCTGGCGCGCCGGCGTCGACGTGCTGTGCTTCGGCGGCACCAAGAACGGCTTGCCGGTGGGCGAGGCGGTGGTATTCTTCGACCGCCGCCTGGCCGAGGATTTTGCCTATCGCGTCAAGCAGGCCGGGCAGCTGGCGTCGAAGATGCGGTTTATCTCGGCGCCATGGCTGGGGCTGCTCGAGAACGATGTGTGGCTGGCCAACGCGCGCCATGCCAACGCCATGGCGCAACTGCTGCAGCAGCGCATTGCCGACATCCCCGGCGTGCGCATCATGTTCCCGACGCAGTCCAACGCCGTCTTCGCCGAGCTGCCGCTGCCGGCGATCGAGGCGCTGCGCGCCAGGGGCTGGCGCTTCTATACCTTCATCGGCGCCGGCGGCTGCCGCTTCATGTGTTCGTGGGACCTGCAGCCGCAGACGGTGGAGGCGCTCGCCGCCGACATGCGCGCGGCATGTGGCGCCTCAAGGGGTGCCTGAGCAGGTGCTTGAACGAGGCGGCGCGATCATTCTGATAACGAGACACCTACAGGAGCCCCCCAATGCAATACCGATTCTGCCCGCAGTGCGGCGCGCCGCTCGAGGTGCTGCCGCTGTCCGGGCGCGAACGCCATGCCTGCGTGCAGCATGAATGCGGCTTCGTGCACTGGAACAACCCGCTGCCGGTGCTGGCGGCGGTGGTGGAGTACCAGGACAAGCTGCTGCTGGCGCGCAACGCCGCCTGGCCGGAGAAGATGTTTGCGCTGGTGACGGGGTTCCTGGAGCGCGACGAGCCGCCCGAGCTGGGCGTGGCGCGCGAGCTGAAGGAAGAGACCAACCTCGATACCGAGTCGGTCTCGCTGATCGGCGTCTACGAGTTCATGCGCAAGAACGAGCTGATCATCGCCTACCACGTCAAGGCGACCGGCACCGTCCAGCTGTCCGAGGAACTGGCCGAATACAAGCTGGTGGCGCCCGAGGACGTGCGCGTGTGGTCGGCAGGTACCGGCTTCGCCGTGGCCGACTGGCTGGCCGCGCGCGGTTACCCGGTGCGCTTCTTCGACCGGCAGACCGGCGCGGATATTCCGGACCCGCGCCGCCCGCATGACTTCAGCCAGGTCGGGGCTTCGCTACAATATCGCTGGTGAGAGTCCCCCGAATAGCCTCAGAACCCGAAGGAAGAGACGAATGGAGTTCCAGAAAGAAGTGGATGCGCGCGGCCTGAACTGCCCGCTGCCGATCCTGCGCACCAAGAAGGCGCTGGCCGACATGGCCAGCGGCGAAGTGCTGAAAGTGCTGGCGACCGATCCCGGCGCGACGCGCGATTTCCAGGCCTTCGCCAAGCAGACCGGCAACGAGCTGCTGTCGCATTCGGAAGTCGACAAGGTGTTCGTGTTCTACATGCGCCGCCGCTGATCGATCTCGAAGAGAGACAAAGAAAAAGCCGCTTCAAGCGGCTTTTTCATTTGGTGAACGAGGCGAACGTTCAGCTGTTCGGCCGCGTCAGGTGCTCGCGCGATTCCAGATAGGCGCTGAATTCGGCGCCGACTTCCGGGTGCTTCAGCGCAAACTCGACCGTCGCCTTCAGGTAGCCCAGCTTGCTGCCGCAGTCATAGCGGCGCCCCTGGTATCGGTAGGCCAGCACCTGCTCCTGGCCCAGCAGCGACTGGATCGCGTCGGTCAGCTGGAACTCGCCGCCGGCGCCAGGCTTCAGCTCGCGCAGGTGGTCGAAGATGCGCGGCGTCAGGATGTAGCGGCCGACCACGCCCAGGTTCGACGGGGCGTCTTCCGGGGCAGGCTTTTCCACGATGCCCGATACCTTGATCACGCCTTCATCCCACTCGCGGCCATCGATCACGCCGTAGGAGCGGCTCTGCTCCGGCGAGATTTCCTCGACGCCCAGCACCGAGCAGTTGTAGTGGTTGAAGGTATCCACCATCTGCTTCATCACCGGCGGGTTGCCGTCGATCAGGTCGTCGGCCAGCATGATCGCGAACGGGGTGTCGCCGACCAGCTTGGCGGCGCACAGCACCGCGTGGCCCAGGCCCAGCGCCTCGGGCTGGCGCACGTAGTAGCACTCCACGTTGGCGGGCTTGATCGAGCGCACCACGTCCAGCAGCGCCTGCTTGTTCTTGGCTTCCAGCTCGACTTCCAGCTCGAAGGCCTTGTCGAAATGGTCCTCGATGGCGCGCTTGGAGCGGCCGGTGACGAAAATCATCTCGGTAATGCCGGCGGCCATGGCTTCTTCCACGGCGTACTGGATCAGCGGCTTGTCCACTACCGGAAGCATTTCCTTCGGGCTGGCCTTGGTGGCTGGCAGGAAGCGGGTGCCCAGGCCTGCGACCGGGAAGACGGCCTTGGTGACGCGATTTTCCATATCAGGTGTACCTCTCAGATGCTGGTTCATAACCCTGCCAGCCATTACCGGCGCCGTCTGTCCGGTTCCGTCCGACGCCGCTGGACGGAAACCAGACTGGCAGGGGCGTCATCGGCTGCCGGTCAGGCCGGCAGCCGTTGCAGCTGACCCTGCAGCTTGGCCAGCGTTTGCTCGAAATCAGCGAGTCGTTGCGTCTCTTGCGCCACCACGGCGGGCGGCGCCTTGGCGACAAAGCTTTCATTGGAGAGCTTGCCGCGGCACTTGCCGATCTCTGCAGCGATGCGTTCGACCTCTTTCGACAGGCGCGCGCGCTCGGCGGCGACGTCGATTTCGATCTTCAGCAGCAGGTGGTTGCCGCCGGCAATGGCTACCGGCGCACCTGCGCCTTCGGCCTGCAGGGTGCTCTCGTCTTCGAAGACGCGCACCTCGGAAAGTTTCGCCAGCGCCTGAATATGTGCGCTGGCCGCCTTCAGGAATTCGCTGTCGCCTTCGGCATAGAGCGGGATGCGCTGCGCCGGCGAGATGCTCATTTCGCCACGCAGGTTGCGGCAGGCATCGACCACTTCCTTCAGGCGCGCCACCCATTGCTCGGCGTCCTCGTCGATCTTGGCGACAGCCGGCAGCGGGTAGGACTGCAGCGAGATGGTCTCGCTGCCGTCGCCCTTGGCGCGGCCGGCAAGCGGGGCCACCTTCTGCCACAGCTCTTCGGTGATGAAGGGAATGATGGGGTGCGCCAGGCGCAGCACGGTCTCGAGCACGCGCAGCAGCGTGCGGCGGGTGGCGCGCTGCTGGGCTTCGGTGCCGGTCTGGATCTGCACCTTGGCCAATTCCAGGTACCAGTCGCAGTACTCGTCCCAGACGAACTTGTAGATCGCGTTGGCGATATTGTCGAAGCGGTACTCGGCAAAGCCCTTCTCGACCTCGGCTTCCACGCGCTGCAGCAGCGACACGATCCAGCGGTCGGCCTGCGAGAAGTGCAGGTAGCCGTCCGGGCCGCAGTCATTGTTGCACGGGCCCATGCCGCAGTCATGGCCTTCGGTGTTCATCAGCACGAAGCGGGTCGCGTTCCACAGCTTGTTGCAGAAGTTGCGGTAGCCCTCGCAGCGGCCGGTGTCGAAATTGATGTTGCGGCCCAGCGTCGCCAGCGAGGCGAAGGTAAAGCGCAGCGCATCGGCGCCGAAGGCGGGAATGCCCTCGGGGAATTCCTTCTTCGTCTTCTTCTCGATCTTGGGCGCGTCCTTGGGGCGGCGCAGGCCGGTGGTGCGCTTCTTCAGCAGCGTGTCGAGGTCGATGCCGTCGATCAGGTCCACCGGGTCGAGCGTGTTGCCCTCGGACTTGCTCATCTTCTTGCCTTCCGAATCGCGCACCAGGCCGTGCACGTAGACGGTATGGAAGGGCACCTTGCCGACGAAGTGCTTGGTCATCATGACCATGCGCGCCACCCAGAAGAAGATGATGTCGTAGCCGGTGACCAGCACCGACGACGGCAGGAAGTGCTTCATCTCCGGGGTTTCCGCCGGCCAGCCCAGCGAGGAGAAGGGCACCAGCGCCGACGAGAACCAGGTGTCGAGCACGTCTTCCTCGCGGCGCAGCGCGCCGGTGCTGCCGGCGGCGCGGGCCTTGGCGAGCGCTTCCTCTTCGGTGCGGCCGACGAAGCAGTTGCCGGCATCGTCGTACCACGCCGGGATCTGGTGGCCCCACCACAGCTGGCGCGAAATGCACCAGTCCTGGATGTTGCCCAGCCACTGGTTGTAGGTGCTGATCCAGTTTTCCGGCACCAGCTTGATCTCGCCGCTCTGTACGGCTTCGAGCGCCACCTCGGCGATCGAGCGGCCCGGGTTGAAGGTGCCTTCCGGCGCCGGCTTGCTCATGGCGACGAACCACTGGTCGGTCAGCATCGGCTCGATCGCGCTGCCGGTGCGCTCGCTGCGCGGGGTCATCAGCTTGTGCTTCTTGACCTCTTCCAGCAGGCCTCGCTTGTCGAGGTCCTCGACGATAGCCTTGCGCGCGTCGAAGCGGTCCAGGCCGGCGTAGGCGGCCGGCGCGTCGGCAACGACCTTTGCTTCCAGCGTCAGGATCGACAGCTGCGGCAGGTTGTGGCGCTGGCCGACGGCATAGTCATTGAAGTCGTGGCCCGGGGTCACCTTGACCACGCCGGTGCCGAACTCGCGGTCGACGTATTCGTCGGCGATCACCGGAATCTGGCGGCCGGTCAGCGGCAGGTGCACCGATTTGCCGATCAGGTGCGCGTAGCGCTCGTCTTCCGGGTGGACCATCACGGCCACGTCGCCCAGCATGGTTTCCGGACGCGTGGTGGCCACGGTCAGGTGGGTCAGGCCGCGCTTGGCGTCAGCCTCGACCAGCGGATAGCGGATATGCCACAGCGAGCCTTCTTCCTCGACGCTGTCGACTTCCAGGTCCGACACGGCGGTGCCCAGCACCGGATCCCAGTTGACCAGGCGCTTGCCGCGGTAGATCAGGCCCTGCTCGTACAGGCGCACGAACGCTTCGGTCACCGCCTTCGACATCTCCGGCGACATGGTGAAGTACTCGCGGCTCCAGTCGATCGACGCACCCATGCGGCGCACCTGGCGGGTGATGGTCGAGCCCGACTCTTCCTTCCAGGCCCACACCTTCTCGGTGAACTTCTCGCGGCCGAGGTCATGGCGCGACACGCCCTCGCCCTCGAGCTGGCGTTCCACCACGATCTGGGTGGCAATGCCGGCGTGGTCGGTGCCCGGCACCCACAGCGTGTTGGCGCCCAGCATGCGCGCGTGGCGCGCCAGGCCGTCCATGATGGTCTGGTTGAAGGCATGGCCCATGTGCAGCGTGCCGGTCACATTCGGCGGCGGCAGTTGGATCGCGAAGTCCGGGCGGGCAGGGTCGAAGGTCGGCTTGGCGATGCCGCGGCTCTCCCACTCGGGGGCCCATTTCGCCTCGATGGCGGCGGGTTCGAAGCTCTTGGCAAGCGATTGGTCTTGGGCGGTCATGCTGGGATGTCGAGGTTGGCGTCTGGATGCGTCGCAGGGCTGTAGCGGGGTGCGGCGGCCTGCGCCTGGCGGCCTTGCGCCAGTGAAACCCCAAATTATACGGGGGCGGGCCGGTCGCTGCCTATTTTGCGGACAGCGGCCCCGGGCGGGAAAGGCTGGCTAAGGCAGGTGCGCGCCTGCATGCAGGGCAGTTTTCGCCGCTCGGATGTGACGGATCGGACAGGGCCGACCGGTATAATTGGCGCCATTCCACAAGGCCCCTCCGATGTCCGACCTGCTCGCCAACCTCAATGCCGAACAACTTGCCGCCGTCACACTGCCTGACGAGCCGGCGCTGATCCTGGCGGGCGCGGGCAGCGGCAAGACCCGCGTGCTGACCACGCGCATCGCCTGGCTGCTGCAGAACGGCCGGGTCTCGCCGGCGGGCATCCTGGCGGTGACCTTCACCAACAAGGCCTCGAAGGAAATGCAGACGCGGCTGCAGTCGATGCTGCCGATCAACACCCGCGGCATGTGGATCGGCACCTTCCACGGCCTGTGCAACCGCATGCTGCGCGCGCATTTCCGCGATGCCGGGCTGCCGCAGACCTTTGCCATCCTGGACAGCCAGGACCAGCTTTCGGCGCTCAAGCGGCTGCTCAAGTCGCTCAACGTCGACGACGAGAAGTACCCGGCCAAGAACCTGCAGTACTTCATCAACAACGCCAAGGAGCAGGGCCTGCGCCCGGCCGACGTCGAGGCCAACGACGACTTCAACAAGCGCTTCGTCGACCTCTACGCCGCCTACGACATGCAGTGCCAGCGCGAGGGCGTGGTCGACTTTGCCGAGCTGCTGCTGCGCTGCTACGAACTGCTGCGCTATAACGACGCGATCCGCCAGCACTACCAGCACCGCTTCCGCCATGTGCTGGTCGACGAGTTCCAGGACACCAACGTGCTGCAGTACCAGTGGCTCAAGCTGCTGGCCGGCCACGGCACGCAGAACCCGGCCGCGGTCTTTGCCGTGGGCGACGACGACCAGAGCATCTACGCCTTCCGCGGTGCCAATGTCGGCAATATGCGCGACTTCGAGCATGAGTTCCGCGTGCGCCGGCTGATCAAGCTGGAGCAGAACTACCGCTCGCACGGGCATATCCTGGATTCTGCCAACCACCTGATCTCGCACAACGCGCGCCGCCTGGGCAAGAACCTGCGCACCGACGCCGGCCATGGCGAGCCGGTGCGCGTGTACCAGGCCGGCACCGACGGCCAGGAAGCGGGCTGGATCATCGAGGAAATCCGCGACCAGATCGCGCAGGGCGCCAGCCGCGCCGAGATTGCCATCCTGTACCGCAGCAACGCCCAGTCGCGCGTGATCGAACACGCGCTGTTCTCCGCCGGCATCCCGTACCGCGTCTATGGCGGCCTGCGCTTCTTCGAGCGCGCCGAAATCAAGCACGCGCTGGCGTATATGCAGCTGCTGGAAAATCCGCGCAACGATGCCGCCTTCGGCCGCGTGGTCAACTTCCCGGCGCGCGGCATCGGCGCGCGTTCGCTCGAGGTGCTGCAGGACATGGCGCGGCAGTACGATTGCGCGCTGTCCGAGGCCGTGGCCTACGTGCCCGGCGCGGCCGGCAGCAAGCTTGCCGCGTTCACGCGCCTGATCGACAAAATGCGCGACGACACCCGCCGCATGACGCTGGCCGAGACCGTCGAGTACATGATCAACACCAGCGGCCTGATTACCCACTACCAGGGCGAGAAGGAAGGCCAGGACCGCATCGAGAACTTGCAGGAACTGGTGACTGCCGCGCAGGCCTTCGTGGTGGAAGAGGGCTACGGGCTGGATGCGCTCGCTGCGGTGATTCCCGCGGATCGTGCGCCCGCCATGCCGGTGCTGGCCGACGGCGACCAGTCCCAGCAGGTGCTCGACCCCGAGGCGCTGCCGGTGGTGATGACACCGCTGGTCGCGTTCCTGACGCATGCCTCGCTGGAGGCCGGCGACAACCAGGCCCAGGCCGGCCAGGACGCGGTGCAGATGATGACGGTGCACGCGGCCAAGGGGCTGGAGTTCGATGTGGTCTTCATCACCGGGCTGGAAGAAGGCCTGTTCCCGCACGAGAACAGCATGATGGACCCCGACGGGCTGGAAGAAGAACGCCGCCTGATGTACGTGGCGATCACGCGCGCGCGCGAGCGCCTGTTCCTGTCGTTCGCGCAGAGCCGCGTGCTGCATGGCCAGACCAAGTACCACGTGCGCTCGCGCTTCTTCGAGGAACTGCCCGAGGAAGCGCTCAAGTGGCTGACGCCCGCGGTGCAGGGCTACGGCGGCGTACGCCGCCAGGAACGCGACAATGCCTGGGGCCGCGACTGGTTCCGCAAGCCGGAGGATGTTCCCTACACCGGCACGCGCCCGACCGGCGGCATGGACAAGGGCAACGGCTATGCCGACGCCAAGCGCGAGGCGGGCACCGGCTTGCGCGTGGGCCAGTCGGTGTTCCACAACAAGTTTGGCGAAGGCGTGATCACCGCGCTGGAGGGCGAAGGCAACGACGCCCGCGCCAATATCAAGTTCAAGCGCCACGGCGCCAAGTGGCTGGCGCTGTCGGTGGCGAAGCTGGACGCGATCGACTGAGCGGCGCCGGCCTTCCCGCCGCCGCTCACCGGGCTCAGGACAGGGCGTGCCGCACTTCGCCGGCCTTCGGGTCGGGAGTGTCCACGGTCAGCAACGGATTGATGAACAGCGACGCCACCGCGCCAACGCCCAGCAACGCCCCCGAGATCATGAACGGCAGGTCATAGCTGCCGGTCCGCTCGATCAGGTAGCCGAACACCACCGGCGACACCATGCCGGCCAGCCCGAAGCCGGTGTTCATCATGCCGCCGGCGGTGCCGGCGTACTTGCCGGCAATGTCCAGCGGCAGGCTCCACAGCACGGCATTGGTCAGCTCCAGGAAGAAGAACGACAGCGACAGCAGGATCACCGCGTTGACGGCATCGGCCGTGAAGGTCATCGGCGCGATGAACATCAGCGAGCCGGCCAGCCCGACGAACAGGATCGCGCCGCGCGCCAGGCGCAGGTTGCCGGTGCGCCGGTAGATGCGGTCCGACAGCACGCCGCCGAGGGTGTCGCCGACCACCCCCGCCATCAGCGGCAGCGCGGTGAACAGCGCCAGCTGCTTCAGGTCGAAGCCGCGCGCTTCCTTCAGGTACGACGGCAGCCAGGTCAGGTAGACCCACAGCGACCAGCCGTAGCAGAAGTCGACGAAGGTCACCAGCCACATGCGGCGGAACAGCCGGCGCCACGGCGTGGGTGCCTTGGCCGCCTGCTGCGAATCGCCGCGCCGGTAGCCGATCTCCTGCAGTTCTTCCGGCGTGACCCGCTTGTGCTTGTCGGGCGAGTCCTTGAACGTCAGCGCGTACAGCACGGTCCAGCCCAGGCTCACCGCACCCAGCACGACGAAGGCCTCGCGCCATCCCGCCGCGGCGACGATGGCCAGCACGATCGGCGGCGTGATCGCACCGCCCAGCCGCGCGAAGCTGTGCGTAATGCCTTGCGCGAAGCCGCGTTCGGCCACCGGCATCCAGTAGGTGAAAGCGCGCGTGGCGGTCGGAAACGCGCCGCCTTCGCCGATGCCCAGCACGAAGCGCAGCGCCACCAGCATCATCACGCTGCCGGCAAAGCCGGTCAGCACCGTGGCCACGCCCCAGATCAGCGACAGCACGATCAGCACCTTTTTGGGCCCGAACTTGTCGGACATCCAGCCGCCCAGGATCTGCATGGCGGCATAGGGATAGGCAAAGGCCGAGAACACCAGCCCCAGCTGCGAGGACGTCAGCCCCATCTCCTCGCGGATCAGCGGGGCGGCAACCGAGATGTTGACGCGGTCGATATAGGCGATGAAGTACATCAAACACATGACGCCGAGGATCATGTGCCGGGTCTTGATGCGTTGCTGCATAACCACCTCCTATGCGCGGCGGGCGCGCGTGGCGTTGACGGGGCGGCGGCCGGCGCGTGGTCCATTGCCATGCGCTTGCGGCTCGCCGGAGCGCGCCAGCGATAAGTCCTGGCTGCGCTGCCCCGTCCTTGAGCAAACAGCTGTGTGTCTCTGTGCGTGTCTCCGGATGTCGTGGTAGCGGGGTGAGCGGGCTCCTTGGCGAAAGTTGGGGGAAGGGATGGGGTGTCAGCTCATGCAGGGTCCAGCAGCTTCAGCCGCTGCACCTTGCCGGAGGGCCCGCGCGGCAATTCCGCGATGAAGCGGAATTCCCGGGGCGTCTTGTAGCGGCCCAGCTCGCGCAGGCAGTGCGCGCGCAGCGCCGCGTCGTCGCAGGCCACGGCTTCGCGCCTGACGATGAAGGCGACGATCTCCTGCCCGTAGGCCGGGTCGGGCACGCCCACCGCCGCCGCTTCCAGCACGCCCGGATGGCGCAGCAGCGCTTCGTCGATCTCGCGCGGGGCGATGTTCTCGCCGCCCTTGATGATCAGTTCCTTGGCGCGGCCGGTGATGTAGAAGTAGCCCTCCGCATCGCGGTAGCCGAGGTCGCCGGTGCGCAGCCAACCGTCGGGCGTGAAGGCTTCGCGCGTGACCTCGGGCGCCTTGTAGTAGCCCGCCATCACGCTCTCGCCTTGCAGCACGATCTCGCCGATCTCGCCGTCGGGCAGCGGTCGCCCGTCGTGCCCCAGCACGCGAGCCTGCGTGCCGGAGGGCCGGCCGATGCTGCCGATGCGCCGCTGCTGCGGATCGAGCGGATTGCTGAACGCCGGCGCCGCGGTCTCGGTCATGCCCATGGTCTCGATCACGCCGATGCCGAAGCGCTGCTCGAACGCGCGGTGGTGCTCCGGCGGCAACGCGGCGGAAGCGGAGCGGCAGAAGCGCACGCCGGCCGGCGCACGGCCATCGGGATCGTTGAGCAGGTAGGCGATGATGGTCGGAACCACGTTGAGCCAGGTGCAGCCGTGGCGGGCAATGTCGTGCCAGAACGCACTGGCCGAGAAGCGCATCGGCATCACCACTGAGCCGCCATGTGCCAGCGGCGCGATCGCGGTCACCACCAGCCCATTGATGTGATACAGCGGCAGCGTGGCCAGCACGCGATCGCCCGCGCCGAGCGCATGCTCGCGGCTGACGCTGGCGCCGTTGGCGGCGAGGTTGCGGTGGGTCAGCAACACGCCCTTGGGTGTGCCCGTGGTGCCGGAGGTGTACATCAGCAGCGCCGGATGATGCGGCTGCGGTGGCGGAAGCGGAGCGGCACCGGGCTGCACTACCGGCAGCGCGGGCAGGGCGGTGTCGTCGGGCGCGGTGACCACCACTGGCACTTCCACGCCGGCTTCGGCCAGCGCCGTGCGGATCGCGGCTTCGCCTTCGGAGGAAGTGAAGACCAGCCGCGTGTCCGCGTGCCCGAGGATGTAGCGCAGCTGCGCGGGCTGGCACAGCAGGTTGATCGGATTGGCCACCAGCCCGCAGGCCATGGTGCCGAGCAGCAGCCGCGCGGTCTGCTCGCCGTTGGGCAGGTACACCGACACCGTCTGGCCGCTGCCGAGGCCGGCCTCGGCGTAGCGGCGGCCGAGCGCATCCGCGTCGGCGGCCAGGTCGCCGAAGCTGAGCGCGCGGCCGCTGTCGGGAGACAGCAGGTAGGCCTTGTCGGAAGCTTGCGCGGCACGGGCGGCCAGCAGCGTGGCCACGGTGTCGAGCACTTCGGGGCGGATGCGCGCGTTCATTGGCCGACCCTCGCGAAGTAGTCGCCCAGCAGCTCGCGCTCGTCGGGCACGCATTCGGCGATCGGTTCGGCGATGCGGGTGATGTTGAGGTATTGCCGCCAGCCGAGGTTGTCCGAAAAGTTGTTGCCGCCCCAGGTGCCGCAGCCCATCGACAGCGAGAACGGCAGGCCGTTGTCGAAATTGCCGCCGGTGGCGAAACAGTGCGCCTGGTTCACGATCACGCGCGCCACCGGCAGTTCCTGCCCGAGTTGCAGCGCCTGCCGCGGATCGGCCGTATGCAGCCCGACCGAGTGGCCCGCGCCCATGTAGTCGTAGAGGCTCGCCACGCGCGCCACGGCGGCGTTGTAATCGGCGGCGCGATAGAGCGTGAGCACCGGCGAGAGCTTTTCGCCGGAGAAGGGATAGTCGCTGCCGACGCCGGTCTCAGGCACCAGCAGCATGGTCGGCTGCAGCGCACGCACGCGCGCCAGGCCCGCCAGCTCGGCAATGCGCGGCGCGCTCTGGCCGGTCATGTCGCCGGCGAGCTTGCCGTGCCGCCACATCAGCGCCTGCAGCCGCGCCTTTTCCTCGGCGGTGAGCAGCACGCCGCCGACGGCGGCAAGCGCTTCGAGCATGGGCTGGTAGACCGCGTCGAGGATCACCAGGCTGTTCTCCGACGAGCAGCTGGTGGCGTTGTCGAAGGTCTTGGAGCGGACGATCTTTGCGGCCGCATCGCCCAACGCCGCGCTGGCATCGACGATGGCGGCCACGTTGCCCGCGCCGACGCCGAACGCCGGCGTGCCGCAGGTGTAGGCCATGCGCACGTTCGCCTGCGAGCCGGTGGCCACCACCAGGTCGGCCTGGCGCATCAGTTCGGCGGTCGAGGCCTTCGACACCGGCGCGGGCAGCATCTGCACCAGGTCGGCGGGCAGGCCGGCGCGCGCGAACTCGGCGTGGATGAACGACAGCAGCAGCTCGCATGTGCCCTGTCCCTTGGGAGAGGGCGCGACCACCACGCTGTTGCCGCACTTGAGCGCGTTGATGATCTTGTTGGCCGGCGTTGCCCCGGGGTTGGTCGACGGCGTGATCGCGGCGACCACGCCGACCGGCCGCGCGATCTCGGTGATGCCGGTGGCGGCGTCACGCGCGATCACGCCGACGGTCTTGCGTCCGTGCAGGTCGCGCAGCAGGCCCAGCGTCTTGCGATGGTTCTTGCGGATCTTGTCGTCGACGTTGCCAAGGCCGGTGTCGGCCACGGCCCGCTCGGCCAGTTGGCGGTTGCGCGCGGGCTCCATGATGGCCCACGCGGCGGCGGCCGCGGCGGTGTCGACGATGGCCTGGCCGGCACGCGCGAACGCGCGCTGCGCCTGCCGGGCGCGCGCCACGATCGCATCGACCTGGTCTTCCGGCACGGGCACATCGGTGGAATGGGACTGCTGGCGCTGCAGTATCTGCACACTCATGGATCGGCTCCGGGGTTGGGTCAGGTAGGTCCGCCGCGGCGGCCCCGAGTCGAATCTAGTGAACCCAAACCGGCATGCCGTCCCAATTTGTGCGCTTTCGCGAGCACGGCTGCGGGTTGCATCCGGTAGTGCAGATTTCGGGACGCCAACGCGTCCCGGAATCCGCTAAATTGCATCCATGAGTAATCACTCGAACGCCGCCGCGGTGCGCGCCTTCCGCATCCTGGAGATCCTGTCCGCCGCCGACGGGCCCATGCCGCTGTGCGCCATCGTTGAGGAAATCGGACTGCCCAAGCAGACCGTGCACCGCATCCTCAAGCAGCTGGAAAGCACCTGGCTGGTGTCGCGCACGGCGGGCAGCCCCGGCTATGAATGTTCGTCACGCGTGCGCCAGCTCGCGGTCAATGTGCTGATGCAGGCGGGGCCGGCCGCGGCGCGGCACGCGATCCTGCAGCAACTGGTCGACAAGGTCGGCGAGACCTGCAACCTGACCATGCTGTCGGGCGACGACGTGGTTTATCTGGACCGGGTCGAAACGCAATGGCCGCTGCGCATGCACCTGCAGCCGGGCTCGCGTGTGCCGCTGCATTGCACCGCCAGCGGGAAGCTGCTGCTGGCCTTTCTGCCGAACGCGCAGCGCGAACGCCTGGTGGCCAACCTGCCGCTGCGCGCGCATTCGGCGCGTACCATCACCGACGCCGCGGCACTGCACGCGGAGCTGGCCGAGACGCGGCGGCGGCGCCTGGGCATCAACAACCAGGAAAACCTAGAGGGGATGATTGCGGTGGCGGTGCCGGTGATGCGCAACCGCAGCCGCGCCTGCGCGGCGATCGCGGTGCAGGCGCCGCTGGCGCGGATGACGATGGACCGGCTGATGGGATTCGTGCCCGACCTGCGCATGGCGGCGGACGCGATGGTGAAGACGTTTGGGGAGTAGACCGCGCTGCGGTGGTTTGCTCCCCTCTCACGCTTGCGGGAGAGGGAGAACACCTTGCTCAGGCTTGCTCGGGCTGCTTGGGAGCACCCAAAACCGCTCGCTCTTGCTTGGGTTTCAAACCGCCGGCGCCGTCGGCTCGACGCCCGGCGGCGTCACGTTGAAGCAACCGCGGTACGTCGCATAGAACGAGCAATACAAGATCGCCAGCATCAGCAGCGAATACGGCGTCACCAGGAACGACAGCACCGTCTCCGCCCCGAACGCGCTGAATACCGCCTCCAGGATAAACGGGATCGCCACCAGCAGCATCGCGAACAGCACGATATAGGTGAAGAACGCCCCGCGATTGCGCCAGCACGCGGTCCAGCTGAAGAACAGCGCCTTGACCGGTGGTACCCCGTGCCAGGCCGCCAGCAGCGGCGCGAACCAGAACATCATCGCGATCGGCGTGTACAGCAGCGCGCCGATCATCATTGCGTAGTAGAGCTGCCGCACCGCTTCGGCCGAGGGCGCTTCTTCCTTCAGCACGATCGGCACCAGCGCGCTCATGTCGACCACCGCGCCGGCGATCAGCCCCAGCATGAACACCAGCCCGGCGTAGATGCCGCCCAGAACCAGCAGGTTGCGCGTGGCTTCCTTGCCGTTGGCGCGAAAGCCCGCCAGCAGCACGGTGGGCAGCACGCGCTTGTTCTGGATCACGTCGCGGCACGCGGTCATTACGCCGACCGACAGGCCCGGCGTGACCACCAGCAGCGCGATGATGCCGATCAGCGGCACCACGATGGCCAGCTGCGCGGCGATCAGGTAGACGAACAGCAGCATCAGGAAAGTCAGCGGATTCTTGCGGAACAGCCAGATACCTTGGCGGAACCAGACGTAGCCTTCCTTGGCAGGAACTTCCAGTAGTTGCATGACGGATCAGATCCAGGGGAGCGGGCGCGCGGGACTGGTGTCCAGGCGCCGGCGCAGGATGCGTTCGAAATGAGTGGGATCGTGCGGCTGCAGCATGTCGGCCTCGCGCGGCAGGTAGAAGTCCCACAGCCGCGACACCCAGAAGCGCAGCGCGCCCGCGCGCAGCATGTCCTGCCAGTGCGCGGCCTCGGTGTCGCTCAGCGGCCTGACCGCATGATAAGCGCGCAGCATTGCCTGCGCCCGCGCGTGGTCGAGTTCGCCGCTGGCCAGGTCGATGCACCAGTCGTTGACGGTGACCGCCAGGTCGAACAGCCACTTGTCGTTGCCGGCGAAATAGAAGTCGAAGAAGCCGCCCAGACGGTGGCGTCCGCTGCCGTCTTCCTCGAACAGCACGTTGTCGCGGAACAGGTCGCAATGGCACGGGCCTTCGCCCAGGCTGGCGTAGTCGGCGCTGGCGAAGAACGCCGCCTGGTGCGCGATTTCCTGTTGCAGCAGGGTACGCTGGCCGGCGTCGAGGAAAGGCAGGATCTCGGGCTCGGTCTGCTGCCACCAGGCCAGGCTGCGCAGGTTGGGCTGGCGGCGCGGGTAGTCCTGGCCGGCCAGGTGCATGCGCGCCAGCATGTCGCCGACTTCGGCGCAGTGCTGCGCGTCCGGCGCCAGCTGCGAGGCGCCGGGCAGGCGCGTGACGATGGTGGCGGGCTTGCCCTTGAGCGGGCGCAGGATCTCGCCGTCGCGCGCCGGGATCGGCGCCGGCACGCGGATGCCGCGCTCGGCCAGGTGCGCCATCAGGTGCAGGTAATAGGGCAGCTGCGCGAACGACAGGCGCTCGAAGATGGTCAGCACGTACTGGCGTGCCTGGCCATCCTGCTCCATGGTAAGGAAGAAATTGCTGTTCTCGATGCCCGAGGCGATGCCGCGCAGTTCGCGCACTTCGCCAAGGTCGAAATCAAGCAGCCAGCTGGCGATCTCGTCCTGCGAGACCGTGGTGAATACGGCCATACTCGTTGTGTGAAGCGAATCGGAAAGCGGCGGCAAAACCAGGGCCGCCGCCGCGGCATGACTGCCGGAGGGCCGGCGCGGCCCGCTTACGCCGGGCCGTGGGTCAGCGTCCCGCCGCCGCTGCGGCAGGGCGCTTGCGTGGTCAGAATTTCAGGTTGACCGATGGTACGCGGTTGACATCGTGCTCGCGGATGCGCGGCGAGCTGTCTTCCGGCTTGCTCATCTCGTACTTGGTGCCGAAGCCGGACTTGACCTGGATATCGGTGGCGCGGCCCTTGTCGCGGTACTCGCGCACCTGCGTGCCGTCGCGCTCGTTGAGCTGGAAGCTCGGCTGGCGCGGCTGGTTCAGCTGCGTCTTGGCTGCCGGCGCGATCGGCTGGTTGTTGATCTGGTTCAGTTCCTGCTGCGACAGTGCGCTGCTTTCCTGGTTGCCCTGGGCCAGCACGGGCGCCGCCAGCGCAAATGTGGCGGCAGCCGCGGCCAGCAGGCGCAGGCCCGCGGGCAGGGGGTCGTCGGACCGGGCAGAACGGCACGACCGGGTGGAACGGGAGGTCATCAGGGGCTCCTGTGCGGCGTCGCGGCGCCCCAAGGGCAATAAGGGGCGGCGGGCGACGCCGCGGCATGCGGCGGTTGGCTGCAACCCGGCGGCGCCGGGCTTGGCAGAACGGACAGGTTCCATTCTAGCAATTCTGCCGTGCCCGGAGGCCGGGCCGTGCCCCGCGGCGCACCCGCGCAACGGCAGGAGTGCCTGACGCGTGGCTTGCGGCGCAAGCCGGCCGGGCCCAGGCCCGGCGGCGCGCTTACAGGTAGAACATCTCTTCCTTGGGCGGGATCGGCTTGTCGCCGCCACGGCGCTCGTAGTAGTCGTAGACCGCTTCGAGTACTTCATGCGGCTCGTCGACGATCTTCATCAGGTCGAGGTCGTGCTCGGCGATCAGGCCCATCGGCAGCAGCGTGAAGCGGAACCAGTCGAGCAGGCCCTTCCAGAAGCGGCTGCCGAACATGACCACCGGCACCGAGCGCGACTTGCCGGTCTGCACCAGCGTCAGCACCTCGGCCAGCTCGTCCAGCGTGCCGAAGCCGCCCGGCATCACGATAAAGGCGTCGGAGTTCTTGACGAAGGTGACCTTGCGCGTGAAGAAGTGGCGGAAGCGCATGGCAATGTCCTGGTACGGATTGCCCTGCTGCTCGTGCGGCAGTTCGATGTTCAGGCCCACGCTGGCAGACTTGCCGGCGTGCGCGCCCTTGTTGGCCGCTTCCATGATGCCGGGGCCGCCGCCCGAGATGACGGCGAAGCCGGCATCGGAGAACAGCCGCGCGATCTCGATGGTGCGCTGGTAGTAGGGCGAATCCTCGCGCAGGCGCGCGCTGCCGTAGATCGACACGGCCGGGCGGATCTCCGAGAGGTACTCGGTCGCCTCGATGAACTCTGCCATAATCGTGAACATTTGCCACGATGCGCGCGCCTTCTTCGCGGTCGCGCGGTCTTCGTCGGCCAGCGCACGCAGGCTGGGGATCATCTTGCGCGGATTGGCACGCGCCGCGGCGGCGGCGGCTTTTTCTGCGGCCACTTCAGGCGGATGGCCAGCGGCGGCGGCATCGGCCGCGGCGGCTACGGCTGCGGCGTGTTCGGACGCTGCCTCCGGCGGGGGTTGTACGGTATCGCCGGAGATATCGGATACATCCGGATCAGCAAGGGGGGCGGTCGAAGCACCGCCCGCAGCGGCACCAGTCAATTTTGAGTCCATGGGAATGTCGGATAGTCCAAAAACACTCTTGCTCGTCGACGGATCGAGCTATCTGTATCGCGCTTATCACGCTCTGCCGGACCTGAGGAATGGAGAGGGCCTGCCCACAGGGGCAATCTACGGCATGATCAACATGCTGCGCAAGCTGCGCAACGATTACCCGGCAGAGTATAGCGCCTGCGTGTTCGACGCAAAGGGCAAGACCTTCCGCGACGACATGTATCCGGCCTACAAGGAACACCGCCCGTCCATGCCGGAAGACCTGGCCCGCCAGATCGAGCCGATCCACGAGGCCGTGCGCGCGCTGGGCTGGCCGATCGTGGTGGTCGACGGCGTCGAGGCCGACGACGTGATCGGCACGCTGTCGCGCCAGGCCACCGAGCAGGGCGTGCGTACGGTTGTATCCACCGGCGACAAGGACCTGGCGCAGCTGGTCAACGACCAGGTCACGCTGGTCAACACCATGAGCGGCGAAGTGCTCGATCCCCCGGGCGTGGCGGCCAAGTTCGGCGTGCCGCCGGAGCGCATCATCGACTACCTGTCGCTGATCGGCGATGCGGTCGACAACGTCCCCGGCGTGCCCAAGGTCGGCCCCAAGACCGCGGTCAAATGGCTGTCCGAGCATGGCTCGCTCGACGGCGTGATGGCCGCCGCGCCGGGCATGAAGGGCGTGGTCGGCGAAAACCTGCGCAATACGCTCGACTGGCTGCCAATGGCGCGCAAGCTGGTCACGGTCAAGACCGACTGCGACCTGAGCAAGGCGGTGGCGGATTTCCACGCGCTGCGCGAGACCGGCGAGGACAAGGACAAGCTGGTCGAATTCTTCCAGCGCTACGGTTTCAAGACCTGGCTGCGCGAAGCCACGGGAGAACGCTTACCTGACGCGCGCGCGCAGGCCCGCGCCCGCGCGGCCGCGGCGCCGGTGCCGGCGCAGGGCGGCCTGTTCGATGCGCCGGCGGCGGCCACCGGCAATGTGGTCCAGGCAACGGAAGAGAGCGCGCCCACCGAGATCCGCCACGAGACGGTCACCACGCAGGGCATGCTGGAAGACTGGATGCGGCGCATCGAGGCCGCGCCGCTGGTGGCGATCGATACCGAGACCGATTCGCTCGATCCCATGCAGGCGCAGCTGGTGGGCATCTCGTTGTCGGCGACGCCGGGCGAAGCCTGCTACATCCCCGTGGCGCACCGCGGCCCGGACGTGGCCGGCCTGCCCGAGCACGGGCAGCTCTCGCGTGAATTCGTGCTGGAGCGCATGCGCGCCTGGCTCGAGGACGCCAGCCGCCCCAAGCTCGGCCAGAACCTGAAATACGACATCCACGTCTTCGCCAACCACGGCGTGACGCTGCGCGGCGTGGCGCACGACACCATGCTGCAGAGCTACGTGCTGGCCTCGCACCGCAACCACGGCATGGACAGCCTGGCCGAGCGGCTGCTCAACCTGAAGACCATCACCTACGAAGAGGTGTGTGGCAAGGGCGCCGGCCAGATCGGCTTCGACCAGATCGACCTGGCGCGCGCCACCGAGTACGCCGCCGAAGACGCCGACGTGACGCTGCGCCTGCATCGCAAGATGTTTCCGCAGGTGGAAGCGGCCGCAGGGTTGCGCCGCGTGTATGAAGAGATCGAGATGCCGGTCTCGGTGGTGCTGCAGAAGATCGAGCGCAACGGCGTGCTGATCGACGCCGAACGCCTGGCCGCGCAGAGCGCCGAGCTGGGCCAGCGCATGCTGGCGCTGGAGCAGTCCGCGTACGAGGCCGCGGGCCAGCCGTTCAACCTGGGCTCGCCCAAGCAGATCGGCGAGATCCTGTTCAACCAGATGAAGCTGCCGGTGGTGAAGAAGACCGCCAGCGGCGCGCCGTCGACCGACGAAGAGGTGCTGCAGAAGCTGGCCGAGGACTACCCCCTGCCCAAGCTGCTGCTCGACTACCGCGGCCTGGCCAAGCTCAAGTCCACCTACACCGACAAGCTGCCCAGGATGGTCAATGCGCGCACCGGCCGCGTGCACACCAGCTACGGGCAGGCCACCGCGGTGACGGGCCGGCTGGCATCGACCGAGCCCAACCTGCAGAACATCCCGGTGCGCACCGAGGAAGGCCGCCGCATCCGCGAAGCCTTTATCGCCGAGCCGGGCAGCGTGATCGTGTCGGCCGACTATTCGCAGATCGAGCTGCGCATCATGGCCCATATCTCCGGCGACGAGAACCTGCTGCGCGCCTTCGCCAACGGCGAGGACATCCATCGTGCCACCGCCGCCGAGATCTTCGGCGTGGAGCGCGACGCGGTCGGCAGCGAGCAGCGCCGCTATGCCAAGGTCATCAACTTTGGCCTGATCTATGGCATGAGCGCGTTCGGGCTGGCCAGCAACCTGGGCATCGAACGCGACGCGGCCAAGCACTATATCGACCGCTACTTCATGCGCTACCCCGGCGTGGCGCACTACATGGAAGAAACCCGGCAGACCGCGCGCGAGCAGGGCTATGTCGAGACCGTGTTCGGCCGCCGGCTGTGGCTGCCCGATATCAACGGCGGCAGTGGCCCGCGCCGCCAGGCCGCCGAGCGCGCCGCCATCAATGCGCCGATGCAGGGCACGGCCGCCGACCTGATCAAGCTGTCGATGATCGCGGTACAGGGCTGGCTGGAGCGCGACGGGCTGCAGACGCGCCAGATCATGCAGGTGCACGATGAACTGGTGCTGGAAGTGCCCGAGCATGAGCTGGAACTGGTGAAGGCGCGCCTGCCGGAGCTGATGTGCACGGTGGCGCAGTTGCGCGTGCCGCTGGTGGCCGAGGTGGGCAGCGGCGCCAACTGGGAAGAAGCGCACTGAAAGCGCAATGAAGTTGAGCTGACAACCCTCCCCCGCGTTTGCATGGCGGTATCGATTGAAGCGACTGCTGAGTCGTGTTATGCGGCTTGCCATGCATGCTGCAATGCAGCAGACTGTGGCCATGCCTCAGGCACGGATTTCACAATACGCACGGGTAGACCATGACAGAAGCAAAGGCGCACCGCATCGTTGTCGTCGGCGGCGGGGCAGGAGGGCTGGAACTGGTAACCAGGCTCGGCGACAAGCTTGGCAGGAAGGGAACGGCGCAGGTGGTCCTGGTGGACCGCTTGCCTACCCACATCTGGAAACCGCTGCTGCATGAAGTTGCCGCCGGCAGCATGGATCCCAACACGCACCAGCTCGAATACGCGGCGCAGGCGCGCTGGCACCATTTCGAGTTCCAGCAGGGCGAGCTGACCGGCATCGACCGCGCGCGCAAGACCATCGCCGTATCTGCCTGCAATGACCAGGACGGCGCCGAGCTGCTGCCCGCGCGCGAGTTGCCGTATGACACGCTGGTGCTGGCGATCGGCTGCGTCACGCATTTCTTCGGCGTGCCGGGCGCCGCCGAGAACGCCATCGCGCTCGATACCGTGGCGCAGGCCGAACGCTTCCGCAAGCGCCTGATCGCCGCCTGCGTGCGTGCGCAGAACGGGCGCGGGCGCATCGGCGAGGACGGCCGTCCGCGCGTTGACGTGGCCATCATCGGGGCCGGCGCCACCGGCGTCGAACTGTCGGCGGAGCTGCGCAACACCGCGCACGTGCTCAGCGCCTATGGCCTGCACCGCCTCGACCCGCGCCGCGACGTGCGCATCCACGTGGTCGAGGCCGGCCCGCGCATCCTGCCGGCGCTGTCGGAGCGCGTCTCGGCCGAGACCGCCAAGCTGCTGAAGAAGCTCGATGTCGATGTCTTTACCAGCGAGCGCGTGACCGAGGTCACGCCGCAGGCCGTGCTGACCGCCAGCGGCAAGACCATCGATGCCGACCTGACGGTGTGGGCCGCGGGCATTACCGCGCCGCAGGTGCTGGCCACGCTGGGCCTGCCGACCAGCCGCCAGGGGCAGATCGTGGTCGGCCCGACGCTGCAGAGCGAGGGCGATCCCGACATCTTTGCCTTCGGCGACTGCGCCAGCTGCCCGTGGCCGGAGAAGCAGACCTCGGTGCCGCCGCGCGCGCAGGCGGCGCACCAGCAGGCGACCTTCCTCTACCAGGCGCTGTGCGCGCGGCTCGAAGGCAAGCCGCTGCCGTCGTTCGCTTTCAAGGATTTTGGCTCGCTGGTGTCGCTGGGGCACTTCAGCGCGGTGGGCAGCCTGATGGGCGGGCTGATCGGCGGCTCGATGTTTATCGAAGGGCTGATGGCGCGCGTCATGTACACCTCGCTATACCGGATGCACGTGATGGCGCTGCACGGCGCGGTCGGCATGGCGCTGGACACCGTGTCGCACTGGCTGCGCAGCAAGACCAGCCCGCGGGTGAAGCTGCACTGAGGCAGCACTGGGAACATCGTGCAGGCATGAGCACGAAGCGTCATGTCTGCTTAGAATCGGTGGCTGGCGATTTTTGGCGCGCCAGCCACCCATGTTCCTGGAGACACGCATGCTCAAACCCGAAGTGGAAAGCCTCGTCCCCGGCCAGACCTTCGACCGCCGCGGCTTCGTCAAGATCGCGCTCGGTTCCGCCTTTGCCGCGGCTGCCTTGCCGGTGATGGCCCAGCAAGCCATCAAGACCGATTTCGCCGGTCTGACCGCGGGCGAGGTCACGATCCCGTCCGGCGGCTTCAGCATGCCCGCCTACCGGGCCCAGCCGGAAGGCAAGAAAAACCTGCCGGTGGTGCTGGTCGTCAGCGAGATCTTCGGCGTGCACGAATACGTCGCCGATATCTGCCGGCGCTTCGCCAAGCTCGGCTACCTGGCGATCGCGCCCGAACTGTTCGCGCGCCAGGGCGACCCGCAGAGCTTCGGTTCCATCCAGGAACTTCAGCGCGAGGTGATCGCCAAGGTCTCGGACGTCCAGGTCATGGGCGACCTCGACGCCGCGGTGGCCTGGTCGGGCGCCAATGGCGGCGACGTGTCGCGACTCGGCATCACCGGCTTTTGCTGGGGCGGCCGCATCACCTGGCTGTTCGCGGCGCACAGCCGGCAGCTCAAGGCCGCCGTGGCCTGGTACGGCCAGCTGTCGCCAGAGCCCGCGCCGCTGAAGCCCAAGAACCCGATCGACCTTGTCGGCCAGCTGCATGCGCCGGTGCTCGGCCTGTACGGCGGCAAGGACACCGGCATCCCGCTGGAGCATGTGGAGAAGATGAAGGCGGCGCTGGCGGCTTCATCCGACCGGGACGCCAAAGGCTCGCGCTTCGTGGTCTATCCCGAGTCCGGCCATGCTTTCCATGCCGACTACCGGCCCAGTTACCGCGAAGCGGACGCCAGGGACGGCTGGCAGAAGGCGCTGGCCTGGTTCAAGCAGCACGGCGTAGCGTGATCCGTTCGGGGTGACTCGGTCGAGAGCAGGATTGCAAAGTCCCGGCGGATACGTACAATGCGGCCTTTGAGTTATTGCAACATTGTTGCGTTAGCCGCCCGGCGCAATGCGGGCGGAACGGCGGAGCTGCTTGCTGGATGGCTGAAAGGCCGCCAGCGTCGCCACCTGGGAGCCCATCATCCATTCGACGCTTTTGTATATCCTGCTCGCCGCCACGATCTCGGGCGTGGGCAGCATCTTCGGGGCGGCGCTGCTGTCGCTGACGGTGGCGTCCCGCGTGGTCGAGCGCATGGTGAGCTTCTCGGTGGGCGTACTGCTCGCCACGGCGCTGCTGCATTCGCTGCCGGAGGCGTTCGAGTCCGGCGCCGACCCGCGCGCGCTGTTCGGCACGCTGCTGGCGGGGCTGCTGGGCTTCTTCCTGCTGGAGAAGATCTCGCTGCTGCGCCACTCGCACCACCACGAGGGCGACGGGCACCACCACCATCACGGCCATGACCGCGAAGAGGCGGGGCGCAGCGGCCTGACCATCCTGGTGGGCGATACCTTCCACAACTTTGCCGACGGCATCGTGATCGCGGCGGCCTTCCTGGCTGACCCGCATATCGGCGTGGTCACCGCGCTGGCCATTGCCGCGCACGAAATCCCGCAGGAAGTGGGCGACTTCATCGTGCTGCTCAACGCGGGGTTCTCCAAGGCGCGCGCCTTCGCCTTCAACCTGCTGTCGAGCGTGGCGGCCATCGCCGGCGGCCTGGTCGGGTACTTCCTGCTCGACGAGATGAGCGGCTGGATCCCCTACGTGCTGGTGATCGCCGCCAGCAGCTTCCTCTATATCGCCGTCAGCGACCTGATGCCGCAGATGCAGCGCAAGCCGCGCTGGCGCGAGTCGGCGATCCAGGTAGTGCTGGTGGCGGCGGGGATTTCGGCGATCGTCTTTATCACCAACGGCGTGCACGAGCGGCACGGCCACGCGCACGGCAGCGCCGCGCCGGTGGCCACTTCGCACTGAGCTGCCGCTCGCGTCAGGCGGCGCCGGTCGCCACCGGGCGCGCCGGATCAGCGCACCATTCGCTCCACGAGCCCGGGTAGAGCGCCGCGCCGCCCAGGCCGGCTGCTTCCAGCGCCAGCAGGTTGTGGCAGGCCGTCACGCCGGAGCCGCACTGCATCACCGCCTGAGCGGGCGCGCGCTGGCCCAGCACCGCGCCAAACTCGGCGCGCAGCGTTTCCGGGGACTTGAAGCGACCTTGGGCGTCGAGGTTGTCCTTGAAGAAGCGGTTGACCGCCCCGGGGATACGGCCGCCGACCGGATCCAGCGTTTCGTTCTCGCCGCGGAAGCGGTCGGGCGCGCGTGCGTCGACCACCAGCAGCGCGGCGCGGCCGAGGTTGTCGAGCAGGTCGGCGGCGTCCACCGTCGGCACCAGCGACTCGCGGCGCGAAATCTTGCCGGGAAACTCCGGCTCCGGGGTGGCCTCATGCTCCAGCGGCATGCCTGCCTTGATCCAGGCATCCTTGCCGCCATCCAGCACCGCGACCTCGTCATGGCCGATCCAGCGCAGCAGCCACCACAGCCGCGCGGCGAACATGCCGCCCTGCGCGTCGTAAGCCACTACCGGGGTGTCGTCTTCCACGCCCAGCGCCTGCAGCCGCGCGACGAAGTCGTCGGCATCGGGCAGGGGGTGCCGGCCGTTGCTGCCGGTCTTGCGGCCCGACAGTTCGTTGTCCAGGTGCAGGTAGAACGCGCCCGGCAGGTGGCCGACGTGGTACGCCTCGCGCCCGGCGGCGGGGTTGGCCAGGTCGAAGCTGCAGTCGATCACGACGCAGCGGCCGTTGCCGGCCAGCAGCGCCTGCAGTGCGGTGACGGAAATCAGCGGTTTCTGCATGGGAATCCTGTAGCGAGCGAAGGGAACGAAAGCTTAACGGATGCTACACCTCGGGATGCACTTCCGCCTCGGGCGACTTGACCGGCGTGGCCGGTGTCGGCTTGGCGTCGGTGCCCTGGCGCGCGCGCATCAGCGTGGTGGCAATGCCGCTGGCAATGATCAGCCCCATGCCCAGCCACGACAGCCAGTTGAGCTTGTCGGACCAGATCAGCATGCCCCACACACTGGAAAAGACGATGCCGGCATATTGCAGGTTGGCGGTCAGAAGGGTGTTGCCGCGCTTGTAGGCGCGCGTCATCGCGGTCTGGCCCAGCGTCGCCAGGATGCCGATGGCCAGCAGCAGGCCAACGCCATACCAGGTATGCGGGCTGACGCCGGAAATCAGCATCCAGGCCAGGCCGGCGATCATGCCGACCAGCGAGAAATAGAACACGATGCGGCCCTCGGGCTCGCCCAGCTGGCCGAGTTGGCGTACCTCGACGTAGGCCAGCGCGGTGAAGACCCCGGAGATCAGGCCGACCAGGCCGCCGGTGAGCTGGTCCTTGCCGACCGAGGGCTGCAGCAGGCAGATCACGCCGGCGAAGGACAGCAGGATCGCCAGCACCAGGCGCCGGTCGGCATTGCCGGCGGTGCCGGCCAGGGCGGCGCTGGCGCCGAGGATCAGCGCGATCCACACCGGCGACATGTAGTTCAGCGTCATCGCCGTCGCCAGCGGCAGCAGCGTGATCGAGGTGAACCACAGCATCAGCGCGGTCACGCCGAACACGCTGCGCTTGATATGCGACAGCATGTAGGGCGTGCGCACCGGCACGCCGCGCGACGACAGCAGCACCCACATGATGACCACGCTGATCAGCCCGCGGTAGAACACGATCTCGCCGGTGGTGTAAAGGTCGGATGCCAGCTTGACGCCCACCCCCATCAACGAGAACGAGAAGGCGGCGAACAGCATCCAGAGCGATTGCATGGCGGGGGCGGAGCGTGGAGTGGCGTGGTGTTGCGGGGGACTTGCGAAAGGCGCGGGCGGCGACGCCGCCGGCATTGCGGAGCAATGATTCTATCAGCGCACATCGCGCCCTAAAGCAAAACGGACCGCCGTGGCGGTCCGTGATGGCGCAAGCCGTGCGGTTATCGCACTAGCCCTGGTATGACATGGCGCGGCGATACCACTCGTGGAAGTGCTGCATGCCGTCTTCCATCGGCGACTGGTACGGCCCGACCTCGCTGGTGCCGCGCTTCAGCAGCGCCAGCCGGCCGGCATCCATGCGCTCGGCGATCTCGTCGTCCTCGACGCAGGTTTCCATATAGGCGGCGCGCTCGGCCTCGACAAACTCGCGCTCGAACAGCGCGATTTCCTCGGGATAGTAGAACTCCACCACATTGCGGGTCTTGCGCGGGCCCAGCGGGTGCAGCGTCGAGATCACCAGCACGTTCGGGTACCACTCCACCATGATGTTGGGGTAGTAGGTCAGCCAGATCGCGCCGTGCTTGGGCAGCACGCCGTTGTTGAAGCGCAGCACCGCGTCGTGCCATTTCTGGTACGTCGGGCTGCCGGGGCGCTTCAGGCCCGCGTGCAGGCCCACGGTCTGCACGCTGTGCCATTCGCCGAACTCCCACTTCAGGTCGTCGCACGAGACAAAGCTGCCGAGCCCCGGGTGGAACGGCACGACGTGGTAATCCTCCAGGTAGACCTCGATAAAGGTCTTCCAGTTGTAGTCACAGTCATGCACTTCGACGTGGTCGAGCATGTAGCCGTCGAATTTCAGGTCCTGCGCCACGCCCAGCCTGGCCAGGTCGGCGCGCACGTCGCGCTTGCCGTCGAACAGCAGACCGTTCCAGTTCTGCAGCGGCGAGCGCTTCAGGTGCAGGCATGGCTGCTGGTCGAAATGCGGCGCGCCGAGCAGTTCGCCCTTGAGGTCGTAGGTCCAGCGGTGCAGGGGGCAGACGATGTTCTGCTTGTTGCCGCGGCCATTGAGCATGATGGCCTGGCGGTGGCGGCACACGTTGGACATCAGTTCCACGCCGGCGGCATTGCGCACCAGCATGCGGCCCTCGTCCTCGGCCTTGAGCGTGTGGTAGTCGCCGACCTCGGGAACCATCAGTTCGTGGCCGACGTAGCCGGGACCTTGCCTGAACAGCAGTTCCAGTTCTTGTTGGTGCAGCGTTTCGTCGAAGTAGACGCCGACGGGCAGTTGCGTATCAGCCGGCGCCAGCTTAAGCGCGGTGCTGAGATTGGACATTATCCCCACTCCCAGATGAACAGGTGAAAGCAGTGAACAACCCAACCATCGAAAATTGAATCGATTTGGGAAAGACAGCCGCGGGTTGGCGAGGATGCGTCAGACCCTCGCGGCGAACGGGGGATTGTACCCGAGCCAAAAAGTTAAGGGACTGATTTTTTTGCCTTTTTAGCGAAAAAGTCGACCCGGGTCGTCATCGGGGTGCCGTACCGGCCGCATTCGGAAAGACGACCCAAGCGCACAAGTCACATACGCCCCGGCTGCACTCCGTCGGCACGCGGTTGGCGTCCACTCCCGCATGCTCAAGGATGGGGCAAGCGCCGGCTTTGGCGTAAAATCCGGGCTTCATCATCCGGGTTTTGCCCCCGGCGCCATATTCTCAGGGCCCTACATGCCAAAGACGACGACCGCTGCGGTCCAGACCGAAGACACCACCACGGCCTCCGTGCCGCCCGCTTCCTATGAAGCGGCGATGGCCGAACTCGAGACCCTGGTGGCCAGCATGGAGAGCGGCGAACTGCCGCTCGAGGCCTCGCTGGCGGCCTACCGCCGCGGCGCCGAGCTGGTGCGCTACTGCCAGCAGAAGCTGGAGCGCGTCGAGCAGCAGGTCAGGGTGCTGGAGGGCGAGGTACTGAAGCCGCTCGCCGGCGAAGGCAACGGCGGCAACGGGATCAATGGCGCGCAGGGGGCGGACGAGGCATGACCGATTTCGCCCAGTGGATGCAGGGGCAAAGCGCCCGTACCGAAGCCGCACTGCAAGCAGCGTTGCCAGATGCCAACACCGTGCCGCATACGCTGCACGAAGCGATGCGCTATGCTGCACTGAGCGGCGGCAAGCGCGTGCGGCCGCTGTTAGTGCACGCTGCCGGCGAGGTCAGCGGGGCCGACCCCGCCGCCTGCGATGCCGCGGCCTGCGCGCTGGAGATGATCCACGCCTACTCGCTGGTCCACGACGACATGCCGTGCATGGACGACGATGACCTGCGCCGTGGCCGGCCTACCGTGCACAAGGCCTACGACGAGGCCACTGCGCTGCTGGTGGGCGACGCGCTGCAGACCCAGGCCTTCATCGTGCTGGCCGGCGCCGAGGTTCTGACACCCGCGGCACGGCTGAAGCTGGTGGCGGAGCTGGCGCAGGCGTCGGGCTCGACCGGCATGGCCGGCGGCCAGGCGATCGACCTGCAGAACGTGGGCCGCGCGATGACACGCGACGCGCTCGAGGCCATGCACCGGATGAAGACCGGTGCGCTGCTGCGCGCCAGCGTGCGCATGGGCGCGTTGTGTGGCGAAATCGACGCCGGCGGGCTGGCCGAGCTGGACAAGTATGCGGCGGCGGTGGGATTGGCGTTCCAGGTGGTTGACGATATTCTGGACGTCACCGCGGATACCGCCACGCTGGGCAAGACCGCCGGCAAGGACGCCGCGCACGACAAGCCGACCTACGTGTCGCTGATGGGGCTGGCAGCGGCGCGCGACCTGGCCGGGGCGTTGCGCACCGAGGCGCATGCAGCGCTGGCCGGCTTCGGCAGCCGCGCAGCCCGCCTGGCCGACCTGGCGGACCTGATCGTGCTGCGCACACACTGAAATGACGAGCCGGACGAAAGAAACCGGTGGCCGAACGGAAATCATGACCTACGCACTCCTCAAGAAGATTGACGCCCCCGCAGACCTGCGCAAGCTCGACCGCCGCGAACTCCAGACGCTTGCGGATGAACTGCGCGCCTACGTGCTGGAGTCGGTCTCGCAGACCGGCGGCCACCTGTCTTCGAACCTCGGCACGGTCGAGCTGACCATCGCGCTGCACTACGTCTTCAACACCCCCGATGACCGGCTGGTGTGGGACGTGGGCCACCAGAGCTACCCGCACAAGATCCTGACCGGGCGCCGCGAGCGCATGGGCACGCTGCGCCAGTGGGGCGGCATCTCGGGCTTCCCGCGCCGCAGCGAGAGCGAGTACGACACCTTCGGCACCGCGCATTCGTCGACGTCGATCTCGGCAGCGCTGGGCATGGCGCTGGGCGCGCGCACGCTGGGCGAAAAGCGCGTCTCGGTGGCGGTGATAGGCGACGGCGCCATGACCGCGGGCATGGCCTTCGAGGCGCTGAACAACGCCGGCGTGTACAAGGACCTGCCGCTGGTGGTGGTGCTCAACGACAACGACATGTCGATCTCGCCGCCGGTGGGCGCACTCAACCGGCACCTGGCCCGGCTGCTGAGCGGCCAGTTCTATGCCGCCACCAAGAAGGGCATCGAGAAGGTGCTGTCGGTGGCGCCGCCGGTGCTGGAATTCGCCAAGCGCTTCGAGGAACACGCCAAGGGCATGATGGTGCCGGCGACGCTGTTCGAGGAATTCGGCTTCAACTACATCGGCCCGATCGACGGCCACGACCTGAACTCGCTGGTGCCGACGCTGCAGAACATCCGCGAGCGCGCGCTGGAAGGCGCGGGCCCGCAGTTCCTGCACGTCGTGACCAAGAAGGGCCAGGGCTACAAGCTGGCCGAGGCCGACCCGATCCTGTACCACGGCCCGGGCAAGTTCAATCCCGCGGAGGGCATCCGCCCGGCCGCCAAGCCGGCGCGCAAGACGTATACGCAGGTGTTCGGCGACTGGCTGTGCGACATGGCCGCCGCCGACAAGCGGCTGGTCGGCATCACCCCGGCGATGCGCGAAGGCTCGGGCATGGTCGAGTTCGAGAGGCGCTTCCCGGACCGCTACTACGACGTCGGCATCGCCGAGCAGCACGCGGTGACCTTCGCCGGCGGCCTGGCCTGCGAGGGCCTGAAGCCAGTGGTGGCGATCTACTCCACCTTCCTGCAGCGCGGCTATGACCAACTGATCCACGACGTGGCGCTGCAAGGCCTGCCGGTGGTGTTCGCGCTGGACCGCGCCGGTCTGGTCGGCGCAGACGGCGCCACCCATGCGGGTGCCTACGATATCGCCTACCTGCGCTGCATCCCCAACATGATGGTGATGACGCCGTCGGACGAAAACGAGTGCCGCCAGCTGCTGACCACGGCGTTCCACCAGGATTGCCCGACCGCGGTGCGCTATCCGCGCGGCACCGGCCCGGGCGCGGCAATTGCCGCCGAACTCGCCGGCGTACCGGTCGGCAAGGGCGTGGTGCGCCGCGAAGGCGCTGCGCGCGCCGGCCAGCGCGTCGGCTTCCTGGCCTTCGGCTCGATGCTGCATCCGGCCCTGGGCGCCGCCGAGGCGCTGGATGCGACCGTCGCCGACATGCGCTTCGTCAAGCCGCTCGACGTGGAACTGGTCAAGCGCCTGGCCGCCGGGAACGACTTCCTGGTCACGGTGGAAGAGGGCAGCGTGATGGGCGGTGCGGGCAGCGCCGTGCTTGAGGCGCTGGCCGAAGCCGGCATCGATATCCCGGTGCTGGTGCTGGGCCTGCCCGACCGCTTCGTCGACCATGGCGACCCGGCCTACCTGCTGCAGCAGTGCGGGCTCGACGCGGCCGGCATCGAGCGCTCGGTGCGGCAGCGCTTCGGCCTGGACCAGCCCAAGGTCTCGGTCGCTTCGCGCGTGGCCTGACCGCTGCCGGAGTGATCCCCGGCGGCTGGCCGGGATTACCTGTGCCGGCCAGGGGGATTTGGCCCTCGGCAACGAGTGCGTCCAAATTCCCTTAAACTCCCCCTTTTTGTGTTCGCAGCTGCGGGTCGGCGCGCCCTGTGCCGGGTCCCGTGGTTTCACACTCGTTGCGCGGCATGGATGGACTGCGAAAATGCCGCGACCGTAAGGACCTGTGCCAAGCGCTCAAATGCTCAAACGCTCAAACGCTGGTGCAGCCCTGGAGGAAACCGTAGATGAATGACATCAATCCCGCCTTCGTGATGCCCGACGTCCAGTCGAGCCTCGACACCCGCCAGATCCCCATCCAGCGCGTCGGTGTCAAGGGCGTGCGATATCCCGTGACCCTGAAGACCCCGGCCGGCATCATGCCGAGCGTGGGTACCTTCAACCTCGACGTGCACCTGCCGGCGGACCAGAAGGGCACGCATATGTCGCGCTTCGTCGCGCTGCTGGAAGAAGAGCGCGCGCCGCTGGAGCTGGCCAGCTTCCGCCTGCTGCTCGGCAAGATGCTGGAAAAGCTGGAAGCCGAGGCGGGCCGCATCGAGGTCACCTTCCCGTACTTCATCAGCAAGATCGCGCCGGTGTCGGGCGTGGAGTCGCTGCTGGACTATGAGGTCACGCTGACCGGCGAAGTGCGCAACGGCCAGACGCGCGTGTTCCTGAAGGCGATGGTGCCGGTGACCAGCCTGTGCCCGTGCTCGAAGAAGATCTCGCAGTACGGCGCGCATAACCAGCGCTCGCATATCACGATGGACGTGGAACTGGCTGCGGAACTGCCGGTGGAAGCGCTGGTGCGGATGGCCGAGGAAGAGGCGTCGTGCGAACTGTGGGGGCTGCTCAAGCGCCCGGACGAGAAGTTCGTCACCGAGCGCGCGTACGAGAACCCCAAGTTCGTCGAAGACCTGGTGCGCGATATCGCGATGCGGCTGAATGCGGATGAGCGCATCGTGGCCTATGTGCTGGAAGCGGAGAACTTCGAGTCGATCCACAACCACAGCGCGTATGCGGTGATCGAGCGGGACAAGCGGGTGAACTGATCCCCTCAGTTGCTGAAATGAAGAAGCCACCGCATGCGGTGGCTTCTTCATTTGGCGAGGGAACCGTCAGGCCGCGGATGGCAGGCGGATATCCGCCAGGTCCCACCTCGGCGTCACGCCATAGCCGTACTCGCGCCGCGCCAGTTCCGGCGCCGCCTGCAGGCGCATCGCGCCGGCAAATGCAATCATCGCGCCGTTATCGGTGCAGAACGCCAGGTCCGGGTAATACACGTCGATCCTGCGCTGCCTGCCGAGCAGGTCCAGCCGCTCGCGCAGCTGCCGGTTGGCGCCGACGCCGCCGGCCACCACCAGCCGCTTGTGCCCGGTCTGCTTCAGCGCCGCGAACGACTTGGCCGCCAGCACATCGACGATCGCATCGACAAAGGCGCGCGCCAGGTTGGCGCGGTCCTGCTCGCAGGTATTGGACAGCTTGCGGGTTTGCGTCAGCACCGCGGTCTTCAGCCCCGCGAAGGAAAAATCGAGATTGCCCGAATGCAGCATCGGCCGGGGCAGCGCGAACGCGCCGGGCGTGCCGAACTCGGCCATTCGTGATACTTCCGGCCCGCCGGGATAGCCCAGGCCGAGCAGCTTGGCGGTCTTGTCGAAGGCCTCGCCGGCGGCATCGTCCAGCGTCTCGCCCAGCAGCGTGTAATCGCCGACGCCGCGCACGTCCATCAGCTGGGTATGCCCGCCGGACACCAGCAGCGCCACGAACGGGAACGGCGGCGGCTCGCGCGTCAGCAGCGGCGACAGCAGGTGGCCTTCGAGGTGGTGCACGCCGACCATCGGCACGTTCAGCGCAAAGCCCAGCGCATTGGCGACCGAGGCGCCGACCAGCAGCGCGCCGGCAAGACCCGGCCCCTGGGTAAAGGCGATGGCGTCGATGTCCCGGCGGGTGCGGCCGGCATCGGCCAGCACCTGTTCGAGCAGCGGCAGCACACGGCGGATATGGTCGCGCGAGGCAAGTTCGGGGACCACGCCACCATAGTCGCGGTGCATGGCGATCTGCGAATGCAGTGCATGCGCCAGCAGGCCGGCCTCGGTGTCGTAGAGGGCCAGCCCGGTTTCGTCGCAGGAAGATTCGATGCCGAGGACAAGCATGAGGAAGAAGCCAAAGGCCGCAGCGAAAGGCGAAACGGCCGTCGAAACAACAGGTTGCAGGAAGCGCGCAGGGTAGCACAGCGGCGGGCAGCGTGCTTTTCGCTACAATCTGCCCTTTCTTGAGCGGTGGCAACAGATGGATTGGCGAGGCGAGCAATGAGCGGGGCGACGGGAACCCGGACGGGCCGGTATGACGTGGCCGTGCTGGGCGCGGGCGCGGCCGGCATGATGTGCGCCGCCGTCGCCGGCCAGAACGGCGCCAGCGTGGTGCTGGTCGATCACGCGACCAAACTGGCCGAGAAGATCCGCATCTCCGGCGGCGGCCGCTGCAATTTCACCAACCTGCAGGCGGGGCCGGCCAACTACCTGTCGTCCAATCCGCACTTCTGCCGCTCGGCGCTGGCGCGCTATACCCCGCAGGACTTCCTCGACCTGATGCGCCGCCACGGCATCGCCTGGCATGAGAAACATCGCGGCCAGCTGTTCTGCAATGACAGCGCCGAGGACGTGATCGCCATGCTGCGCGCGGAATGCGACACCGGCCGCGTACGCTGGCAGACCGGCTGTGCGGTAGCGGAAGTCCGCCGCGAGGGCGATGACTTCATGTTGCTGACCTCCGCCGGCACGATCCGCGCCGGCGCCCTGGTGGTGGCAACCGGCGGGCTGTCGATCCCCAAGATCGGCGCCACCGACTTCGGCTACCGCATCGCGCGCCAGTTCGGGCTGGGCATCGTCGAAACCCGGCCGGCGCTGGTGCCGCTGACTTTCGACGGCAAGGACTGGACCCCGTTCGCGCCGCTGGCCGGCGTGTCTCTGGAGGTGGATGTCGCCACCGGCAACGGCAAGACGGCGGGCGCGTTCCGCGAAGACCTGCTGTGGACGCACCGCGGGTTGTCCGGGCCGGCGGTGCTGCAGATCTCGAGCTACTGGAAGCCGGGCACGCCGATTGCCATCGACCTGTTCGACGGAGAAGACGCCGCGGCCTGGCTGCTGGAGCAGAAGGGCGGCAGCCGCAAGCACCTCGGCAACCTGCTGGCGCAGCGGCTGCCGGCGCGGCTGGCCGACGCATGGTGCGCCGCCGCTGGCGTAGATGCCGCCATGCCGCTGCACGATGTCACGGACAAGGGACTGCGCAAGCTTGGCGCATCGCTCAACGGCTGGCGCATTGTGCCGTCGGGCACCGAAGGCTATCGCAAGGCTGAGGTGACGATCGGCGGCGTCGATACGCGCGCGCTGTCCTCGGCCACGATGATGGCGCGCGAGGTGCCGGGGCTCTACTTCATCGGCGAGGTGGTCGATGTGACGGGCTGGCTGGGCGGCTACAACTTCCAATGGGCCTGGGCGTCCGCCGTCGCGGCAGGCAAGGCGGTGGCGGAGGCCAGCCGCAGCGCTGCCGCGGGACAGTCAGTGGCCTGACCGCCGATCCTGTTTGTGCTCAGGGCCCGCTTTTTCCGTGCCCGTTGCGCGCCACTTCCGTGCTCGGGGCTTGGTGCTACAATCCAGAACTTCGTAAAGCCGCTATCCCGAAAATCGAAGCTGTTCTGAACCGGGCCTCGCGCTTGCACCAACCCGCTGTGGCGCCACGCTTCGGCGGGTTTTTGCGTTATGGGCCTTGCAGTGGGCGGCTCTCGCCGCCACCTGTGAGTGTCCGCACACTTTCTGGAAGATCACGATGTCCCTCAAAGCCCGTATCAGCGAAGACATGAAGACCGCCATGCGCGCCCGCGAAACCGAGCGCCTCGGCACCATCCGCCTGCTTCTGGCCGCGATCAAGCAGCGCGAGGTCGACGAGCGCACGGAACTTGACGATACCGCCGTGCTGGCCGTGGTCGAGAAGCTGATCAAGCAGCGCAAGGATTCAATCTCCCAGTTCCAGCAGGCTGGCCGCAACGACCTGGCCGACAAGGAACTTGCCGAAGTCGAGGTGCTGAAGGTCTACATGCCCGCCGCGCTGTCCGAGGCCGAAGTCGCCGCCGAAGTCCAGCAGGCGGTCGCCGCCACCGGGGCTGCCGGCCCGCAGGACATGGGCAAGGTCATGGGCGTACTCAAGGGCAAGCTCGCCGGCCGTGCCGACATGACGGCCGTGTCGGCGCTGGTCAAGGCGGCGCTGGCTCAGAAGTAAGTGCTGATTTAATCAGATATAGGCGTGATGCACGCCGGATCGTCGGGATTCGGCGTAAATGCACGGAGTTGATAAACATTGCGGGCGGCCTGAGCGCGCTGCACTACAATATTCCGATAGCAACCGGGCGCCGCACCGGTCACGCATTCCTAGAAATTGCCTCCCGTCGCGGGACGGCCAAGCCTCAGGACGGTCAGTCGGGTGATTCCGCAATCCTTTATTCAGGACCTGCTCAACCGTGTCGACATTGTCGATGTGGTGGGCAAGTATGTGCAGCTGAAGAAGGGCGGCGCGAATTTCATGGGGCTGTGCCCCTTCCATAACGAGAAATCGCCGTCGTTCACGGTTTCGCCGACCAAGCAGTTCTACCACTGCTTCGGCTGCGGCGCCCATGGCTCGGCCATCGGTTTCCTGATGGAGTACTCCGGCCAGTCCTACCCGGAGGCGGTGCGCGAGCTGGCGCAGTCGGTCGGCATGACCGTGCCGGAAGAGCGCGACCGGCTGCCGCCGGGGCAACGCGCCGAACAGCAGGCCCGCTCGGTGGCGCTGTCCGACGCCATGACCCGCGCGACCGACTTCTACCGCCGCCAGCTGCGCACCGCGCCGCAGGCGATCCAGTACCTGAAGGGGCGCGGGCTGACCGGCGAGATCGCCGCGCAGTTCGGCCTGGGCTATGCGCCGGACGACTGGCAGGGGCTGGAAGCGGTGTTCGGCAGCTATCGCGACGACAATATCGCCGCGCCGCTGGCCGAATCGGGCCTGCTGATCGAAAGCGACAAGCGCGACCCCGACGGCAAGCCGCGGCGCTATGACCGCTTTCGCGACCGGATCATGTTCCCCATCCGCAACACCAAGGGAGCCGTGATCGGCTTCGGCGGCCGCGTAATGGGCCAGGGCGAGCCCAAGTACCTGAACTCGCCGGAAACCCCGCTGTTCAGCAAGGGGACCGAACTATACGGCCTGTTCGAGGCGCGCCATGCCATCCGGGAAACCGGATACGTATTGGTGGTCGAAGGGTATATGGACGTCGTGGCACTGGCCCAGCTCGGTTTTGCCAATGCCGTCGCTACCCTCGGCACGGCGTGCACCCCCGTGCACGTGCAGAAGTTGCTGCGCCAGACCGACGCGGTGGTGTTCTCGTTCGACGGCGATGCCGCCGGCCGCCGTGCGGCGCGAAGGGCACTCGAAGCCTGCCTGCCGCATGTGGCCGACAACAAGACCATCCGCTTCCTGTTCCTGCCGGCCGAGCACGATCCCGACAGCTATGTGCGCGAAGAGGGCACCGAAGCCTTTGCCACGCAGGTGCGCAATGCCATGCCGCTGTCGCGCTTCCTGCTGCAGTCGGTGACCGAGGAGCTTGACCTGCGCCAGCCCGAGGGCCGGGCCCGCGCCCAGTACGAGGCCAAGCCGCTGCTACAGGCGATGCCCGCCGGCGGCCTGCGGCTACAGATTGTGCGCGAACTTGCCGATGCCACTGGTACGACACCTGCCGAGATCGAGGCCATCTGCGGCTTGCGCAGCGATCCGGCCCGCGTGGGCCGTTTCGAGAAGCCGCGCCCGCGGGCAAGGCGGCAGGCGCCGACCGGCCTGGAGCAGCGCGTGATCCAGTTGCTGATGTGCTATCCGGCACTGTCCGCCCGGCTCGACGAAGACGCGCGCGCCTTGCTGCTGGATGGCGAGGGCGGCACAGGCGGAGAGAGCGAAGTGCTGACGCACCTGGTGTCGACATGCGATGGCCTGCAGGGCGAGGTGAATTTTGCGGCATTCAGCGAGCGGCTGGCCCAGTCGCCATATGCCGAACTGTACGCGGCTGCGCGCACCGCCGTGCTGAAGGAAGAGATCGAAGAGGCGCCTGCGACGCAGGAGTTCGATGCCGCCATCACCAAGCTGCTGGCAGAGCCGTTGCGGCGCGAACTCGACATGCTGCAGGCCGAAGTCGTGGCAGGGACCGCCGATGAGGCGGCCAAGCAACGCATGCGCTGGCTGGTGGGCGAGATCCACCGGCGGCGTCAACTTGGCTGAAGCGCGGCGGCGCGACGGCTATCAACCGGGAGGCAGGTTCAGGCGTTGGATGAGGGACTAGGCCGGCACCGCCGAGCTTAAGCCTTGATTTTTCAGGTGAAAACCTCACCTGACAGGAAGCTGGCTATCCGTGGCGTGCTACAATAGCCGGTTTGGATTGCGAAATCTTTCTTCCCAGTTCTGGTGAAAGTGAGCGTGCCAATGGCAAAGGCCAAAGCAACCGAAAAGGTTACAACGAAGGCTCCCCAATCAGGGAGCGGCAAGGCGTCTGCGAAAACGACGGCGGCGAAGACATCGACCGCGCCAGTCAGGACACCAGCCCGGTCTGCGCCATCCAAGTCCGTGCGTAGCGCGCAAGCGCCCGCCGTGACCACTCCTGCCAGGACTCGCACATCCAAGGAAACACAGGCCTCGACTTCGGCACGCGAGAGCGCCAGTACGAGCGGCAAGGTTGCCGTGTCTGCACCAGTGAAAGGCAAGAGTATCACCGTGGCGAAACAGCAGAATACCGAAGTCGAGAGCAAGCGAGCGGCAGCAGCCGGCGCCAAGAGCGGGGCCGCCAAGGCGGACAGCACCGCGACGGCATCCAAGGCGCGCACCGCGACCCCTGCATCCGTTGCATCCGAGCGTCCCGCTGCCCCGGCAATCAAGCCGGAGCCGAAAAAGCGCGGCCGCAAGCCCAAGGCCGAGATGCAGCACGACGACAGCACAACAGACGACGTGACTGAAGAGTTTTACGAGAACGACGTGCGCGCCGCGACGCCCGCAGCCGCGCCGAAGACCGAAAAGCAGAAGGCCAAGGACCGCAAGGCCAAGGAAAAGGCGCTGCTCAAGGAGTTCGCCTCGACCCAGCAGGGGACGGAAGAGGAGCTCGAGCTGCGTCGCCAGAAGCTCAAGGCGCTGATCAAGCTGGGCAAGTCGCGCGGCTACCTGACCTACGCGGAGATCAACGATCACCTGCCGGACGACATGGTCGATTCGGAAACGATCGACACGCTGGTCGCAACGCTGAACGACATCGGCATCGCCGTCTACGAACAGGCGCCGGATGCCGAGACGCTGCTGCTCAATGACAACGCGCCGTCCGCCACCAGCGAGGAAGAAGCCGAGGAAGAGGCCGAGGCGGCCCTGTCCACGGTTGACTCCGAGTTCGGCCGCACCACCGACCCGGTGCGCATGTACATGCGTGAAATGGGCACGGTCGAGCTGCTGACCCGCGAGGGCGAAATCGAAATCGCCAAGCGCATCGAAGCCGGCCTGAAGGACATGGTGATGGCGATCTCGGCATGCCCGGTCACCATCTCCGAGATCCTGGCCCACGCCGAGCGCGTGGCCAACGACGAGATCAAGATCGACGAGTTCGTCGACGGCCTGATCGACCCGAACGCCGATGAAGCCCCGGAAGCCCCCTCGGCCCCGGCGGCGGCGTCCGAAGACGAGGAGGAAGGCGACGAGAACGACGACGAGGAAGGCGACGAGGAAGACGACGACGAAGGCGGCGCCGGCGCCGGTGCCTCCGCGCGCCAGCTGGAAGAGCTGAAGCAGAACGCGCTGGAAAAATTCCGCGTGATCGCCGAGCAGTTCGACAAGATGCGCCGTGCCTTCGAGAAGGAGGGCTACAAGTCCAAGCCTTATGTCAAGGCCCAGGAAGCCATCCAGGCCGAACTGATGGGCATCCGCTTCACCGCCCGCAATGTCGAGCGCCTGTGCGACACGCTGCGCGGCCAGGTGGACGAAGTGCGCAAGCTCGAGCGCTCGATCCTGAATATCGTGGTCGACAAGTGCGGCATGCCGCGCTCGGAATTCGTCGCCCGTTTCCCGGGCAACGAGACCAACCTCGAGTGGATCAACACCGTGGTGGCCGACGGCAAGGGCTACAGCGCCATCGTCGAGCGCAACGTGCCGGCCGTGCATGAGCTGCAGCAGAAGCTGATCGACCTGCAGTCGCGCGTGGTGCTGCCGCTGAAGGAACTGAAGGGCGTCAACCGCAAGATGGCCGAGGGCGAGCGTCGTGCCCGCGAAGCCAAGCGCGAGATGACCGAGGCTAACCTGCGCCTGGTGATCTCGATCGCCAAGAAGTACACCAATCGCGGCCTGCAGTTCCTCGACCTGATCCAGGAAGGCAACATCGGCCTGATGAAGGCGGTGGACAAGTTCGAATACCGCCGCGGCTACAAGTTCTCGACGTATGCCACGTGGTGGATCCGCCAGGCCATCACGCGCTCGATCGCCGACCAGGCGCGCACCATCCGTATTCCGGTGCACATGATCGAGACGATCAACAAGATGAACCGCATCTCGCGCCAGATCCTGCAGGAAACCGGCAATGAACCGGATCCGGCAACGCTGGCCGAGAAGATGGAGATGCCGGAAGACAAGATCCGCAAGATCATGAAGATCGCCAAGGAACCGATCTCCATGGAAACGCCGATCGGTGACGACGACGACTCCCATCTGGGGGACTTCATCGAGGACACCAACACGCTGGCCCCGGCCGAAGCGGCGCTGCACGGCTCCATGCGCGACGTCGTCAAGGACGTGCTGGACTCGCTGACGCCGCGCGAAGCCAAGGTGCTGCGCATGCGCTTCGGCATCGAAATGAGCACCGACCACACGCTGGAAGAGGTCGGCAAGCAGTTCGACGTCACGCGCGAACGGATCCGCCAGATCGAGGCCAAGGCCCTGCGCAAGCTGCGCCACCCGAGCCGCTCCGACAAGCTGAAGAGTTTCCTGGAAGGCAACTAAACGCTTCCAAGGGCCTCTAGCTCATGCCTGGTTAGAGCAGCGGACTCATAATCCGTTGGTGCCGTGTTCGACTCACGGGAGGCCCACCAATGCTGTTAAAGAAGGGGTTACGGTGAATGCGCCGTAACCCCTTTTTTGCTTTGTCGCCAGTGACTTCCAGAAGCCCGCATGTGGCAACGCCGCTTCCAATGGCCAGCACACCACACGTTGGGGTGCAGGGCGCGATCCCTGGAGGAACCTCGGCCCGTGTAGCGATGGACTAAGGTAGTCGGATGCAACCCGTTCGCACCCGTTCAACCCGAAGAGGAGTCAAATCCATGTCCTATATCGACGGATTCTTGCTGGCCGTGCCGCAGGCCAATCGCGAAACCTACCGCCAGGTGGCGCAGAAGGCCGCAGCGGTGTTCAAGGAGCACGGCGCGCTGAAGGTGGTGGAATGCTGGGGCGATGACGTGCCGGAGGGAAAGGTGACGTCCTTCACCATGGCGGTCAAGCGCAAGGACGATGAAGCGGTGGTGTTCTCCTGGATCGTGTGGCCGTCAAAGGAGAAGCGCGACACCGGCATGAAGGCGGCGATGGAAGACCCGCGCCTGAAGGAAGGGATGGACCCGATGCCGTTCGACGGTCAGCGGATGATCTACGGCGGCTTCGAGGTGATTGTCGACGAGTAAGGTCGCAGGGCGCCGTCGTAACGAGCACCGCGCCGACGTGGCAGCGCCGGCGCCAGGCATGCCGGTTCAGATCAGGTGGAAGACCATGCCCAGGGCGATCGCGCCGCCCAGGGTTTCCACTGCTGCGAGGGCGAGAAGGTTCTTCAGTACGAATGCGTCTTCTTTTTTCGTCACCATGGTCTGTCTCCCGGTCATTGGAATCGTCTTGGTGCTCCATTGACTGCGGCGATGTGCCGCCTTGGCTGTGCCATATCAATGTGATACCAGTAGACCCCATGCGCGGCGCGACTGGAAGCTGGCGGAAACCCGCTCGGAGAAAACCCCGATTCCTGGCTGGGCGAGTGCGAGTGATGATTGACAGGCTTTACAGGTGACGCCAGGCGCGCGGCGCCCGGCGCTCTGTTGTCGGCCGTACGACCCGCATTTGGGTGATGTGGGCCTTGGCGCGATCGGACAAGATCACCGCGTGGGTAATCGAAAGGTTGCCCCGCTACCACTTGAGCCCCGCTGCCCTCCCCGGCACCGGGGCTTTTTCCTTGCCAGGCGGCCAGCTGGACCCATGGCAGGCCTCATGTGCGGCGGCTACACGAAGTGGGGCAAGATGATCCAGGACAACGGCATCCGCGGCGACCGAGTCACCTGGACGCCGCGCCGGTGGTGGACGGATCTCCCTGTCAGGCCGCCTGCTGTGCAGGCTGGGCCGGCTGACTCGCCGGCCGCGCCGGCAAGGGCAGGACGGTGGCCAGGCCTAGGAACTGGCTCGAAGTGCGCAGGAACTGCTGGCAGGTCTGGCGGAATTGCTCGAAGTCCATATTGGTCTCGGTGGTCGGAAGGTGGCGTCCGCGCGGCCGGTTCTGGCTCGCCTTGTCAACGGTGCCGCCGGCATCATCCATTGCCGATGTGACAGTTTCTTGAAATCGCCCCGGCGGGGGCCGCGCAGTGTCGCGGCGCGCCTGCACACCCGCCCCATGCTGGTCACTCTAGCGGCAGAAATGCTAGAATTTAAGTCTTTGATTCTCTTGGCCAAAAGCTGCAAGCCCTGTGCAAGCGGCATGGCCGCGCCGGCGCCTCCCCGGTGTCAGCCGAGAGCCAGGGCGAGATGAGTTCCAGACGCGTATCCGTTTGTGCCGGGTTCGCCTCCCGCCAGACACCGATACCCATGACCACTACGACCGCACCAGAACCCACCACCGCCGGGCAGACCGCGGTGCAGACCTTCGAAAGCTTTGGCCTGGACGCGCGCATCCTGCGTGCCTTGTCCGACCAGGGCTACACCACGCCCACGCCGATCCAGGCACAGGCCATTCCCGTCGTGCTGCTCGGCAAGGACGTGATGGGCGCCGCGCAGACCGGCACCGGCAAGACCGCCGGCTTCGCGCTGCCGATCATCCAGCGCCTGTTGCCGCTGGCCAATGCCAGCGCCTCGCCGGCGCGCCATCCGGTGCGCGCGCTGATGCTGACGCCCACGCGCGAACTGGCCGACCAGGTCTACGACAACGTCGCCCGCTACGCCAAGCACACCGACCTGCGCAGCACGGTGGTGTTCGGCGGCGTTGACATGAATCCGCAGACCGACGCCCTGCGCCGCGGCGTCGAGATCCTGGTGGCCACGCCGGGCCGCCTGCTCGACCACGTGCAGCAGAAGTCGGTCAACCTGTCGCAGGTGCAGATGCTGGTGCTGGACGAAGCCGACCGCATGCTCGACATGGGCTTCCTGCCGGACCTGCAGCGCATCATCAACCTGCTGCCGGCACAGCGCCAGACGCTGCTGTTCTCGGCCACGTTCTCGCCGGAAATCAAGCGGCTGGCCGCCAGCTACCTGAAGCAGCCGGTCACCATCGAAGTGGCGCGCAGCAACTCGACCAACGAGAACGTGCGCCAGGCGGTGTACCAGGTCGAGGACGGCCACAAGCAGGCCGCGGTGGTGCACCTGCTCAAGCAGCGCGCCGAGCAGTCGCAGTCGCGCCAGTGCATCGTCTTCGTCAACAGCAAGATCGGCTGCTCGCGGCTGGCGCGGCACCTGGAGCGCGAGGGCATCAACGCCGCCGCGATCCATGGTGACAAGACCCAGACCGAGCGCATGCAGACGCTGGACGGCTTCAAGAGCGGCACCATCGATGCGCTGGTCGCCACCGACGTGGCGGCGCGCGGGCTCGATATCCCCGACATGCCATGCGTGATCAACTTCGACCTGCCGTTCAGCGCCGAGGACTACGTGCACCGTATCGGCCGCACCGGCCGTGCCGGCGCCAGCGGCGATGCGCTGTCGATCTACGTGCCGGGCAACGATGAGCGCCTGTTGTCCGATATCGAGAAGCTGATCAAGCGCAGCATTCCGCGCGGCAAGCTGGAGGGCTTTGACCCGACCGGCGAGAAGTCGCGCCAGGACGAGGCAGAGCGCCGCCGCCAGCGCGGCGACCTGCGCCGTGCGCGCGGCAGCGGCGACGAGGAGCGGCCGCGCCGCCACGAGCACAGCGGCAGCCGCCAGGTGTTCCGCCCTTCCGACGATCCGTTCTTCTCGCGCCCGTACGAGCCCAGCGCAAGCAGCTCGCAGGTCAAGCCGTCGGAGGAAATCGCCGCCGCGCTGAGCCGTGGCCGCCAGGCGCCCAAGCGCCCGGTCGCGGCGCTGCTGGGCGGCGTGCCGCGCAAGTCCTGAATCCTAAGTCCTAAGTCCTAAGTCCTGATTGGGCGACCCGCCCGAGGCGGCCTGCGGGTCAGGCCGCCGCCATTCGCTGGCGCCAGTCCTCCGTGGCGCGCGCCAGCCAGTCCCGCACATTGCCTTCGTGGTTCGCCAGTCCCAGGTTCATGCCAGCCTGGCGCAGCGCCTCCAGAGGAGCGCCGGTGTCGATCGCCTGCGCGCCGCTCTGCTTGCTCAGCTTTTCCCCGATCTCGTTGACCACCACCGGCACGTGCAGGTAGCTCGGCGTGGGCAGGTCCAGCAGGTGCTGCAGGTGGATCTGCCGCGGCGTCGAGTCAAGCAGGTCGGCGCCACGCACGATATGCGTGATGCCCTGCAGGCCATCATCCACCACCACCGCCAGCTGGTAGGCCCACAGCCCGTCGGCACGGCGCAGCACGAAGTCCCCCAGCTCGGTCTCGAGGTCCTGGCACTGGCGCCCCTGCCAGCGGTCGTCAAAGCAGATCGTGGCGGCCGGGCCGTCCGGCACGCGCACGCGCCACGCGCGCGGCAGCTTGCCGTTCAGGCCATGACGGCAAGTGCCGGGGTAGCCCAGCGTCTGGTGCCGCTCGCGCACGTGCACCAGCGAATCGGCGATTTCCTTGCGTGAGCAGCCGCAGGGGTAGAGCTGCCCGGCGGCATCGAGCCGGCGCAGCGCCTCGGCGTAGTGCGCCTCGCGCCGGCTCTGCCACACGGGCGGCTCGTCCGGCGTCATGCCCAGGCGCGCCAGCGTCTGCAGGATGTCCTGGTCGGCGCCGCGCACGCAGCGCGGCATGTCGATGTCCTCGATACGCACCAGCCACTGGCCGCCGTGCGCGCGCGCATCCAGCCAGCTGGCCAGCGCGGTGACCAGCGAGCCCATATGCAGCGGGCCGGTCGGCGAGGGGGCAAAGCGGCCGCGGTAGCCGGCCGCCGAGGCAAACATTGCAGCCGTCACTGCCATGCGGACACCCTCAGCCGGCGAGTTCGGGTTGCAGCAGCAGTGCCTGCGCCAAGCGCGGGTCTTCCAGCTTGCCGGCCCACCACTGCAGCGCCTTGCCGCGGTTGCTGGTGCGCCACGCCACCTTGAAGTTGCCCGGGGCGCGCACCTCGACGGTCTCGCGCGCCTGCAGCACGCCGCTCTCGATATGCGGCTGCGCCATCGGCGCCGGCAGCCAGCCGCAGCCCAGGCCCCGGATCTGCGCTTCCAGCTTGTCGCGCATGGTCGGCACCACCAGCACGTCCTGGCCGGCCAGCACGCCATGGGTGCGCGCGGGCAGGTTGCGCGAGGTATCGCCCACCGCGACGATGCGGTGCCTGGCGATCTGGATGGTGGTGAGCGGGCCTTCCTCGGTGGCCAGCGGATGGTGCGCCGCCACCGCGAACACGAACGGCATCGTACCCAGCGGGCGGATCTGGAAGCCCTGCGTGCTGGGCGCGTCGTAGGCGCCGCCGATCACCAGGTCGGCACGGTTGCTGACCAGCGCGTCCCAGGCGCCGCCCAGCACTTCCTTGGCAAAGCGCAGCCGCGTGGCAGTGTTCTCTGCATAGAAGTCGTGGACCACCGGCAGCAGCGCGCGGAAATTGATCAGGTCGTCCACCACGATGGTCAGCGTGGCTTCCCAGCCGGTGGCCAGCCGCTTGACGCGGCGCGCCAGGTCGTCGGCGGCGTGCAGCAGGTGGCGGCCTTCGTCGAGCAGTGCGCGTCCGGCCGGGGTCAGCTCGGCGCGGTGCCGGCGCCGGTCGAACAGCAGCACGTCTAGGTCTTCTTCCAGCTTGCGCACCACATAGGTCAGCGCGGAGGGCACCTTGCCCATCTCGTGGGCGGCGGCGGCGAAGCTGCCCTTGCGCTCGATGGCGTCCAGGACTTCGAGGGATTCGAGTGAGAGTGGCATATTCAGAAAAACTGAATGAGTGCTTCTAAGGCGGTCCCCGTAAATATACGCGTCGGGGCCTAAACTTCCTAGCATCAACAACGCAATACATGCCATCCAGCGGTCCCAGGCAGTTCGGATGCCGGTGGCGACACGGATACAGGCCAAGGAGGGCCATCAAAATGATTGAAATCAGAAAGTCTGCAGAGCGCGGTTATGCGGATCACGGCTGGCTGAAGTCCTATCATTCGTTCTCGTTTGCCGACTACTACGATCCGCAGCATGTGCAGTTCGGGCCGCTGCGCGTGATCAACGAGGACCGCGTCGCGCCGGGCATGGGCTTCGGCACGCACGGCCACCGCGACATGGAGATCATCAGCTACGTGCTCGAAGGCGAACTGGCGCACAAGGACAGCATGGGCAACGGCAGCGTGATCCGTCCGGGCGACGTGCAGCGCATGAGCGCCGGCACCGGTGTGCGGCACTCGGAGTACAACCACGCCGCGCACGATACGACCCACTTCCTGCAGATCTGGATCATGCCTGCGCAGAATGGCATCGAGCCGGGCTACGAGGAAAAGCACTTCGAGGCGGCCGACAAGCGCGGCAAGCTGCGCCTGGTGGCCAGCCAGGACGGCGCCGACGGCTCGGTGGTGGTGCACCAGGACGTGCGCCTGTACGCCGGGCTGCTCGATGGCGAGGAGGCCGCCACGCTGGCCCTCGCGCCGGGTCGCCGCGCCTATGTCCATGTCGCGCGTGGCCGCGTGCTGGTCAACGGCAAGGCGCTGGAAGCGGGCGATGCGGCCAAGCTGGAGTCGGTCGGCGAGGTCGCGCTGTCTGGTGGCGATGACGCCGAGGTGCTGGTGTTCGACCTGCCCTGACCATCACGCGTAGATTCGCTTGAAAATCCTGCCCGCCAACCGGCGGGCTTTTGCTTTTTGTGTCGCAACGGGTAGGGTCAGGTACCGCTGTGCTATCTTCTCGCTATGCATTGCGCCTGCGCCGGCACATCGGGCGGGGCGCCCCCCTTGGAACACCCGTACCAAGATGACCTTTGTTTCTATTCTCCTGGCGCTGATCGCCGAGCAGTTCCGCGCCCTGGGCCGCAACAACCCGATCCACGAGATCGTGCGCGCGCTGGGCGACCGCGCCGAGCATGCCTTCGATACCGGCCGCCCCCGCGATGCGGCGCTGGCGTGGTTCACCGTGGTGCTGCCGCTGACGCTGGCAGTGGTCGTGGTGCACTACCTGCTCGCATCGATCAGCGTGGCGCTGACGCTCGCCTGGAACGTGCTGGTGCTCTACATGACGCTGGGCTTCCGCCAGTTCAGCCACTACTTCACCGATATCCATGAGGCGCTGAACCGCGACGACGTCCATACCGCGCGCACGCTGCTGCATGAGTGGACCGGCATCGACACAGTCGATATGCCTGTCACCGAGATCGTGCGGCACACGCTGGAAGCGGCGATCATCGCCGTGCACCGGCATGTGTTCGGCGTGTTCTTCTGGTTCCTGGTGCCGATCGGACCCGGCGGCGTGGTGCTGTACCGCGTCGCGGAATACCTCGGCCGCCACTGGAACGAGCCGTCGACCGAACGCAGCCCCGCGCTGGGCCGCTTTGCCGCGCGCGCGTTCTACTTGCTCGACTGGATCCCCTCGCGCCTGACCGCAATCGGCTTTGCCATCGTGGGCAATTTCGAGGATGCGGTGTATGCGTGGCGCAACCATGCGCGCAAGTGGAACGATGCGGTCAACGGCATCCTGCTCGCCAGCGGCGGCGGGGCGCTGGGCGTGCGCCTGGGCACGCCGCTGGCCGAGGACGATTCCACCGTGGTGCTGCGTACCAGCGCGGTCGGCCCGGCGGTGGACTATGCGCCGGGCATGGAAGAGGACAACGGTCCTGAGCCGTCGGCGCCGGAGTTCGGCGCCGAGCCAGGCGTGCGCACGCTGCAGTCGGCTGTCGGGCTGGTATGGCGTGCGGTGGTGCTGTGGATGCTGCTGCTCGCCATGGTGTCGCTGGCGCTGTGGGTGGGCTGATACCGGCGTCGTATATGAAAGGGCCGCCCGGCGCTAGTCGCGCGCCGCGCCGCAGCGCCAGCAGGCGCCAAATTGCGCCTCATGCCATTCGTGGCAGTGGCGGCATTGCCAGCTTGGCCCTGGCACCGGGTTCGCGGCGGCATTGAGGGCTGCCCACGCCTGCGCTTCCATGTCGTCATCGAGCAGCCAGACCTGCGGCGCACTTTCCCGGAATGGGATCTCGCCGGTGGCGCCACCCAGCCAGGTGTTGCGTAGTTCCGCCCGGATGCCGGCGGCCCGCAGCACATTCTGGCAATGGGCGGCGTGAACCAGCGAGGTGGCGTACAGCAGCAGTTTCATGGCGACTCACCGGTTACCCAGGCGCATTCACCTTACCACGGCTTCTGCTGGCTGGACTCGTGCAGCAGCTGCGCGTAGAGCTGGTGGCGGCGCTCGGCGATCGCTCCCGACGCCACTGCCGCCAGCACGCCGCAGCCGGGTTCGTTGGTGTGGTGGCAGTTGTAGAAGCGGCACTCCGTCAGCAGCGGACGGAACTCGGGGAAGGCGCGTTCCAGCATGCCTTCGCTCAGGTGGTACAGGCCGAATTCCTGGAAACCGGGCGAGTCGATCAGCGCACCATGGCGCCCGTCGACCATGCCCCAGTCCGCCGGCAGGTGATACAGCCGCGTGAAGGTGGTGGTGTGCTTGCCGGAATCAAGCTTGGCCGAGATCTCGCGCGTCTGCGCATCCACCCCGGGAATCAGCAGGTTCAGCAGCGACGACTTGCCCATGCCCGACTGGCCGATCAGGATGCTGGACAGCCCCGCCAGCCGCGGTTGCAGCGCCGCCAGCGCCTGTTCCGGGTTGGCGCGCACCGACAGTTCCAGCGTGTCATAGCCCAGCTCGCGGTACAGCGCCAGGCGCCGGCGCGCCTCGTCCAGCCGCTCGGGCAGGTCGGTCTTGTTGAGCACGATCAGGGGCCGGATCTCCAGCGCCTCGGCCGATACCAGCGCACGTCCCAGCAAGTCTTCGGAAAAGCCCGGCTCGGTCGCCAGCACGATGATGACCTGGTCGATATTGGCCGCCAGCAGCTTGGACTTGAACTGGTCGGAACGGTGCAGCAGGTTCTTGCGCGCCTGGACCCTGGTGATCACGCACTGGTCCGCCGCGGCGCGCTCGACGCTGACATGGTCGCCGACGGCGCTGTCGCTCTTCTTGCCGCGCGGGAAGGCATGCATGCGCGTGCCGTCGGCCAGCTCGACGACGTAGTGCCGGCCGTGCGCGGCGATGATCAGTGCGGGCTCGGCGCTTGTGCCTGCATTTGTGCCTGCATTTGCGCGTGCATTCGCGCCGGCATTATTGGCGCCGCCGGCGCCGCGGTGTCGGGAGGTACGGCTCATGCGTGCGCCAGCAACCGGTCGATCCGCTGCGCGGCGGGCGGATGCGAGTAGTAGAAGGCGCTGTAGAGCGGATCGGGCGTGAGGGTCGAAGCGTTGTCCTTGTACAGCTTCACCAGTGCCGACACCAGGTGGCCGGCGTTGGTCTGGTCGGCGGCGAAGGCGTCGGCCTCGAATTCATGGCGGCGCGACGACTGGCTCGACAGCGGCCCCAGCAGGAAGGTGAACACCGGCAGCGTCAGGAAGAACAGCACCAGTGCCAGCGCATGGTTGGATACGCCCAGGTTGGGCGCCACGCCGAGGCCCGTGTAGAACCACGTGCGCGTTGCCAGCCAGCCCAACAGCGCCAGGAATACCAGGCTCAGCGCAAAGGTGACGGCGATGCGCTTGGCCACGTGGCGGCGCTTGAAGTGGCCGAGTTCGTGCGCCAGCACCGCCTCGATCTCGTCGCCCGACAGGCGCGCCAGCAGCGTGTCGAAGAAGACGATGCGCTTGGCCGCGCCGAAGCCGGTGAAGTAGGCGTTGCCGTGCGCGCTGCGCTTGCTGCCGTCCATCACGAACAGGCCCTTGCTGGCAAAGCCGCAGCGCTGCATCAGGCCCTCGATGCGCTGGCGCAGCGATTCGTCGGCCAGCGGCTCGAACTTGTTGAACAGCGGCGCGATAAAGGTCGGGAACACCACCAGCAGGAACAGGTTGAAGCCCATCCATACCAGCCACGTCCACAGCCACCACAGCGAGCCGGCGCGTTCCATCAGCCACAGCACCGCCAGCAGCAGCGGCAGGCCCAGCACGCTGGCGACCGCCAGCATCTTGACCATGTCGGCCAGCCACAGGCCGAAGGTCATCTTGTTGAAGCCAAAGCGCTCCTCGATGCCGAACTGGCCATAGAGCGCGAAGGGCAGGTCGACCAGCCCCCCGATCACCGCCACGCTGGCGACCAGCGCCACGCCATACGCATAGCCCGGGCCGAAGGTCTCCAGCCAGAACTGGTTGAGCCACTGCAGCCCGCCCAGCATGGTGAAGCCGATCAGCACCGCGGCGCCTGCCAGCACTTCAAGCATCGACAGCCGGGTGCGGGCGACGGTGTAGTCGGCCGCCTTCTGGTGCGAGGCGAGCGAGATGGTGTCGGCAAACCGCGCCGGCACCGCGTTGCGGTGCTGTGCCACATGGCGCACCTGGCGCGCGGCCAGCCAGAGCTTGGTCAGCACCATCAGCACCAGCGCGGCGAGGAAGACAAAGGTGAACATCGGCAAGAGCCTTGGAACGGATATGCGAGAATTATAAGTTGTTCGCGTCCGCCTCCGCCGCCGACGCTTCCCCAAATCCCTTTCTCAGCAGTCCCGATGACCACCCACGCCACCGCCAAATCCGTCAAGAGCGAACACAACCTGATCTGGCTCGATATGGAAATGACCGGCTTGCAGCCGGATACCGACCGCATTATCGAAGTGGCGATCGTCATTACCGACTCCGAGCTCAATATCCTGGCCGAAGGCCCGGTGCTGGTGATCCACCAGAGCGACGCCGTGCTCGACGGCATGGACAACTGGAACAAGGGCACCCACGGCCGCTCCGGCCTGATCGACAAGGTCAAGGCGTCCACGCTGACCGAGGAGCAGGCCGAGGCCGAGCTGCTGGCCTTCCTCAAGCGCTGGGTGCCGGCCGGCAAGTCGCCGATGTGCGGCAACTCGATCTGCCAGGACCGCCGCTTCATGGCGCGCTACATGCCCAAGCTGGAGGCGTTCTTCCACTACCGCAACCTGGACGTGTCCACGCTCAAGGAGCTGTGCAAGCGCTGGGAGCCGGTCATCCACAAGGGCTTCGTCAAGCGCCAGCTGCACACGGCGCTGGCCGACATCCTGGAATCGGTGGAAGAGCTGCGCTACTACCGCACGCACTTTATCCGTCACACGCCGCCGGGCGCACCGGCCGCCGCTACTCCGGCCGCCGCTACTCCGGCTGCTGATACTCCGGCTGCCGACACCCCGGCGCAATAAGCCGGCGCTAATAAGCCGGCTTCGCGGCCTCCGACAACAACAACCAACCACCACCCGACGGGGCGCGCGCTGCCCTCCCGGGCACCTCCCGTCGAGCCTGCCATGTTCGAGCGCATCGTATCCATCATCACGCCGGTCATCCTGATCATCCTGGTCGGGTGGCTGTACGGGCGCAAGGCCCACCCGGACATGGCCGGGATCAATCGCGCCACCCTCGATGTGATCGCGCCGCTGCTGGTGGTGTCGGCTTTTGTCAGCAAGGACTTCGTGCTGGCAGACCAGCTGGCGCTGCTGGTCTGCGCGGTGGCGGTGGTGTTCGGTTCGGGCGTGCTGGCGTGGGCGGTGGCGCGGCTGCTCAAGGTCGATCCGCGTACCTTCGTGCCGCCGATGATGTTCAACAACTGCGGCAACATGGGCTTGCCGCTGTCGGTCTTTGCCTTCGGCCACGCCGGGCTGGCTCCGGCGGTGGCGCTGTTCGCGGCGTCGAACCTGATGCACTTCACCCTCGGCCTGAAGATCGTCAACCGGCATGCGTCGATGGCACAGATCGCGCGCAACCCGATGGTGCTGGCCACGGTGGCCGGTGTCGGGCTGTCGCTGGCGCGGCCCTGGTTCACCTTGCCGGACCCGGTCTACCAGTCGGTCAAGCTGCTGGGCGATGCCACTGTGCCGCTGATGCTGTTCGCCCTGGGCGTGCGCATGAAGGACGTGAGCCTGCGCAACTGGGGCATGGGCGTGGTGGGCGCGGTGGCGTGCCCGCTGACCGGCGTCGCGGTGGCGCTGCTGCTGGCGCAGTGGGTGCCGCTGACGGAACTGCAGCGCGGGCTGCTGTTCGTTTTCGCGGCGCTGCCGCCGGCGGTGCTGAACTTCCTGATCGCCGACCATTTCCGGCAGGAGCCCGACCAGGTCGCGTCGATCGTGCTGCTCGGCAATATTGCCGCGGTGGTGTTCGTGCCGCTGGGGTTGTACCTGGGATTGCGCTGAGGCGCGGGATGGCTGCCGCCGGCAGGCGCCGGCGGCGCGGTTGGGGTGTGACTTACGCAGCAGGCTTGGCGCGCACCGCGTTCTTCGGCCGCCAGGCCTTGACCACGGCCTCGTCGGTTTCCATGTAAGGCCCGCCGATCAGGTCGATGCAATACGGCACCGCGGCAAAGATGCCTTGCACCACCGGCTTGCCGTCGGCATCGCGCAGGCCTTCCAGCGTCTCGCGGATGGCGCGCGGCTGGCCGGGCAGGTTGATGATCAGCGCGGCGCGGCTGGCGGTCTCGCGGATCACCGCCACCTGGCGCGACAGGATCGCGGTCGGCACGAAGTGCAGGCTTACTTGCCGCATTTGCTCGCCGAAGCCCGGCATTTCCTTGGTCGCCACGGCCAGCGTGGCCTCCGGCGTGACATCGCGCCGCGCCGGGCCGGTGCCGCCGGTGGTCAGCACCAGGTCGCAGCCGGCCACATCCACCAGCTCGATCAGCGTGCGCGAGATCTGCGCCTGCTCGTCCGGAATCAGCCGCTCCACCGCCTGCCACGGCGAGGTCATCGTGCGGCCGAACCACTCGCGCAGCGCCGGGATGCCTTCATCCTGGTAGGTGCCGGCCGAGGCGCGGTCCGAGACCGAGACAAAGCCGACGACGAGTTCGTCGGGATGGTTGCGGGATACCGGCTGCGTCGACTGCGTGGTCTGGGTCATGCCTCGGGCTCCGGTGAAGGGGCTGCGTCGGTGGAGGCAGCGCCGTCCTTGGCGTCGAGCGCTGCCTTGATGGCCTGGAACAGTTCGCGGAAGTAGCGCGGCGGCTTGGCCTGCTCCTTCTCCTTGCGTGCGTTGCGGATGATGTTGCGCAGCGACTGCACGTCGGCGACCGGGTGCTCGCCGAGGAAGCGCGTCAGCGCCGCGTCGTCGGCCAGCAGCAGCTCGCGCCAGCGCTCGATCAGGTGCATGCGGGCGGTCTCGGCCTTGCTGGTGCCCTTGAAGCCTTCCAGCGCGGCGCGGATCGCATCGACCTCGTCGTCGTCCAGGCCGCGCATGACCTTGCCCACGAACTGCATCTGGCGGCGCTTGCCTTCATGGCTGGTGATGCGGCGGGCCTCGTGGATGGCGTCGGCCAGCGACTCGGGCATGGGCACGCGCGCCAGCCGGTCCTTGGGCAGCGCTTCCAGCTCGGCGCCAAGGTCCTGCAGGGCGGTCATGTCGCGCTTGCGCTGCGACTTGCTTTTCGGTTCGTCGTCTTCGGGCTCCGGCGAAAACGCGCCGGGGAAGCGCGAGCCTTGGGAATTACGGGAATTTCGCGTCATGACCGGCATTTTATCTTGCTATGATTCCCGCTTGGACTTTTGATGACCCCCAGGCACGGATCCCCCATGGACCAGATCGCAGAACAGACCGCGCATTTCACCTACACCCAGGCCCAGCTCAGCGAGATGGCCGCCGATGTGCTGCGTGTGGCACGCGAGCTGGGCGCAACGGACGCCGCCACGGAGATCTCCGAAGGCAGCGGCCTGTCCGTATCGGTGCGCAAGGGGCAGGTGGAAACGATCGAGCAGAACCGCGACAAGGTGGTCGGCGTCACGGTCATGATCGGCAAGCGCCGCGGCAATGCCAGCACCTCGGACTTCTCGCCGGCCGCGCTGCGCGCCACTGCCGAGGCAGCCTACAACATCGCCCGCTTCACCGCGGAAGACGAGTGTGCGGGCCTGGCCGAGGAAGAGCTGCTGGAGCGCTCGCCGCAGGACCTGGACCTGTTCCATCCGTGGACCATCGATGCCGAGGCCGCCATCGACATCGCCACCCGCGCCGAGGCCGCCGCCTTCGCGGTGTCGCCGCGTATCCGCAACAGCGACGGCGCCAGCGTGTCGGCGCAGCATTCGCAGTTCGTGCTGGCGACCACGCGCGGTTTCTCGGGCGGCTATCCGTATTCGCGCCATTTCATCTCGTGCGCGCCGATCGCCGGCAGCGGCAGCGGCATGCAGCGCGATGACTGGTACTCGTCCAAGCGCGCGCCGCTGGCACTGGCCAACCCCGAGGACATCGGCCGCTACGCCGCCGAGCGCGCGCTGGCGCGGCTGCAGGCGCGCAAGCTGTCCACGCGCCGCTGCCCGGTGCTGTTCGAGGCGCCGCTGGCCGCCGGCCTGCTGGGCGCCTTCGTGCAGGCGGTGTCGGGCGGGGCGCTGTACCGCAAGTCCACCTTCCTGTGCGATACGCTGGGCAAGGCCGTGTTCGCGCCGCACGTGCAGATCCACGAGCAGCCGCACACCCCGGGCGCGATGGGCAGCGCCCCGTTCGATGAGGAAGGCGTGCGCACGCGCGAGCGCGACGTGGTGCGCGACGGCGTGGTGCAGGGCTACTTCCTGTCGACCTATTCTGCGCGCAAGCTCGGCATGAAGACCACCGGCAACGCCGGCGGCTCGCACAACCTGACGCTGCACAGCAACCTGACCGAGCCTGGCGACGACTTCCCGGCGATGCTGCGCAAGCTCGGCACCGGCCTGCTGGTGACAGAACTGATGGGGCAGGGCGTCAACTACGTCACCGGCGATTATTCGCGCGGCGCGTCGGGCTACTGGGTCGAGAACGGCGTGATCCAGTACCCGGTGGAAGAAATCACCATTGCCGGCAATATGGCCGAGATGTTCCGGCAGATCGTTGCGATCGGAGCCGATTCGCTGATCCGCGGCACCAAGGAAACCGGCTCGATCCTGATCGAGCAGATGACCATCGCCGGCAACTGATCGGCACTGACCGACTGGCGAGCTGCCTGCGGGCGGCTCGCTTGCGTTTACGCGAGGAACATGCGGTACGCCGGGTTGTCGCTGACTTCCTGCCACGGATAGCCCAGCGTGGCCAGCCGCTCGCGGAAAGCCTGCACCTGGCCGTCGGTCACCTCGTCGGTCACCTGAATGCCGGCCAGCACCGATCCCGTATCGCCGCCCTGGTTGCGGTAGTGGAACAGGCTGATGTTCCAGTCCGGCGCCAGCGCCGACAGGAAGGCCATCAATGCCCCCGGCTTCTCGGGGAATTCAAAGCGGAACAGGCGCTCGCCGCGCGCCAGCGGCGAGCGGCCGCCGATCATATGCCGCACGTGCTCCTTGGCCACCTCGTCGGCGGTCAGGTCGATCGCCGGGAAGCCGTCGGCGTGCAGCGTGTCGAGGATCTCCGTCGCCTCGCCGGCCGTGCGCAGTTGCATGCCGACAAAGACGTGCGCGGTCTGCGCATCGGCAATCCGGTAGGTGAACTCGCTGATCTGCCTGTGGCCCACGCGGGCGCACAGGCGCCGGAACGCGCCGCAGGTTTCGGGCAGCGTCACGCCGAACATGGCTTCGCGCGCATTGCCCAGTTCGGCGCGATCCGCGACGAAACGCATGCGCTCGAAGTTGATATTGGCCCCGGAGGTCACCGCCACCAGCGTCTGGTTGCGCAGGCCCTCGCGCATCGCATACTGCTTGGCCGCTGCCACCGCCAGCGCGCCGGCGGGTTCCAGCACGCTGCGGGTGTCCTCGAACACATCCTTGATCGCCGCGCACAGCGCGTCGGTGTCGACGGTGACGATCTCGTCCAGATAGCGCCGGCACAGCCTGAAGGTCTCTTCGCCGACCAGCTTGACCGCGGTGCCGTCCGAGAACAGTCCCACTTCCTCCAGCTCGACGCGCCGCCCTGCGCGCACCGATTGCGCCATCGCGCACGAGTCGTCCGTCTGCACGCCGATGACCCTGATCTCCGGCCGCACCGCCTTGACGTAGGTGGCCACGCCCGCGGCGAGGCTGCCGCCGCCGATCGGCACGAAGATCGCGTGGATCGGGCCGCGGTGCGCGTTGAGGATTTCCGCCGCGACGGTTCCCTGGCCGGCGATGACATCGGGGTCATCGAATGCCGGGATGAAAGTCAGTCCGTGCTCGGCCTGCAGCTGCATCGCATGACGGTAGGCGTCGGTATAGGAGTCGCCGGCCTGCACCACCTCGACGGTGGGCCCGCCGTGCGCGCGCGCTGCGTCGACCTTGACCTGCGGCGCCGTGGTCGGCACTACGATCAGCGCGCGCACGCCGAGCCGCGCCGCGGACAGCGCCACGCCTTGCGCATGGTTGCCGGCCGAGGCGGTGATGACGCCGCGCCGCAGCGCTTCGGGGCTCAGCTGCGCCATCTTGTTGTAGGCGCCGCGCAGCTTGAACGAGAACACCGGCTGGGTGTCTTCGCGCTTGAGGTAGACCTGGTTGTGCAGCCGCGCGGACAGGTGCCTGGCAAAGTCCAGCTCCGTCTCGCGCGCCACATCGTAGACGCGCGCGGTCAGGATGCGCTTCAGGTAGGCGTGATGGTCGGATGCGGCGGAGGTGGCGACTTCGGTGGCGACTTCGGTGGTCGCTTCGGCAGTGGCTTGCATGGAGTGGCTCCGGGATTCGTTGTCGATTGCCCTGGAGCCGGAAAACAAAACACCCGCCTGCAGGGCGGGTGTTTGCGGAAATCTGGTTCTGGACGCGCGCTAACCCACCATTCGGAGAATGGTGCGAATAATTCGCGCGATGGGGAGGTGACGGCGGTCCATGGGGCAGACTTTGGGCGATGCGGCGGGATTTGTCAATGCCGCCGGCATCGGCTCAGGACTCTTCCGAAGGCGGCCGATCGTAGGTGACGAACGCATAGTCGAAGCCGTTGGCCTCGGAATGATGCGTCTCGCGCGCGGTTTCCAGCCATTGCGTGCGGTCGATCGGCGGGAAGAAGGCGTCGCCTTCCACGTCGGCATCGATTTCGGTCACGACCAGCCGGTCGGCGCTCGGCATCGCCTCGGCATACAGCTGCGCGCCGCCGATCAGGAAGATCTGGTCGACGCCCACGCACAGGCGCTGCGCGTCTTCCAGCGACGTTGCCACCTCGGCGCCTTCGATGCGCAGGTCCGGGTTGCGGCTGACCACGATATTGCGCCGGCCCGGCAGCGGGCGGCCGATCGAGTCCCAGGTCTTGCGGCCCATGATCACGGGCGCGCCCATGGTGGTGCGCTTGAAATGCGCCAGGTCTTCGGGCAGGCGCCACGGCAGCGTGTTGTCGCGGCCGATGGTGCCGTTGCGGGCCTTGGCGACTACCAGCGTCAGGATCGTCATACGGCCACCGGTGCCTTGATGGCGGCATGCGACTGGTAGCCGTCCAGTTCGAAGTCTTCGTAGCGGTAGTCGAAGATGCTGTCGGGCTTGCGCACGATCTTCAGTCGCGGCAGCGGCAGTGGCTCACGCGCCAGCTGAGTCTGCACCTGCTCGAAGTGGTTGTTGTAGATGTGGCAGTCGCCGCCGGTCCAGATAAAGTCGCCCACTTCCAGCCCGGCCTGCTGCGCGATCATGTGCGTCAGCAGCGCATAGCTTGCGATATTGAAGGGCACGCCCAGGAAAATATCGGCGCTGCGCTGGTACAGCTGGCACGACAGCTTGCCGTCGGCCACGTAGAACTGGAAGAACGCGTGGCAGGGCGGCAGCTTCATGCGCGGGATATCGGCCACGTTCCAGGCCGACACGATCAGCCGGCGCGAGTCCGGGTTGGCGCGGATCTGCGCCATCAGGTCGGTGATCTGGTCGATATGGCGGCCATCCGGCGCCGGCCACGAGCGCCACTGCGAGCCGTACACCGGGCCCAGTTCGCCGTTCTCGTCGGCCCATTCGTCCCAGATGCTGACGCCGTTTTCCTGCAGCCAGCGCACGTTGGTCGAGCCCTGCAGGAACCACAGCAGTTCCAGGATGATGGACTTCAGGTGCAGCTTCTTGGTGGTCACCACCGGGAAGCCTTCGCGCAGGTCGAAGCGCATCTGGTAGCCGAACACCGAGCGCGTGCCGGTGCCGGTGCGGTCGGCCTTGTCGGTGCCATGCTCGTACACATGGCGCATGAAGTCGAGATACTGTTTCATCGGCGCGGGGCAGGGGATGTGACGCGGGCGCTGGACCCGCAAAGCAGGCATTTTAAAGCAAGAAGGGCCACCCTTCCGGGCGGCCCTTCCGTCAGCGGGCCGGGGCGGCTGCCCCGGCACGGCGGCAAGCCTTAGTGGCTGCCAGCCGGTTCCTGCTGGTCGCGGCGCTTCTGCACCAGGTAGCCGGCACCCAGCACGCCGCCGATGATCAGCACGTACAGGCCCCAGTTGACTACCGGGTTGGCCTCGAAGAAGGCCTTGACCAGCGGCTCGTGCACGATCATCTTGACCGCCGTGAACGCCAGCACGCCCGCGCCCACGTAGATGATGGCCGGGAAGCGCGACATCAGCTTGAGCACCAGGCTCGAGCCCCACACCACGATGGGGATGCTGATCAGCAGGCCCAGCACCACCAGCAGGAAGCTGCCGTGCGCGGCGCCGGCCACGGCCAGCACGTTGTCCACGCCCATCACCGCATCGGCGATGATGATGGTCTTCATCGCGCCCCACAGGGTCGCGGCGCCCGAGCCGTGCCCTTCTTCACCGCCTTCGTCGGAGAGCAGCTTGTAGGCGATCCACACCAGCGCCAGGCCACCGACCAGCAGCAGCCCGGGGATCTTCAGCAGCCAGACCACGCCGATCGTCATGGCCGAACGCACCACCACGGCACCGATGGTGCCCCAGATGATGGCCTTCTTTTGCAGGTGCGGGGGCAGGTTGCGTGCCGCCAGTGCGATCACGATGGCATTGTCGCCGGCCAGCACCAGGTCAATGACGACAATCGACAGCAGCGCCGTCAGGAACTGCATCGTGAACAGATCGGTAAACCACTCCATGAACTCTCCTCAGGGTACAAAACAGCGCAAACGCGCACGCTTAACGTTGGTTCGCCTGGATTCGCGGAGCACGGGGCATGGGGGCGCCTTTGCAAACCATGAAGTCCAGGTTGCAAAGGTCTTGCTCGACCACAAGCGCGGTATGCGCACCGGTGGTCAGCACAACCGGAGACGAAGTCCCGGAATGACGATTGTGCTAAGGGCATCAGCCCCGGAGCTACTCCCCTTTGAGGGTCGCGGGCCACGGAGGCCGCGCTGGGCGGCATTATAAACGAACTGTTGCCGGTGTGGCGCATTAGGGGAGATACCGACTCAAGTTGCGGTGGGTGCTGCATCGTGCCCCTCCCGGCATGCAACGGTGCGCAATCCGCCGGATGCACCTATCCTTGAAGCTCGGTTCCGCCCGATGCGCGCCGGACAGCACAGGAGCGGGTTGCGGAGACCGGCGCGCACGACATGCACAGCGCGACCTTGGGGAATACGCAGTGAAGCAGTGACCATTCGCGACCACACAAGGAAACGTCATGCCGGCTGTCCCGAACCCGCCGAACGCCCCTTCCCAGCACACCCAGCAGACCACTCCCCGCAACCACCACAACGGCCATGCCGTCTCGCCGGCGCCCGGCGCCCAGCCCGCGCTGGTCGCCCTGGCCGACGGCCACGCCCACCGCCCGCCGCCACAGCCCGAGTTCGTGCAGCAGTATTGCGAGGACAGCGGCGCCCTGCGCCGGCAAGTGCTGGCCGGGCTGTGCGCCGAGCCGGCCGCGATCAGTCCCAAGTTCTTCTACGACGTGCTGGGCTCGCGCCTGTTCGAGGCGATCACCGACCTGCCCGAGTACTATCCGACACGCACCGAGGCAGCGATCTTTGCCAGCGCCGCCCCCGCCATCGCGGCACGCGCCGGCAGCGGCTGCGTGCTGGTGGACCTGGGCGCCGGCAATTGCGAGAAGGCCGCGCGCCTGTTCGGCAGCCTGCGTCCGGCACAGTACGTGGCCCTCGATATCTCGGTCGATTTCCTGCGCACGACGCTGTCGGCGCTGCAGCAGCAACATCCCGGCATCCCGATGCTGGGGCTGGGCGCCGACCTGTGCGCGCCGTTCGACCTGCCCCGCAATGTCAGGCGCGGCAGGCGGCTGTTTTTCTACCCGGGCTCGAGCATCGGCAATTTCTCCCCGATGGAAGCGCTGGCGCTATTGCAGCGGCTGCGCGGCGCGGCAGGGCGCGGCGATGGCGTGCTCATCGGCGTCGACCTGCACAAGGATGAGGCGGCGCTGGTGTCCGCCTACGACGATGCGCTGGGCGTCACCGCTGCCTTTAACCGCAATATGCTGCGCAACGTGAACCGGATCGTCGGCACCGACTTCGAGCTGGCAGACTGGCGCCACGTGGCCAGCTTCGACCGCGAGGCGTCGCGCATCCAGATGCACCTGGCGGCATGCCGCGACGTGCGCGTGCAGTGGGAGGGCGGCGCGCGCGAGTTCGGCGCGGGCGAGCGCATCCATACCGAGGATTCGTACAAGTACAAGCCTGACGATTTCGCGCTGCTGCTCGAAGCGGCCGGGTTTGAGGACCCGGTCTGCTGGACCGATCCGCGCGGCTGGTTCGCGGTGTTCCACGCGCGCGGCTGAGCCTGCCGGCCCTGCCCCGGGTTGCCGCCGGGCTGCTCCGGGCAGGGCCGGCAGGTGGTGTCATAATGGCCGCACCGGCGTGCGCTGCAGGCTGCACGCCGGTGCGGCCATTGCCTTCCCACTCCATCTAACTGCGAACTGCGCGGACCTGTCGATGAGCGGCTTTCCCATGCTTCCCGATCTCTATTTCACCGGCGGCAAGGCGGCCTGGTCCGACCCGCGCCGGCTGCCGCGCGAAGGCTTGGCGCAGGCGCTGGTCGAGACGCGCAACCGCACGCTGGCATGGCTGGCACCGTTCGGCCAGACCCGCCGCGCCTGGGACGTGCCGCGCCAGTATGACGCCGACCCGCCGCTATGGACACTGGGCCATGTTGCCTGGCATGCGGAGTGGTGGTGCCTGCGCGGCGTGCGCCAGATAGACCGCGGCGGCGTGCCGGTGCCGGTGGCGTCCGAGCCCTCGCTGCTCGACGGCGCCGACGAATGGTTCGATCCCGACCGTATCGGCCCGGACGAGCGCTGGGAAGTCACGCTACCCGACGTGGCCGTGGTCAAGCGCTATGCCGCCGATGTGCTCGACGGCTTGCTGCGCCGGGTGGCATTGCTGCCCGACGACAGCGACCTGACCCTGTACCCGTACCGCCGCGCGCTGTTCCATGAGGATGGGCAGGGCGAGGGGCTGGCCGCGCTGCTGCAGGCGCTGGGCATGGCGCCCGCGGAATCGGCGCCCGCCACGGGCCTTGCCCGGCCAGCCGGGCAGGGCGGCACGCTGCAGTTCCCGGGCGGGCGCTTCACGCTGGGCTGGAGCGAGGCGGACGGCTTTGCGTGGCCCGACGAACTGCCGCCGCAACCGACCTATGTGCCGGCCTTCGAGATGGATGTCGCGCCGGTCAGCAACGCGCAGTTCCTGGAATTCATCGAAGACGGCGGCTACGAGCGGCCCGCGTGGTGGTCGGCGTCGGGCCGCCAGTGGCTGATGACGCAGGAGCGCTCGTCCCCGCGCTACTGGTCACGCCATCCGGACTCGCGCCAATGGATGGTGGAGCGCTTCGGCACGCTGCGCACGCTCAATCCCGACGAAGCGGTGCGCCACGTGACGCTGTTCGAAGCACAGGCGTGGTGTGTGTGGGCCGGCCGGCGCCTGCCGGCGGAATCGGAATGGGAGCTGGCAGCCACGCAGAACCGCGGGCTGCAATGGGGCGCGTTGCGCGAGTGGACGGCGACGCCGTACGAGCCTTACGCGGGCTTCAACGCGGCGCCGTCGGACGGCGAGTTTGTCGGCCGCTTCAGCACGCACCAGGCGGTGCGCGGCGTATCGTTCGCCAGCCCGTCGCGGCTGCGCCATGCGCGGGCGCGCTGGGCGCTGCTGCCGGAGGATGACCTGGCGTTCGTCGGCTTCCGGACCTGCGCGCTGTAGCGTCTTTCGCGCGCATGCAAAAAGGGCACCCTCGGGTGCCCTTTTTGCTGCCGGTGGCAAGGTGCGCTCAGCGCACCGGCCCATCAACGCTCGTAGCGCGAGCGGCTGTTGCGGTTGCCGCCATTGCCACCGTTGCCACCATAACCGCCGCCAAAGCCGCGGTTGCCGTCACGGTTGCCGAAGCTGCGGCCTTCGCCGTTGCCGCGGTAGCCGCCGCCGTTGCGGTTGTCGTCGCCGAAGCTGCGGGCGCCATCGCGGTTACCGAAGCCGCCGCGGTTGTCGTCGCCGAAGCTGCGGCCGCCTTCACGGTTGCCGAAGCCGCGAGCGCCGTCGTTGGCGCCACGATAGCCACCATTGCCGGCGGTGCCGCCCTGGCCACGGTAGCCACCCTCACGGTTGCCGAAGCCGCCGCGGTTGTCGTCGCCGAACGGGCGCGCGCCTTCCGTGCGGTTGCCGAAGCCGCGGCTTTCGCCGCCGAACTTGCGGTCGCCAAAGCTGCGCTCGCCGCCGTTGCCGCCGAACTTGCGGTCACCGAAGCTGCGTTCGCCGCCACGGTAGCCGCCGCCATTGCCACGGAAATCACCACGGCCGCCCGGCTTGCCGCCGAAGTTCGAGCGCGGCTTGGGCTGGCGGCGCGGTTCCAGGCCTTCGATCACCGAAGCGTCGACGCGCTGGTTGGTAAAGCGCTCGATGCGGCGCCACTGGAACACGTCGCCGTGGTTGACCAGGTTGATGGCGATGCCCGAGCGGCCCGCGCGGCCGGTGCGGCCGATGCGGTGCACGTAGTCCTCGGCCTGCTTGGGCAGGTCGAAGTTCACCACGTGGGTGATGTCGGGCACGTCGATGCCACGTGCGGCCACGTCGGTGGCCACCAGGATGCGCAGGTTGCCGCGGCGCAGGGCCGTCAGCGTGCGGTTGCGCGCGCCCTGGGTCATGTCGCCGTGCAGCGCGCCGGCGGCAAAGCCGGTGTCGGACAGGCGCTCGGCCAGCGAGTCGGCATCGCGCTTGGTCGCGGTGAAGACGATGGCCTGCTTCAGGCCGACGTCGCGCAGCAGGTGGTCCAGCAGGCGCTCCTTGTGCGACATGTCGTCGGTGTAGTGCAGGCGCTGCTCGATATGGCTCTGGTCGGCGCGGGCCGCGGCGATCTCGATGCGTTGCGGATCCTTCAGCTGGCGCGAGGCGAGCTGGGCGATGCGCGCATCCAGCGTGGCCGAGAACATCAGCGTCTGGCGAGAAGCCGGCGTGGCGTTGACGATGGCGTCGATGTCGTCGGCAAAGCCCATGTCGAGCATGCGGTCGGCCTCGTCGAACACCAGCATCTGCAGTGCCGACAGGTCGATGCGGCCGGCGTCGATATGGTCGAGCAGGCGGCCCGGCGTCGCCACCAGGATGTCAGGCATCTTGGACAGCGCGGCCAGCTGCTTGGGGTAGGGCATGCCGCCCAGGATGCTGGCGCAGACGATGCGGCGCAGGTTGCGGCCGTACTTGGCGGCGGCTTCGGTCACCTGCAGCGCCAGTTCGCGCGTCGGGGTCAGCACCAGCAGTGCGGGCTGGGCCGGCGACGGGCGGGGGCGCTTGCCCTTCATGCGCTTGGCGGGTTCAGTCGAGCGCTGCGGCGCCGGCATTTCACTGATGCGCTGGATCGCGGGCAGCATGAATGCGGCGGTCTTGCCCGAGCCGGTCTGGCTCGACACCAGCAGGTCGCGGCCGGCCAGGAAGGCGGGAATGGCCTGGGCCTGCACCGGAGTCGGCGTGTTGTAGTTCAGTTCGGAAAGCGCGCGCAGGATGGCCGCGTCGAGGCCAAGCCTGGCAAAGCCGCTTTCGGTCGCAGCGGTTTCAGTGGCGGCCTGGGCTTCGGCTGCCGGGCTGCCGTTGAGCATGGCGTCGAGCTTGTCGAGCGGGCTCTCGATAATCTGGGCAGCGTCGGAAGTGATCGAAGCGTCGGTCGCGGAGGCAATAGCTTGCTCCGCACGAATGTCGTGCTGGGTCATGTCGTAATGATCAAATAAATGCATGGCACCCCGAACGCAGAATGGGGTGGGCGCAGTGCAAAGTCTTAAAAAGGCTTCGGCGCCAATCGGTGAGGCCGTTACGACAGACACAGCTGGCAGTACGGCGGCAGGCAGGGCGTTGGCTGGTTCCGCTGGGCGGTCCGGCCATGTCCCTGGCAGGCAAACAGCTCAGGTTTCAGGCTGTTCAACAGGATCGGAGACGAGGCGACGTCAGGTGAGCGGTGCGTTCTGCTGGGCGGCTGGCGCAAACAACAACTAGGCGTCCGGCAGCGAGGAAACAGAGCTTGGGAGGGCAGCGGATTCGCCGCGGCATTGAGGTGAAGCCGGTGCCGGGCGGTTGGCGGATCTCACAGTTGCGAAACTCACGGCGCGGATTATAGCAGAGTGAGAAAATTTTGTTGCACTGCGAAAACGTAACCAGATATGTCAGCCTGGCGTCACCTGCATGCGCCGCTGGCGACACCCTGGCGCGCCGCAGGCGCCGGCCGGGTTGAAAGGCCGCGGCCCCTGCCTATACTGGAGGCGCGAGCACACAGGATGCCCGCACGGGGCGGACGAAAAACGTTCCCGCTTTGACCTCCTCCAGCGGCATTGCGCCACTGCTAGCGGCAAGCATTGCGGTCATTGCCCCAAGCGCCAGTCTTCCTGCGACTCTCCGGGTGGTCCGGATGGGCGTCCGCTTCATGGGCGGAATCATGGGAAGCCTGCCTGGCAAAGAATGACCGAACTGTTGACCGCGTGACCGAGAAGGTCCGGGCCCGTCCGCAACCAAGCCCGCCAGTGACTGGCGGGCTTTTCATTTGATCGACCGCTTCTCTCTACCCGTTGCCGCCCGCGCTTAGCCGCCCGTCCCCTTGTCTGCAGGTTTTCGGGGCAACCGGCCCAGCGGGACTTCCCGCGGCATCACGTGGCGATTGCCGGGCAGGCCGCCCGGGTAATCGACGATGCGCGCCGGTCCGCTGCGCCGCAGCCCATGCCATCCCTGGCCGCCGGCGGTGCGCCCGCCGCCCAGGATGGCGGTCATGGCCTGCCGGTCGAGATCCACGCTGTCGGACAAATCCTTGATGACGATTACTGCCATGGCTGTCTCCGGTAATGCGGCGCCACGGCCATGCGGCCGCGGGACCGCTTCAGTATAGGCGGCGGCCCGCGGTGCACTCGCGGGCCGGCCGCCGCTCCCCGTATTACCCAGGCGCTCAGACCGCGGCGAAGTTGCCGGCCCATTGCGACGGGTTGACATCGACGCTCACAGGGCCTGCGCCGTGGCCGACGAAGCTGTTGTTGAGCGTGTTGACATTGATGCTCTGCAGCTGGGCGATGTTCTGGTTGACGTTGACGGTCACGTTGGCCAGCGGGCCGACGTTGCCGACACCGCGGGTGAGCCAGGAATTGCCGCCGCGCACGGCGCGCAGCGAGGCACGGTCGAGGTCTTTGCTGACGGCGAGGTCGCGAACGATGATGGATGACATGATGGCGCTCCTTCAGGTGATTCGATGAGGGTTCCGGAGCGGCTGGCGCGGGGCTTGCATATGGCCACCGCGCGCCGCGGCCGTGGCTGGATCAGCCGTAGATGTTGTTGGTGGCGTTCTGGTTGGTGTGCACGTTCGACTTGACGTGATCCAGGAAGGCCGAGCCGTTGCCGTTCAGGTTGGTAACGGTCTGCATCTGTGCGATCGACTGCTTGGCGTCGATGCTGCCGTCGAACGCCAGCTTGATCGGCGCGTAGACGGCGGCGAAGGGCAGGTAGGCGAGGCCGCCGCGCACGGCGTGCATGCGCTTGCTGTCGAGGGTTTCGGCGGCGGACAGGTCTTTGATGGTCAGCGTGGTCATGATGGTCTCCGGGTCTCGGTATGTGTGAGTGGGCAGCTATGGCGCGGGGCTCAGCCGTAGATGTTGTTGGTGGCGTTCTGGTTGGTGTGCACGTTCGACTTGACGTGGTCCAGGAACGCGGAGCCGTTGCCGTTCAGGTTGGTGACAGACTGCATTTGCGCGATTTCCTGCGTGGCGGTGATGCTCTTGTCGATCGACAGCTTCAGCGGCATGTACACCGCGGCGAACGGCATGTAGGTCATGCCGCCGCGCACGGCTTGCATGCCCTTGCGGTCCAGGGTTTCGGCGGAGGACAGGTCCTTGATGGTCAGCGTGGTCATGATGGTCTCCAGTGGCGGAAGGTATTGCGTTTGGGTTTGGATTCGAGCATCGGGTTGGTGTCGCGCTCGGTTGGGATATCGCAGGGAGCGTGCCAGCGCCGCAGCCGGCTGCGCGCGCCGCGCGCAAATGCCTGAAAACAAGGGGTTTTTGACGGGCATGTCGGCTTTCCGGCACCGGTCGTGTGCGCCATTGCGGGCCACTGGATGGCGGTGCCCGGCCAACATGTGTGGCGCCGGTGTTGGCCCCGCAGTGACAGTCGGCGCCGATCGCGGCCGACGAATGCCGGCGCCGCACGCGCACGGCGTTGCGTGCCGGCAGCGCAGCGCAAGCGCACGGATTGCGCATGCCATGGGTGCGCACTAGTATCCATCGAAGACAGGGCAATTTCGCACTGCACACAGCGCGGGCAACCCTGCCCGAAAACCATGTCAGGGCGAGCCGTGGCCAGTCTTAAAGACCTGATCCGAAAGTTCCAGAGCGGCGGACTGTCCGACGACGAATTCGTTGCGTCGTTCGAGACTGCGCTGGCCCAGGACCCCACTTCGCCCAGCCAGGCGGCGCGCGTGGTCATCGAGGAAAACACCCGATTCCCGTTCCCGCCCGCGGTCTATGCCGAAGTGATGCGGCGCATCGAGCGCCGCAGTGCGACCCAGTACGAGGGCGTTACCGAAGCCACGCGCATGGCCACCGGGCCGCAGACAGGTTCGCTCTACGCGACCTCACCCGAGGCCGGCACCTTGCCGCCGGCGGCACATGCCAAGGGCGTGGGCGATACGCTGAACGGCCGCTTCGTGCTGGAAGAGTGCCTGGGCGTGGGCGGCATGGGCACGGTGTACAAGGCGCTCGACCTGCGCAAGCTGGAGGCGTCCGACCGCAAGCCCTATATCGCCATCAAGGTGCTGAACCTGCAGTTCAGCGGCCATCCCAAGTCGCTGATCGCGCTGCAGCGCGAGGCGCGCAAGGCGCAGACGCTGGCGCACCGGAATATCGTTACCGTTTACGACTTCGACCGCGACGGGCCGGTGGTCTTCCTGACCATGGAATACCTGTCGGGCAATTCGCTCAACCACGTGCTGAAGGCGCCCGGCTTCAGCGGCATGCCGATGGCGCGCGCCATGCCCATCATCAACGGCATGGGCAATGCACTGGCCTATGCGCACGAGCGCGGCTTCGTGCACTGCGACTTCAAGCCTGCCAACGTGTTCCTGACCGACAGCGGCGAGGTCAAGGTGATCGACTTCGGCATCGCGCGCGGCTTCCTGCCGCCGGCTGACGAGTCCGACCGCACCGTGTTCGATCCCGGCTCGCTGGGCGGCATGACGCCGGCGTATGCGAGCCCGGAGATGTTCGAGCACCGCGAGCCAGACCCGCGCGACGATATCTACGCGCTGGCCTGCGTGACCTACGAACTGATCACAGGCAAGCACCCGTACCAGCGCATGTCGGCCAACCAGGCGCGCGAGGCGGGCGTCAAGCCGCCGCAGCCGCCGCAGCTCAGCCGCACGCAGTGGAAAACGATGCGCGAGGCACTGTCGCTGAATCGCGCCACGCGCACGCCAACCGTCGCGCGTTTCCTGCATGGCATGAGCGCGGTGCCGATGACCACGCCGTCGCAGCGTTCGCCGATGATGATCGGCGGTGTCGCCGCCGTGCTCGCCGGGGTGTCGGCGATCGGCTACTACGCCTGGCATGCGCAGCGGCAGCCCGCCACGGCGCCGGCCGAGACGCGTGCGGAGGCGCCCCCCACGCAGCCTGTCACGCCTCCCGCGCCGCCAGAAGCGCCAGCGCCGGCGCGCCCAGCGGTGTTTTCCATGGCCGAGGTTACCAAGGCGCTCGCCGCCGTGCCGTGTTCGCTGCTCAACGCCAGCGAAAAGGCCCATACGCTGCGCGTGCGCGGCTTCCTGGCCGAAAGCGTGGGGCCGGCGCGCCTGCGCGAGCAGTTGGCGAAGTTGCCCGGCGTGAAGGGCGTGACCGTCGAGACGCAGCCGCTTGCGGATGATAAGTGCGAGGTGGCGAAACTGGTCGCGCCGTACTGGTCAGGCAATCGCGAAGGCGGCACCGCCTCGTCGTTGCGGTTGCGTGGCAAGAGCTCGCAGCTGACCGATGGCTCGCCGCTGGTGCTGGAGCTGCGTACGCCGGCGCAGGAGTCCTATGTCTACGTCGATTACTTCGCGGCCGACGGCAAGGTCGCGCACATGGTGCCCAGCTCGCGGGTGTCCGCCCACCAGGCTCCGGCAGGGCACCAGGCGACGATCGGCGAAGGTGGCGCCTGGGTTGTGTCGGCCCCCTTCGGCACCGAGCTGGTGGTGCTGCTGACGACGCCGGTGCCGCTGTTCGAAGGGCGCCGCACGGAGGTGGAAGGGCAGCAGGATTACCTGCGCGCGCTGGAAAAGCCGCTGGCGCAGATGGCGCGCACTTATGGCAACGACCGCATCAGCGCGGACGTAGTGCAGATCTCGACGCGTGCGCGCTGACGGGCGCACGCGTTGGCTTGCGCTTCACCGACGGGCTTCGTGCGCGCACGCTATTTCATGTCGCGCGCCACGCGGAAGCCGTTCTGCGACTGCCGCACGCTCGGGCTGTACTTGAAGCGCGTGGAAGACACCATGTAGCCGGCCCCTTCGCGCCACGAGCCGCCGCGGATCACGCGCGAGCCGCACGCGTTCTCGTTCCAGGCGCGCCCGTCCGCGGGAGCGCCCTTGTACGAGCTGTGCCAGCAGTCGGCCACCCATTCCCACACGCTGCCGTTGACGTCATGCAGGCCCCACGGGTTGGCGGCGAACGAGCCCACCGGCGCCGGCGCATCGTTGCTCCACGGATCGCCGCAGTCCTTGCAGTTGGCGTTGCCCTTGCGCATCTGGTCGCCCCACCAGAACGCGCTGGCGGTGCCGCCGCGCGCCGCGTATTCCCATTCCGCTTCCGTCGGCAGGCGGTAGGCCTTGCCGGTGGTCTTGCTCAGCCACTCCACGTACTGTTGCGCATCGTCCCAGCTGACATCGCGGACCGGTGAGTTCTTCGCGCTTTCAGCAATGGTCGGCACGCGCTGGCAGCCGCCGGCGTCGACGCAGGCATTCCACTGCTCGACCGTGACTTCGAAGCGGCCGATCGCGAACGGCTGGCCGATGGTGACGTGATGCGGCGGCTTCTCCGCCGGGTCGCTGGCACTGCTGCCCATGGTGAAGCTGCCCGCGGGCAGCGGGATCAGCACCGGGCATGTCGGGCAATCGCGAATTTCGCCGGCGCGGGCTGGCGGTGGCGCAACGCTGATCGAGCCACCGGCCGCGGCGCCGGCCTTGGGTGCTGCCGCTGAGGGCGGAGCAGGGGCCGGCTCGGAACGGGCAGCGGCAGGTGCCGACGCGGCCGGCGCTCGCGAAACCTGCCCGCCCGAGGAAGTGCCGGACCGGGGCGGCGGCGCGGCCTGCTTCTGTGCCTTAGGCGCGGGCGCAGGTGCCGGCGCCGATGCCGAAGCACGCAGCCGCTCGAGCCGTGACTTGGCCAGCACCGCGAAGCGCCCGTTGGGATATTGCTTCAGGTACGCCTCGTAGTCGGCGGCATAGTTGCTGTTCTTGATCGATTCCCAGAAGCTGAGCTCATACTGCTCGTCGGTGTTCTTGGGCAGGATGCCGGCCAGCAGCAGCGTGTCCGTGGACGCAGCGGACGCCGCACCCATGGAAAGTGCGGTGGAGGCGAGAATCCCGGCCATCGCGGCCAGATGCACGACTGGTAGATTGCGCCACATCTTCACACCTCGTCGGACGGCAGCGAACCCGATTGCATGCCGGCACATGCGTTGCGGACGCTTTGTGGTGTTGCCGAGACCTAGACCGGCTTGCTTCAAGATAGCACAGCGCCTGTGTCCCGGGCCAAGCATTGCAAAGCCGCCCCGCTTCGCCGGGGTCGCATTTTCCGGGCTTGCGTCCTAACCTGAATGACGAATCGCCGAGCGCTGGCCAACAAGCAACAAGAATGGGCTGACGGGACAACGTGATCGGGTTTCGGGCAGATCTCCGGGGAGGGCGTATGTCCAGACGATTCCTGTTCCGCCTGGCGGCGGCCGCCGTGTTCGCGGCCGCGCCATCGCTGTCGCTGTCGACAGCCGCGCCACCCAACGCCGAGGCCTACATCATCTGGCCGCACGACGGCACGGTGATCACCGGCGGCAAGTTCTGGGTGCGCATGGGGCTGCGCAACATGGGTGTGTGCCCCAAAGGCATCGAGCTGCCACGCTGCGGCCACCACCACCTGTTGATCGACGTCGAGCTGCCGCCGCTGGATAAGGAGATCCCGAACGACCGGAACCACCTGCACTTCGGCGCGGGCGAGACCGATGCGCGCATCGAACTGCCGCCGGGCAAGCACACTTTGCAACTGCTGATGGGCGACGCCAAGCACATACCGTTCGAGCCGCCGATCTATTCGAAGAAGATCACGATCACCGTGCGCTAGCGTTGCGTGCGGCGTGGCATCGCACGGCCACCACGGGAGAGGGTTATGTCCAGATCCAGACTACTTGCTGCCGCTGCGCTCGCTGCCAGCGTGCTGGTGTCGTTCGCAGCCCAGGGCGGATCCACGCCGGCGCCGCCGAATGCCTATCTCTATATCGGCTGGCCCAATGACGGGCAGGTGATGCCTGCCGGCAAGCCGTTCAAGGTATGGTTTGGATTGCGCAACATGGGGGTGGCGCCAAAGGATGTGAAGTATGCCAACACCGGGCACCACCACTTGCTGATCGACGTCGAGCTGCCGCCAATGGACAAGGAAATCCCGAACGACCGGAACCACCTGCATTTCGGCGCGGGAGAGACTGAAACCATGCTGGAACTGCCGCCCGGCAAGCATACGCTGCAGCTGATCATGGGGGATGACAAGCACATCCCCACAAATCCGCCCGTGTATTCAAAGCGAATCACAATCTACGTAAAGTAAAACGCCCCCCATGTGACCGGCGCGCAGCGCAGCCGAAGGCGTTCCTGCGTTGCCGTCAGCAGCAGGGTACCGGCCCTGCTGTCACAGCACACCCAACACACACCCTCAACGTGTTGGGTCGAACCCACCAGCCAGTGCCCTTCAAAAGCAGCGGCAACCTGAGCCTGAAGGGCAAGGTCGAATAAAAAATCCCTTATTTTCAGGCGTTTACAAAACGCCAACCCCCAGCCGCACCCTCCTGGCACGCTCCCTGCGATATCCCAACCGAGCGCGACACCAACCCGATGCTCGAACCCCAACCCAGGCAACACCATCCTCACCAGGAGCCCATCATGACCACGCTGACCATCAACGACCTGACCACCATCGACACCCTGGACCAGAAGCGCATGCACGCCGTCCGCGGCGGCTTCGCCTATGTCCCGTTCGTCGCCGCCTACATGCCGCTGAAGCTGTCGATCGACAAGAGCATCACCGCCACGCAGGAAATCGCGCAACTGCAGAACGTCACCAACATGAACGGCAACGGTTCGGCGTTCCTGGACCACGTCAAGTCGAACGTGCACACCAACCAGAACGCCACCAACAACATCTACGGCTGAGCCCCGCGCCATAGCTGCCCACGCACCCACGCACACATCGATACCCGGAGAACGATCATGCTGACCATCAAAGACCTGGCCGCCACCGAAACCCTCGACAGCAAGCGCATGCAAGCCGTGCGCGGCGGTCTCGCCTACATGCCCTTCGCGGCGGTCTACGCCCCGATCAAGTTCAAGCTAGACAGCAGCATCACCGCCACGCAGGAAATCGCGCAGATGCAGACCGTCACCAACCTGAATGGCAACGGCTCGGCCTTCCTTGACCATGTCCGTTCGCATGTGGATACCAACCAGAACGCCAGCAACAATATCTATCGTTGAGAAGCTTGTTGAGATGGCGCCGCGCCGCGAGGGTGTCCTCGCGGCGCGCCTCATGTGCCCATCCATGGCCGACTGCATCGGATTTCGCCTGATGCGGATCGGGGTTGGAGCGCGCGCCCGCGCGCACCACAATACAGACAGACCTCCGCGGCCACGGCACGCCAGTGCGTTCCCCGCCGCGCACGCACGCAGGATCGCACCGTGCCCGTATCCCTTACTGCCGCTCCCCGGGTCATGCCGACCCAAGCCTCGCGCCGCCTGGCCTGGCTCGCTTCCGCCGCATGCGCCGCGCTGCTGGCCGGCTGCGCCGATTTCCGGCCGCCGGTGTACCAGCGTCCGGAAACGCCGGCCAAGGCCGAATGGTCGCGCCAGGATTCGATCACGGTGTCGCCAAAGGACGCGGTGCAGCCCAACTGGTGGCACAACTTTAACGACCCGTACCTCGACGGCCTGATCGACCAGGCGCTGGCCGGCAACTACGACATCAAGGTGCTGGCCGCGCGCATCCGCGTGGCGAATGCGCAGATCGGCGAAGCACGTGCCGGCGGGCTGCCGGTGATCGATATCGGCGCCGGTGCGAGCTTCGAGAAAAGCACCGGGCAGAAATCCACCTGGACCTACAACGCGGGCGCGCAGCTGAACTGGGATATCGATATCTGGGGCAAGGTCGAGAAGGGCGTGCAGGCGCAGACCGCCGAGTTCCGCGCCACCGAGGCCGACTGGCGCGCCGGCTACCTGACGCTGGTGTCCAATGTATCGACCACTTACTTCACGATCCTGCAGTTCGACGAGCAGATCGAGCAGCAGACGCGCACCGTCGCCAAGAACGGGCAGATCCTCACCACTTACCAGGCCATGTACCAGAATGGCCTGGCGCCCAAGATCCGCGTCATGCAGCAGCAGGCTGAAATCAACCGGCTCAACAAGGATTTGCTGGAGCTGCGCCGTTCGCGCGATGTGGCGGAAAACGCGCTGGCCACGCTGGTGGGCGTGCCCGCGGGCAACCTCAAGGTACCGGCGGGACGCCTGCAGGACCGCGTGCAGCCGCCCAGCGTGCCGGCCGGCCTGCCGTCGCAGTTGCTGGCGCGCCGGCCCGACATCGTCGCGGCCGAATATCGCGTGCTGGCGGCCTACAACATCGTCGGCCAGGCGCGGCTGGCGCAGCTGCCCAGCATCAGCCTGACCGCGCGCGGCGGCACCGCCAGCTTTGCGCTGAGCGACCTGCTCAAGTCCTTCACCTTCGGCTTTATGCCGAGCATCAACCTGCCCATGCTCGATCCCAGCGTGCGTGCGCGCGTGAAGACCACCGAAGCGCAGGTGGGCGTGGCGGAAAACGAATATGGCCGCGCCGTGATGACGGCGTTCGAAGAGGTGGAGAGTGCACTGGTCAACGTCGATGCGCACAAGAAGCAGCGCGTAGAGCTGCAGCAGCAGGTGGAGCAGCTGCGCGTGGTGTCGGCGCAGATCGAGGCGCAGCTCAGGGAAGGCGTGGTCTCGCAGCTCGAAGTGTTCGAGACCGAGCGCTCGCTGCTGAACGCACAGCTGCAATTGTTGGCGGTCCACCAACAGATTCTGGCCGACACTGTCACGCTGTACAAGGCGCTTGGCGGCGGCTGGCCCGACACCGAAGTGCGCAACACGGCGGCCAGCCAGCCGCAATAGTGCGCTCGCTGCCGCGCGGCGCGGGCCGGTGCCTGCGGTACCTGCCACGACCTTCACGCGCGGCGTGACGCATGCGTACGCAACGCGTTGCGCAATGCCTTGCGCCACGCGTGCAGCCCTTGCCTCTTTCCCTGCCCGACTCAGTGAAAACACGCGCCTGCACGCGTGCCGCAGCCGATTGACTAGCCTAAGCCGTCGCCTACTATGTTCTTAGTCGCTTCACCCCCCTTGGCCGGCCGCCGCGGCAGCCGCGCTGTTGGCTCCCTGGAAACATGGCTCCTGACGAAGCACTGATCATGGAAATGCCGGTGAAAATGGCCCAGGGGATCGCTCGGGAGTCGAGCCAGGAACTGGCAAGGGAATTCGATGTGTTCCTGACGCCGGTCTCGCGGCCGGACCTGGGCGAGATCCGCATCGACGAAGACCTGTTCCCGGTCGGCCGCACCGAGCTGCCATTCGCCGCCTATCCCGAAGACCTCGCGGCGCCGCTGTCGCGGCGCCATGCGCGCATCTTTGCCGAGCAAGGCGCGGTCTATGTTGCCGACCTGGGCAGCAAGAACGGCACGCGCGTGAACGGCGCGGCGGTGGCGCGGCAGCCGGCGCAACTGCGCGATGGCGACGAGCTGGCATTCGGCCCGGCGCTGTCGTTCCGCGTGCGGCTGTCGCCGCGGGCACCGCAGCCGGAGCCGCCGCGGGTCGCGCTGACGCTGCTGCCGGAACGCGACGATGTCGGGCTGCAGCCGATTCATGTCGACGGCTTCCCGTACCTGATCAGCAAGGCCGACGATGCCTTTGCGCGCTATCGCGACAACTATCCGCAGCAGGTCAACTACCTGTCGCGCCGGCACGCGCACGTGTACCTGAAGGGCGGCGTGCCGTTCCTGGAAGACCTGGGCAGCACCAACGGCACCTTCGTCAACGGCAGGCGCCTGGCGGACCACGGCGTGCCGCTGGACAACGGCGACCGCATTGCGTTCGGCGGCAGCCATTTCGTCTACAAGGCCGAGGTCCGCCGCGCCGGCGACGACGATGCCACCGCGACGCGGACCACGCTGGAGCCCGCCGTACCGGCGCAGGTGCCGGCTGAACCGGCCGCACACGACGCCGCACACGACGAAGATGACCGCACCACCTTTGTCGGCGCCGCCGATTCCTTCCTGGACATCTTCTGCGTCGACTACGCCTCGCACCAGGAAGACGAAGTCAACGCCGACGCCGAAGCCCAGGCCGCTGCCGCGACCGCCGCGCCAGACCGCGCGCATCCGCCGCGCAAGCGCGGACGCATTGCGCTGCTGCTGGCGGAGGCGGCGCGCAGCTTCGGCCTCGACGACGGCGCACGCCTGCGGCGCGCCGCGCGCTGGGGCGGCGCGCTGTTGCTGCTGGCCGTGCTGGCCGGCGCGGCGCTTTACTGGCGCGGCGCCGACGAGCGCGCGGTGCAGACCCTGCATGCGGCGGGCGACTACGCCGGCGCGGCGAAGGCGGCCGACCGCTATCTCGCACGCCATCCCGGCGATGCAGAGGTGCAGGCGCTCGGCACCGAAGCGCTGCTGCGCGCCTACGTGCCCGGCTGGGTCGCGAAGCTCAAGGCCGGCGACTTCGGCGGTGCCGATGCCGCGCTCGCGCAGATGCGGCAGCTCGGCGCGAATAACGCCGACGCCCGGCCGCTGGTGGCCGAACTCGAATGGATCGGCCGGCTCGAACGCTATGCCGCGCAGCGGGGTGCCGATGCGCCGATCCGCCTCTACGCCGATGAGGCGCCGATCCGCGAGCTGCTGGCGCACTGGAACCAGGACACCATCGCGCACCAGCGCGCGCTGGGCCGCATTGCCGCCGACGTGCCGGCATTCCGCGACCTCTATGCCGATGCGCTCAGCGACGTGCGCCGGCTGCAGAACGATGCGTCGGTCTACCTGGCGGCGATCGGGCGGCTCGACACCAGCATCGCCACCGAACTCGGCCGCGATCGGCCGGAAGCGCTGCAGCCGGTGATCGCCGACTATCGCGAGAAATACCCGCGGCTGGCGGGCCTGGACCAGGTGCAGGCGGACCTGGACCGCTACACCGCGCTGCTGCAGGCCTTGCGCGCGCGCCGCCCCGGCACGCTGGTGGCGCGGCTGGCGGACAGCCGCTTCGCCACGCCGCCGTTCCAGGCGCAGTTCGCGCAACTGTCGCCGCGGCTGCCGCCGCCGGAGATGGCAACGCAGTACGCCAGTGCGGCCAGCGCGTGGCAGCAGGGCGACAGCAACACCGCGCTAGCGGGATTCAGGCGCATCCAGGGCGGCGCATGGAGCGACGATCTCGCGCGCGACCTCGCGCACAAGCAGAAGGTGGCGGCGCAGTTTGCCGAGCTGCAGGCCGCGCGCGGCAGCAAGGGCTATGAAGACCGCCTGCTCGGCTTCTACGCCATGCTCGACGCCGACGAAGACAAGTTCTTCGCCAGCGCGGTGGAAGCCGATGTCAACGGCGTGCGCGACAGCGCGCTGCGGCGCGCGCGCGAACTGATGGGCAGCGCCGTGGCCGCGTGGAAGCAATACCGCAGCAACGGCGTGATCGGCAGCGAGCAGCGGCTCGAACCCGGCATCTCGCCCAGGTTCCGCGCGCAGGCCCGGCTGCTGTCGCAGGCGCAGGACGATGCGCGCCAGGGCATGCGCATCTTTACGCAGCTGCGCGCCGGCGAAAGTGCGGACCTGGCGCAGCTGGCCAAGGTCGAGGAAGAGATCCGCGCCGAGGCCGACCAGCAGCGCCATGCGCTGCGTGAATTGCGCACCGTGCTCGATCCCGCCGTCCTCAAGACCAAGCTCGAGCTGATCGGCGGCGAGGACAGCGGCAAGGTGCCCGCGGATGCCGCCCCGAGTGACGCGGCCAACGCGGCCAACGCGGCGAACCCCGCGCCGCAGCAGCCAGCGAGGCAGCCATGAAAGACGATTCCCGCCAGGCCGGCCTGAAGCCGCTGTCCGAAGCGCTCGAAGACCACAGCGCCGAGGGTATCGGCCTGCTTACCGCCGAACCGTCGCGGCTGGGCATGCTGACCATCGTCACCACGTTTGCGCTGGTGGTATGCGGGCTGGTGTGGTCCTTCGTCGGCCATGCCGATGTCATCGTCACCGCGCAAGGCACGCTGGCACCCGAATCGGAAGTGCGGCGCTTCTATGCCCCTGTCGACGGCGAGCTGGCCGACCTGTACGTCGCCGAAGGCCAGCCGGTGTCCAAGGATGACGTGCTGGCGCGGCTGAACGCGCGCGGCGCGATCGAGGCCGCCGCCAATGCGCTGGAAGCGCAGCTCAAGCTGGAGGATTCCGAGCGCGAATGGAAGCAGTTCCCGGAGAAAAAGGCGCTGATGGAACGCCGCGCCAACGCGCTCAAGCAGCAGATCGACGTGGCCACGCGCCAGCACGAGAACCGCCTTGCCCAGGGCACCACGCGGCTGGCCGAGGAACAGCGCGCGCAGCTGCAGGAGGCGCGCAGCAACCTGGAAAACGCCCGGCGCGCGCGCGAGTTTGCGCGCCAGGAGCAGGACCGCTATGCGCGCCTGCTGGCGCTGCCCGGCGGCGGCGGCGTGTCGCAGTCGCAGCTCGATGCCAAGCGCGCCGCGGCGCAGGACGCCGAGAACAACCTGCGCGTGGCGCAGTCGCGGCTGAGCGAGCTTGATGCCCGGCTGTCCCGCGAGATGACCCAGGCCAGCGCGCTGCTCGAAAGCAGCGGGCAGGACCTGGCCGGGCTGCGCGTGCAGTACGACGCGGCGCTGCGCGAGATCGCCAGCACCGAAGACAAGCTGCGGCTGCAGGTACAGACCGCGCGGCTGGTGGCGGACGCCGCCGCGCGCATCCGCTTCGAGAATATCGACAAGGACAATTTCCTGCTGATCCTGGCGCCGGTGTCGGGCGTGATCACCGATGTCACCTCCACCCAGCGCGGCGACAAGGTGCAGGCCAACACGCCGCTGGGCGGGATCGCGCCCAAGGATGCGCGCCCGGTGGTCAAGATCGTCATTGCAGAGCGCGACCGCGCCTTCCTGCGCGAGGGGCTGCTGGTCAAGCTCAAATTCAGCGCCTTCCCGTACCAGCGCTACGGGATCATCGAAGGCACGCTGGAATTCATTTCGCCCGCGACCAAGCCGGGCCCCGACAAGCAGCCGGTCTACGAGGGCAGGGTGCGCCTGGCGCGCGACTACTACACCGTGGCCGACAACAAGTATCCGTTGCGCTATGGCATGACCGCCACGGCGGAGATCGTGGTGCGCGAGCGCCGCCTGATCGACCTGGGGCTCGACCCCTTCCGCGAGGTGGCGGGGTAACCGCCGGCAGCACCGGCAGCAGCCGGGGGAATACAGGAACAGCCAATCCGGATGCCCGTGCTAACGCATAGGGCCGTCAAAAGGAGCCTAGACATGACTGGCATTGTCCGTATCGACGACGAGGTGCTCGGCGTCGAGGAATTCGTTCGGCTGCTCAAGCTGACCGGGCAGTTCGAAGGTCTGGTCGAGCAGATGGTGCGCGACAAGCTGACGGTGCACGCCGCGAAGCGTCAGGGCATGGTGGTCACGCCCGAAGAAATCCAGGAGCGCGCCGACCAGTTCCGCCGCGTGCAGGGGCTGCACCGCGCCGCCGACATGAACCACTACCTCGATGCGCTCAATGTCAGCCTCGACGAGTTCGAGGCGTTCATCACCGACAACCTGTACCAGGAGCGGATGATGGAGCAGGTCTGCAGCGACGCCGCGGTGCAGGAGTACTTTGCGCTGAACTCGCCGCGCTTCGACAGCATCGAGGTCAGCCATATCGTGGTCGACAGCGAAGGCAAGGCCAAGGAGCTGATCTCTTACCTGCAGGACGATCCGGACGCGTTCGCCGACATGGCGCGCGAGCATTCGATCGCCGACACGCGCGAGCACGGCGGCGCGATCGGCAAGGTGCTGCGCGGCTCGCTCAAGACCGATATCGAGGCCAAGGTATTCAACGCGGAGCCGGGCGACCTGCTGGGGCCGTTCCCAGCGCCGGACCGCTCTTTCTTCGAAGTCTTCCTGGTGCGCGCCAAGCATCCCGCCACGCTCGACACCGAGGTTGCGGTGGAAGTGCGGCGCCTGCTGCGCGAAGACTGGCTGATGGGCAGGGCGCAGGAACATGTCATCGAAGCCCGCTAGCGAGTCTGGCGAAGGCGCCGCCGCTGCCGCTGCGCCGGCCGCACCGACAGCGCCGACAGCACCGGAACGGCCCGAGGGCGGATCCGCGCTGGCCACGTTCCTGGCCGGCGTCGAAATCCTGTCGGTGCTGACGCCGGAGGAAGTGTCGCGCCTGGCCGAGGCCGCGCAGGTGCTGACCTTCGGCTTTGGCGATACCGTCTGCAATGCCGGCGATGCGGCGCCCGGCCTGTTTATCGTCAAGTCGGGATCCGTGCGCGTGTTCAACGAGGAACACGGCAAGGAAATCAGCATGGGCGTGCGCAAGGTTGGCGAGGTCTTTGCCGATATCGCGCTGCTGCGCGAGTACCGGCACGAGTCGTCGGTGCGCGCCTCGGGAAAGACCGAGCTGCTGATGATCCCGCGCAGCGTGGCCGAGCCGGTGGTCGCCGGCAACCCGGCCGCGCTGGCCTTTGTCACCAGCTATGTCGCGATCAGTTCCGCCGGCGGCTTTGTCGCGCGGCTGTTCGACCTGCGCGGCAAGCTCGACAAGCAGGAACTGGCCGACGCCGTGCGCAGCGTGGGCGTCAAGCGCGTCAGCGCCGGCAAGGAAATCCTGAAGCAGGACGGGCGCGAGGACCGGCGCCTGTACGTGGTGCGCCAGGGCACCGTGCGCGTGGTGCGCAGCGAAGAAGGCAGCGAGTTCCCCCTGGCGACACTTGGGCAGGGCGACATCTTCGGCGAGCGCGCCTGCGTGATGCGGCAGGAGCAGCTGGCAGCGGCCGTCGCCGAGACCGACGTGCGCCTGCTGGTCATTCCCGAGAAGACCGTGCAGCTGATCCTGGAGCGCAACCCGCGCCTGCGCGAGGTGCTGGAGGAGCGCATCCGCGCGCTCGACCGCGAGCTGCATCGGCAGAAGAAGCTGGCCGAGCGGCGCAAGCGTCCCGTGCTGCTGGACCTGCATTCCAGGCCCGAACTGGGCGAGAAGCTGATCCGCCGCTTCGGCCTGGTCGAGCAGGCCGAGGAAATGGACTGCGGCGCGGCCTGCCTGGCAATGATCTGCCGGCACTACGGCATCCCGATGACGCTGGGCAAGCTGCGCGAACTGGCCAACGTGACCACGCAGGGCGCCACGCTCGACAGCCTGGCGCGCGCCGGTGAATCGCTCGGCTTCACCACGCGCGGCGTGCAATGCACGCGCGACTCGCTGATGGGCTTCGAGCTGCCGTTCATCGTGCACTGGGAGGGCTACCACTACGTGGTGGTGTACGGCATCTCGTCGCGCTGGGTGTGGGTGGCCGATCCCGCCATCGGCTTCCGCAAGATGAGCGCGGAGGAGTTCGAGCGCGGCTGGAGCGGCACCTGCCTGCTGTTCTCGCCGGGCGAGAGCATGACGCAGCTGTCGGTGCAGCGCTCGCCGTGGCTGCGCTTCATCGGCTACCTGGCGCCGTACAAGAAGATCCTGGCGCACCTGTTCCTGGCGACCTTCGTGATCCAGATGCTGGGCGTGGTGCCGCCGCTGATCATCCAGAACATCCTCGACGGCGTGGTGGTGCACCAGAACGTGGGGCTGCTGCACCTGCTGATCGTGGGGCTGATCATCTCCAACGTGTTCTCGCAGCTGATGTCGACGATCCGCGCGTACCTGGCCAACTTCATGGTGCGCAACATGGACTTCGCCATGATGTCGCACTTCTTCAAGCACACGCTGTCGCTGCCGCTGTCGTTCTTCGCCAAGCGCAAGACCGGCGACATCTTCGCGCGCTTCCAGGAGAACCAGACCATCCGCGCCTTCCTGACCGAGTCGACGGTGACCACGGCGCTGAACCTGCTGATGGTGTTTATCTACTTCACCATCATGTTCCTCTACAACGTCAAGCTGACGCTGCTGCTGATCGCCTTCGTGATCCCGATCGCGGCGCTGACGGTGGTGGTGACGCCCAGGGTCAAGACCTATGCGCGCGAGGTCTTTGCCGCGTCGACCGATGCCAAGGCCTACCTGATGGAAACGCTGGGCGGCGCGGAGACCGTCAAGGGCATGGGCATCGAACGGCCGGTGCGGCTGCGCTGGGAGCGCAAGTACACCAAGGCGCTGGAAGCGCAATACAAGGCGCAGGCTTTCCATATCCTGGTGGGGCTGGCGAGCCAGCTGCTCAATGCCGCGACCACCATCGCGGTGCTGTGGGTGGGGGCGACGCTGGTGCTCGAGCGCGAGCTGACCATCGGCCAGCTGATCGCCTTCAACGCCTTCATGGGCAGCGTGCTGGCGCCGCTGATGGGACTGGTGGCGCTGTGGGGCCAGCTCAACGATGCCGGCGTGGCGATGGAGCGGCTCGGCGACGTGCTCGACCTGGAGCCGGAGCAGAAGCCGCAGGACGTGCTGTCGCGCGTGATGCTGCCCGACCTGCAGGGCGAGATCGTGATGAAGGATCTGTACTTCCGCTATGGCGGCGAGGACACGCCCTACGTGCTGGAGAACATCAGCTTTACCATCCGGCCGGGCGAGATGGTCGCCATCGTCGGGCGCAGCGGCTCGGGCAAGACCACGCTGGCCAAGCTGCTGGTGGGCTTCTACAAGCCGACCGAGGGCTCGATGTCGGTGGACGGCTACGACCTCAACGTGATCGACGCGGCGTTCTACCGCGCGCAGGTCGGCTATGTGATGCAGTCCAACCTGCTGTTCTCGGGCACCATCGCCGAGAACATCGCCTGCGGCGACGACAGCCCGGACCGGCGCCGCATCGAGGAAGTGGCGCGCATGGCCGATGCCCACGCCTTTATCAGCAAGCTGCCGCTCGGCTACGAGCAGGTGGTGGGCGAGCGCGGCATGGGGTTGTCGGGCGGGCAGATCCAGCGGCTGTGCATCGCGCGCGCGCTGTACCACGACCCGCGGCTGCTGGTGTTCGACGAAGCGACCTCGGCGCTCGACACGCAGTCCGAGAGCAACATCCTGGCGAACATGCAGGAGATCCTGCGCGGGCGCACCGCGGTCATCATCGCGCACCGCCTCAGCACCATCATGCAGGCCGACAAGATCCTGGTGCTGTATGAAGGCGCGATCGTCGAGCAGGGCCGGCATGAAGAGCTGCTGGAACGCAAGGGCATGTATTACCAACTGGTGCAGAAGCAACTGAGCGCAGCATGAAGCTATACAACCAGGGTGCCACCCCCGCCTCGGTCACCTCGCCGGTGTCGTTCGCCGGCCTGATCGAGAAGATCGAGATCCTGCGCTCGACGCTGCGCTGGGCGTCGCGCCTCGACCGGCCCGAGATCGAGAAGCTGCTCAAGCAGGCCACCACGCTGCGCGACGAGGTCATGGGGCTGTCGCACAAGGAACGCTTCGTGCAGGCAGCGTCTTCTGCCGAAACCGGGGCCGACAGCGCGGCCAAGAACGCGCCGCCGCAGCAGGAGGTCGAACGCATGCCGCGCGAGCGGCGCCAGGCGCTGATGGAGCGCAGCTTTATCTTCGGGGGTACCTTCGGCGACAACCCCAAGCTGCTCGAAGCGCTGGAAATCGCCGAGAAAGCCGCGCCGACCGACCTGCCGGTGCTGATCGACGGCGAGAGCGGCACCGGCAAGGAACTGATGGCCAAGGTGATCCACGCCAACGGTTCGCGCACCGACAAGCCGTTCATCTCGGTCAACTGCGGCGCGATCCCCGACAGCCTGCTCGAGTCCGAGCTGTTCGGCCACAAGAAGGGCGCGTTCACCGGCGCCAGCAACGACCGGCGCGGCAAGTTCGAAAGCGCGCATACGGGCACCATCTTCCTCGACGAGATTGGCGAGCTGCCGCTGACGGGGCAGGTCAAGCTGCTGCGCGTGCTGGAAGCGCACGAGATCCAGCGCGTGGGCTCGGACGAGATTATCTCGGTCGATGCGCGCATCGTCGCCGCCACCAACAAGGACCTGCGCAAGATGAGCGAGGCCGGCACCTTCCGCGAAGACCTGTTCTACCGCCTGAGCGTAATCCATGTCAGCCTGCCCGCGCTGCGCGAGCGGCACGACGAGATCCCGCTGCTGGTGTCCTACTTCAGCGACGAGGCCGCCAGCATGCTCAAGCGCGCGCCGGTCAGGCTGACGCCGCGGCTGCGCGACTTCCTGCTGCACTATGACTACCCGGGCAATATCCGCGAGCTGCGCAACCTGATGTACCGGCTTTCCTGCCTGGCTGGCGACACCGCCGACCTGGCGCAGCTGCCGCAGGACATCCGGCCCAGGCCGGCGGCGCTGGCGGTGGTGGGGACGGCAACAGCAGGGGGAGCGGGGGCCGACATCGCCATGCCCACCTCGCTCAGCGAGGCCAAGCGCGCGGCCAGCGACGAAGCCGAGCGCGCCTTCCTGGAGCGCGGGCTGCAGGAAGTCGGCGGCACCGTCGCCGAGCTGGCGCGGCGCTTCGACATGAACCGCTCGCACGTGCAGATGCTGCTGAAGAAGCACGGCATCCATTCCAAGGATTTCCGCGCCAGCCGGCAGGCTGACGGGAGCAAGGGTTAGCAAGGGGTAGTAAGGAGTAGGGGCGCTGCTCAGGTGTCCAGCTCGGGATTGACCAGCGTCTTGTCCGAGCCGTACGGATCGGCAGCGCGGATCACCACCACCGAGATGTTGTCGCGCCCGCCGGCATCGAGCGCCATCTGCAGCAGCGTCTGCGCGGCTTGCGGCGGATCCTGTTGCGCCAGCACCGCGGCGATGTCGGGGTCGTCGACCTCATTGCTCAGGCCGTCGCTGCACAGCAGGAAGACGTCGCCATCGGCAACTTCGGTCAGCAGCTGCTCCGGCGCCAGCGTCGCCGCGGCGCCGACGGCGCGCGTGATGGTGTTCTGCGCGGGATGGTGGCGCGCCTGCTCGGGCGTGATCAGTCCGCGCGCCAGCAGGCGCTCGACCTGGTTGTGGTCGCGCGTCAGCCGCACCAGCTCGCCGCCGCGCAGCCGGTACAGCCGGCTGTCGCCCGCCCACAGGCAGCCGCAGCGCCGGTCGCCGGCCAGCAGCACCACCACCGTGCTGCCGATGCAGCGCACCCCCAGCCGCGCGGCTTCGTCGACCAGCGCCAGGTTAACCCCCTGCATCGCCGCGCGCGTGGCTTCCATCCGGTCTTCCAGCAGCGGCTGCGGCGGCAGCGCGGCCAGCGCCTTGACCACGGCCTGGCTGGCGAAGTCGCCGACGGCGTGACCTCCCATGCCGTCGGCGACCGCCCACAGCTGCTGCGCGGGCAGGTCCAGGCACGCATCCTCGTTGCGTTCGCGTACGCGGCCGACGTCGGTACAGGCCGCCGAGGTCCACTGGAAGTGCGAATCGAAACCCAAATCTAGCCTCCGCTCCGCATCGCGCGCCCCTTTATTGCCCCATTCTTGCCCCGTCGCGCCGGGGCGTGCCACGACGCTCGCTCAGACCAGGCGGCCGTCGTTCCTTGCGCCCTGGTCGCCCTGGACGCTGATATTGGAGTTGGGCGCGTTGTTGCGGATATCGATGTTCTGGAACTGGTTGTTCATCTGATCAGCATAGAAGCTGTAATTGATCTCGTAAAAGTTGAACACCGCGCCGGCCGGCAATGGCGATGAAGGCACGAACGGGCGGATCCACCCGAACACCCACTGCCCGCCGGCACCGCGCACGCGGGCCATGGTGTCGGAAGCAAGTTCGCGGCAGCTGGCAAGATCGTGGATAGCGAGGGTGGCCATATTTCTGTCTCCGGTTAGTGGCGGCTTGGTGCCGGCGCGGTACCGGAATACAGCAAGGCGCGTGCCAGCGCTCGCGGCCGTTGCCCGGGTCGGCGCCAGGGCGCCGTGCGGCGCGGGTTGGCGGCTGGCGGCACGGCGACGCGCCATCAGCGGATCGTCGCTATGCGTTGGGCTGGCACCGACACCGGCGCGACCAGCTGTCGGAAATTCCCCGGCACTGTTCTGCACCCCGGCATAACCCCGCTGCAGCCGTAATTTTCCTCCTCTGTCCTCTGATATGTGCCGCGGACCACCGATGCAGCATCTGCGCCGCAGCGGTGTCGGCTGACTCCCGGCAAGAGGATTTTGATATACTCCCCTCCTGCTTCAGGGTCCCCTCGCCGTAGTTCAATGGATAGAACGAGCGCCTCCTAAGCGCTAGATACAGGTTCGATTCCTGTCGGCGGGACCATCGACGCTTCAGCTTTCTTCCCATCCCCAAACAAGCAGGCGGGCGGCCGGAGTCCCAGGGCCCTGGCAGGGCAGGGTCAGCGCCGTCTCGGGCCCGAACAGCCTGGTACGGCGATTGCGCCGTTAGCGGTGGTGCGAGGTGGAGCAGTTCTATTTGGCTTGGCGGTTTTGGCCGCAATGTCATTTATGACATTGCCACGTTTCTGCCCCGCGGCACGCGGGTTGCGCGGAAGCGCACTGACATCGTCGGGGTTGACCAGGTCTGGAACCGTCCAGCCGGTCAGGTCGTAGTCATCCATTGCCGAACGGGCGAAAGCCTTCATCTGGTCCAGGTTGCCCGTGTTCTGCGCCGCCGACAGGTTGGTCAACCGCGTGGCGTCGTTGCCGCCGATGTAATTGATCTCGTAAAGTTCATGACGTGCGCCGAACTCGGTGCCGATGGCATCCCACAGCAGCTTCATGACCTTGACGCGTTCCTCGGCCGGCGCGCCGCCGGAACCGCGCAGGTACTTGTCGAGATAGGCTCGTATCTCGGGCACGCTGAAGTCGATCGCATGTGAGTTCAGGTAAATCAGGCCGCTGGCTACGACCTGCTCGATGATATTGCGCACGCGCGGCAATGCCTCCTGGTTCAGTACGCGGTAGGCGCCGGCAAAGTGCGGATCGGGATGGACGTGGCCATGCCAGGGCACTTCGCTCTTGGCCATCGCATCAGACAAGGCCCAGAAAGCGTTGCGCCATGCGATCACCTCGCCGAGGTGCACCTGAACGCCATACAGGCCGCGGGTGCCGGTGATCTCCAGCGCGCGGGTCAATAGTCCGATGATAAAGTCGAGCTTGACCGCGACACGCGTACAGCCGTGGAGCGATGCGCGCTCCAGGTATCCGGAGCCGGATTGTATGGCGTCCGCCTGCGGGACCTCTCCGTGCATGAAGACGTTCTCCCACGGCACGAAAACATTGTCCATCACGAGAATGGCGTCGTTCTCGTCCAGGCGCGATGACAGGGGATAGTCGAACGGGCTGCCGAGTACCGCGGCCCGATATTCGTTCGAGACCCGGCACAGAAGCTTCAATCCCGGGGCGTTGGTGGGTACGATGAACTTGGGCCCTCGCGCTGGCGTGGCGTCGACATTGGCAACATAGGTGTAGTGAGTCAGCGCCGCGCCGGTGGCAACGACCTTGGCCCCGCTCACGTAGATGCCGCCATCGTCTTCATGGACCACACGCACAAATACGTCCGATGTGGCCGACGGCGGCAGATCGCGATCCACCGGGGGATTGACTATGGCGTGGCCCAGGTACCAGGTCCGCTCCTGAGCCTTGCGATACCAATGTCGGGCGTTTTCCTCGTAGCCCTTGTAGAACGCCGGGTTGGCCCCCAGCGTCGCCAGGAACGAGCCCTTGTAGTCCGGAGACCGTCCCATCCAGCCCCATGCGCACTTCTGCCAGCCAGCAATCGCATCGCGCTGCGCCACCTGCTCGGCCGCATCGCGCGGGGCGCGAAAAAAGCGCTGGGTAAAGCCGCCCCATTCGGTCGGAACGCAGAGTTCGGTGTGGCGTTCCGGATCGTGCAGCGCCTGGTACATCCGGGCAATCATGCGCGCCATGTTGCGAAAGGCCGGATGCTCGGCGACATTGCGTACACGCTCTCCGTAGATCCACACTTCGCGCCCATCGTCCAGGCTTTGCAGGAATTCCTTGCCGGTGAACGGCACATAGACGCGGTCGTAGGTATTGCGCAGGTCGTCGAACATATCGCTTGGCTTCTCGCGGAAAGAGTATGTGCCGTACCGCAAGGCGGGCACGCCAGAGCTTCGGTGCGCAAACGCGCAGGCCGAAGCTGCATTGACGATACATTGTTATGCCATGGCAATGACGCGGCGTTTGTGTCCGGGGCCGCTTTCGCTATGTCTGAATGTGAATCCGGCCAGATGCAGATTCGATTCTTGGCGACAGCCTCAGGCAAATTCCCCCATCCCGATTCGATCACCAGGGGGCCAATTGCGCCTTGCTTGCCTATACTTCCGCAAAGGCAAAGGTTGCGTTCCCGACACCTGCCGGCAGCGGCCTTGCCCTACAGGGAGATCGCCATGGTACGCGTCGGACTTCTCGTACGTTCACTAGTGTTGTTGCCGCTTCTCGGGCTCGCCAGTTGCATCTCGGTGCAACGCACCGTTTCCGATCCGCCGCCGAGCGGCCGTACCATCATCGTGCCGCCGGGTTCCACCGTGACATGTACGCCCGGGCCGTGCGAGGTGCGGTAAATCGTTCGGCTGCCAGCAGGCCAAGCGGCGTTGCATCCTGCAGTCTGGGCATGGCGTTGTTCAGTGCGCGCTGGACTTGGAAAAAAGCTGAATCACCGCGACGCCGGCAATGATCAGGCCGATCCCCAGGCAAGCGGCCAGATCCGGGATCTGCCGGTACAGCACCACCGCGATCAGCGTCACCAGCACGATCCCGGCCCCGCTCCAGATTGCATACGCAATCCCTACCGGCACGGTCCGCATCACCATCATCAGCAGCCAGAACGCCGCCACGTAGCCGCCCACCACCAGCACGCTGGGCACCAGCCGCGTGAATCCTTGCGAGGCCTTCAGGCTGCTGGTGGCGATGACTTCGGCGACGATGGCGAGGGCGAGGAGCAGGTATCCGTTCATGGTTGGGGCTGGAAAGAGGGGCGGCAACGCAGCCAGACCGGCATCTTAGCGCCGCCGCCATGTTGCGCCAAAGCCGCGTCCCTCCGTCGTGGTGGTTGTGCGAAGCGGCATTGCGGTTTTCAATGAAACAAAATACAGAACTAGGCACGCCCCGCGGGCGTGCATTACCAGGCAGTCGCGGTATTGCGGCCTGACCAAGCCGGCACGAACCTTACGATGCCGGCGGCTGGCTTTTGGGTAAGGGGAGCGGTATGAATCACACCGGCATCGAAGACGCGGCCGTCTGGCCAACGACGCAGTCCGGGGAGAAGGCGCTGGAGGCGGACACGACGCCATGGCAGGACACCATCGCCGCGGCGGACCATGCGTTGGAAGAAGCCACGCGCATCCAGCGGGGCGTGCAGCACAACCTCAAGCTGATGCAGGAGGTCCGGTCGCTGCGCGAAGAACTGCGCAAGGCCCATGCGGAAATCGACCGCTACCGGGGCATGCACGCGCGGGTGGTGGTCGGTATGCGCCAGCTGGAAGACGACCACACGGGGACGATGAGCCGGTTCAAGGCAGAAAACGAAATGCTGCTGGTGCGCCACCGGGTCTACAAGCTGATGGCCGAGCACTACGCCCGCATGGCGTTGCGGCTGGACCCGCAGACCTTCGCCACGCACCGCGACCGCGTGCTGCAGCACATCCTGTTCCAGCGCCGCAAGGGCGTGCCGCCGGATGCGGTCAGCGCCGCCGACGTTGCCTTCATGATGCTGTAGCGGCGCCTGGGGGGGACGCTCAGGGTCGTTCAGGGCGCGCGCGGGCGCCTCAGCTTGTCGAACCTCCGGTCATGCCGGTGGCCGCCATCGCCAGCGCGGCCATCAGGAAGGTCCATGCGGCGCGCCTTCCCCTGGCCTGGCTACGTCAGTCCGACACCTTGTCGCTCGGGAACTTGAACGAGTCGCGCAGCAGGTAGCTCATCGGGATATCGAGCCGGATGCCGTGCGGCGGAATCGGCGCCTGGAACCACTTGCGGTACAGCCGCTGCGTGTCCTGGTCATAGATCGACGCCACCAGCGTCTTGTCGACCAGCTGCTTGAAGGCCGCGTCGTGGCGCGACAGCATGATGGCGTAGGGCTCGATGGTGAGCAGGTCGCCGGTGACGCGGTAGTCGTCCGGGCGCGCCGCGTTGGCGCGCAGGCCATAGAGCAGCACGTCATCCATCACGAAGGCATCGGCCTTGCCGGCCTCGACCATGGCAAAGGCCTGGGCGTGGTCCCTGGCCTCGACCAGCCGCAGCTGCAGCGCGCCGGACTCATCCATCTTGCGCAGCGTGGCCAGCGGCGTCGTGCCGGTGGTCGAGACTACGGTCTTGCCGCGCAGGTCCGGCCACCGGTTGATGCCCGACGCCGCCTTGACCAGCATGCGGCTGCCGGCGATGTAATGCGGGATGGTGAAGGCGACCTGCTCGCGCCGCTCGCGGTTGTTGGTGGTGGAGCCGCATTCCAGGTCGGCCTTGCCCTCGACGATGGCCGGGATGCGGCTGGCCGGCGTGACCGGCACCCAGTCCACGCGCAGCGACGGCAGCTTCAGCGCGCCGCGCACGGCGTCGGCAACCTTCAGGCACAGGTCGACGGCATAGCCGACCGGCTTGCCGTCGGCGACGAAGGAGAACGGCACCGAGCTTTCGCGGTGGGCGATGCGGATGGCGCCGGTCTGCCTGATCCGGCGCAGCACCGGCGCGACGTCGGACGGCGCCGCGGCGGCAGGGTCGGTGGCAGTGGTGGATGCGCTGGCGGCGGCGGATGGTGCCGGCATGGCCGCAGCCAGCAGCGCCACTGCCAGCGCGGCCAGGGCAGGGCATGACAAGACGGGCGCGCGCTTCCCGCAGGAAGGCAGGCGCCCCGGACCCGGATCGAACATGTAACCCCCGTACAAAAATGACTGGAACCGGCGCGGGCAGCGGCCGGAGGCCAACCACCCGTTCCGTCTTCTGGCCGGCTGTGGCGCCGGCTCTGCGTTGTCTTGCCTGTCGTCTTGCGTGTCGTCTTGCCTGTCGTGCCGGCACCCCGGGTGTGCAGGACAAGCCATTGTTCCACGCGGCACCGGGTCCGGACAACTGGCGGCGCGGCAAGCGTGCCCGGCGAGCAACGCCGGGTTGACGGGACTTTCCCTTACGGATTTGTCCGACTGGAGCGGGACCGGGCCCATTGATACTCTGTTTGCGTGCCTTGCGAGCAGGGCACCGAGGAGAGACTCTTGGGCCCGCAGTGCGCGGGCCCTTCTTTTTTGGGCCGCCTGCCCGGGGGCCGCGTGTCTGGGGCCGCCTGCGGCCGGGGTCATCTACAATGCGGGCTGCCGCGCCATGCCCGGCAACCATCCCCGTCCGATCCGGCTCCGTCTTTCCATTCGTCGTCTTTTCCCATGGCCCTGTTTTCCATTACCGACGCCCAGCTCGCCTTCGGGCACGTGGCTTTGCTCGACCACGCCGATTTTTCGCTGGAGTCCGGCGAACGCGTGGGCCTGATCGGGCGCAACGGCTCGGGCAAGTCCTCGCTGCTGAAGATCGTGGCCGGGCTGTCGGCGCCTGACGATGGCCTGATCGCACGCCAGAGCGGTGTGACCAGTGCCTACGTGCCGCAGGAGCCGCAGTTCGAGCCGGGCATCACCGTGTTCGACGCGGTGTCGCAGGGCATGGGCGATGCGCATGACCTGCTGGTGCGCTACGAGGCCGCGGCCGATCGCGTTGCCGAGCACCACGACGACGAAGCCGCGCTGGCCGAACTGCACCGGCTGCAGTCCGAGCTGGACGCCGCCGGCGCCTGGCAGCTGCGCACCCGCGTGGAAACCACGCTGGCCCGGCTGGGGCTCGATTCGCACACCCGCGTCGACGCGCTCTCCGGCGGCCTGCAAAAGCGCGTGGCGCTGGCGCAGGCGCTGGTCGCCGAACCCGACATCCTGCTGCTGGACGAGCCGACCAACCACCTCGACGTGGAGGCGATCCGCTGGCTGGAAGACCTGCTGCTCGCCTTCCGCGGCAGCGTGCTGCTGATTACCCATGACCGCGCCTTCCTGGACCGCGTGGCCACTCGCATCGTCGAGCTGGACCGCGGCCGGCTGGTGTCCTTCCCCGGCAACTTTGCCGCCTACCAGGCGCGCAAGGAAGAAATGCTGGCCGCCGAGCAGGTCGAGCAGGCCAAGTTCGACAAGCTGCTGGCGCAGGAAGAAGTGTGGATCCGCAAGGGCGTGGAGGCGCGCCGCACGCGCAGCGTATCTCGCATCCAGCGCCTGGTGGCGATGCGCACCGAGCGCGCCGCGCGCCGCGAGGTGCAGGGCAACGTCAAGCTGGAGGTATCGCAGGCGGACCGCTCCGGCAAGATCGTGTCCGAGCTGACCGACGTGAACAAGGCCTATGGCGACAAGGTGGTGGTGCGCGATTTCACCGCCACCATCATGCGCGGCGACAAGGTTGGCCTGATCGGCCCCAATGGCGCCGGCAAGACCACGCTGCTGCGGCTGATCCTGGGCGAGCTGGCGCCGGACAGCGGCACGGTGCGCAACGGCAGCAACCTGCAGGTGGCGTACTTCGACCAGATGCGCACCGCGCTTGACCTGGAAAAATCGCTGGCCGACACCATCAGCCCGGGCAGCGACTGGGTCGAGGTCAACGGGCAGCGCAAGCACGTGATGAGCTACCTGGGCGATTTCCTGTTCGCGCCGGAGCGCGCGCGTTCGCCGGTCAAGTCGCTGTCGGGCGGCGAGCGCAACCGCTTGCTGCTGGCGCGGCTGTTCGCGCGGCCGGCCAACGTGCTGGTGCTGGACGAGCCGACCAACGACCTCGATATCGATACGCTGGAGCTGCTGGAAGAACTGCTGCAGGACTACAGCGGCACTGTGTTCCTGGTCTCTCACGACCGCGCGTTCCTGGACAACGTGGTGACCTCCACCATCGCCGCCGAGGGTGAAGGCGTGTGGCGCGAGTCGGTGGGCGGCTATTCCGACTGGGTCGAGCAATCGGCCCGCGCCGCCGGGATCCAGGCTGCGCGCAAGCCGGAGCAGAAGGCGGCCGAGCCGGCCAGGGGCAAGGAGTCGCGCGAGGCGCGCGGCGCCAATCGTTCGGTCAAGCTGTCATACAAGGAGCAGCGCGAGCTGGATGGCCTGCCGGAGCGCATCGCCGCGCTGGAGACCGAGCAGAAGACGATTTCGGCGCAGCTGGAGGATGGCTCGCTCTATGTCAGCGACGCGGCCAAGGCGGCGCAGCTCGCAACGCGGCATGATGAGATCGAGATGGAATTGCTGGAGGCGTTGGAGCGGTGGGAGGTGTTGGAGGGGAAGGTGAAGGGGGAGGGGATATAAGGAGCGACAGGCTCTCGGCTTGTTCAAGCGCCGGTGTCGCTGTTGGTGACATGCTGTCGGCTGTTTATGCGTCCGCTGTCGCTGCTTATGACATGCTGTCGGCCGTTGAGCCGCCTGGTTCCGCCCTCCTGGGCGGGTCACTTTTTGTCCGAGCGACAAAAAGTAACCAAAAAGCGCGTTTACTGCCCTGCGGGCGGTCACTCTTATCGTAGTGGGCTTGGGCTTTCGTACGGGGCTTTGCTTCGTTGCAGAGCAGGACTGCCTGACGCCTTGGTGCGCCAAGGTGGCCTGCGATTAAAGCGATGTTTGAACGAGCCCAGAGCTGTGGCGGGCCCCTGCTGCCGACCGCAACGTAGGAACGCCTACGGCTGCTGCGCTGCGCGCCGGCCCTAAGGTGGCAGGGCTGCGCCCACGTCCTGATCCGGCTTCGGGCCCGGCGTCCTTCACGACCGCGCTGTGCGAGCGCAGCGATGCACTCCGTGCCCAAGCCCCCGACCTACGATACTGAGCGCGCGCAGCGCAGCCGTAGGCGTCCCCGCGTTGACGCCGGCAGCAGGCGGCCTGCGCCCGGCATGGGGATCGTCCAATAGTGGGTCGACGCAGCCACTATCCCAAACTCACCTGGCGTAGCAGGTTTGAGCCACCAGCCACATCGAACGGAAATCACCACCGCCCGACCCACCCACGCCGCCAAATTGATAGCCAGCCGCTCAGGCGACGCGTTTTTTGGTTACTTTTTGTCGCTCGGACAAAAAGTGACCCGCCCAGCAGGGCGGAACCAGGCGGTTCAACGGCCGACAGCATGTCATAAGCAGCGACAGCAACGCTTCAACGGCCGACAGCATGTCATAAGCAGCGACAGCAACGCTTCAACGGCCGACAGCTTGTCACAAACAGCGAAAGCGGCGATTCCACGGGCCTGCCCAACCTCACCCGCACCAAGCCAGCACCATATTCGTCAGATCAACCACAAACGAAGGCCGCAGATACCCCACGAAGCCAAGCGCCAGCACCCCGCCCAGCACCGCCAGCCCGGCTGCCTTCGCCATGCGCGCGCGGCCCGCAACCATCACGCCGCCACCGGCTGACCACGCACCAGCGCCTGCTCGCGAATCGGCAGGTTAACCAGCGCCGCCAGCACTCCCAGCCCGATCGAAATCAGCCACACCGTGTTGTACCCACCGGTACGGTCATAGAGATAGCCCCCCAGCCACGCCCCCAGGAAGCTGCCGATCTGGTGCGAGAAAAACACCACCCCCGACAGCATCGACAGGTACTTCACCCCGAACACCTGCGCGATGATGCCGTTGGTCAGCGGCACCGTCGACAGCCACAGGAACCCCATCAGCGCTGCGAATACCCAGGTGCTCGCCACCGTCAGCGGCAACAGCAGGTAGCCGGCGATCACCACGGCGCGCGCCAGGTAGATAAATGCGAGCAGGTAGCGCTTGGGCAGCCGCTGGCCCATGGCGCCGGCGGTATAGGTGCCGAACACATTGAACAGACCGATCAGCGCCAGCGCCACCACGGCCACCTTCGGGTCGGTCAGGCCCTGGTCCTTCAGGTACGGCGCAAGGTGCACGCCGATAAACACCACCTGGAAGCCGCACACGAAGTAGCCCAGCGTCAGCAGCTGGTAGTTGCGGTTGCCGAAGGCCTCGCGGATCGCCTGGCCGATGGTCTGGTGCTGGCCGGCGCCGTGCGCCATCTCGCTCGGTTCGCGCAGGGTCAGCGCCAGCGGCAGCATCACGCAGGCCATCAGCGCCATCACATAGAGCGCGTTCTGCCAGCCCAGGCCGGAAATCAGCCCCTGCTCCACCGGGATCATCAGGAACTGCCCGAACGATCCCGCCGCGGCGGCGATGCCCATCGCCCACACGCGCTTCTCGGGGCTGGCCACGCGGCCGATCACGCCGTAGACGATGCTGTAGGTGGTGCCGGACTGGGCGATACCGATCATCACCCCGGCGCCGGTGGCAAAGGCCGTGCCGCTGGTCGCCAGCGCCATCACCACCAGGCCCGCCACATACAGCGCCACGCCGACCAGCATGATGCGCAGCGCGCCGAACTTGTCGGCCAGCGCGCCGGCGAAGGGCTGGCTGGCGCCCCACATCAGGTTCTGCAGTGCCAGCGCGAAGGCGAAGGTCTCGCGGTTCCAGCCGTGCGCCTGCGTGATCGGCAGGTTGAACAGGCCGAAGGCGTGGCGGATGCCCATCGATAGCGTGACGAGCAGGCCCCCGCACACCAGCACGGTGGTCAGGGAAAGTTGTCGGTTTTGCATGTCTTGGCTCGGTGTGCGGCTGGCCGCGCGGTGGCGCGGCGCCGGCATGGATTGTCTGTGCTTGTTGTGAACCGTGCCGGGACGGCAATCTGGCTTGCCGTGGGCGGGGTGGTGGCGAGTTTACCCCGGACGCGGAAAACGCGTACGCCACCCGCTTGATGCCGGTGGCGCGGCAGAAAGTGGCGGCGCCGCGGCAAATGCGGCGCGGGCCCCGGCGGCAGCCGCAAGCGTTTTTCAGCGGGAATACCGCCCCGCGCATCCATTACAATGCAGTGCCCGGTGCCCCGGCGCGTGCACAGTTGTACGCCCGCGGCAGCCGGGACATCCACTTTCGTAGCGACTCCATGGCGAGCAAAACCAGTCAGTACAGCGAATCTTCCATCCGGGTCCTGAAGGGCCTGGAGCCGGTCAAGCAGCGCCCCGGCATGTACACCCGGACCGACAACCCCCTGCATATCGTGCAGGAGGTGATCGACAACGCCTCGGACGAGGCCCTTGGCGGCCACGGCTCCGAGATCCTGGTGACCCTGCACCGCGACGGCAGCGTCAGCGTGGAGGACGACGGCCGCGGCATCCCGGTGGGCATCCACCCGGAAGAAGGCGTGCCGGTGGTCGAGATCGTCTTTACCCGGCTGCACGCCGGCGGCAAGTTCGACAAGGGCAAGGGCGGCGCCTATGCCTTCTCGGGCGGCCTGCACGGCGTGGGCGTGTCGGTGACCAACGCGCTGTCGACGCAGCTGGACGTGACCGTCTGGCGCGACGGCATGAACTCGACGCTGACGTTCTCCGGCGGCGACGTGACCTCGCCGCTGGCCTCGCGCAAGCTCGAGCGCGGCGAGAAGAAGAACGGCACGCGCGTGCAGGTGTGGCCCGACGCCAGGTATTTCGATTCGGCCGCGATCCCGCAGGCCGAGCTGCAGCGGCTGCTGCGCAGCAAGGCCGTGCTGCTGCCGGGCGTCAAGGTGACGCTGGTGCTCGAGAAGAGCGGCGAAACCCAGACCTGGCAGTACGACCAGGGCCTGAAGGGCTACCTGGTCGAAGCGCTGGCGCAAGGCAGCGGCTCGGAGCTGGTGATACCGATGTTCGAGGGCGAGCATTTCGCCGATCCCGACGCCAACCCCGGCGAGGAAGGCTTTGCCGACGGCGAAGGCGCCTCGTGGGTGGTGGCCTGGACCGAGGACGGCGCGCCGGTGCGCGAGTCCTACGTCAACCTGATCCCCACGCCGGCCGGCGGCACGCACGAGTCCGGCCTGCGCGAAGGCCTGTTCCAGGCGGTCAAGAGCTTTATCGAGATGCACGCGCTGCAGCCCAAGGGCGTCAAGCTGATGAGCGAAGACGTGTTCGCGCGCGCCTCGTTCGTGCTCTCGGCCAAGGTGCTCGACCCGCAGTTCCAGGGCCAGATCAAGGAACGCCTGAACAGCCGCGACGCGGTGCGGCTGGTCTCCACCTTCAGCCGCCCGGCGCTGGAGCTGTGGCTGAACCACCATGTCGAGTACGGCAAGAAGCTGGCCGAACTGGTGATCCGCCAGGCGCAGGCGCGCACGCGCGCGGCGCAGAAGGTCGAGAAGAAGAAGGGCTCCGGCGTGGCCGTGCTGCCCGGCAAGCTGACCGACTGCGAATCCACCGACGTGACCCGCAACGAGCTGTTCCTGGTCGAGGGCGATTCCGCCGGCGGCTCGGCCAAGATGGGCCGCGACAAGGAATTCCAGGCCATCCTGCCGCTGCGCGGCAAGGTGCTCAACACCTGGGAGACCGAGCGCGACCGGCTGTTCGCCAACAACGAGGTGCACGACATCGCGGTGGCGATCGGCGTGGATCCGCACGGCGCCAACGACGAGCCCGACCTGTCCAACCTGCGCTACGGCAAGATCAGCATCCTGTCGGACGCGGACGTGGACGGCGCGCATATCCAGGTGCTGCTGCTGACGCTGTTCTTCCGCCACTTCCCCAAGCTCATCGAGGCCGGCAACGTCTATGTGGCGCGCCCGCCGCTGTTCCGCGTCGATGCTCCCGCGCGCGGCAAGAAGCCGGCGCAGAAGCTGTACGCGCTGGATGAGGGCGAGCTGGTGGCCATCCAGGACAAGCTGGTCAAGGACGGCGTCAAGGATGGCAGCTGGCAGATCTCGCGCTTCAAGGGCCTGGGCGAAATGAGCGCCGAGCAGCTGTGGGAAACCACCATGAACCCCGACACGCGCCGCTTGCTGCCCGTGACGCTGGGCGAATACGACCTGCCGCAGACCGTGGAGATGATGAACATGCTCATGGGCAAGGGCGAGGCCGCGCAGCGCCGCAGCTGGCTGGAAGAGAAGGGCAACGAGGTCGAGGCCGATATCTGACCACTGGAGCGCCGGCCCGCGATTGGGGGGATAATCCCCCAGTCCGCAGACCAGCAGGAACGCACGATGACGACGAGACCCCCCGGCAATCCATGGCGCAGGACGGCAGCCGCCGTGCTGGCGCTGGCCGGGCTCGCCTGCGCGCCGGCGGCCCATGCCGAGCTGTGGGGCTATATCGATGCCGACGGCATCGCGCACTTTGCCGACCAGAAGCTCGACTCGCGCTACAAGCTGTTCATGAAGGACGGCGGCAAGCTCGACAGCGCGCGGCTGGCAGCGATACAGCGCGGCAGGGCGCCAGCCGGCGCGGACGGCGCTGACGATATCGACCTCGAACAGCACAAGCTCTACCGGTACGTCGTCAACCATCCCAATATCAAGACCGTCGAGCCGCTGATCCACCAGATCGCCAGCAGGCAGGACGTCGATCCCGCGCTGGTCAAGGCGGTGATGGCGGTCGAGTCGGGTTTCAACCCGGGTGCGGTCTCGCCAAAGGGTGCGATCGGGCTGATGCAGGTGATTCCCGACACCGGCGCGCGCTTCGGCGTCAGCGCCGACCAGCGCCGCACGGTCGAACAGAAGCTGGCCGACCCGCGCACCAACATCACGGCTGGCGTGCGCTACCTGCGCTGGCTGATGCAGCTGTTCCCGAACAACCTGGAACTGGTGCTGGCGGCGTATAACGCGGGCGAAGGTGCGGTGCAGCGTTACAACAACCGGATTCCGCCGTACCCCGAGACGCGGCAGTATGTCAGCACGGTCCTGCAGTTCTACCGGTTCTACCAGCCCGCCCAGGGCGCGGGGCCCATGCGCGCCAGTGCCATTGCCGACGGGCCGCGCGTAAAGATGGTGATCGGCGGGCGGCGCAATATGCCCTGACCGGCATGACCGAACCACAAGCAACCCGGCGCGCTGCTGCAATATGGCGCGCCGAATTCTTGCCTATCCATGGAACAACAAGACATCACGTTTCAACCTGAAGAGCCGGCCGATTCGCTGACGCTGGCCCGCTACGCCGAGCGCGCCTACCTTGACTACGCCGTCAGCGTGGTCAAGGGCCGCGCGCTGCCGGAAGTGGCCGACGGCCAGAAGCCGGTGCAGCGCCGCATCCTGTTCGCGATGCACGAGATGGGCCTGCGCGCCGATGCCAAGCCGGTCAAGTCCGCGCGCGTGGTCGGCGACGTGCTGGGCAAGTTCCACCCGCACGGCGACCAGTCCGCCTATGACGCGCTGGTGCGCCTGGCGCAGGACTTCTCGCTGCGCTACCCGCTGATCGACGGCCAGGGCAACTTCGGCTCGCGCGACGGCGACGGCGCCGCGGCGATGCGGTACACCGAAGCGCGCCTGACGCCGATCTCGCGGCTGCTGCTCGACGAGATCGACCAGGGCACGGTCGACTTCGTCCCCAACTACGACGGCTCGATGCAGGAGCCGAAGCTGCTGCCGGCGCGGCTGCCGTTCGTGCTGCTCAACGGCGCCTCCGGCATCGCGGTGGGCATGGCCACCGAGATCCCGCCGCACAACCTGCGCGAGGTCGCCGCGGCCACCGTGGCGATGATCCGCAACCCGAATATCTCGCTGGCCGAGCTGCTGGCGCTGATGCCGGGCCCGGACTATCCCGGCGGCGGCCAGATCATTTCGCCGGCGGCGGACATTGCCCAGATCTACGAGAACGGCCGCGGCAGCCTGAAGGTGCGCGCGCGCTGGACCATCGAGGAAATGGCGCGAGGCCAGTGGCAGATGGTGGTGAACGAACTGCCGCCGAATACTTCCGCGCAGAAGGTGCTGGAAGAAATCGAGGAAATCACCAATCCCAAGATCAAGGCCGGCAAGAAGGCGCTGACGCCGGACCAGCAGCAGCTCAAGGCCACCGTGCTGGCGGTGCTGGACGCGGTGCGCGACGAATCCGGCAAGGACGCGCCGGTGCGGCTGGTGTTCGAGCCCAAGAGCAAGAACATCGACCAGCAAGAGTTCATCCAGGCGCTGCTGGCGCATACCAGCCTGGAGTCGGGCGCGCCGATCAACCTGGTGATGATCGGCACCGATGGCCGCCCGCGCCAGAAGGGCCTGCGCGAGATCCTGGGCGAGTGGATCGCGTTCCGCTTCGACACGGTCACGCGCCGCACGCGCCATCGCCTGGGCAAGGTCGAGGACCGCATCCACATTCTCGAAGGCCGGATGCTGGTGCTGCTCAATATCGACGAGGTGATCCGCATCATCCGCGAGAGCGACGAGCCCAAGCCCGCGCTGATCGAAGCCTTCGAGCTGACCGACCGCCAGGCCGAGGACATCCTGGAAATCCGCCTGCGCCAGCTGGCGCGGCTGGAAGCGATCAAGATTGAGAAGGAACTGAAGGACCTGCGCGAAGAGCAGGCCGACCTGGACGTGCTGCTCAAGTCCGAGACCATGATGCGCCGCCGCATCATCAAGGAGATCGAGACCGACGCCAGGCAGTACAGCCCGGAAGACAAGGATCCGCGCCGCACGCTGATCCAGGAAGAACGCCGCGCCGCGGCCGAAGTGCGCGTGATCGACGAGCCGGTGACGGTGATCATGTCGCAGAAGGGCTGGGTGCGCACGCGCCAGGGCCATGGCCACGATCCGCAGCAGTTCACCTTCAAGGCGGGCGATGCGCTCTACAACACCTTTGACTGCCGCACCGTCGACGTGCTGCTGGTGTTCGGCACCAATGGCCGGGTCTATTCCGTGCCGGTCTCCAGCCTGCCGGGCGGGCGCGGCGACGGGGTGCCCATCACCACGCTGATCGAGTTGCAGTCCGGCAGCCAGGTGGCACACACCTTTGCCGGCAGCGCCAGCCAGCGCATGCTGATCGCCACCGCCGGCGGCAACGGCTTCCTGACCACGGTGGCCGACATGACCGGCCGGCAGAAGGGCGGCAAGTCGTTCCTGACGCTGGACGACGGCGATGCCCCGCTGCCGCCGGCGCCGATCGGCGACGAGGCCACGCATGCGGCCTGCCTGTCCGGCAATGGCCGCCTGCTGCTGGTGGCGCTGGATGAGGTCAAGGTGCTGTCGGCCGGCGGCCGCGGCGTGATCCTGATGGAGCTGGAGCCCAGGGAGAAGCTGCTGCAGGCGGTGGCCGTGGGCGCGCCGGGGCTGATGCTGTCGGGCGCGGGCCGGGGCGGCAAGCCGTCGTCGCAGAAGCTGGCCGGGCAATCGCTGCTGCCGTATGTCGGCAAGCGCGCGCGCAAGGGCAAGCAGATCGAGGCGAAGCTGAAGGAGCCGAGGATCGATCCGGTGCGGGTGGAGGCGCCGGGCAACGGCAACTGAGTTTCGCCGGAGCCAGTGTTTGCTCCCCTCTCCCATTCATGGGAGAGGGGAGCAAACAGCGGGATCAATCCACCCCCACAAATCCCCCCGTCTGATGCGCCCACAACCGCGCATACAGCCCCCCATGCGCGAGCAATTCCGCATGCGTGCCGCTCTCCACGATATGCCCGTTGTCCAGCACCACCAGCCGGTCCATGCGCGCGATCGTCGACAGCCGGTGCGCGATGGCAATTACCGTCTTGCCTTGCATCAGCGTTTCCAGGCTGTCCTGGATCGCCGCTTCCACTTCCGAATCCAGCGCCGAGGTCGCTTCATCGAGGATCAGGACCGGCGCGTTCTTCAGCAGCACCCGCGCGATCGCGATGCGCTGGCGCTGTCCGCCTGACAGCTTCACGCCGCGTTCGCCCACCTGCGCCTCCAGTCCGGTATTGCCGTGGGCATCGACCAGGCCGGGAATGAACTCGTCCGCGCGCGCGCCGTGCAGCGCATTGGCCAGGTCGGCCTCGGTGCTGGAGGGTTTGCCGTACAGCAGGTTCTCGCGGATCGAGCGGTGCAGCAGCGAGGTGTCCTGCGTCACCATGCCGATCTGCGCGCGCAGGCTTTCCTGCGTGACATCGGCGATGTCCTGCCCGTCGATCAGGATGCGGCCGCTTTCCACGTCATAGAGCCGCAGCAGCAGGTTGACCAGCGTCGACTTGCCCGCGCCGGACGGGCCGACCAGGCCGATCTTCTCGCCCGGCCGCACCGTCAGGTTGACGCCCTCGATCACGCCCGAGCCCTTGCCGTAGTGGAATCCCACCTGCTCGAAGCGGACTTCGCCCTGCGTCACGCGCAGCGGCTGCGCATTGGCGCGGTCATTGACCTTGCGCGGCACGGCGATGGTCTTCATGCCGTCCTGCACCTGCCCGACGTTCTCGAAGATGCCGTTGACCACCCACATGATCCAGCCGGACATATTGTTGATGCGGATCACCAGGCCCGTGGTCAGCGCGATCGCGCCAGTGGTGACATGCCCGGTGCTCCACAGCCACACCGCCAGCCCGGTGGTGCCGGCGATCAGCGCGCCGTTCATGGCGGTGATGGTGACGTCCATGCCGCTGACCATGCGTCCGGCCAGCCGGGTCTTTTCGGTCTGCTCGGCCATGGCGTCGCGCGCGTAGTCCTCTTCCTGCCGGGTATGGGCGAACAGCTTGAGCGTGGTGATGTTGGTATAGCCGTCGACGATGCGCCCCATCAGCCGCGAGCGCGATTCGGTGGCGATCACCGAGCGCTCCTTCACGCGCGGCACGAAGTACAGCAGCGCGGCCACGTAGCAGGCGATCCACAGCAGCAGCGGGATCATCAGCCGCCAGTCCGCCTGCGCGAACAGCACCAGCGAACTGACGGCGTAGATCACCACGTGCCACAGCGCGTCGACCGCCTGCACGGCGGAGTCGCGCAGCGAGAAGCCGGTCTGCATGATGCGCTGGGCGATGCGCCCGGCAAAGTCGCTCTGGAAGAACGACAGGCTCTGCTTGAGCACGTAGCGGTGGTTCTGCCAGCGGATCAGGTTGGACAGGCTGGGGTTGATGACCTGGTGCACCAGCACGTCGTGCAGGCCGAAGAAGATGGGCCGCAGCAGCACCGCCACCACCAGCATCCACACCAGCTCGTTGCGATGCCGGCTGAAGAATTCCGCGCCGGGCGTGGTCTGCGCCATGTCGACCAGCCGGCCGAGGAAGCTGAACAGCGCCACCTCGATCAGCGCGCCGACCAGGCCCACCAGCAACAGCAGCACGAACACGCCCCAGACTTCGCGCAGGTACCAGGTGTAGAAGCGCAGGACCTGGCCTGGCGGCTCGCGGTCGGGCATGGGACGGAAGGGGTCGATCAGTCTTTCCAGGCGACGCAACATGGCAGGGTTCCCGTTGTGTGCCACGGCGCGCCCAGTCGTCCGTGTTGTCCTTGCAGGATCCGGGGGGCGCTTGCGGCGGATCAGACGCAACATGATACGCGCGTTGCCCAATGGAAAAGCCCCGCCAGGGGCGGGGCCTTGTCCGAAACGCCTTGCCGAAATTGCCGCGGCGGCAGGGCACTCAGGGGTGGTGGATCACCATATGCGTGAACGGCGGCACGTAGGCCTGCAGCGTCACGAACAGGCCCACCAGGATCGCCAGTACGATCGAGTGGAAGAACACGTAGCGCAGGATGTCGCCTTCGTGGCCGTACCACTTGGTGGCCGTGGAGGCCACCACGATGGACTGCGCGTCGATCATCTTGCCCATCACGCCGCCCGAGCTGTTGGCCGACGCCATCAGCACCGGCGACAGGCCCAGCTGCTCGGCGGTGGTCTTCTGCAGGCCGCCGAACAGCACGTTCGAGGCCGTGTCCGAGCCGGTCAGCGCCACGCCCAGCCAGCCCAGCATGGTGCCGAACAGCGGGTAGAGCACGCCGGTGTGGGCGAAGGCCAGGCCCAGCGTGGCATCAAGGCCCGAGTAGCGGGTCAGGTAGCCGACGCCGAACATCGCGCAGATGGTCAGCAGCGAGTAGCGCACCAGCTTGATGGTTTCCCAGTACTCCTTGAACAGGCGCGGCACCGAGTAGCCCATCAGCAGGCCGCCGGCGATCGCCGAGACAAAGATGCCGGTGCCGGCCATCGACAGCACGTTGAAGTTGAACACGGCGCCTTCGATGACTTCCTTGGGCACCACCGGCGGCACCTTGACGATGGCCTTGTCGAGACCCGGGATCGGGAATTTCCAGGCCCACACGCTATCCATCAGCTTCTTGAACTCGGGGATGCCCCAGACGAACACGAACACCGTCAGGATCACCCACGGCATCCAGGCCTTGGCCACCGAGATGCCGGCCGAGGCGGCGCTGGCGGCGGCATCGGCTTCCAGCGCTTCGGGATGGTCAACCTTGGATTCGTCGTGGCGGCCCAGGATCTTGGTCGAAGTCCAGATTTCCTTCGGATGCCAGACCTTCAGGAACAGCGTCAGCGCGCCCATCGACACCAGCGCCGCGATCACGTCCACCAGCCACGGGCCGTGGAAGTTCGACACCAGGAACTGCGGGATGGCAAAGCTCACGCCCGCGACCAGGATCGCCGGCCAGATCGCCAGCATGCCGCGGAAGCCGGCAAAGGCCCAGATCAGCCAGAACGGCACGATCACCGAGAAAAACGGCAGCTGGCGGCCGATCATGGCCGACAGGTCGAGCAGGTCCAGCCCCGTCACCGAGGCCAGGCCGATGATCGGCGCGCCCAGCGCGCCGTAGGCCACCGGCGCGGTATTGGCGATCAGCGCCAGCCCCGAGGCGGCCAGCGGCGAGAAGCCCAGGCCGATCAGGATGGCGCCGGTCACGGCCACCGGCGTGCCGAAGCCGGCCGCACCCTCGAAGAAGGCGCCGAAGCTGAACGCCACCAGCAGCAGTTGCAGGCGGCGGTCCTCGGTAATGCCGGAGATCGAGTTCTGCAGCACCTTGAACGATCCGTTCAGGGTGGTGAGCCGGTGCAGGAAGATGATGTTCAGCACGATCCAGCCGATCGGGAACAGCCCGGAGACGATGCCGAGCCCCGCCGCCTTGCCGGCCATCGCCGCCGGCATGCCGAACACCGTGGATGCGACCACGATGCCGATCAGCAGCGCCAGCCCCGCGGCCAGGTGTGCCTGCATATGAAAGAACGCCAGCGCTGCCAGCAGCACGGCGACGGGAATGCCCGCGGCAATGGTCGACAGCGCCATATTGCCCAGCGGGTCATAGACTTGACTCCACACGATCGAAATCCTCCTCAGGTTGGCTCGGGAGCCCGGGCGATCTGCGTGCCCTGGGGCGACCCGCTTGCGCTTTGCACCGGCGCGCGGCATCCGCCGCGCGCGGGAAAGAACCAGCGATTGTAGGAACGGGTTCCGTGTTCGCTTCCGTACATTGCGTCATGCCAGGCATGAGCCACATTCAGGGATTAGGGAATCCCCCAAGAGCACTGCAGCGCATGTGGGAAGTACCCGCCACACCGGCCAGAGTACTCTAAACGGCGCCTGTTGCAAAAGTCTGCTTGCCTGCGCGTCGCCCGGATGACTGGCCATGGCAGCCATGGCAGGGACTGGCGCGAGCGCGGTGTAGCGGCGCATACTGGCGTTCGCCATGACGCGGGCGCTGCCCGCATCGCAACATCGAACGAGGCTGCCCATGACCGAATTCCTGCCCGCGTGGCCGCTGCTGACCGCCTTCGTGCTGGCCAGCCTGGCGCTGGCCATCACGCCCGGCCCGGCCGTGGTCTATATTGTGACGCGCACGCTGGCGCAAGGGCGGCAGGCCGGGCTGGCGTCGATCGGCGCGGTGGCGCTGGGCAACCTGGGCAACGCCATCGGCGCGTCGCTGGGGCTGGCGGTGCTGTTCTCGGTGTCGGCGCTGGCGTTCTCGGTGGTCAAGTACGCAGGTGCGGCCTACCTGATCTGGCTCGGCATCCGCGCGCTGCGTGGCGGCGCTGCGGCGGCGGGCGGCGGTACGCCGGAGGTGGCGCAGCGCAGCCTGCGCCAGGTGATGCGCGACGGCTTCGTGGTGGCGCTGCTCAACCCCAAGACCGCGATCTTCTTCGCCGCCTTCCTGCCGCAGTTCATGAACCCGGCCGGCTCGGCGCTGGCGCAGAGCCTCGCGCTGGGCGTGGCCTTCGTGCTGATCGCCGCCACCACCGACGCCTGCTACGTCATGGCCGCGGCCGCGGTGATGCCGGCGCTGCGCCGCGCCGGGCGGGCACGCGCATTCGGCCGCTACCTGACGGGGGCGGCGTTTATCGGGCTGGGGATCTTTACGGCGACTTCGGGCTCGCGTGCCGCGAAATAGGCAGCTAGAAGCAGAGGAAGGAAAAACTGCCGCCGCTCAGCGCAGCGGCAGTTCCAGGATGCCGCCGGCGGCAGGGCGGGCACGCATTGCCGCCAGCCAACGCTGCAGGTCGGGCCGCGGCTGGTGCTGGATCGGCAGGCCCATCCAGCGGTGCGCGGCGCAAGCCAGCGAGATATCCGCCATGGTGAAGCGGTCGCCGCCGATGAACTCCCGGCCCGCCAGCGCCTTGTCCAGCAGCGCCGCCAGCCGCTCGGTGCGGGCGCACGAGGCCTGGATGGCGGCTTCGTCGCGCTCGCCGTCGGGCGTGCGCACCAGGTTCAGGAACGCCGTCACCATGGCCGGGCTGAAGGCCGTGGTCTGCCAGTCCATCCAGCGGTCGGCCGAGGCGCGCGCCTTGACGTCTTCGGGCCACAGCGTGCCCTCGCCGTAGCGCGCGCACAGGTAGCGCACGATCGCGTTCGATTCCCACAGCACGAAGGGCTCGCCGCCCACGTCCGTGCCGCGGAAATCCTCGATCACCGGGATCTGGCGGTTCGGGTTCAGGCGGACGTAGGCCTCGGTGTCGAGGTCGCCCTTGTTGACGCCGATATCGACGCGCTCATGGTCCAGGTGCAGCTCGCGCGCGCACCAGACCACTTTCTGCACGTTGATGGAGGAGAGTCGGCCCCAGATACGCAGCATGTCGGCTCCTGGATTGCGCGCCCGTGCGGCGTCAGGCCGCGCGCGCTTGCCTGGCGGCAGCGGCGGCGATGGACTCGCGGAACAGCTCGCCCAGGATCGCCACGCCCTGCTCGATGCGCTCGGGCGGCACCGTGACGAACGCCAGGCGCAGCGCATTGCGCTTCGGGTTGCTGGCGTAGAACGGCGCGCCCGGCACATAGGCCACGTTGCGCTTCACCGCTTCTTCCAGGATAGCCATGCTGTCCAGCCCTTCGGGCAGCTCCATCCAGATAAACATGCCGCCTTCGGGCGTGTTCCAGGTCACGCCTTCCGGCATATGGCGCTTGAGCGCGTCCAGCATGGTCTGGCACTGCTTGCTGTAGAGCTCGCGGATGGTCGGGATATGGCGGTCGAGCAGGCCGTCGCGCACGGTCTCGTAGGCCACGCGCTGCGTGAAGGTCGGCGTATGCAGGTCCGATGCCTGCTTGGCCTGGCACAGCTTGAAATGCAGCTCGGGCGGGGCGATCACGTAGCCCAGGCGCATGCCGGGAGCCAGGATCTTCGAGAACGAGCCCATGTAGATCACGCCGTCCGGATTCATCGACAGCAGCGTCGGCAGCTGGTCGCCGGTATAGCTGAGCGCGCCGTACGGATCGTCTTCCACCACCAGCACGCCCAGTTCCTGCGCGCGCGCCACCAGTGCCTGGCGGCGCTCCAGCGGCAGGCGGCGGCCGGTTGGGTTCTGGAAGTTGGGCAGGGCGTACAGGAAGCGCGCGCCGGCGGTCAGCTCGGGCGTCAGCGCCTCGGGCACCAGGCCCTTGTCGTCGGTCGGGATCGAGACGAACTCGGGTTCGAACAGCGAGAACGCCTGCAGCGCGCCGAGGTAGCTGGGGGTTTCCACCATCACCTTGCTGCCCGGGTCGATCATCACCTTGGCGATCAGGTCCAGCGCCTGCTGCGAGCCGGTCACGATCAGCACGCGCTCGACGCCCACGCCGTGGCGCTTGGCGATGAATTCACGCAGCGGCAGGTAGCCTTCGGTGGCGGCGTATTGCAGCGCCGCCTGCGGGTTGTCGGCGAATACGCGGGCCGTCGCTGCCTCCATGGCCGCTACCGGGAACGATGCCGGCGAGGGCAGGCCGCCGGCGAAGGAAATGACTTCCGGACGCTCGGTGACCTTGAGGATTTCGCGGATGGCCGAGCTGGTCAGTTGCTGCGCCCGGCGGGAGATGGCCCATTTCATGATGTGTCTCTTGTGGTCTGGGAGGGTGTTTCTGTGTGGCAAGGCCGGCCGGTGGCGGTCGCCCGGGCCGCCGGCCGGCGGAAATTACTGCACCTCGACGATCATCTCGATCTCGACGCAGGCGCCCAGCGGGACCTGCGCCACGCCGAAGGCGCTGCGCGCGTGCTTGCCCTTGTCGCCAAAGACTTCGGCCAGGAACTCGGAAGCGCCGTTGGTGACCAGGTGCTGCTCGGTGAACTCGGTGGTGGAGTTGACCAGGCTCATCACCTTGACGATGCGGGTGACGCGGTTCAGGTCGCCCACGTGCGCGTGCAGCGTGGCCAGCAGGTCGATGGCGATGGCGCGCGCGGCGGCCTTGCCCGATTCGGTGTCGATGTCCTGGCCCAGCTTGCCGGTCCATACCTTGCCGTCCTTGCGGGCGATATGGCCCGACAGGAATACGGTATTGCCGGTCTGCGCGGCCATCACGTAGGCGGCGGCAGGGGCGTTGGCGGTCGGCAGTTCGACGCCGAGGCGGGCAAGGGTGTCGTAGACGGACATGCGTTGGACTCCTGGTCAGTGAATGCGTCCTGGAAGGACAGGGGACGTTTCCGGGGCGGCGGCAGGTGCGCTCTGGCGCACGGCGGCGTTGCGGCCGAGGGCCACGACAGCGATCACCGCCACCGCGAAGGCGATGGTGGGGGCGTCAAGCGGCTCGGCCAGGATCAGCGCGCCGCCCGCCAGCGTCAGGAACGGCTGCAGCAATTGTATCTGCCCGACGCGGGCCACGCCGCCTTTTGCGAGGCCGGCGTACCAGAAAAGGAAGCCGACAAACATCGAGAACACCGAGACATAGGCCATGCCGGCCCAGGCACGCGGCGAGGCCGCGGCGATCGCCGGCAGGTCGCGCAGCGCCAGCCAGGCCACCACCGGCACCAGCACCGGCAGCGACGCCACCAGCGCCCAGCTGATCGTCTCCAGCCCGCCCAGCTCGCGCGACAGCTTGCCCCCCTCGGCATAGCCCAGTGCGCCCAGCACCACCGCGGCAAACAGGTACCAGTCGGCGTGCTGCAGGCCGCCGGCGCCTTGCCAGGCGGCAAAGCCGACCACCAGCGCGCTGCCGGCCACGGCCGACAGCCAGAACGCCGGCGACGGCCGCTCGCGCCCGAACCAGGCCGCGAACACGGCCGTGACCAGCGGCAGCAGGCCGACCACGATGGCGCCGTGGCTGGCCGGCACCTCGCGCATCGCCAGCGACGAGAACACCGGGAAGCCGGCCACCACGCCCAGCGCAGTCACCGCCAGCCGTTGCCACTGGCCGCCGCGCGGGCGGCGTGCCGCGGCCAGCGCGCCGCGCATGGCCAGCAGCGCCAGCGCCAGCAGCGCGGCCAGGACGGCGCGCGCCAGCGCGACGAAGATCGGGTCCAGCTCGGCCACTGCCATGCGCGTGAACGGCAGGGTCTGGCTGAAGATGGCCACGCCGATGAAGCCGAGCAGCATGCCGCCTGAATGGGGCGCGGCCGGTATGGAAGCAGGCGAGGGAGTTTGCGAGGGAGTTTGCGAGGGAGCGGACATGGTTGGCGTCTTGTGTTCTTGTCGTTCGGTTCAATGCACGCCGGGCCGGGCGCTGACAGCGATCCACAGCGCGGTCAGCGCCAGAGCCGCGCCCATGGCACGGTTAAACCAGCGCACGCGCTCGCCCTCGCGCAGCCATTGCCGCAGCGCCGCACCCAGCACGCCGTACACGCCGTTGCTGACGAAGCCCAGCAGTGCGAATACGCCGCACACCAGCAGCAGGCGCTGCAGCGGCGCGGTGGCGCCGGCCATATAGGACGCCGCCACCGCCAGCGCCAGCATCCACGCCTTGATGTTGGCGTACTGCAGCACCGCCGATTGCCACACGTTCAGCGGCCGCAGCACCTGCCTTTCGGCCAGTGTCGTGCCGCGCGCGATCTTCCACGCCAGCCACAGCAGGTAGGCCACGCCGGTTAGATGCACCGCCGATGCCAGCGCCGGCTGGCCGAGGACCAGCGCGCCCACGCCGACCGCGCACAGCGCCAGGATGCTGGCAAAGCCGAACGCTACGCCGACGCAGTGCGGCAGCGTCGCGCGCAGGCCGAAGTTGGCGCCGGTCACCGCGGCAATGGCGGTGTTGGGGCCGGGCGTGAACAGGCCGACCGTCAGCAGCGTCAGCAGGGCCAGGAACTGCGCCGCGGTCAGGCCGGTGAGCAGGCCGGAGGTCACGGCCGTCATGCGAACGCCACCACGACGCGGCGGTTGGTGCGGCTCTTCTTCTCGATTTTGGTTACCGCCACGGTGCCGATCTCGCTGGTATTGCCCACATGCGTGCCGCCGCAGGGCTGGCGGTCGACGCCGGGGATCTCGACGATGCGGATGCTCGAGGTCCCCGCCGGCGGCGCCGCGCCGATGGTGCGCACCAGTTCCGGCTGCGCGGCCAGCTCCTGCGGCGTGATCAGCGTGATCCGCACCGGCGTTTCCGCGCGGATCAGCGCGTTCAGGCGCTCGGTCAGGCCGGCCTTGTCCAGCGTCGACTCCGGCAGGTCGAAGTCGATCCGCGCCGAGTCCGGCGAGATGCCGCAGCCGGTCACCGGCACCGGGATCAGCGAGCCCAGCAAATGCAGGCAGGTATGCAGGCGCATCAGCCGGTGGCGGCGCGCCCAGTCGATGGTGACCGTGACGCGCTCGCCCACGCGCGGCAGCGCGGCGTCCGGCGCAGGCATATGCAAGATGCGGCTGCGGTCTTCGGCATAGATCGTGTCGACGATGGTCACGGTGCGGCCGTCGGGCAGCGCCAGCGTGGCGGTGTCGCCGGCCTGGCCGCCGCTGCGCGCGTAGCAGACGGTCTCGTCCAGTTCGATGCCTTCTGCGCTGGCCGCCAGCACGGTGGCGGTGCAGTGAACGAGATAGGGATCGTCGTCGAAACGCTTGCGGGTCGCGGACATCGGTGTCTCCTTGGGATTCTTGTTGCTTGTCTGGTCTGGCTAGCGCAGCGTGCGGATGCCCTGCGGGGTTTCGATCTCGGCCGACAGTTCCGGCTGGCCCTCGCCCTGTTCGATCGCGATCAGGTGGTCCGCGCCCAGCCAGGCCAGGCCCTGCCGCAGCAGTTCGGCGCGCGGATGGCGCCCGGATAGCTTGCGCAGCGCCAGGTCCTGCCGCGGCAGGCTGATGCCAGGGTAGGCGGCCACGTCCCACTGGATCAGGCTGGGGAGCAAGCCGTCGCCGGCGGCATCGGCCTCGCCTTGCCAGCCGGGCAGGGCGCCGTCTTCGGGCACCGTGATGCGCCAGCGCAGGTCGCCGCGCGTCATCGGGATCACCGGCGCGATCCGGGCCGGGTATTGCGACTGCCACAGCGTCAGGTCGGCGGGGCGCTCGACGCGGGCGGCCCAGTGCAACAGGAACGGACCGTTCTCCAGCCGTTGCCGTACCGCCTCGGTGTCGAGGCCGAACCAGCGCGGCCGCGCTGGCGCGGCGGCGGCCGGGTCGATCGCGATCACTTCCAGGTAGATGCCGCCGAACATGCCGAGCACGCGGTTGTGCGTGCCCATGGCGGCATGCGCACCGCCACCCTGGGGAGCAATCCCCAGCAGGTCGGCGACATGGGCGGTGCCGGCGTCCAGGTCGGGCGCGGCGATGACGAGGTGGTCGAGGGCGAGCTTCATCTTGGCTTGATGGTAGACAAGGTAGTCGGTACAGTACCGGTACAGTTCTGCGTATCGTCTTCAGTACAGTTGCAGGAGCAGCACATGGATGCGAACACCAGGGACGCGGATACCACCGCCGCGAATCCCCAGCAGCATAGCGGAAGCGGCGCGCGCGGCACCTCCGCCCAGGCCGGCGGACGCCCGCTGCGCCTGGTGCTGCCGCCCACCGAGCGCCTGCCCGACCCGATCCCGTCGGCCCAGATGACGCTGGTCGAGCAACTGACCGAATGGGCCCGCATGCGCATAGACGAACGCGTGTTCCGCGCCGGCATGCGCATGCCGTCGATCCGCCAGCTGGCGCAGGAAAAGGGCATCTCGCGCTTTACTGTGGTGGAGGCTTATGAGCGGCTGGTGGCGCTGGGCTACCTGGAATCGCGCCGCGGCTCGGGCTTCTACGTGCGCGAGCGTGCGCCGGCCGCGCCCGCGGCGCCGGTGTCGTCCAACGCGGCCGAGGCGCGCAATATCGACGTCACCTGGCTGCTGCGCAGCATGTTCCATACCGCCGAGGCGCACAAGGCGCCGGGGCTGGGCTTCCTGCCCAACGAATGGCTCGATGGCGAGCTGATCGCCAGCGCGCTGCGCGGCCTGGGACGCCAGCCGGGCAACCATTTCCTGGCCAGCGGCACGCCGCAAGGCTTCCTGCCGCTGCGCCAGCAGCTGCGCACCCGGCTGGAGGAACTGGAGATCCGCGCCGGCGCCGAGCAGATCGTGCTGACCTCCGGCATCACCCAGGCGCTCGACCTGATCGCCCGGCTCTACCTGCAGCCCGGCGACGCTGTGCTGGTCGGCGACCCGGCGTGGTTCGTGATGTTCGCGCGCTTTGCCGCGCAGGGCGCGCAGGTGATCGGCGTGCCGTACACCGCCGAGGGGCCGGACCTGGAGGCGCTGGAGCGCATCGTGCAGGCGCGGCGGCCCAAGCTGTTCGTGATCAACTCGGTGCTGCACAACCCGACCGGCACCTCGCTGTCCGCCGCCAAGGCCTTCCAGCTGCTGAAGCTGGCCGAGCAGTACGACTTCCTGATCGTCGAGGACGATATCTACTGCGACCTGTGCCCGCCCGGCCACGCCGCCACGCGGCTGGCCAGCCTGGACCAGCTGCGCCGGGTGATCTACCTGGGCAGCTTTTCCAAGACGCTGGCGGCCAACCTGCGCGTGGGCTTTATCGCCGCGCACCCGGAGATGGCATCGGCACTGACCGACAGCAAGCTGCTGGCGGGCCTGGCTTCGCCCGAGATCAACGAGAGGGTGCTGTACAAGGTGCTGACCGAGGGGCACTACCGCAAGCATGTCGAGCGTGTGCGCACCCGGCTGGACCGCGCCCGCGACGAAACCCGGCGCGAGCTGGAGCGGCTGGGCCTGCGCCTGTTCCCGGGCCAGCATGCCGGCATGTACCTGTGGGCCGATACCGGGCGCGATACCAACGCGATCGCCACCGCGGGGCATGAAGAGGGCTACCTGTTCGCCCCCGGCAGCCTGTTCTCGCCGTCGCAGATGCCGTCGGGGTGGATGCGCTTCAATGTCGCCAGCAGCGGCGACCCGGACATGCTGCGCTTTCTCGGGCGCCAGCTGGAACGGCTCTGAGCCCTCGTTGCCCTGCACGCGTTACATTCCCCGGGCCTTGAAAAATGGCCCGGGCGGCCCTATTTCTGGCGTCACTGGCCCCCGACGGCCACCCGACCATCCCAGATTCGCCTGTTTTCGAGATTCAAAAGGAGAACCATGACCGCACCGCACGAGACGATGAGCTTCCAGGCGGAAGTGAAGCAACTGCTGCACCTGATGATCCACTCGCTGTACAGCAACAAGGAAATCTTCCTGCGCGAGCTGGTCTCGAATGCTTCGGACGCCACTGACAAGCTGCGCTTCGAGGCGATCGCGAATCCGTCCCTGCTGGAAAACGACGCCGACCTGGCCATCCGCATCGAGGCCGATGCCCAGGCACGCACGCTGAAGATCACCGACAACGGCATCGGCATGAGCCGCGACGAGGCCATCCGCAACCTCGGCACCATCGCCCGTTCGGGCACCAGGGAATTCTTCCAGCAGCTGTCCGGCGACCAGCAGAAGGACGCCGCGCTGATCGGCCAGTTCGGCGTGGGCTTCTATTCGGCCTTTATCGTCGCCGACAAGGTCACGGTGGAAACCCGCCGCGCCGGCGTGGGTGCCGAGGAAGCCGTGCGCTGGGAAAGCACCGGCGACGGCGAGTTCAGCGTCGACGCGATCGCGCGCGCCGAGCGCGGCACCACCATCACGCTGCACCTGCGCGAGGGCGAGGACGATTTCCTGTCGGCCTGGCGCCTGAAGAGCATCATCCAGAAATACTCGGACCATATCTCGCTGCCGATCCGCATGCCCAAGGAAGTGTGGGACGCCGAGGCCAGCAGCTACAAGCGCACCGACGAGTGGGAAAGCGTCAACCAGGCCAGCGCGCTGTGGACCCGCAACAAGTCCGACATCACCGACGAGCAGTACACCGCGTTCTACCAGCACATCGCGCACGACAACGAAACGCCGCTGGCCTGGACCCATAACCGCGTCGAAGGCCGCAGCGAATACACCCAGCTGCTGTACATCCCGGCGCGCGCGCCGTTCGACCTGTGGGACCGCAACCACAAGGCCGGCCTGAAGCTGTACGTCAAGCGCGTCTTCATCATGGACGACGCCGAGCAGCTGCTGCCGGGCTACCTGCGCTGGGTCAAGGGCGTGGTCGATTCCGCAGACCTGCCGCTGAACGTATCGCGCGAACTGCTGCAGGAAAGCCGCGACGTCAAGGCGATCCGCGAAGGCTGCACCAAGCGCGTGCTGTCGATGCTCGAAGCGCTGGCCGACAGCGAGGACCAAGCCGAACGCGCCAAGTACGACACCTTCTGGCAACAGTTCGGCCAGGCGCTGAAGGAAGGCACCGGCGAGGACCAGGCCAACCAGGAGCGCGTGGCGAAACTGCTGCGCTTTGCCTCGACCCACAACGACACCGCCGAGCAGAACGTGTCGCTGGCCGCCTATGTCGGCCGCATGAAGGAAGGCCAGGACAAGATCTACTACGTCACGGCCGATACCTGGTCCGCCGGCAAGAACAGCCCGCACCTGGAAGTGTTCCGCAAGAAGGGCATTGAAGTCCTGCTGCTGACGGACCGCGTCGATGAATGGATGCTGTCGTTCCTGCGCGAATTCGACGGCAAGGAACTGGTGTCGGTGGCGCGCGGCGACCTCGACCTGGGCAAGCTGGCCGATGAAGCCGAGAAGGCCGAGCAGGAGAAGGCCGAGGCCGACTGGAAGGACGTGGTCGAGCGCGCCAAGACCGTGCTGGCCGGCAAGGCCAAGGACGTGCGCGTGACGCTGCGCCTGACCGAGTCGGCATCGTGCCTGGTGTCGGACGAGGGCGACATGAGCGGCTACCTGCAGCGCCTGCTCAAGCAGGCCGGCCAGAAGGCGCCGGACGCCCAGCCGATCCTGGAGCTGAACCCGGAGCATGCGCTGGTCAAGAAGCTGCGAGATCTTCCGGAGGGCGATGCCTTCAGCGACCGCCTGCAGGTGCTGTTCGACCAGGCGCTGCTGGCAGAAGGCGGCATGCTGGAAGACCCGGCCGCCTACGTGCAGCGCGTCAACAAGCTGCTGGCCTGACGGCCGGCGACCGACGCAGCGGCCCCGAAGCAGGTAGTCGGGGCCGCTGCGTTTCTGCCATGCCAGACCCCATCCCGCCCCAGGCCGACCTGCACCAGGGCCTGCCGCCTGTCATCGACCGCAACACCCGCGTGCTGGTGCTGGGCAGCTTCCCCGGCGCCGCCTCGTTGGCCGCGCGCGAGTATTACGCCCATCCCCGCAACCAGTTCTGGCCGCTGATGGCCGCGCTGACCGGCGAACCGATGCCGGCGCTGCCGTATGCCGAACGGCTGGTGCGGCTGCTGGCGCATCGCATCGGCGTCTGGGACGTGCTTGGGGCGTGCATGCGCGAAGGCAGCCTGGACAGCAATATCCGCTACCCGCAGGCCAACGATTTCACGCGGCTGCGCCAGCTGGCGCCGGCGCTCGAGCGCATCGGCTTCAACGGTGGCACATCGGGACGGTTCGCGCCGCAGTTTGCCGCGCAGGGGTATCAGACGGTGGTGCTGCCTTCGTCCAGCCCGGCGCACGCGGCGCGCAATTTCGAGCAGAAGCTGGCGCTGTGGCGCGCGCTGATGGCGTAGCGCCGCGGCCCTGCGCGCGGCCGGCGTGCCCGGGAACATGGCTGCGCCGGCGTTTCGAATGCGGGCGAGGCAATGTGACGCCCGCCGGATTGCCGTGTGCCATCGCGCACCTATACTGGATCAGGGTGACAGATGATTCGAAACCGAGGGTATCGGTCGCTCCTTGTTGTGCGCCTTGCGGCTCCCACTTTCGGACGCAAGGCGATGTCGCATCGGAAGTGAGCGCAATGCGCAGGCGAGGAGGCAATCATGTTCAAGCATCTCCTGCTGGCGGTCGATGGCTCCGACCTGTCCGAATCCGCATTCCGCAAGGCACTTGTGCTGGCGCGGGAGATGGGCGCCCGTGCCACCGTGGTGCGCGTCTGTCCGAACTACCATGTGTTGACCTACCAGGTCGAAATGCTGGAGGACACCCGCGAGACCTACGTCAAGCAGGCCTGGGAAGACGCAACCCGCTACTTGCGCGGCCTGGCCGACGAGGCCGGTGCAGCGGGCGTGGCCTGTGACACGACCTACGCGGTCAATGACCATCCGTACGAGGCCATCATCAAGGCGGCCGAGGACAAGGAATGCGACCTGATCGTGATGGCGTCCCACGGGCGGCGCGGGGTCAAAGGGTTGGTGATCGGCAGCGAGACCCTCAAGGTGCTGACCCACAGCAAGATCCCGGTGCTGGTCTACCGGTAGGCGCGCGGCCGCCGGCCCGCGCCGTGGGCTAGCGCCGCCGCATCCGCGCCGCCAGGCGCGGCAGCGGACCCGTGCGCCAGACGCGGCGGCGCAGGTCGGCCGATATCCGGCCCGTCAGCCCGGATGCGCAGCGGCGTGCCGGGCGGCACGCGCAGCCGCATCACGGCCATGACGTCGCGCGCGTTGGCCGAGCCCGAGGCGGTCGCCAGCATGATGCTGCTGGCAAAGCGGCTGGCGGCCAGGCTCAGGTGTGCGGAACTGCGGCCCTGGAAGATCAGGCCGGCGAGCCCGTCGATCGTTGCTTCTGCCACAGACAGTCACATCCACACGGCGGCCGGGGCTGTGGCGCGAAGAGCGCATTGCAGTGCCTGCCGATCGTCGCGCCGGATCCGGGAAACTGGATTTGGGCAGCACGCTTCTGGCATCCTGAGGGCCTGATCCAATGCCCCGGCCGCCGCGCCCGCAAGCCACCCATGCCACTTTCCGCCTGGACCCACGAAGCGATCCGCAAGATCGAAGCCGACTTCAACCGCTCCGCCGATACCCACCTGATCCCGCTGGACCTGCCGGGCTACCCCGACATCCGTGTCTACTTCAAGGACGAATCCAGCCACCCGACCGGCAGCCTGAAGCACCGGCTGGCGCGCTCGCTGTTCCTGTATGCGCTGTGCAATGGCTGGCTGCGTGAGGGCAGCACGGTGGTGGAAGCGTCCAGCGGCTCGACCGCGATTTCAGAGGCGTATTTCGCCAGGCTGCTAGGGCTGCCGTTCGTGGCGGTGATCCCGGCCGGCACGTCGCGCGCCAAGGTCGAGGCGATCGAGTTCTATGGCGGGCGCTGCCACCTTGTCGACAGCCCGTCGGAGATCTATGCCGCGTCGCACCGCATCGCGCAGGAAACCGGCGGCCATTTCATGGACCAGTTCACCTACGCCGAGCGTGCCACCGACTGGCGCGCCAACAACAATATCGCCGAATCCATCTTCAAGCAGATGGCGGAGGAGGAGCACCCGGTACCGGCCTGGCTGGTGTCCAGCGGCGGCACCGGCGGCACCATCGCCACGCTCGGCCGCTACGTCGCCTATCGCCGCCACAAGACGCGCGTGCTGTGTGCCGATCCGGAGAACTCGGTGTTCTTCGATTATTTCCGCAGCGCCCTGGCGGGCAAGCCTGAACCGGACCTGTCGCTGCCGACCGGCTCGCGAATCGAGGGTATCGGCCGGCCGCGCGTGGAGCGCTCGTTTATCCCCAGCTGCATCGACGCCATGCTGAAGGTGCCCGATGCGCTGTCGTTCGCCGCCATGCGCTACCTGGCCAGGCGCTTCGGCCGCCGCGTCGGCGGCTCGACCGGCACCAACTTCGTCGGCGTGCTGTACCTGGCGCAGCAGATGCGGGCGGCAGGGCAGGCGGGGGCCATCGTCGCGCTGCTGTGCGACAGCGGCGACCGCTATGGCAATACCTACTACGACGAAGACTGGTATGCCGAGCAGCGCATCGCCATCGACGCCGCCGATGCGCTGGTGGCGCGCGCGGTGAAGGGTGAGGCGGTGCTTACGCCGCAGGCGGTGGCCGGGCTGCAGCCGGCCGGCGCCGGCATTCCGGGCTGAATGCAAGGGAATCGCGCCGCCGTCTTTCTGTCAAAATGCCGGCGGCCAGCGCTTCGGCGCCGACCCTTTGCCCACTGATGACCTCATACGATCCCATAGGTTGACTTATCCATGCGTATCTTCGGTATCAGCATCCATATCATCGTTGCGCTGTTCTTCGCCGTGCATGCGGTGCGCACGCACCAGAACATGTACTGGCTGCTGATCCTGTTCCTGTTCCCGGGGCTGGGCAGCCTGGTCTACTTCTTTGCCATCTTCCTGCCCGAGCTGCGCCAGTCGCGCGGCGCGCGCGCGGCCACGCGCGCCATCTCGCAACTGGTGGACCCCAACCGCGCGGTGCGCGAGGCCCGCACCGACTTTGACCGGGCGCCGACCGTGGCGCACCGCATGCGCCTGGGCGCCGTGCTGCTCGAAGCCGGCGAGCCGTCCGAGGCGCTGCAGCACTACCAGGCCGCGGCCAACGGCCCGTTCGCGTCCGATCCGGCGCTGCTGCAGGGCCTGGCCCAGGCGCAGTTCGCCACCGGCGACGCGGCCGCCGCGCTGGCGACGCTGGAAAAACTGTTCGGCGCCAGCCCGCATGCGCGCCAGCAGCCCGACCCCGCCTTGCTGTATGCTCGCGCGCTGGCTGCCACCGGCGCGCCCGGCACGCGCGCCGCGTTCGAGCAGGCACTGACCAGCGCCAGCGACGCCGCGCCGCGCTGCCTGCTCGCCGACTGGCTGGCGGCGCAGCCCGATGCCGCCGACCGCGAACGCGCGCGCGAACTCTACGCCGAAATCGTCCACGACGCCCGCCACTGGCCGCGCCATGCCCGCGAGCACAACCGCGAGTGGCTGCAGCGCGCGCAGGCGGCGCTGGGCAAGTAAGGCGCGTGCCGGCCCGTTGCATGGCCACCGTGTATTTCTCGACAATATGACCCTACTGAAACGCAAATCGATTGAAGCCGTGGCCTCGCGCCGTCCGGCACGTGGCACACGCAACCGTGGCCAGGCGCCGGACTCGCGCGCGGCCCGCGAAGAAAAACGCATGACGCCGCGCTTTGCGCCGGTGACCTTCTCGGAGCTGGACGGCGTGCGCTACCTGCATTTCGGCACGGAGTGGGTGCAGGGCGCGATGCGCCTGCGCAAGCCGGATGCGATCGAGCTGGAATACGCGCAGCAGATGATGGCCTGGCTGCTGTTCCTGTCGCCTTCTGTGGATGAATTCCACGTGGTCCAGCTCGGCCTCGGGGCGGCGGCACTGACCAAGTTCTGCCACCGCCAGTTCAGCCGCGCGCGAGTGACCGCGGTCGAGCTGAATCCGGCGGTGATCATCGCCGGGCGCAGCATGTTCGGCCTGCGCCAGGATGACGCGCGCCTGACCGTGCGCGAGCAGGACGCGTGGGACTACGTGATGGACGGCACCCACGCAGATGCCATCGACGTGCTGCAGGTGGACCTGTACGACGCCACCGCGCGCGGCCCGGTGCTCGACACCACCGCGTTCTACCGCGCCTGCCGCCGCACGCTGAAGGAGCCGGGCGTGATGACCATCAACCTGTTCGGCGACCACGACAGCTTCCCGAAGAATATCGAGCGCATCTGCGAAGCCTTCGATAACCGCGTGCTGGTGTTCCCTGAGGTCCATGACGGCAACATCATCGCACTGGCGTTCAACGGCCCGGAGATCGATGTGGCGTGGGAAGTGCTGGAAGCGCGCGCCGACGTGGTCGAGAAGACCACGGGGCTGCCGGCGCGGGACTGGGTGCAGAAGCTGCGCGCGGCGAACGCGCGGCAGGAAGAGCGGTTGAGGATCTGATCCAAACGCGCCCAAAGAGGAGGTTTGGGTGCTCCAAAGCCGCCTGAACTAGCCCAAGCAAGGTGTTCTCCCTCTCCCGCAAGCGGGCGAGGGAGAACACCGCGAGCCGATGACCAGCCGCCGCCCTCACTCCTTGTGGAAAAACTGCGCCAGCGACCACTCGTCCGTCCGCGCCTCATACTTCAGTCCCTTCTTCATCGCCCACATCGCCAGCTGGCTGTGCGACGGAATGATCGCGTGGTCGGCCAGCGCGAACCTGGCCGCCGTGCGCGCGTTCTCCTCGCGCGCTTTCTCGCTGGAAACGGTGGTCAGCGATTTTTCGATCAGCTGGTCCAGTTGCGGGTTGCTGTACTTGCCCCAGTTCCAAGTGCCATACCCGGTCTTGGGATTGGGCGTGCCCGTGATCGAGCGCAGCGCCACATCCGCGGCTGCCGAACCCCACCCCAGCATCTGGAAGGCAAAGTCGCCCTGGCGCGCGCGCGTGAAGTAGGCCGCTACCGGCATGGTCTCGACCCTGGTCTGGATGCCGATGCGCGTCAGCATGCTGGCGGTGGCCTGCGCCACCGCGGCGTCGTTCAGGTAGCGGTTGTTGGTGGCATGCAGCGTCAGCCCGAAGCCGTCCGGGTAGCCTGCCTCGGCCAGCAGCTTTTTGGCGCCTTCGGGATCATAGGCGTCGGGTTTGGTGCCCGGATGCCCGAAGATCTGCGGCGACACGATCGACGATGCCGGCACCGCCAGCCCCTCCATGATGCGGTTGACGATGGCGTCGCGGTTCAACGACTTGCTGATCGCGGCACGCACGCGCGCATCCTTGAACGGGTTCTTGCCCAGCGGCTTGCCGGCCTTGTCGGTGACGAAGGGCGGGTTGTCGCGCGAGTGGTCCATTTGCCAGAAGATGGTGCGCCACGAAACCTGCTGCTCGATCTTGAACTTCGGGTTCTGCCTGAGCTTGGCCACGTCGGCCGACGGCACGCTCTCGATCACGTCGACATCGCCCGCCAGCAGCGCGGCGCTGCGCGCGCCGTTGTCGGTGATGATGCGGAACACGGCGCGGTCCCACTCCGGCTTGGGCCCCCAGTAGTTGGGATTGCGCTCCATCACGATTTCCTGCCCGCGCGCGAAGCGCACGAACTTGAACGGCCCGGTACCGATCATGGCCTTGCCCGAGTCGAAATCGGCCTGCGTCAGCGTCGCGGCGACCTTTTTCGGCATGATCGGCACGCTGTTCAGGTCGTTGGCCAGGTTGGCGTAGTTGGGCACGCTCATGGTCAGGCGCACCGTCAGCGGATCGGGCGTGTCGATGCGGGCGATCGGCTTGGTGTAGCTGGTGAACGAGCCGGGGCTGTTGGTCAGCTTGTCCGGGCGCTCCAGCGACGCCTTGACGTCTTCGCTGGTGAAGGGCGAGCCGTCGTGCCACTTCATGTTGGGGCGCAGCTTGATTTCCCAGGTGATGGCATTGACCGGCTTCCACGACAGCGCCAGGCCGGGGATATAGCGGGCGTTCTTGTCCATGAACACCAGCGACTCGAAGACATGCAGCGCGATCGCGTTGTTGGGGCCGGAGTTGTTCCAGTGCGGGTCCATCGAGGTGACGTCGGCGGCCAGCCCGATGCGCAGGTCCTCGGCATGGGCGGCGCCGGCCGGCACCAGCGCCAGGGCGGCACAGGCGGCACTGCCCAGCACCAGCGCGGCGGTGGCGTGGAGCAAGGTGCGGCGGGCGGGCTGGCTGGGCGTGGCGGTTGTCGATGGCATGGGACTGGCTCCTCGTACAGGTCCGGCGCTTGCGGACGGGTTCTCAGGCGGTTTGTCCCGCATTGTGCCGCTAAAGTGGCATGGTTGCAGCGTCCGATGCAAGGCTGCCGGGTCCGGCCCCGGTAAAATGGGGCCATGTTTGCCAATTCCCGCACCATCGTCTCGGCGCAGTCCGATGTCCACGAACACCTTGCCGCGCGTGTCGCGCGCCACCTGGCCGAGCCGTTCCGCAAGCCCATCGGCGAAGCCAGCCGCCGCGCGCTGAGCGCGGCGCTCGACAATTGGCAGCAGGCCGGCGGCGCGCCGCTGATCCTGGATGCCGGCTGCGGCGTGGGCGAAAGCACGCTGCGCCTGGCGACATCATTCCCGGACCACTATGTGATCGGCGTCGACCAGTCCGAAAAGCGCCTGGCCGCTGGCAAGGACTGGTGGGGCGAGGCGCCGATGCCGGCCAATTTCTGCTGGGCGCGGGCCGACCTGGTCGATGTCTGGCGCATGCTGCAGGCCGACGCGGTGCCGGTGGCGCGCCACTACGTGCTGTACCCGAACCCATGGCCAAAGATCGGCCACCTGGGGCGGCGCTGGCAGGGCCATGCGGTGTTCCCGGCGCTGGCGGCGTGCGGCGATTACCTGGAATGCCGCAGCAACTGGCAGGTCTACATCGACGAGTTCGCGCAGGCGCTGGCGCTGGTTGGGCGTCCGGCGCAGGTGGTCGAGCCCTGGCAGCCGGCGCAGGCGATGACGCCGTTCGAGCGCAAGTACGCGGCATCGGGGCATGGGCTCTGGCGCTGCGTCAGCGAGCGGGGTGCCTGAAGCCAGCCAGGAAAACAAAAACGGCCCACGATGTGGGCCGTTTGCTTGCGTGGGCGCGGGAACTCAGTGGAACAGCGGCTGCTGCGTGGGCGCGTCTTCCGGCAGCTCCGCATGCACGATCTCGCCATTGCGGTCGGCATACAGCGGCGTGCCGCAATCCTCGCAATATTCCGGATCGAACAGCGCCGCATGGCGGAAGATATCCTCCACGCCGGCGTTGCGCAGCTCTTCGCAGATCTGTTCGAGCGGGTTGCCCTTCTCGTCGGCATCGACTTCGCCGGCTTCGCGGCCGTAGACCGGCCAGACGATGCCGTAGATCACGTCCTTTTCACCGCGCATGGTGAAGCCGACGCGGTATTCCTCGACCACTTCCTCGCCGAACGCGGCCACCACCGCGGCCAGCTGGCCGGCGGAGATATCGAGCGTGCCGGCCAGATAGTTGACGGCGGCGCGCACGGTCAGAGGACGGATGCTCTTGTCGGACTCACGGCACGACAGGAAGAAGGCGTCGGGGAGCAGCAGCTCGAACTCGCAGCCGGGCAGCAGCAGCGCCACCGACGGCTGGACCTGGGTGCGCCATTGTTCCAGGCACACCGAGCGCTCGGCGTGGTGCTCCTTGGCATCTTCTTGCCAGCGGAACAGCGCCTGCTCGTGCGGGGCTACCACCACGGCCAGCAGGTAGCGCGGGTCGGCCAGGATCGGCGCGGTCTCGGGCAGGTCGCGCAGGTCGACCTTGGGTACCGAGCCGGCCAGCGCGGCCGCGGCCAGCTTGTGCGTCAGCGCAAAGGTGTCGCTGTGGGTGCGCGGCAACTGGTCGATGCTGTACAGGTACGGCGACAGCGCCACCTTGGTGTCGGAAGCCAGTACATGTGCCTGCAAGTGCACGGCGAGCGTCTGGGCCAGCTCCGGCTTGAGCGCGCCCGAGGGGATGGCGTAGCGCGTGTGCGCCAGGATTGGCGCGGCGATCAGCAGCGCGTCGTAGCGCTGGCCATCGACCTCGATGGTGGCCGATTCGGCCAGTGTCTCGGCCTGCTCGGCCAGCACGTCGGAGGCATCGGCGTTGTGCTTGAACAGGTGCTCCAGCGCCGCGTCCAGCGCGGTCTGGCTACCGTTCTTCAACAGGCGGCCCAGGCGCTGCGAGAGCCGCCGTTCCCAGTAGCCATCCTCCATGCGGCTGCCCGATGCGTCGAGGGCGAGCGCATCGGCCACCAACCGCTCGGCGTCGGGGGAAAGACGTGGGGAAGCCTTGGGGCGAAAACCTGCCATAGAAAGAAACCGTTCGTTTATGCGTAAAACGGTATTCTACTCGTTGCGTTGACAAGGCGGCCGCGCGATGCGGCGCGACTTGCCACCGGCGAGGCCGAAGACTTCTTTTTATTTCTGTCCGCCGGCTGCCGGCGCCGTCGGTACGTGGGTCTCGACGCCGTGCTGCTCGCCGGAAATCGACACGTCGCTGCCGCCCTTGGTCAGCAGGTAGAGGGCTGCGCCGGCAACGACGACGAATGCGATGATGATCTTTGCCATGTTGTCTCCAGTGTATGTCTGAAGCGGGGTGGCCCCGCCTCCGGGCCATTGCGGCCCATGTTGTTTGGGACACAGTGTGGCAGCACTGCCTTGCGTGGAACTTACACGCGCGGGATAGGCGCCGAGTGATGCCGGGGCCGCATCATGCGCACCATGACAAACGCCGCCCGGGAAGGCGGCGCTTGCATGGACCATCCGCGGGCGTCAGGCCGCCAGCAGCTGGCGCAGCACGAACGGCAGGATGCCGCCGTGGTTGTAGTAGTCGACCTCGATCGGCGTGTCGATGCGCAGCAGCACCGGCACGCGCTGCACGTCGCCGTTGGCGCGCTTGATCACCAGCACCAGGTCCTGCTGCGGCTTGAGGTCGCCCGGGTTGTCCAGGCCCGTGCCTTCGATGTCGAAGGTCTCGTTGCCGGTGATACCCAGTGCCTGCGCGCTGTCGCTGCCCTTGAACTGCAGCGGCAGCACGCCCATGCCGACCAGGTTGGAGCGGTGGATGCGCTCGAAGCTGCGCGCCACCACGGCCTTCACGCCCAGCAGCTGCGTGCCCTTGGCCGCCCAGTCGCGCGACGAGCCGGTGCCGTACTCCTCGCCGCCGAACACCACCGTGGGCGTGCCCTCGGCGATGTACTTCATGGCCGCGTCGTAGATCGACATCTGCTCGCCGGTGGGCTGGTGGATGGTGATGCCGCCTTCCACGCGCGCGCCGTCCGGCTTGGGCGGGATCATCAGGTTCTTGATGCGCACGTTGGCGAAGGTGCCGCGCATCATCACCTCATGGTTGCCGCGGCGCGAGCCGTAGCTGTTGAAGTCGGCCTTGAGCACGCCATGCGCCTGCAGGTACTTGCCCGCGGGCGAGGTGTCCTTGATCGAGCCGGCCGGCGAGATATGGTCGGTGGTCACCGAGTCGCCGAAGATGCCCAGCGCGCGCGCGTCGCGCACGCTGGCCGAGGCGCCCGACGGCTCCAGGCTGAAGTCCTGGAAGAAGGGCGGCTCGGCGATGTAGGTCGACTTGGGCCAGTCGTACACCTGGCCCTTGGTGCCCTGGATCGCGCCCCACAGCTTGCTCGGCTTCTTGACCTGCTCGTAGTTGCCCTTGAAGGTCTTGGCGTCCATCGCGAACTTCATCAGCGCGTGGATTTCCTCAGAAGTCGGCCAGATATCGCCCAGCCAGACGTCACGCCCGCCCTTGCCCTTGCCGACCGGCTCGGTCATCAGGTCGCGCGTGACATTGCCGGCGATGGCATAGGCCACCACCAGCGGCGGCGAAGCCAGGAAGTTGGCGCGGATGTTCGGGTGGATGCGGGCCTCGAAATTGCGGTTGCCCGACAGCACCGCGGCCGCGACCAGGTCGTTCTTGACGATGGCCTCGTTCAGCTCGGGCGTCAGGTCGCCGGCATTGCCGATGCAGGTGGTGCAGCCGTAGGCGGTCACGCCGAAGCCCAGCTGCTCCAGGTACGGCAGCAGGCCGGCGGCCTTCAGGTATTCGGTGACCACGCGGCTGCCCGGCGCCAGCGAGGTCTTGATGTGCGGCGCCACTTCCAGTCCGGCTTCCACCGCCTTCCTGGCCAGCAGGCCAGCCGCCAGCAGCACGCTGGGGTTGGAGGTGTTGGTGCACGAGGTGATCGCGGCGATCAGCACGTCGCCGTTCTTCACTTCAATGCCGTTGCTGGTGCGGTAGGGCCGATCCAGCTCGGCCGCATCCTTGTTGAAGCCGTTCTCGGCCACCGGCTTGCTGAACAGCGACGCGAACGTGCTCTTGACGTTGCCGATCTCGATGCGGTCCTGCGGGCGCTTCGGCCCGGCCAGCGACGGCGCGACCGTGGACAGGTCCAGCTTCAGCGTCTTGCTGAAGTCGATGTCGCCTGCCTGCGGAATGCCGAACATCTGCTGGGCGCGGAAATAGCCTTCGAACGCGTCGATCTCCGCGTCGGTGCGGCCGGTGCCGCGGAAGTAATCGATGGTCTTTTCGTCGACCGGGAAGAAGCCCATGGTGGCACCGTACTCCGGCGCCATGTTGCCGATGGTGGCGCGATCCGGCACTGACAGGCTGGCCGTGCCTTCGCCGAAGAACTCGACGAACTTGCCGACCACCTTCTCCTTGCGCAGCATCTCGGTGATGGTCAGCACCAGGTCTGTGGCGGTGACGCCTTCGCGCAGGCGGCCGGTCAGCTCCACGCCGACCACGTCCGGCGTCAGGAAGTACACCGGCTGGCCCAGCATGCCGGCCTCGGCCTCGATGCCGCCGACGCCCCAGCCGACCACGCCGATGCCGTTGATCATGGTGGTGTGCGAATCGGTGCCGACCAGCGTGTCAGGGTAGTAGACCCCATCCTTCTTATGAACGCCGCGCGCCAGGTATTCCAGGTTGACCTGGTGCACGATGCCGAAGCCCGGCTGCACCACGCCAAAGGTGTCGAACGCCTGCATGCCCCACTTCATGAACTGGTAGCGCTCGTTGTTGCGCTGGAATTCCAGCTGCATGTTCAGGTCCAGCGCCTTCTTTTCGCGGAAATGGTCAACCTGCACCGAGTGGTCGACCACCAGGTCGACCGGCACCAGCGGCTCGATCTTCTTGGGGTCCTGGCCCATCTTCTCGGCCACGTTGCGCATTGCGGCCAGGTCGGCCAGCAGCGGCACGCCGGTGAAGTCCTGCAGCACCACGCGGGCCACGACGAACGGGATCTCGTCCACACGCTCGGCATTCGGCTTCCAGCCGGCGAGTTGCCTGACGTGTTCTTCGGTAACTTTCTTGCCGTCGCAGTTGCGCAGCACGGCTTCCAGCACGACGCGGATCGATACCGGCAGGCGCCCGAGATCGAGGTCCAGTTCCTGCGCGAGTTGCGGCAGGGAATAGAACTGGCCCTTGCCGGAAGCGCCGATCTTGAATTCTTTTAGCGTGTTCTTGAGGTTATGGGGCATTGCCGTACTCCGATCGAAGGATGATGCGATGGCATTTGGCTCGGACCTCTGAAACCGGATTCAGACCCCGGTGCGCTGCCGCGGCGTATGGCCGCGGTCCGAGGTCGGCAGCGCACTGCAACTGCATACTCTAACCGCCGCGCGGCCTTGCCGCCACCCGGTCTCGATCGGCCGGGCCCCGGCCATGCCTTCCCGCGGCGCGACAGCGTGCCCGCGGCGGGTTGGCCCGCCCGCAAGGCAAAAGGGTGCCGGCGGCCGGAATTCAGGCGGCCGCCGGCACCCTGTACGGATTTACTGCTTCGGTGCCGCGCTTTGCTGGGTCGCGTCAGGCTGCTGCGCCTGCTGCGGCTGGACCGTCGGGCCGCCCGGGGGCGTGGCCAGCAGCGGGGCGCTGACCGGGGCGCGCAGGCCGCCGGCCTGGGTCGGCGCCGCGGCGCCTGCCTGCATGGCGGCGCTCTGGCAGTCGTCAGCCAGGCGCTGGCCCAGGTTCTTGTTGAACAGCATGGCCTTGCTCGGGATCACCACCAGGTCCAGGCCGGTGCGGGCGTCGTAGTAGCGGTCGGCGCCGGTCACGGTGGACTGACGCGGCAGCTTGTAGTCACGGCCTTGCCAGTGCACGGTCAGCACTTCGTCACGCAGCATGTCGCCGGAGATATAGATGCTGTTGCCCAGTTCGCACTGCCACTTTTCACCGGTCGGGGTGACTGCGGCGGCGGCGCCGGCAGCGGCGGCGGTGCCGGCTGCGGCCTTCTTCTTGGTCGAGGACTTCTTCTTGGTGGTCTGCTTGGCCGGCTCTTGCGCCATCACGGCGGTGGCGGTGGTCAGGCTGAACGCGCCGATGCAGGCGGCAAGTACGAGATGTTTCATTTTGTGAGTGCCTCTCGGATTTTGAAATCTGGTCTGTTTGTCGTTCGCCGCCGTCACATCAGGCGGCGCCTGGAAGGAAAGTCCGCCGCTATTCTCTACGATTTGCCGGAGCCCGCGAAGTGCGCTGGCCTTTGGTTACATAATCGGGGTGTCCGGTTAGTCCGGGTTCACTTACGCTTGCCGATCGGCACGAATTTGAGGTTTTCGGGGCCCACGTAGTTGGCGCTGGGGCGGATGATCTTGTTATCGATGCGTTGCTCGATGATGTGCGCGGCCCAGCCGGAAGTGCGTGCGATCACGAACAGCGGCGTGAACATTGCCGTCGGCACGCCCATCATGTGGTAGCTCACCGCGCTGAACCAGTCCAGGTTCGGGAACATCTTCTTGACGTCCCACATGACCGTTTCCAGGCGCTCGGCAATGTCGAACATCTTCGTCGAACCGGCGTCCTTCGATAGCGTCTTCGCCACTTCCTTGATCACCTGGTTGCGCGGGTCGCCCGTGGTGTACACCGGGTGGCCGAAGCCGATCACGACTTCCTTGTTCCCGACGCGGCGGGTGATGTCGGCCTGCGCCTCATCCGGGTTGTCGTAGCGCTTCTGGATCTCGAACGCGACTTCGTTGGCGCCGCCGTGCTTGGGGCCGCGCAGCGCGCCGATCGCGCCGGCGATCGACGAATACATGTCCGAACCCGTGCCGGCGATCACGCGCGCGGTGAAGGTCGAGGCGTTGAACTCGTGTTCCGCGTACAGGATCAGCGAGGTATGCATGGCACGCTCCCACAGCGCCGACGGCTGCTCGCCGTGCAGCAGGTGCAGGAAGTGGGCGCCGATGGAGTCATCGTCGGTCTCCACCTCGATGCGGCGACCGTTGTGGCTGTAGTGGTACCAGTACAGCAGCATCGAACCCAGGCTGGCCATCAGGCGGTCGGCAATGTCGCGCGCGCCCGGGCCGCTGTGGTCGTCCTTTTCCGGCAGCACGGTGCCAAGCACCGACACGCCGGTGCGCATCACGTCCATCGGGTGCGCGCTGGCCGGGACCCATTCCAGCGCCAGCTTGACGTTGGCCGGCAGGCCGCGCAGTGACTTCAGCCTGGCCTTGTAGGCGGCCAGTTCGGATCTGGTCGGCAGCTTGCCGTGCACCAGCAGATGGGCGATTTCCTCGAACTCGCAGGTGTCGGCGATATCGAGGATGTCATAGCCGCGGTAGTGCAGGTCGTTGCCGGTACGGCCAACGGTGCACAGCGCGGTATTGCCGGCGGCAACGCCGGACAGCGCGACGGATTTCTTGGCTTTCGGCGCCGCGGGCTCTGCCGCGGCGGCCGGTGCTGCGGTCTTCGAAGCGGACATCCGGGTCTCCTTCGGTCGCGTCCGTGCTTTGTTGTTGTGGCCGGTCAGGCGAAGAACAGCGCTTCCACGTTGTCCGGCAGCGGCGTGCCGGTGGCCTGGGCGCGCTGCAGCAGCGACCAGTAATAGCGGTAGCTGGCGCGGTCGTGCAGCTGGCCGTCGTGGCGGATCGGTGCCCAGTTGTTCTCGTGGGCCGCCAGCAGGATCTGGCTGGCGGCGCCGATTTCATCCGCGCCCGGGCGGAAGGCGGCGACGATCGGCGCTATCTGGCCCGGATGGATGCTCCACTTGCGCAGGTAGCCGAACTCGGCGCGCGCGCGCAGCGCGTCATCGCCCGCCCGCTGGGGTGCCTGCACATCGGTGCTGACGTTGTGCGACGGAACCTTGCCATGGCGGTGGCAGGCGGCGGAGATTTCCAGCATGGCGCGGCGGATCAGCGGGTGCTCGAACTGCTGCGGCGAGCGCATGGCCTCGCCGGGAATCGCGCCGTGGTGCGCCGAGACGAAGTCCATCAGGCCGAAGCTCAGGCACTCCACCTGCACCAGCGCGGCGATGTCGAAAGCTTGTTCGAGCGCGGCGTGTGTCTCGATCAGCACATGGATCGGGATATGGCGGGCGATGCCGGCATTGCGCGCCACCTGGTTGACATGGTCGGTCACGCGCGCGACCTCGACCACGTCGGTCACCTTGGGCACGACGACGTAGGCCAGCCGCGCGCCGGCGGTGCGCACCAGCACGTCGACATCCTGGCGCCAGCTCGGGTGGGCAGGGTCATGAATGCGCACGCCGACGCGGTTGTGCGCGTTCAGCGGGCTGTTGACCAGTTGCGCGCACAGCTCGGCGTGCTCGCGCTCGTGGCCGACGGCGGCGCCGTCCTCGCAATCGAAGGTGATGTCGAAGACCGGCCCAAGCTCTTGCTGCAGGGCAAGCGACTTGCGCATCAGCTTTTCGCTGCCCGCATAGTGGTCACACACCGGCAACTGGACCGGGATGGCTTCGCCCTGGAACAAGACCTCGGATGGATGCACGGGAATTCAGTTGGGTTGGGGTTGGACGGGAGGGCACATCATAGCGCCCCAATATGAAAAAACCGGGGTCCGCGCCGATTCTTGAATCGTTGCGGAACCCCGGTCTTTCCTGTAGCGCGCTGAAGATCAGCCCAGCAGGTGCTGCACGCCGGCCTTCTCTTCTTCCAGTTCGTTCAGGGTGATGTTGATCTTTTCCTGGCTGTAGGCGTCGATCTCGAGACCCTTGACGATCTCGTACTTGCCGTTGGCGCAGGTCACCGGATAGCCGAACATGGTGTCGGCGGGGATGCCGTACTCGCCGTTCGACGGGATGCCCATGGTGACGACCTTGCCGTTGGTGCCCAGCACCCAGTCATGCACGTGGTCGATGGCGGCGTTGGCGGCCGAGGCAGCCGACGACAGGCCACGGGCCTCGATGATGGCGGCGCCGCGCTTGCCGACGGTCGGCAGGAACACGTCGTTGTTCCACACCGGGTCGTTGATCATGTCCTTGACGCTCTTGCCGTCGACGGTGGCGTAGCGGTAGTCGGCGTACATGGTCGGGCTGTGGTTGCCCCACACGAACATCTTCTCGATCGACGACACCGGCTTGCCGGTCTTGGCGGCGATCTGCGACAGGGCACGGTTGTGGTCCAGGCGCAGCATGGCGGTGAAGTTCTCGCGCGGCAGGTTCGGTGCCGACTTCATGGCGATGTAGGCATTGGTGTTGGCCGGGTTGCCGACCACCAGCACCTTGACATTGCGGCTGGCGACTTCGTCCAGCGCCTTGCCCTGCACCGTGAAGATCTGGGCGTTGGCCTCGAGCAGGTCCTTGCGCTCCATGCCCTTGCTGCGCGGACGGGCGCCAACCAGCAGGGCCACGTCGGCATCCTTGAAGGCGACCTTGGGGTCATCGGTGATGACCACGCCGGCCAGCAGCGGGAACGCGCAATCTTCCAGTTCCATCACGACGCCCTTGACGGCGGCCTGGGCTTGCGGGAGGTCGAGCAGTTGGAGGATGACCGGCTGGTCTTTGCCCAGCATGTCGCCGTTGGCGATGCGGAACAGCAGGGAATAGCCGATCTGGCCAGCGGCGCCGGTCACTGCGACGCGCATTGGGGCTTTAGCCATGAGTAAATCTCCAAACGATAGAAGGGGGTAACCGGTCGGCGGCACGCAGTCGCCAACTCAAGGCGGCGTGCACGCCGGATGCTGGTTGTCGCCACAGCGGGGAGCGGCCGTCCGCCGGAACCAGGTGGCGGGGCCACGGGGCGGAACCGGTGAGGATGAGCCACAACGGGTCATGGTGATGCAACGAAGCGTAAGTCTACTGCGAAGCGAGCCGCCATTTCCAGACCGATTTCCAGTCCGGGCCGCGGGAGAGGGTGCCGGGGACGGCATCCGCCGGCGGCACGAGCACGGCATTCACGACATTCGCGGGCGTGGACCAGCGCGAGTGTAGGCCCGGCCTCACTGGCTGTCAATTCATATGTCTTATATAAGACATAAGACAATTAACGTCAGGCTGGCGCCCGCCGCCCTTTTATGGTGAAATCCCGCCTATGTCCTCCCTGTCTACGTCCCTCTCCGGCGCTGCCGCCCACGGTGCGCAGGACTCCGGCGCGGCCACGCCTGGCGCCGGGACGCAGGCGCCTTCGTCGACCCCGCCTTCGTCGACCCCGTCTTCGTCGGCCTCGTCATCGACTCCGTCGTCGACCCCGCCGTCGAACTCTCCCGCGCCGTCGTCATCTCCTGCGCCCCAGGCCGCCGCCCAGCAGCCGGGCCCGCAGACCGCCCCGTCGCCCACCTTCAGCCCGCTGTACCAGCAGATCAAGGCGCTCATCATGCGCAGCCTGCAGTCCGGCGAGTGGAAGCCGGGCGAGATGATCCCCAGCGAAATGGAGCTGGCGGCGCGCTACAAGGTAAGCCAGGGCACGGTGCGCAAGGCCATCGACGAACTCGCCGCCGAGAACCTGGTGGCGCGGCGGCAGGGCAAGGGCACCTTCGTGACCACGCACCATGAGGACGTGGTCAAGTTCCGTTTCCTGCGCCTCGTCCCCGACGAAGGCGAGCCCCACTACGGCGCCAGCCACGTGCTGGAGTGCAAGCGCCTGCGCGCGCCCGCCGAAATCGCGCGGCTGCTCGATATCCGCACCGGCGACAGCGTGGTGCAGATCCGCCGCGTGCTGAATTTCTCCGGCGAGTCGACCGTGCTCGACGAGATCTGGCTGCTGGGCGCCAACTTCAAAGGCCTCACCGCGGAAAAGCTGACCGAGTGGAAGGGGCCCATGTATGCCTTGTTCGAGGCCGAGTTCGGTACGCGCATGATCCGCGCCTCGGAAAAGATCCGCGCCGTGGCCGCCGACGAGACGGCGGCCGAGCTGCTGTCCGTGCCGGTGGGCTCGCCGCTGTTGTCGGTCGAGCGCGTTTCATATACCTACGGGGATCGCCCTGTCGAGGTGCGCCGCGGGTTGTATGTGACGACGAAACACTATTATCAGAACGACCTGAGCTGAGTCATGGGGCCGGCGCGGTCCCTGCGTCGGCTGCGATTATTGCGGGTCTTGTGATGGTGGTGCGGGTTGTTGCGCAGCGCCGGTGAATATTGCTTGGCAATCGCCGTGTCATGTGTATGGTGTGCGATTGTCGGGCGGCGCCTGTTGGGCGCGATAGCTGAAAATTATTGGTGCAGCGCGCAACAAAGGCGCTAAAATCTCGTGGATTTGCCTCAATGCATCCCGTTGCATGCAGGCAATGGCAGTCTCGTTTCTTTGTTTACCGCTAATTGGGGTCTCGCATGGCTGAAGCCGTCAAACAAGCCAGGCCGGAGTTCCGGAATATCGGTATCTCGCAGATCGCGAAATACCGGTTGCCCTGGGCCGGCAAGGTATCCATCCTGCATCGCGTGAGCGGTGCCTTGATGTTCCTCCTCCTTCCCTTCGTCCTGTACCTGTTCGAGCAGAGCATTACCTCCGAACTGAGCTTCGCAAAGTTCTCGGCCCTGTTGTCCGGCGGCTTTGTCAAGCTGGTTGTGCTGGCCCTGATCTGGGGTTATCTGCATCATTTCTGCGCCGGTATCCGCTTTCTGCTGCTGGATGTGCACGTTGGTGTTTCCAAGCCCGCCTCGGCCAAGTCTGCCATCAGCGTGCTGGTTGTCAGCCTGCTGCTTACCCTGATTTTCGGCCTGAAGCTGTTCGGCCTGTTCTGAGGAGAATCACGGTGGCAAACAACAATATCGGTCCCAAGCGCCTGGTCGTCGGCGCCCATTACGGCCTGAAAGACTGGCTCGCGCAACGCGTCACGGCCGTGATCATGGTGGTGTTCACCGTGGTGCTGGCCATTGCCTTCCTGCTGTCGAACGGCGCTTCGTACGAAGCGTGGGCAGGGTTCTTCGCCAACCAGTGGATGAAGATCATCACGTTCCTGACCATCCTGTCGCTGCTGTATCACGCCTGGATCGGCGTGCGCGACATCTGGATGGACTATGTCAAGCCGATGGCGGTGCGCCTGGTGCTGCAAGTTCTTACGATTCTGTGGCTCGTCGGTTGCGCGGGCTACGCTGCTCAGATTCTCTGGAGGGTGTAATAAATGGTCGCAGTCAAGACTGGATTGCCGCGTCGCCGCTTTGACGTGGTCATCGTCGGTGCTGGCGGCGCCGGGATGCGCGCATCCCTCCAGCTCGCGGAAGCCGGCCTGAACGTGGCCGTGCTGTCCAAGGTGTTCCCGACCCGCTCGCACACCGTGGCGGCGCAGGGTGGCATCGGTGCTTCGCTGGGCAACATGAGCGAAGACAACTGGCACTATCACTTCTACGACACCATCAAGGGCTCGGACTGGCTGGGCGACCAGGACGCGATCGAGTTCATGTGCCGGGAAGCGCCGAAGGTCGTGTACGAACTCGAGCACTTCGGCATGCCGTTCGACCGCAATCCGGACGGCACGATTTACCAGCGCCCGTTCGGCGGCCATACCGCCAACTACGGCGAGAAGCCGGTGCAGCGCGCCTGCGCCGCGGCGGACCGTACCGGCCACGCGCTGCTGCATACGCTGTACCAGCGCAACGTGCGCGCCAAGACCCACTTCTTCGTCGAGTGGATGGCGCTGGACCTGATCCGCGACCAGGACGGCGACGTGCTGGGCGTGACCGCGCTGGAAATGGAAACCGGCGAGGTCTACATCCTCGAGGCCAAGACCACGCTGTTCGCGACCGGCGGTGCCGGCCGTATCTACGCCGCGTCGACCAACGCCTTCATCAACACCGGTGACGGCCTGGGCATGGCCGCACGCGCGGGCGTGCCGCTGGAAGACATGGAGTTCTGGCAGTTCCACCCGACCGGCGTGGCCGGCGCGGGCGTGCTGATCACCGAAGGCGTGCGTGGCGAAGGCGGGATCCTGCGCAACAAGGATGGCGAGCGTTTCATGGAACGCTATGCGCCGACGCTGAAGGACCTGGCGCCGCGCGACTTCGTCTCGCGCTCGATGGACCAGGAAATCAAGGAAGGCCGCGGCTGCGGCCCGAACGGCGACTACGTGCTGCTCGACCTGACCCACGTCGGCGCCGAGACCATCATGAAGCGCCTGCCGTCGATCCGCGAAATCGGCATGAAGTTCGCCAACGTCGACGCGATCAAGGAACCGATCCCGGTGGTCCCGACCATCCACTACCAGATGGGCGGCATCCCGACGAACTACCACGGCCAGGTCGTGGTGCCGAAGAACGGCAGCCCGAACGAAGTGCTGAATGGTTTCTACGCGATCGGCGAATGCTCGTGCGTGTCGGTGCACGGCGCCAACCGCCTGGGCACCAACTCGCTGCTCGACCTGGTGGTGTTCGGCCGTGCCGCCGGCAACCACATCATCGCGCAGAACCTGAAGCAGAAGGAACACAAGCCGCTGCCGGCCGACGCCGCTGACCTCGCGATGTCGCGCCTGGCCAAGCTGCAGGCCACGTCGTCGGGTGAATACACGCAGGACGTCGCCAACGACATCCGCAAGAACATGCAGTCGCATGCCGGCGTGTTCCGCACCCAGAAGCTGATGGACGAAGGTGTCGACCGCATCCTGGAAGTGGCCGAGCGCGCCGACAACATCCACCTGAAGGACAAGTCCAAGGTCTTCAACACCGCGCTGGTGGAAGCCCTGGAAGTGGCCAACCTGGTGGAAGTGGCCAAGGCCACCATGATCTCGGCGGCCGCCCGCAAGGAATCGCGCGGTGCGCACGCGCACAGCGACTTCCCCAACCGCGACGACCAGAACTGGCTCAAGCACACGCTGTTCTACAGCGAAGGCAACCGCCTCGACTACAAGCCGGTGAAGATGGAACCGCTGACGGTGGAAAGCGTGCCGCCGAAGGCCCGTACCTTCTGAGCACCGCATCGTAGAGAAAACAGGACCCACAGAAATGAAGCGTATTTTCGAAGTCTACCGCTACGATCCGGACAAGGATGCGGCGCCGCGCATGCAGACCTACGAGGTCGAGCTCGACGGCCACGAGCGCATGCTGCTGGACGCGCTGGTCAAGCTCAAGAAGCTGGACGAGACCATCTCGTTCCGCCGTTCGTGCCGCGAAGGCGTGTGCGGCTCGGACGCGATGAACATCAACGGCAAGAACGGCCTGGCCTGCCTGACCAACATGCGCGAGCTGCCGGACCGCATCGTGCTGCGTCCGCTGCCCGGGCTGCCGGTGGTGCGCGACCTGATCGTCGACATGACGCAGTTCTTCAAGCAGTACAACTCGATCAAGCCGTTCCTGATCAACGACGAGCCGCCGCCCGAGAAAGAGCGCCTGCAGTCGCCGGAAGAGCGCGACGAGCTGGATGGCCTGTACGAGTGCATCCTGTGCGCCAGCTGCTCGACGTCGTGCCCGTCGTTCTGGTGGAACCCGGACAAGTTCGTCGGCCCGGCCGGCCTGCTGCAGGCTTACCGCTTCATCGCGGACAGCCGCGACCAGGCCACCAATGAGCGCCTGGACAACCTGAACGACCCGTACCGCCTGTTCCGCTGCCACAGCATCATGAACTGCGTCGACGTGTGCCCGAAGGGTCTGAACCCGACCAAGGCCATCGGCAAGATCAAGGAACTGATGGTTCGCCGCGCGGTGTGATCCTGCGGCTGTCTAAGTAGTAAGCGGTGCGTCAGCCAGAGCGGCTATATCTGGCGGGCGCACCGAAAGTAGGAAGCCATGACCGAGAGTCCTGCCACCACCTTCTCCCATCAGGCCGATCCGCACAAGCGCGCACGGTTGCGCTGGCGCGCCCGCCGCGGCCTCCTGGAGAACGACATCATCGTCGAACGTTTTTTCAACCGTTACGAGGAGAGCCTGTCCGACGAGGATGTGGCTGCGCTGAGCCAGCTGTTCGAGCTCAGCGACAACGAGTTGATGGACCTGCTCCTTGCCCGCAAGGAACTGGACGGTGAGCTCGACACGCCCCCGATGCAGCGCGTAGTGAACCTGCTGCGTTCGGTCTGAGTTTTGGTCAACATTATTATTCACAGCATTTGAAGGATCCGACATGACGCCGTCCGATGTGAAAGCCACGCTATCGTTCTCCGATGGTTCCCCCAGCGTTGAGCTGCCGATTTATACGGGCACCGTTGGCCCGGACGTGATCGACATTCGCAAGCTGTACGGACAAACCGGTAAGTTCACCTACGACCCCGGTTTCATGTCGACGGCTTCGTGTAATTCCAAGATCACCTATATCGACGGTGACAAGGGCGAGCTGCTGTATCGCGGCTACCCGATCGAGCAGCTGGCGCAGAAGTGCGACCACCTCGAGACCAGCTACCTGCTGCTCAAGGGTGAACTGCCCAACGCCAAGCAGAAGGAAGAATTCGTCGGCCACGTGATGAACCACACGATGGTCCACGAGCAGCTGCAGTTCTTCATGCGCGGTTTCCGCCGCGATGCCCACCCGATGGCAGTCCTGACCGGCCTGGTGGGTGCCATGAGCGCGTTCTACCACGACGCGATGGACATCGATGATCCGCACCAGCGCGAGATCTCGGCCATCCGCCTGATCGCCAAGATGCCGACCATGGTCGCCATGGCGTACAAGTACAACATCGGCCAGCCGTACATCTATCCGCAGAACGACCTGTCCTACTCGGGCAACTTCCTGCGCATGCTGTTCGCCACGCCGTGCGCCCCGTACACCGTGAACCCGGTGCTGGAGCGCGCGCTGGACCGCATCTTCATCCTGCACGCCGACCACGAGCAGAACGCGTCGACCTCGACCGTGCGCCTGGCCGGCTCGTCGGGCACCAACCCGTTTGCAGCTATCGCCGCGGGCGTGGCCTGCCTGTGGGGCCCGGCCCACGGCGGCGCCAACGAAGCCGCGCTGAAGATGCTGGAAGAGATCGGCAGCGTCGACAACATCCCCGAGTTCATCAAGCAGGTCAAGGACAAGAACTCGGGCGTGCGCCTGATGGGCTTTGGCCACCGCGTGTACAAGAACTACGATCCGCGCGCCAAGCTGATGCGCGAAACCTGCCATGAGGTGCTGAACGAGCTGGGCCTGCACAACGACCCGCTGTTCAAGCTGGCCATGGAGCTGGAAAAGATCGCGCTGGAAGACGAGTACTTCGTCAGCCGCAAGCTGTACCCGAACGTCGACTTCTACTCGGGCATCGTCCAGCGCGCGCTGGGCATCCCGACCTCGCTGTTCACCTGCATCTTCGCGCTGGCCCGCACCCCGGGCTGGATCTCGCAGTGGGAAGAGATGATCACCGATCCGGAATACAAGATCGGCCGTCCGCGCCAGCTGTTTGTCGGCGCCGCCACCCGCGACGTGCCGGACGTGTCCAAGCGCTGAGCGCAAGCTCATCCGATTCGCTGCGCAGTGCAGCAATTGCAAACGCCCCGGCCCGCCGGGGCGTTTGTCTTTTCTGGGGCGGCTCGCGTTGTGCGGTGCAGCGCGGGAAAGGGCAGGAAATCGCACCTCGAATGGTCCGGAGCGCAATTCGTGGAAAATTGTGTCGCGTTTTCCCACTGTGGTTCCGCATTTATTGTGCGATTGTCGCGTAGCGCAGGAAATTTGACCCTATAATGCGGGCTGCTTTGCCGACGGCAGCCGGGCCATCCCTCCGGCATGCGGTGCGGCTAGCGGGGCAGGCGAATCGCTTGCGCAATAGAGAACGCATCAAACGTTGTCTTTCCGAACCTTGGTCCCACACCACAGCGGGACTGACACATGCCGGGCCCCGCATCTCTTGAGCTTTTCCGCAGGCCCGTCTTCCGCGTCTCGGGCCGCTTTTCTGCCGTTCCGATCTCTGTAGTCCGCGGGTGTTGTTCGATTGCGCAGGTCATTCCGCTTCTGCCCGGATGACCCAAACATAAATCGAGGAGCTCCTGATGACGCTGTCCCGTCTTACCACCATTTCGCTGGCTGCCATGCTGGCCACCTTTGGCGCCGCCGCCAACGCCGAAACCGTGAAGATCGCCATTGCCGGCCCGATGAGCGGCTCGGTGGCGCAGTACGGTGACATGGTCAAGGCCGGTGCGCTGACCGCCGTCGAACAGATCAACGCAGCCGGCGGCGCCGGCGGCAACAAGTTGGAAGTGGTGATGATGGACGACGCCTGCGAACCGAAGCAGGCCGTCGCGGTGGCTAACAAGGTCGTCAGCCAGAACATCAAGTACGTGATCGGCCACGTGTGCTCGGGCTCGACCATCCCGGCCTCGGACATCTACGAGAACGAAGGCATCGTGATGGTCACGCCGTCGGCCACCGCGCCGCAGCTGACCGAGACCAGGAAGCGCAAGTTCATCTTCCGCACCATCGGCCGCGACGACCAGCAGGGCCCGGCCGCCGCCCAGTACATCATCGGCAAGGTCAAGCCGAAGAAGGTCGCCGTGCTGCACGACAAGCAGTCGTATGGCCAGGGCATCGCCAGCTCGGTGAAGAAGGACCTGGAAGCGGCCAAGATCCCGGTCGCCGTGTTCGAGGGCATCAACGCCGGCGATTCGGACTACTCCGCCGTCATCACCAAGCTGAAGTCGCAGGGCGTGGACTTCGTCTACTTCGGCGGCTACCACCCGGAAATGGGCCTGCTGCTGCGCCAGGCGCGCGAGCAGGGCGTGAAGGCCACCTTCATGGGCCCCGAGGGCGTGGGCAACAAGGACGTGACCGCGATCGCCGGCCCGTCGTCGGAAGGCATGCTGGTGACGCTGCCGGCCGACTTCTCGGCCGACCCGGCCAACGCGGGCCTGGTGAAGGCATTCGCCGACAAGAAGCGTGACGCCAACGGTCCGTTCCAGATGCCGTCCTACGCCGCCGTCAAGATCATCGGCGACGCCATCGCCGGCGCCAAGAGCACCGATCCGGCCAAGGTCGCGGCGTACATGCACAAGAACGCCTTCACCACCCCGATCGGCAAGGTCGAGTACGACGACAAGGGCGACCTGAAGTCCTTCAAGTTCGTGGTCTACACCTGGCACAAGGACGCCAGCAAGACCGCCGCAAACTAAGCAGGCGCTCCTTCCCGCACACGCCCCGCCCGGCCTCCGGGCGGGGCGTTCTGGTATCGGGCTTCAAGTTCCTGAGGCTTCCCCTATGAATGAATTCCTTCCACAGTTCACCCAGCAGCTGGTCAACGGCCTGACGCTGGGTGCGATCTATGCGCTGATCGCCATCGGCTACACAATGGTCTACGGCATCATCGGCATGATCAATTTCGCGCACGGCGAGATTTACATGATCGGTGCCTACGTCGGCCTGGTCACGCTCACCGCGATCGGCGCCCAGGCAGGCTACCCCCTGCCGCTGGTGCTGGGCGCCGCCCTGCTGGTCTCGGTGCTGGTCACCGGCGTCTACGGCTTTGCGGTCGAGCGGGTGGCATACCGGCCCCTGCGCGGCGGTCCGCGGCTGGTGCCGCTGATCTCCGCCATCGGCATGTCGATCTTCCTGCAGAACTATGTCCAGATCGGGCAGGGCGCGCGCGACGTGTCCGTGCCGGTGCTGATCTCGGGCGCCATCGAGTTCCAGATGGGCGGCGATTTCACCGTGACCGTGCCGTATTCGCGCCTGCTGATCGTCGGCGTAACGCTGGTGATGATGATCGCGCTGACGCTGTTCATCGGCCGCTCGCGCATGGGCCGTGCCTGCCGCGCCTGCGCCGAAGACATGCGCATGGCCAATCTGCTCGGCATCGACACCAACAAGGTAATCTCGTTCACCTTCGTGCTGGGCGCGATGCTGGCCGCCGTCGGCGGCGTGCTGATCGGGCTGAGCATCGGCAAGCTCAATCCCTTTATCGGCTTTATCGCCGGCATCAAGGCCTTTACCGCGGCGGTGCTGGGCGGCATCGGCAGCATCCCGGGCGCGATGCTCGGCGGCGTGCTGCTGGGCCTGGCGGAAACCTTCGCCTCGGGCTACATGCCGGCGGAATACAAGGACGTGGTCGCATTCAGCCTGCTGGTGCTGGTGCTGCTGTTCCGTCCGACCGGGCTGCTGGGCAAGCCTGATGTCGAGAAGGTGTGAGGGAGGGCGAGACAATGACTAACCAAACTTTCGCAATGTCCGCCGGGCAGGTAGCGCGCGGCGGCGCCACGCCGGGCCAGTCGCTCAAGAACGCGATCACGGCGGCCGTGATGACGGCAATCCTGACCATTCCCATCCTGGGCCTGCAGCTCAGGCTGGAAGGCTACAAGGTGGTGCTCGAGCCGCACTGGCGTCCGGTATGGATTGCCGTGGCGGCAGTGTTCCTGTTCCAGCTGTTCAAGCCGTTGCTGTCGCGTGCCGGCAGTGCCGTGCGCCTGCCGTCGGTGCCGCAGCTCGGCGCGCGCCAGCAGCGCGTGGCGATATGGGTGCTGCTGGCGGTCGGGCTGGTGTGGCCGTTCTTCGGCTCGCGCGGCGCGGTCGACGTGGCCACGCTGGCGCTGATCTACGTGATCCTGGGGCTGGGCCTGAATATCGTGGTGGGCTATGCCGGCCTGCTCGACCTGGGCTACGTCGGCTTCTATGCGATCGGCGGCTATACCTATGCGCTGCTGAACCAGCACTTCGGGCTAGGCTTCTGGGAATGCCTGCCGATCGCCGCGGCGATGTCGGCAACCTTCGGCTTCCTGCTCGGCTTCCCGGTGCTGCGGCTGCGCGGCGACTACCTCGCCATCGTGACGCTGGGCTTCGGCGAGATCATCCGCCTGCTGGCCAACAACCTGACCAGCCTGACCGGCGGCCCGGATGGTGTCTCGGGCATTCCCAAGCCGTCCGTATTCGGCATCGAAATGGCGCGCAGCGCCAGCGTGGAGGGCACGAAGACCTTCCATGACCTGATCGGCCTGGACTACAGCGGCCAGCACATGGTGATCTTCCTGTACCTGCTGGCGCTGCTGCTGGTGGGCTTCACGCTGTTCGTCACCAGCCGCCTGATCCGCATGCCGATGGGCCGTGCCTGGGAAGCGCTGCGCGACGACGAGATCGCGTGCCGCTCGCTGGGCCTGAACCCGACCCGCATCAAGCTGTCGGCGTTCACGCTGGGCGCATCGTTCGCCGGCATCGGCGGCGCGTTCTTCGCGGCGCGCCAGGGGCTGGTCAATCCGGAATCGTTCACCTTCATCGAGTCGGCGCTGATCCTTGCCGTGGTGGTGCTGGGCGGCATGGGTTCGCAGCTGGGCGTGATCCTGGCGGCGATCCTGTTGACGGTGCTGCCTGAAGTGGCGCGCGGCTTTGCCGAATATCGCATGCTGATCTTCGGCCTGGTGATGGTGCTGATGATGATGTGGCGTCCGCAGGGCCTGCTGCCCGCGAGCCGTCCGCACGTGGAGCTTCCCCGATGAACGCGCCGATGACTAGTTTGCAACAAGCCGAATTGTTGAAAGTATCCGGCCTGCAGATGCGCTTCGGCGGCCTGCTCGCCGTGGACGGCATCGATTTCGATGTCCGCAAGGATGAGGTCTTCGCCATCATCGGCCCCAACGGCGCCGGCAAGACCACGGTGTTCAACTGCGTCGGCGGCTTCTACAAGCCGACCGCGGGCGATGTCACGCTGGATGGCCACGACATCGCCGGCCTGCCCAGCCACGAGGTGGCGCGCCAGGGCCTGGTGCGGACCTTCCAGAACATCCGCCTGTTCAAGTCGCTGACGGTGGTGGAAAACCTGCTGGTGGCGCAACACCTGCAGGTGCAGTCCGGCATCCTGCGCGGCCTGTTTGCCACCCCGGCCTATCGCCGTGCCGAGCGCGAGGCGCTGGAACGCGCCGCGGTCTGGCTGGAGCGGATGGGCCTGACCAAGGTGGCCAACCGCGAGGCCGGCACGCTGTCGTACGGCCACCAGCGCCGGCTGGAGATCGCACGCTGCATGATCACCAAGCCGCGCCTGCTGATGCTGGACGAGCCCGCCGCAGGCCTGAACCCGCAGGAGAAGGTCGAGCTGCAGCAGCTGATCGACCAACTGCGCCGCGAATTCGGCATTGCCGTGCTGCTGATCGAGCACGACATGAGCCTGGTGATGGGCGTGTCCGACCGCATCCTGGTGATGGAGCACGGCAAGCCTATCGTGATCGGCAAGCCCGACGAAGTGCGCAATGACCCGCGCGTGATCAAGGCCTACCTGGGAGAGGACTGATGCTGAAGCTGGAACAGGTCCATACCCACTACGGCGCCGTCGAGGCGCTGTCGGGCGTATCGATCGAAGTCAACAAGGGGGAGATCGTCACCCTGATCGGCAGCAACGGTGCCGGCAAGACGACGCTGATGATGACCGTGTGCGGCACGCCGCGTGCGTCCAGAGGGCGCGTGCTGTTCGAGGGCGAGGACATCACCAACCGCTCGACGCACGAGATCATGCGGTTGGGGCTCGCGATCTCGCCCGAGGGCCGGCGCGTGTTCCCGAGCCTGACCGTGCTGGAAAACCTGAAGATGGGCGGCTTCTTTGCCAGGCGCGACGAGATCGAGGCCGGCATCGAGCACGTGTTCAAGCTGTTCCCGCGGCTGAACCAGCGCGCCAGCCAGCGTGCCGGCACCATGTCGGGCGGCGAGCAGCAGATGCTGGCGATCGGCCGCGCGCTGATGAGCCGGCCCCGGCTGCTGCTGCTGGACGAGCCCACGCTCGGCCTCGCGCCGCTGATCATCGCGCAGATCTTCGACATCATCCGGACCATTCGTGACGAGGGCGTCACCGTGTTCCTGGTCGAGCAGAACGCCAACAAGGCGCTGCAGGTCGCGGATCGGGGCTATGTGCTGGAGACCGGCAAGGTGGTGCTGGCCGATACCGGTGCTAACCTGCTGGCCAATGACCGGATCAAGGCTGCCTACCTGGGCGGCTGATGCCGGCGGCCGTCGCCCTGCAACGGGGCGACGGCTCTTTACCGATTCGTTTTCGTGATCGGCGAAAGCCCCCTTTCGCCAATCACATTACATTCCAGGCGCCGTCCCGGCCGGGCAGGGCGCTGATCCCCATATCCCCTGTGGCATAATCGATTGCCAAGTCAAGCATTGCAGCAACGCTTGAAATAACGCTCGCTTCAGGCGGCTTCCGGCGCGATCATCGCAATCACGCTATCGACGCCCGTGTTCGCCACCGCGACCGAAGCGAACAAAAACCCCTGCAAACTACTGCGCGGTCACCGCGGCCTCTCCTGCAAGGGAGCGGTCATTCGGTCCGCCATCGCATCATGGCCAAGACGCTCTACGACAAACTCTGGGATGACCACACCGTCCACGTCGAGGAAGACGGCACCACGCTGCTCTACATCGACCGCCACCTGCTGCATGAAGTGACCAGCCCGCAGGCGTTCGAAGGCCTGAAGATGGCGGAGCGTCCGGTATGGCGCATCAGCGCGAACCTGGCCGTCTCGGACCATAACGTGCCGACCACCGACCGCAGCCAGGGGATCGCCGACCCGGTGTCGAAGCTGCAGGTCGATACGCTGGATGCCAACTGCGACAGCTTCGGCATCACCCAGTTCAAGATGACCGACCACCGCCAGGGCATCGTGCACGTGATCGGGCCGGAGCAGGGCGCGACGCTGCCGGGCATGACGGTGGTGTGCGGCGACTCGCATACCAGCACGCACGGCGCCTTCGGCGCGCTGGCGCACGGCATCGGCACCTCTGAAGTCGAGCACGTGCTGGCCACGCAGACGCTGCTGGGCAAGAAGGCAAAGAACATGCTGGTCAGGGTGGAAGGCAAGCTGCCGCGCGGCTGCACCGCCAAGGACATCGTGCTCGCCATCATCGGCAAGATCGGTACCGCCGGCGGCACCGGCTACACCATCGAGTTTGCCGGCTCGGCCATCCGCGACCTGACCATGGAAGGCCGCATGACGGTCTGCAACATGGCCATCGAAGCGGGCGCGCGCGCCGGCCTGGTGGCGGTGGACGACGTCACGCTGGAATACGTCAAGGGCCGCCCGTACGCGCCGCAGGGTGTGGAGTGGGAGCAGGCCGTGGCCTACTGGCGCACGCTGCATTCGGATGCGGGCGCCAAATTCGACCAGGTGGTCGAGCTGCGTGCCGAAGAGATCCGCCCGCAGGTGACCTGGGGCACCTCGCCGGAAATGGTCATCAGCATCGAAGACCGCGTGCCGGATCCCGAGAAGGAAAAGGACTCGACCAAGCGCAACGCCATGGAGCGCGCGCTGGAATACATGGGCCTGCAGCCCAACGTGCCGGTGGAGAGCATCAGTATCGACAAGGTCTTCATCGGCTCGTGCACCAACAGCCGTATCGAAGACATGCGCGCCGCCGCGTGGGTGGTGCAGAAGCTGGGCCGCAAGATCGCATCCAACGTCAAGCTGGCGCTGGTGGTGCCGGGTTCGGGCCTGGTCAAGGAACAGGCCGAGCGCGAAGGCCTGGACAAGATCTTCAAGGCCGCCGGCTTTGAATGGCGCGAGCCGGGCTGCTCGATGTGCCTGGCCATGAACGCCGACCGCCTCGATCCGGGCGAGCGCTGCGCGTCGACCTCGAACCGCAACTTCGAAGGCCGTCAGGGCGCCGGTGGCCGTACCCACCTGGTGAGCCCGGCGATGGCAGCGGCTGCCGCCATCGAAGGCCATTTCGTCGACATCCGCAAGCTGGGCTGAGCGGAGCGCGGCAGATGAAAAGGACCCTGATCGCATGGCTGGCATGCCTGGGCATGCTGCAGCTGGCTGGCTGCAACACCATGGCCGGCCTGGGCAAGGACACGCAGGCCGCCGGCAGCTCGCTCGAGCGCGCGGCCAAGAAGTAAGGAAAGAGACATGGACAAGTTCACTGTACACAGCGGCCTCGTGGCTCCGCTCGACCGCGAGAACGTCGACACCGACGCCATCATCCCGAAGCAGTTCCTGAAGTCGATCAAGCGCACCGGCTTTGGCCCCAACCTGTTCGACGAGTGGCGCTACAAGGATGTCGGCGAGCCCGGCATGGACAACAGCAAGCGTCCGCTGAACCCGGATTTCGTGCTGAACCAGCAGCGCTACCAGGGGGCATCGATCCTGCTGGCGCGCCGCAACTTCGGCTGCGGCAGTTCGCGCGAGCACGCGCCGTGGGCGCTGACGCAATACGGCTTCCGCGCCGTGATCGCGCCCAGCTTTGCCGATATCTTCTTCAACAACTGCTACAAGAACGGCTTGCTGCCGGTGGTGTTGAGCGAGCAGCAGGTCGACCACCTGTTCAACGAGACCAACGCGTTCAACGGCTACCAGCTGACCATCGACCTGGACAAGCAGGCCGTGATCACACCGTCGGGCCAGGGCTATGAATTCGACATTGCCCCGTTCCGCAAGTACTGCATGCTGAATGGCTTCGACGATATCGGCCTGACCCTGCGCCATGCCGACAAGATCAAGGCCTACGAGGCCGAGCGCGTGGCGAAGATGCCGTGGCTGAACAACCGCCTGGTCGGATAAGACTCAACCGAGGAAGACAACAATGAAGATCGCAGTCCTGCCGGGTGACGGCATCGGTCCCGAAATCGTTGCAGAGGCCGTCAAGGTCCTGAACGCGCTCGACGAGAAGTTCGAACTCGAAACCGCGCCCGTGGGCGGCGCCGGCTACGAGGCCGAAGGCCATCCGCTGCCGGAGAACACGCTGAAGCTGGCCAAGGAGGCCGACGCCATCCTGTTCGGCGCCGTCGGCGACTGGAAGTACGACAGCCTGGAGCGCCCGCTGCGCCCCGAGCAGGCCATCCTGGGCCTGCGCAAGCACCTGCAGCTGTTCGCCAACTTCCGTCCGGCGATCTGCTACCCGGAACTGACCGGTGCCTCGAGCCTGAAGCCCGAGCTGGTGGCCGGCCTGGACATCCTGATCGTCCGTGAGCTGAACGGCGACATCTACTTCGGCCAGCCGCGCGGCCTGCGCGAAGCGCCGGACGGCCTGTTCAAGGGCGCGCGCGAAGCCTTCGACACCATGCGCTACAGCGAGCCGGAAATCCGCCGCATCGCGCATGTGGCGTTCCAGGCCGCGGCCAAGCGCGGCAAGAAGCTGTGCAGCGTCGACAAGGCCAACGTGCTCGAGACCTTCCAGTTCTGGAAGGACATCGTGATCGATGTCAGCAAGGAATATCCGGAAGTCGAGCTGTCGCACATGTATGTCGACAACGCGGCCATGCAGCTGGTCAAGGCGCCCAAGAGCTTCGACGTGATCGTCACCGGCAACATGTTCGGCGACATCCTGTCGGACGAGGCCGCCATGCTGACCGGCTCGATCGGCATGCTGCCGTCGGCGTCGCTGGATGCGAACAACAAAGGCCTGTATGAGCCTTCGCACGGCTCGGCGCCGGACATCGCCGGCAAGGGCGTGGCCAATCCGCTGGCCACCATCCTGTCGGCGGCGATGATGCTGCGGTACTCGCTGAACCGCGCCGAGCAGGCCGACCGCATCGAGAACGCCGTCAAGAAGGTGCTGGCTCAGGGCTATCGCACCGGCGACATCCTGACGCCGGGCTGCAAGCAGGTCGGCACCCGCGAGATGGGAGAGGCCGTTCTGGCCGCACTGTAAGTCACACGCAAAAGGGCACCGCCGGCGCGGTGCCCTTTGTTTTATTTGTCCCTAATTTGCACGCTGCGGCGGCGCCGCAAAATCGTGTAGACTCTGCGAATGGCCCGATTTTCCCAGTCCACCCTGACTGCTGTTGTCGCCCTGACCGCCACCCGCGGCCCGGTCGGCACGATTTCGCTCGGCCAGACCGCAACGACGATTAAAACCATCATTAAAACCGCGATCGCCTAGATCCGTTCGTCGTGCCTGCCCGTCTTCCCCGCGCAGCCACGCCGGGCGAGGAAAATGGCGGGGAAGTAAAAATCACATCCGAGGTAAATCATGATTGTAGGTCTCGTCGGTTGGCGGGGTATGGTCGGCAGCGTCCTGATGCAGCGCATGCAGGAAGAGCGTGATTTCGACCACATCGAGCCCGTCTTCTTCAGCACGTCCAACGCCGGCGGCAAGGCGCCCGCCATGGCCAAGAACGAAACCACGCTCAAGGATGCCAACGACATCGAGGCACTGAAGAAGTGCGACGTGGTGCTGACCGCCCAGGGCGGCGACTACACCAACGAGGTCTTCCCCAAGCTGCGCGCGGCTGGCTGGAAGGGCTACTGGATCGACGCGGCCTCGTCGCTGCGCATGAAGGACGATGCCATCATCGTGCTGGATCCGGTCAACCAGGGTGTGATCAAGGACGCGCTGTCCAAGGGCGTCAAGAATTTCATCGGCGGCAACTGCACGGTCAGCTGCATGCTGATTGGCCTGGGCGGCCTGTTCCAGGCCGACATGGTCGAATGGATGACCTCGATGACCTACCAGGCCGCTTCGGGCGGCGGCGCCCAGCACATGCGCGAGCTGCTGACGCAGTTCGGCACGCTGAACGCGTCGGTCAAGCCGCTGCTGGATGACCCGGCGTCGGCCATCCTGGAAATCGACCGCCAGATCCTGGCGACCCAGCATGGCCTGTCCGCCGAGGAAACCAAGCAGTTCGGCGTGCCGCTGGCCGGCAACCTGATCCCCTGGATCGACAAGGACCTGGGCAACGGCCAGTCCAAGGAAGAATGGAAGGGCGGCGCCGAGACCAACAAGATCCTGGGCCGTGGCGAGGGCTTCCTGGGTGCGACCGGCGCCACGCCGATCGCCGTCGACGGCCTGTGCGTCCGCATCGGCGCGATGCGCTGCCACTCGCAGGCGCTGACCATCAAGCTGCGCCGCGACGTGCCGCTGGACGAGATCGAAGGCATGCTGGCGGCCCACAACCAGTGGGCCAAGGTGGTGCCAAACACGCGTGAAGCCAGCATGACCGACCTGACCCCGGCGGCCGTGACCGGCACGCTGACGATCCCGGTCGGCCGCCTGCGCAAGATGCAGATGGGCGGCGAGTACCTGTCGGCCTTCACGGTCGGCGACCAGCTGCTGTGGGGCGCGGCCGAGCCGCTGCGCCGCATGCTGCGTATCCTGATCGAATCGTGATGGGTGGCTGATAGCTGCGTGCCTGGTTGCGTCCGTTGCAGCCAGGCAACAGAAAAGACCACTTTGCCGACAACGCCGCGCCCACGCGCGGCGTTGTTGTATCCGGACGCCTATTTTCCCGGGCGATGCGTCACAATACGGCGGCATGCGCCCCGGCCCGCAGGGGTCGGCGCCTGTTGGTCAAGGGGTGCAATCAGAATGCCCCGCCAGCTTGACGGACCTGTCTATGGGGTCGGTTTGTCGATGTATATCGCTACTAAAACATAACGGAGCATAAGGTGAGTGTGAGCCAACATCGCCGGAAAGATGCGCCTACTGCCCGTCAGCGCTGGTCAACGCTGGCCGTCACGGCACTGGGTCTGCTGCTTGCGCAGCCGGCCGCATATGCCGCGGGGTTCGGGCAATTGCGGGTTCAGTCGAATCTGGGGCAGCCGCTGCAGGCTGAGATCGACATCAGCGGGGTCACACCCGATGAGGCCGCCGCGCTGAACGTCAAGCTGGCGTCGCCTGGGGCGTACGCCGCGGCCGGGCTGATCTACCAGCCCGCGGTCAGCACGCTGCGGCTGGAGATCGAGCGCCGCCCGAACGGCAGCTATGTCGCCAAGGTCCGTTCGACGCAGCCGATCAGCGAGCCGTTCGTCGATATCCTGGTCGACATGAGCTGGGCCAGCGGCAAGGTTTCGCGCGCCTACACATTCCTGCTTGATCCCGCCGGGGTCAAGCCTTCCAACGAGAGCTATTCGCCTTCGACGGTGGTGCAGGCTGCAACGCCCGACGCTTCGCCCGCCACCGCGCAACAGCCCGCGGCTGCGGCGGCGCCGCAGGCGGCCGCACCGGGAGCCGCACAGGGGGCCGCGCCCGCCGCAGAATCCGCCCGTCCGGCAGCGCCGGTGCGTCCCGCACGGCAGGCCAGGCGCGCGCCGTCCGCGCCCGCCGCCAGCGCCGACACGGCGCCGGGCAGTGGCTATACCGTCAAGCGCGGCGATACGCTGTACGGGATTGCCGGCGAAGCCGTACAGGGCGCCGAATCGGTGTCGCTGGACCAGATGCTGGTCGCGCTCTACCGCAACAATCCCAACGCCTTTATCGGCGGCAACATGAACCGGCTGCGCAGCGGCGCGGTGCTGCAGGTGCCGACCCAGCAACAGGCGCAGTCCGTCACGCCGAAGGAGGCGCGCCGCGAGGTGGTGGCGCGCACGCAGGGCTTCGACGCCTATCGCAGCCGCCTGGCGAGTGCCGCCGCGGCCAAGTCGGTCGTACCCGACAGCGGCCGCCAGCAGTCCGGCAACGTGACGGCGCGCGTGCAGGAACAGGCCGCCCCGACCGATGGCCCACGCGACGAGCTGAAGCTGAGCAAGGGCGAGCGGGGCGCGCAGGCCGATGCTGCCGCCAAGGCCGAAGCCAACGTCGCGCGCGAGCGCCAGGTCAAGGAAGCCGAGGCGCGCCTGGCGCAGCTGGAAAAGAATATCGGCGACATGCAGAAGCTGCTCGAGCTGAAGAACGCCGAGATCGCCAAGCTGAGCCAGACCAACCAGGCTGCGCTGGCTGACAAGGAAAAGGAGAAGGAAAAGGCGGCCGCGGTGGCCAAGCCGGAAGCAGCCGCACCGAACGTGGTGGCTGCCCAGGCGCCAAAGGCCGATGCCGCTGAACCGGCAGCGGCAGCGGCAGCGGCAGCAGCCACTGCCGCCGCCGTGCCGGATGCCGCCGCCAGTGCCGCTGCTGCCGCAGCGCCGGCGGTGGCAGCCGCCGGGGCTTCGGCGCCGCAGGCCGCAGCAGCGGCTGCCGCGCCGGCATCGGCCCCGGCAGCCAAGCCGGCGCCGCCCGTGGTGGCCCCGCCCGCACCGGTGCAGGAGCCGTCGTTCCTTGACGGCCTGCTGGCCAACCCGCTGCTGCTGCCCGGCGGCGGCCTGGTGGTGGCGCTGCTCGGCGTCTACGCGATCTATCGCCGCCGCCGCCAGCAGAAGGAAGGCGAGGCGACCGGCTTCGGCGACAGCATCCTGTCGCAGGAAAGCACGGTGATGGCCGGCACCAATTCGCTGTTCGGTGCCGCCGGCGGCCAGAGTGTCGATACCTCGCAGCACAGCGTGTTCGGTGCCGACTTCCGCATCGGCAACAACACGCCGGAAGCCAACGAGGTCGACCCGATCGCCGAGGCCGAGGTCTATATCGCCTACGGGCGCGATGTGCAGGCGGAGGAAATCCTGCGCGAAGCCCTGGAGAAAAGCCCGGAGCAGCAGTCGGTGCGGCTCAAGCTCCTGGAGATTTACAGCAACAGACAGGATGTGGAAGGTTTCCGCGTGATAGCAGAAGAAATGTTCGCCCAGACCGGCGGGCACGGTGCGGAATGGCTGAAGGCAGCGGAAATGGGGCGCGCGCTCGAGCCGGGCAACGCGATGTACCTGGCGGTGACGCCGGAGGCCGCGGGTCCGGATACGGCCTCGCCGGCGACGGACCAGTGGCGCACACAGGACCCGTCGCAGGATCCGGCTTCGATCCCGCGCCTGGAGCCCTCGCTGGGCGACCTGGCGTTGCCGCTGGACGCCTTCCCGGCGCCCGCGGCGGGCGACCCGATCGTGGCGCCGGCGTCGGCGGCAATGATGTTCGGTGCGGATTCGGACCCGACCGAGCCGGCGGTGCGCCTGGACGGCGGACTGGACCTGGACTTCCCGGCCCGTGCCAGCGACCCGCTGGCGGACGAGCACGCGCACGACGTGCCGCGCCTGGACACGCCGACGCGCTCGCGGCCGCTGGAGTTCGACATGTCGGCCCTTTCGCTGGACCTGGGCAGTGGGCCGTCGGCCAACAGTGATGCGCCGGTCGCGGCGGACGAGGCTTTCGCGCCGCTGCCAGCGACCACCCTGCTGCGCGACGGCAAGCTGGCTGCGCCGATCGACCTGTCGCGTGTACCGGACGAAACCAATCCCGACACGGCCCGCGGCGTTTCGCCCAGCACGCTGTCGACCGATGGCTTCGACGGCGGGCGCGACATGCAGATCAAGCTCGACCTGGCACGCGCCTATATCGAGATCGGCGACAAGGAAGGGGCCCGCGAGCTGCTGCAGGAAGTGGTCGAGCAGTCGCAGGACCCGCTGCAGGCCGAGGCCCGTTCGCTGCTGCTGGAAGTGGCCTGAGCTATCATTGACGGTCCGCCGCGGCACGCGCTGCCGCGGCCTGAAGCGATGCGCCGGAAGCGTCCCTTCCGGCGCATTTGCTTTTCCGGCGCGCATCGCCTGCTCGCCGCCATGCTTTTTCCCCTGACATGAACCGCATCGCACTTGGCCTGCACTACGACGGCGCCGCCTTTTCCGGGTGGCAGTCGCAGCCGCACCGCAATACCGTGCAGGATCACCTCGAAGACGCCATCGAGCGCTTTGCCGGCGTGCGCCTGCTGACCACCGTGGCGGGGCGCACCGATGCCGGCGTGCACGCGCTGGGGCAGGTGATCCACCTGGATACCGGGCTGGAACGCGAGCCCTTCTCCTGGGTGCGTGGCGTCAATGCCTTCCTGCCGCGGTCGATCGCGCTGCAGTGGGCGCTGCCGGTCGACGAAGGCTTCCATGCCCGCTTCCTGGCCTATGAGCGCATGTACTACTACGCGCTCTACACCGGTCCGCACCGGGTGCCAATGGTTCATGGCCGCGCCGGCTACCAGATGCTGCCGCCCGGACAACGCCTCGACGTGGACGCCATGCGCGAAGCCGCGGCGCACCTGATCGGCGAGCACGACTTTTCCGCGTTCCGCGCCGCCGAATGCCAGGCCAAGTCGCCGGTCAAGACCATGTACGACGTCACCATCCGCGACGACGGCAACTGGGTGTTCCTGCGCTTTCGCGCCAGCGCCTTCCTGCACCATATGGTGCGCAACCTGATGGGCTGCCTGGTGGCGGTGGGCCGGCGCCGCTACCCGCCGCAGTGGCTCGCGCAGGTGCTCGCCGGGCGCGACCGCAAGCTGGCGGCGCCCACGTTCATGCCGGATGGCCTCTACCTGGTCGGGGTCAAGTATCCTGATGCTTACCCGATCCCCGCGGCCGACCCGTCCGCGAGCCTGTTCCATGGAGTGTTCGATGACGCAGCCTGAGGGCAGTGCGGCGCACCTGCCGCAGCGCACCCGCATCAAGATCTGCGGCCTGACCCGCGAAGACGACGTGCGCGCCGCCGTCGACGCCGGCGCGGACGCGATCGGGCTGGTGTTCTACCCGAAGAGCCCCCGCTACGTCGACGTGGCGCAAGCCGCGGCGCTGGCCGAGGCCGCCGGGCCGTTCGTCGCGGTGACGGGACTGTTCGTCAACGCCGAACTGGAAGACATCGCCCACGTGGCCGAGCGCGTGCCGCTGACGCTGCTGCAGCTGCACGGCGACGAAACCCCGCAGTTCTGCACCCAGGCCGCCCAGCGCTGCCGGCTGCCGTTCCTGCGCGCCGCCCGTGTCCGTCCGGGGCTCGATTTGGTAGAATTTGCCGACCAATACCGTGATGCCGCTGCCTTGCTGCTCGATGCCTTCGTCGAAGGCTACGGCGGTGGCGGCCACGTCTTCGACTGGACCCTGATTCCTCCGGCATGGCTTCCGCCCAATCCTCCGGTTCCGGCAACCGGCAACCCGAACGCAAGCGGCGCTCCTCGCATCGTTTTGAGTGGTGGGTTGAACGCGCAAAACGTCGCTGGCGCGATTGAACGCGTGCGGCCCTATGCTGTGGACGTCAGCAGCGGGGTAGAGGCCGCCAAGGGCGTGAAAGACCACGCCCGCATTGCCGAATTCGTGCGCGCTGTCCGCAGCGCCAGCGCAGGATGAGCCGGGTCGAAGCCCGATCCCTTCCCCATACCGCGCCCGCCGCTATGACCAGAACCATTGCTGGCATCGCGCACCCAGTCAACCAGGCGAGCCCTGCCGAGCGAGGCAAGGCCGCTGTTCCGAAGAGCCTAGACATGTACGACCTGCCCGATTCCCGTGGCCATTTCGGCCCCTATGGCGGCACCTTCGTTTCCGAGACGCTGGTCCACGCGCTGGACGAACTGCGCGAAGCCTATGCGCACTACCAGAAGGATCCGGAGTTCGATGCCGAATTCCGCCGCGAGCTGAAGCACTTCGTCGGCCGCCCGTCGCCGATCTACCACGCGCAGCGCTGGAGCGAGACCCTCGGCGGCGCGCAGATCTACTTCAAGCGCGAAGACCTGAACCACACCGGCGCGCACAAGATCAACAACGTCATCGGCCAGGCGCTGCTGGCCAAGCGCATGGGCAAGCCGCGCGTGATCGCCGAGACCGGGGCAGGGCAGCATGGCGTGGCCACGGCCACCATCGCCGCCCGCTTCGGCATGGAATGCGTGGTCTACATGGGCGCCGAGGACGTCAAGCGCCAGGCCGCGAACGTCTACCGCATGAAACTGCTGGGCGCGACCGTGGTGCCGGTGGAAAGCGGCTCGCGCACGCTCAAGGACGCGCTCAATGAAGCCATGCGCGACTGGGTCACCAACGTCGAGAACACCTTCTACATCATCGGCACCGTGGCCGGCCCGCACCCGTACCCGATGATGGTGCGCGACTTCCAGTGCGTGATCGGCGAGGAGGCCAAGGTGCAGATGCCCGAGCTGGCCGGCCGCCAGCCGGATGCCGTGATCGCGTGCGTGGGCGGCGGCTCCAATGCCATGGGCATCTTCTATCCGTACATCGAGCACCAGGACGTGCAGCTGATCGGCGTGGAAGCCGCCGGCGATGGCCTGGACACCGGCCGCCACGCGGCTTCGCTGACCGGCGGCACGCCTGGCGTGCTGCACGGCAACCGCACCTACCTGCTGCAGGACGACAACGGCCAGATCATCGAGACGCATTCGGTCTCGGCCGGCCTGGACTACCCCGGCGTCGGCCCCGAACATGCCTGGCTCAAGGACAGTGGCCGCGCGCAGTACGTGCCGATCACCGACGAGGAAGCGCTCAAGGCCTTCCACGACTGCTGCCGCATCGAGGGCATCATCCCGGCGCTGGAATCGAGCCATGCGATCGCCTACGCGTGCAAGCTGGCGCCCACGCTGCCCAAGGACAAGCTGCTGCTGGTGAACCTGTCCGGACGCGGCGACAAGGACATGCATACCGTGGCCGAGCGCGCGGGGCTCAAGCTCTGATGCGCGCGCTGCCCCACCCCCAGGGCCTTGCCGTCGGCGGGCCCGACTGCTTGCCTGGCGCGATTGACGCGCCGCCGCTGCACTTGTTCCAGGAAGACATGTTCGAGGGCATTGCCCGCCTGCCGGACGGCTCGGTCGACCTGATCGTCGCCGATCCGCCGTACGGCCTGGGCAAGGACTACGGCAACGATTCCGACCTGCTGTCGGGCCAGGCCTACCTGGACTGGTCCGAGCGCTGGATGGACGCGGTCGTGCCCAAGCTCGCGCCCAAGGGCACGCTCTACCTGTTCTGCACCTGGCAGTACTCGCCGGAGCTGTTCGTGATGCTCAAGCGGCGCCTGACGATGATCAACGAGATCATCTGGGACCGCCGCGTGCCCAGCATGGGCGGCACCACGCGCAAGTTCTCGTCGGTGCACGACAACATCGGCTTCTTTGCCAAGGCGCGCGACTACTACTTCGATCTCGACCCGGTCCGCATCCCGTACGACCCCGAGACCAAGAAGGCGCGCAGCCGTCCGCGCTTCGAGGGCAAGAAGTGGCTGGAGGTGGGCTACAACCCCAAGGACCTGTGGAGCATCTCGCGCATCCACCGGCAGGACCCCGAACGCGCCAACCACCCGACGCAGAAGCCGCTGGAGATCGTCGAGCGCATGGTGCTGTCGAGTTGCCCGCCGGGCGGCCTGGTGCTGGACCCGTTCGCGGGCAGCGGCACCACCGCGGTGGCGTGCCTGCGCCACGGCCGCCGCTTTGTCGGCTACGAGATCAACCCGGAGTACGTGCAGGTGGCGTGCGGGCGCGTGGCTGCGGCCGCGCAAGCCATGCCCGCGATCGAGCCTGACGTCACCCCAACCCCGGCCGCCGCCAACGACGACGCCTCGCCGGCGCCGCGGCCTCACCTGATTCCCTGATATGTCCCGTATCCAGAAGACGTTCGCGGCACTGGCCGCGCAGCAGAAAAAGGGCCTGATTCCGTTCATCACCGCCGGCGATCCCGAGCCCGGCCTGACCGTGGCGCTGATGCACGCGCTGGTGGCGGGCGGCGCCGACGTGATCGAGCTGGGCGTGCCGTTCTCCGACCCGATGGCCGACGGCCCGGTGATCCAGCGCGCCTCCGAGCGCGCGCTGGCGCAGGGCGTGTCGCTGACCCAGGTGCTGCAGTGGGTGCGCGAGTTCCGCCAGGCCAATGCCGAGACCCCGGTGGTGCTGATGGGCTACGCCAACCCGATCGAGCGCATGGGCGAAGAGGCCTTTGCCAAGGCCGCGAGCGCGGCCGGCGTGGATGGCGTGCTGGTGGTCGACTATCCGCCCGAGGAGTGCGAGTCGTTCGCCGCGCTGATGCGCGACCATGGCATGGACCCGATCTTCCTGCTGGCGCCGACCTCCACCGATGCGCGCATCGAGGCGGTGGCCAAGGTCGCCAGCGGCTATCTTTACTATGTCTCGCTCAAGGGCGTGACCGGCTCCGCATCGATCGACCTGGACAGCGTGGCGTCACGCCTGCCGCTGATCAAGCAGCACGCCAACCTGCCGGTGGGCGTGGGCTTCGGCATCCGCGACGCGCAGACCGCGCGCGCGATCGGCAGCGTGTCCGACGCGGTGGTGATCGGCAGCCGCCTGGTGCAGTTGCTGGAAGACACGCCGCGCGAGCAGGCGGTGGCAACGCTGCAGGCGTTTATCGCGGAGATCCGCCAGGCGCTGGACGCCAAGTGACCTAATCACTGCCTGGCAGGAATCAAGAAGTGACGCGGCGTGCCCAATACGCGCGCCGCGCTTCGAGGTCACGGGCCCGCCGTGGTAAATTCGCGGGTTGATTCCCTGCCACCTGCCGAAGTTCGCCCTGACTCAGGGTTTGCCGGCGGCGCGCAGCTATCCGAAAGGAGCTTTCATGAGCTGGTTGGATAAACTCCTGCCCCCCAAGATTCAACAGACCGACCCCCGCACCCGCAAGGGCATCCCGGAGGGGTTGTGGGTCAAGTGCCCGTCGTGCGAGTCAACCCTGTACCGGACCGACGTCGAGGCCAACCTGCACGTCTGCCCCAAGTGCGACCACCACATGCGCATCAACGCGCGTGCGCGCCTGGACGCGCTGCTGGACGCCGAAGGCCGCTATGAGATCGGCCAGGAGATCGTGCCGGTCGACGCGCTCAAGTTCAAGGACTCGAAGAAGTATCCGGACCGCATCAAGGCGGCCATGGACGAGACCGGCGAGACCGACGCCATGGTGGTGATGGGCGGTGCCATCCACACCATCCCGGTGGTGGCGAGCTGCTTCGAGTTCGAGTTCATGGGCGGCTCGATGGGCTCGGTGGTGGGCGAGCGCTTCGTGCGCGGCGCGCAGGCCGCGCTCGAGCAGAAGGTGCCGTTCATCTGCTTTACCGCCACCGGCGGCGCGCGCATGCAGGAAAGCCTGCTGTCGCTGCTACAGATGGCCAAGACCACGGCCATGCTGAACCAGCTGAGCGCGAGCAAGCTGCCGTTCATCAGCGTGCTGACCGACCCGACCATGGGTGGCGTGTCGGCCTCGTTCGCCTTCCTGGGCGACGTGGTGATCGCCGAGCCCAAGGCGCTGATCGGCTTTGCCGGCCCACGCGTGATCGAGCAGACCGTGCGCGAGAAGCTGCCGGAAGGCTTCCAGCGCTCGGAATTCCTGCTGCAGAAGGGCGCTGTCGACATGATCGTCGATCGCCGCAAGATGCGCGCCGAACTGGCGCAGCTGCTGGCGCTGCTGCAGAAGCAGCCGGCCGACGCGGTGGCATAACGCCGCAAATATCGCTGTACCGAAGGCGCGGGTGGTTGACGCGCCTTTCGCCTTTTCTGGACGCCAGCGGCGCCGGCACTTGACTTTGCGCCCGCCTGCCCGAATCTGGTAGCAAACGCTTTCCTCGCACACCTGAAATGCCTGTCTTCCATACGCTGCCCGAATGGCTTACCCATCTCGAAACCGCCCACCCCGTGGGCATCGACATGGGCCTGACGCGCATCACGCGCGTCAAGGAAGCCCTCGGGCTGCGCATCGACGCCACGGTCTTCACCGTGGGTGGCACCAACGGCAAGGGTTCGACCTGCGCCATGCTTGAGCGCATCCTGCTGGAGGCGGGCTACAAGGTGGGCTGCCATACCTCGCCGCACCTGATCTCGTTCAACGAGCGGGCGCGCCTCAATGGCGAGATGGCGACCGACGCGCAGCTGCTGCCGCACTTCGAGGCGGTCGAGCGCGCGCGCAACAGCTTTGCCGACCCGGTCAGCCTGACCTACTTCGAGTTCACCACGCTGGCGATCATCCATTTCTTCGCGGCTTCCGGCCTGGACGCGATCATCCTCGAAGTCGGGCTGGGCGGCCGCCTGGATGCGACCAATGTGATCGATACCGACTGCGCCATCGTCACCAGCGTCGATATCGACCACACCCAGTACCTGGGCAACACGCGCGAGGAAATCGGCTTTGAAAAGGCCGGCATCTTCCGCCCGGGCGTGCCGGCGGTCTGCGGCGACCCGGTGCCGCCCAAGTCGCTGGTGGCGCATGCCGAGGCCATCGGCGCCGAGCTGTGGCTGGTGGGCCGCGATTTCCACTTCCACGCGGCCAAGGGCCAGGAACGCCAGCAATGGGACTGGAGCGGTGGCGGGCGCAAGCTCAACGGCCTGGGCTACCCCGCGCTGCGCGGCGCCAACCAGCTGCTGAACGCCGCCGCCGTGCTGGCCGCGCTGCAGGCCATGCGCCCGCAATTGCCGGTGAGCGCGCAGGAAGTGCGCAACGGGCTGGCGTTCGTCGAGCTGCCGGGACGCTTCCAGGTGCTGCCGGGACGGCCCGCGGTGATCCTCGATGTGGCGCATAATCCGCATGCGGCCGCCACGCTGGGGCAGAACCTGGAGAACATGGGCTTCTTCCGCTACACCTATGCGGTGTTCGGCGCGATGCAGGACAAGGATATTGCCGGCGTGCTGCAGCATGTGGCCGACAAGGTCGACCACTGGTGCCTGTGCGACCTGCCGACCGAGCGCGCCGCCAGCGCCGCCGACGTGCTGGCGACACTTGAGGGGGGCGGTTTCCGCGCCGGCCCCGACGCCACCGCCGCCTGCTTTTCCAGTCCGGAGGCGGCATTCCGCGACGCCATGGAGAGAGCGACCGAGAATGATAGAATTCTGGTCTTCGGATCGTTCTATACCGTCGCCGGCGTGATGGCCTACCGGGCCACCCAAGCCAACTGACCTGGCACTGAGCGGCAAACGCAACGACCGGCCCCTGCCTGAGGGGGCTGTCGCACCGAACCAATCTATGGGCCTGCTTTCGCTGTTTTCTTCCCGCAAGGGCAACGACCCGGCACCGGAGCGTGCGCGCCGCCAGCGCAACGACCCCGGTGCAGGCATCGCCTCGTCGCGCCGTCTCGCCGACGAATATGCCGACGACACGCTGGACCCTGAATTCCCGCAGAAGCAGCGCGCGCGCCGCCGCCTGATCGGCGCCGTGGTGCTGGTGGTGGCCGCGGTGATCGTGTTGCCGATCGTGTTCGAGACCAAGCCGCGCCCGGTGGCCGACGATGTCGCGGTCAAGGTGAGCGGCGGGCAGGGCAGCAGCAAGCCCCGCGTCGAGCCGCGCAAGGCCGACCCGCTGCCGCCGGCGCCGGCGGCCCGCAGCGACGCGGCGGCGCTCGATGCCGGCGAGGAAATCGTCAATACGGCGGACAAGCCCGCCGACAAGCCCATCCAGCGCGCCGAGGCCAAGCCCGACGCTAAGCCCGAAGCCAAGCCTGAGGCCAAGCCCCAGGGCAGCGGCAAGTACCTGATCCTGATCGGCGCGTTCTCGTCGGAAGAGAAGGCGAAGACCTGGCTGGCCAAGCTCAAGGCGAGCAAGGTGCCGGCCTATGTGGAAAAGAAAGTGCTGGCCGACGGCGAGCGCATCCTGCTGCGCGCCGGTCCCTTCAGCGACCGCGACGCCGCCGATGCCGCCGACAAGCGCGTGCGCGCGGCGGGCCTGACCTCGAAGGTAATCGAACAGTAAGGGCTAGCGCTGCCTGGCGCATGGGCGCGGCAGCGAGCAACGATGCAGCCGACTTTCTTCGACTACGCCGTGGTCTTCATCCTGCTGGCCTCGGGCGCGCTGGGCGTGCTGCGCGGCCTGGTGCGCGAGGTGCTGTCGCTGATCGGCTGGGTGGTGGCGTTCTGGGTCGCGTTCCGCTACGGCGCGGTGGCCGCGGGCTGGATGCCCGAGTCGCTGCCCGGCGGCGAGCTGGCACGCCACGCGCTGGGTTTCGTGGTGCTGCTGATCGGCACCGTGCTCGGGGCGTCGCTGGCCGGCATGGTGGTCGGGCAGTTGCTGGAGAGCACGGGCCTCAAGCCGGCGGACCGCGGGCTCGGGCTGGTGTTCGGATTGCTGCGCGGCGCGCTGCTGGTGATGGTGATGGTGACGCTCGCCAGCCTGACGAAATTGCCGGACGAACCGTTCTGGCGCGATGCGGTGAGCCGTCCCTATGTGATGCAGGCCATGGAATCGGTAAAGCCATGGCTGCCGCCGGAGCTGGCGAAGTACGTCAAGACATGACATGAAGCCGGGCATGGTGCCCGGCCAGTAGTACGCAGGCCTTGCGGTCCGGAAGGTTAGCCGGACCAGGCTGCGCCCCCTGATTCAAAGCCTTTCCTGGGAGCTTGGCATGTGCGGTATCGTCGGTGTGGTTTCAGCCACGCCTGTCAACCAACTGATTTACGACAGCCTGCTGTTGTTGCAACACCGCGGACAGGATGCTGCCGGCATCGCCACCGCCAACGGCAGTACTTTCCACATGTACAAGGCCAACGGCCTGGTGCGCGACGTCTTCCGTACCCGCAACATGCGCGGCCTGCCGGGCACCGCGGGCATCGGCCAGGTGCGCTACCCGACCGCCGGCTCGGCCTCGAGCGAGGAAGAGGCGCAGCCGTTCTACGTCAACGCCCCGTACGGCATCATCCTGGCGCATAACGGCAACCTGACCAACTGGCAACAGCTGCGCGAGGAAATGTTCCGCCGCGATCGTCGCCATATCAACACCCACTCCGACACCGAAGTGCTGCTGAACGTGCTGGCCGACGAGCTGCAGCGCGCCAGCAACGGCATGGCGCTGGACCCGGAAACCATCTTCAAGGCCGTTGCGGGCATGCACCGCCGCGTGCGCGGCTCGTACGCCATCGCGGCGCAGATCGCCGGCTACGGCATGCTGGCGGTGCGCGATCCGTTCGGCATCCGCCCGCTGTGCCTGGGCAGCGTCGAGACGCCGTCGGGCAAGGAGTGGATGGTTGCCTCCGAATCGGTGGCGCTGGAAGGCATCGGCTACAAGTTCGAGCGCGACGTGGCTGCGGGCGAGGCCATCTTCATCGACCTGGACGGCAAGCTCTACAGCAAGCAGTGCGCCGACAACCCGGCGCTGACGTCCTGCATTTTCGAGTACGTCTACCTGGCCCGCCCGGATTCGTGCATCGATGGCGTACCGGTCTACGACGCGCGCCTGCGCATGGGCGACTACCTGGCCGAGAAGATCCGCCAGGAAGTGTCGGCCGGCGACATCGACGTGGTGATGCCGATCCCCGACTCCAGCCGCCCGGCCGCGATGCAGGTGGCCAACCGCCTGGGCGTGAACTACCGCGAAGGTTTCTTCAAGAACCGCTACGTCGGCCGTACCTTCATCATGCCCGGCCAGGCAGTGCGCAAGAAGTCGGTGCGCCAGAAGCTCAACGCCATGGGCGTCGAGTTCAAGGGCAAGAACGTGCTGATCGTCGATGACTCGATCGTGCGCGGCACCACCTCGTTCGAGATCGTGCAGATGGCGCGCGACGCCGGGGCCAACAAGGTGATCTTCGCCTCGGCCGCGCCGCCGGTGAAGTTCCCCAACGTGTACGGCATCGACATGCCGACCCGCAGTGAACTGGTGGCGCACGGCCGCACGCACGAAGAGATCGCAAAGATCATCGGCGCGGACAAGCTCGTGTACCAGGAGGTGGAAGCGATGAAGCAGGCGGTGCGCGACATCAATCCGGCGCTGAAGGACTTCGATGCTTCGTGCTTCGATGGCCGCTACGTCACCGGCGATATCGACGAGGCCTACCTGGACCGCCTGGAAACCGCGCGCAGCCAGGCCGACCGCGACGGCACCGCGGCCGACACCGAGCGCTCGGCGCTGCACCTGCAGCGCTCGGGCAACAACGAGTAAGCCGCAAGCCTGTCCCGCGGCATGTCCGTTCGTTGACGGATGCGACGCCCGGCCGTAACATGGCCGGGCGTCGATTTGATAGTCAGCTTGCGGACGCGGGTCCAGCCCGAAACAGCTAAAGAGATGGTGGCCGGCAAGATTCGCCAATGCGCACAGTGCTGCGCAACGCGTCCACCCATCGCCACAGCCTGCCGAAGGCCGCCGCAGAACAGCAAGCCCGTCGATCCGACCATCCGATCGCACGGGCTTTTTTCATGGCCGGCCGCCTTGCCGCGGCGGGCCGCAACCATTGCATTCGCGCGGGTACGACCGCGCCACCAGCATGAACGAACCGCTCAATCCTGAATCGCTCGGCATCGATACCCTTGGCGTGCGCGCCGGCACGCTGCGCAGCGAGTTCATGGAGCATTCCGAGGCCATTTACCTGACCTCGAGCTTCTGCTTCAACAGCGCCGCCGAGGCCGCCGAACGCTTTGCCAACTCGGAAGAGGGCTTCACCTATTCACGCTTCACCAACCCGACCGTGTCGATGTTCCAGTCGCGGCTGGCCGCGCTGGAAGGGGCGCAGGCCTGCATGGCCACGGCGTCGGGCATGAGCGCGATCCTGTCGGTGGTGCTGTCGTCGATGCAGGCGGGCGATCACCTGGTCAGCTCGCGCGCGATCTTCGGTTCGACCATGACGCTGTTCAACAATATCTTCGGCAAGTTCGGCGTGGAGACGACCTTTGTCGATCCGACCGACCTCGAGGCGTGGCGCGCGGCGGTGCGGCCGAACACGAAGCTGTTCTTCCTGGAGACGCCGTCGAATCCGCTGACCGAAGTGGCCGACATCGCGGCCGTGGCGGACATTGCCCACAACGCCAATGCGCTGCTGGTGGTCGACAACTGCTTCTGCTCGCCCGCGCTGCAGCAGCCGATGAAGTTCGGCGCCGACATCGTGGTGCATTCCGCCACCAAGCATATCGATGGCCAGGGCCGCGTGCTGGGCGGCGCGGTGCTGGGCTCGCACGATTTCATCATGGGCAAGGTGTTCCCGTTTGTGCGCACCGCCGGCCCGACGCTGTCGGCGTTCAACGCGTGGGTACTGCTCAAGGGCATGGAGACGCTGGCGATCCGCATGGAGCGCCATTCGTCCAGCGCGCTGGCGCTGGCGCAGTTCCTGGAGTCGCATCCGGCCGTGGCGCGCGTGTTCCACCCGGCGCTGCAGTCGCACCCGCAGCACGAGATTGCCATGCGTCAGCAGAGCGGTGGCGGCGCGATCGTTTCGTTCGAGCTGAAGGGCGCCACGCCCGAGCAGCAGCGCGCCAACGCCTGGCGCGTGATCGACAACACGCGTCTGTGCTCGATCACCGGAAACCTGGGCGATACCCGCACCACCATCACGCACCCGTACACCACCACGCATGCACGCGTGAGCCCGGAGGCCAAGGCGGCCGCAGGCGTGGGCGAAGGGCTGATCCGGCTGGCGGTGGGGCTGGAATCGGTCGAGGACCTGAAGGCCGACCTGCTGCGCGGCCTGGGCGAGTAAGACAGCCTGCGAGGCTGCCCGCGCTTACGGTGCTTCCTGCGCCGGCGGCGGATCGTCGCTGCCGGCCACCGCTTTCACGCCGGCAGCGGTGATGTCGTAAGTAGTACCTACTGCGGTCGAGGCCACGCTGACCGCGGCGGAACCGACGGTTGCCACGGTCGAAACCGCGGCACTGCCCACGGCCATCACCATGCAGCCGCCCAGCGAAAAGGTAGCCAACGCGGCCCCCAACGCCAAGGCAACGCGCTGCAAGGTGGCGGGTTCTCCGCTATCGTTGCGCACGGTACGCTGCAACGGGAAATTTCGGTATGGCATGGACACTGCTGGCCCTGGCAGGGCTGTTCGAAGTGGTGTGGGCAATCGGGCTCAAGCTGGTGGGCAGCGCCTGAGCCCGCGCGTGCAACCTCAGCGCAACATCCGCCGGCGCAGCAGCACCAGCGAAACCACCAGCGCGGCCACCGCATAGGCTGCGAGCACGGCAAGATGCAGGCTGGCGCCTTCCACGGGCCGGCCCAGCATCAGCGGCCGGATCAGATCGACCGCGTGCGCCAGCGGCAGCAGCCTGGTGGCCGCCTGCACGCCTTCGGGCAATTGCTCCACCGGAAAGAACACGCCCGACAGCAGCAGCATCGGCGTCATCGCCAGCGTCTGGTAGAACATAAAGAAGTCGTAGCTGGGCGCCAGCGCGGTGACGATCATCGCCAGCGCGGCGAAGGCAATGCCGGCCAGCACGATCACCGGCAGCGCCAGCAGCGCGCCCGGCATTTGCGCATAGCCCAGCGCGGCCGCCACCAGCATGATCGCCAGGCCCGACAGCACCGCCTTGCTGGCCGCCCAGAAGATCTCGCCCAGCACCACGTCGCCCAATGTCAGCGGCGCGTGCATGATCGCTTCCCAGGTGCGCTGCACGTGCATGCGCGAGAAGGCGGAGTACATCGACTCGAAGCTGGCCGACATCATCACGCTCGATGCGGTGGTGCCGGCGGCGAGGAAGGCGATGTACGACACGCCGTTGACCTGGCCCACCATCAGCCCCAGCCCGAGGCCGAGGCCGAACAGGTAGATCATCGGATCGGCCAGGTTGCCGATCATCGACGGGATGGCCAGCTTCCTCCACACCAGGTAGTTGCGGTACCAGACCATCATCCAGTTGCGCATGTTGCGTGGCAGCAGCGGCTGTGGATAGGTCTGGCGCGCGGCCGGGCCAGCGCTCCGGGTGGCGATGGCGGGCGTGTCGGAGGTGTCGGAGGTGTCGGTGCGGGGATCCTGTTCGCTCATGTCAGTCCCTGGTTCAGTCCCGCATCTCGCGGCCGGTCAGCTTGAGGAACACGTCCTCCAGGTTGGCCGGGCGGTGCAGGTAGCGCACGCCGTTCTTGCCGTGCAGCGCCGCCAGCAGCGGGGCGGGCTCGCGCACGTAGCAGAACAGCGTCTCGCCGCTCATTTCGGTGCGCTGCGCCAGCGGTGTCAGCGTGCCGCGCAGCGTGCCCAGTTCATCGCCGTAGACCTCGACCACATCGCAGCCGATCTGGCTGTCGATCAGCTCGTGCGGTTTGCCTTCCGCGATCTTGCGCCCGCCGTCGATCACGCACAGGTAGTTGCACAGCCGTTCGGCTTCTTCCATGAAGTGCGTGGTCAGCAGGATGGTCTTGCCACTCGCCATCAGCGACTTCAGGCGCTCCCAGATCAGGTGGCGCGCCTGCGGGTCCAGTCCGGTGGTGGGCTCGTCCATCACCAGCAGGTCGGGATCGTTGATCAGCGCGCGCGCCACCGTCAGGCGCCGGCGCATGCCGCCGGAGAGGTCGCGCACCTGCGCGTCGGCACGGTTTTCCAGCCGGGCGAATTCCAGCAGCTTCGGCACCCGGCGCTCGATCTCGGTCGATGACAGCCCGAAGTAGCGCCCGAAGATGCGCAGGTTCTCGATCACCGAGAAATCCGGGTCGAGGTTGTCGAACTGCGGCACCACGCCCACGCGCATGCGCGCCTGCGGCGCGCGCTCGGGGATGGGCTCGCCGCATAGCATCAGCGTGCCGGCCATCGGCGTGGTCAGGCCCAGCAGCAGGCGCAGCGTGGTGGTCTTGCCGGCGCCGTTGGGGCCGAGCAGGCCAAAGCACTGGCCGCGAAACACCTGGAGATCGAGGTCATCGACGACGACCGTATCGCCGTATTGCTTGCGCACCTTGCGCAACTCGAGGATGGCAGTCAAGGCAGGGTCCGGTGGGCGCCCAAAAGGGGGCGCAATATCCGCCATTATGCCGGGCATCGGCGCAACGCTCAGGTGGCGCAGTGCAGCAAAGGCCGCCAGCCTGGGGCGCGACCCGGACGCACGTTTCGTGCAGGCATAAAAAAACCGCCAGCGAACTGGCGGTTTTTTTACGAAGCTTGCCCGAATCAGTACATCTTCTTCGGCAGCATTTGCATGCGCAGGCGCTTGCGCAGGCGTGCTTCGGCGGCCTTCTTCTTGCGCTTGCGCTCGGTCGTCGGCTTCTCGTAAGCGGTACGGCTCTTGAGTTCAACGATCAGGCCAGTCTGCAGAATGGCACGACGGAAACGCCGCATTGCAACTTCAACGGGCTCACCGGGTTTCAAGACGATCTTAGTCAATTCAGTCCTTTAGGGGATTGCCGCGGTAGCGGCTGGTTCACACGGGGGGAAACTGCTGTCGCCGGAGCGACTGGTATTGCACGCTGGGCTTGTGCCCGGTGCGCCCCCGCGAACCTGAAAGATGTGGACGTTTCAGTCCGTGCAACCAGTGTCAGGGGGTGATAGCGCCAGGCCCGGATATAACTTGGAGCCTGACAGTACCGGTTTCCATGAATGCTATACGCCCGTAACTATGGCACGTATACGACGCACCTGTCAAGAATGGCGTTCGATCGGCGCCGTAGGAAAGGCCGGCAAGCCGCGAATTATCCGCATTTTTTCGCTTGTCCACCAGCCCACCCGGAATCGCGGGTGATGGCCCAAGCGCTGCCTACCGGTAAACCCGCAAGATGCCTGAAATTGTTTGACGATTAAATTCATATGTATAAACTAAGATTCATAGATATGAATTACTCGCCCAGTACGGCGAGATCCACACAGGAGAGCAGCGTGCCGCAACCCCCGGTTTATTTCATCTCGACCGAAGAGGTCGAGGGCTACCACCCCGCCAACCACGTCGGCACGCTGAACCGCCGGCTGATCGGCCCCGAGACCGTGGGTTCGCGCCACCTGGAAGTGATTCACGGCACCATCGAGAAAGGCAAGGGCGCGCTGCCTCACGCGCACCCCGGCATCGAGCAGGTGTGCTACGTGCTGGAAGGCCGGGCCGTCGCAGAAGTCGGCGGCCAGCGCAAGGAACTGGGACCGGGCGATTGCTGCTTCTTCCCGCCGGACGAGATGCATGTGTTCACGGTGGTAAGCGAAGAGCCGGCCAGGATCCTGGTGATCTATTCCCCACCGTACGAGGAATCGCCCGAGCGTGTGACACGGCCCGCCTGAGACGCGGCCGGCCACGGCAAGAATTCATATAACGACAGGAGACAGACCGTGAAGTGCTTCAAGACCGCTTTCGCCAGCCTGGTGGTGGGATTTGCCGCCGCGCTGCTTGCAACACCGGCGCCGGCCGCCGATGAATTTCCGTCCAGGCCGCTGCGCCTGGTGGTCCCGTTCGCAGCCGGCAGCGGCACCGATGCGGTGGCCCGGCTGACCGCCAAGTACCTGGGCGAAGCGCTGCAGCAGCCGGTGGTGGTCGACAACAAGCCGGGCGCCAACGGCACCATCGCCGCCGAGTTCGTCGCCAAGGCGCCGGCCGACGGCTATACGCTGTTCATGACCACCAACACCACGCATTCGGCCAACCCGTCGCTGATGAAACAGCTGCGCTACGACCCGGTCAAGGACTTCACGCCGGTCTCGCGCATGGGCAACCTGCCGTTCATGCTGGTGGTCAACCCGCAATTGCCGGTGAAGACGCTGCGCGAATTCATCGACTACGCCAGGGCGCATCCTGGCATGAGCTACGCGAGCGGCAACAGCACCGGCATCGTCGCCGGCGCGACGCTGTCGAAGATGGCGGGCCTGAAGATGCTGCACGTGCCGTACAAGAGCACGCCGCCGGCGATGACCGACGTGATGGGCGGCCAGGTGCAGGCGATGTTCGTCGACTTTGCCGCGGGCATCGCCAATGTGCGCGCCGGCAAGCTGCGCGCGCTGGCGGTGACCACCGTGCAACGCAGTGCGCTGCTGCCGGACCTGCCGCCGGTCGGCAGCGCGCCCGAGCTTAAGGGTTTCGACATCACTTCCTGGAATGGCGTATTCGCACCCGCCGGCGTGCCGGCGCCCGTGGTGGAGCGCCTCAACCGCGAGCTGGTTGCCATCGCCACCAGCAAGCAGCATGCCGCACAGTTCCACGCGCTGGGCTTCGAGCCCTTCGGCAGCACGCCCGCCGAGCTGAACCAGTTTGTCGTGGCCGAACTGCAGAAGTGGTCGCGGCTGGTGAAGGACGCGGGCATCCAGCCGGAATAAACAACCTGACAGGCAATCTCATGAATTTCGATTTCTCCGAAGAACAGGCATCGATCGTCGAAGCCGTGCAGCAGGTCTGCACGCAGTTCGACATGGAGTACTGGGACCGCCTCGACAAGTCCGGCACCTATCCGCACGAGTTCTACAAGACCCTGTGCGAGGGCGGCTGGCTGGGCGTGGCGATGCCCGAGGCATTCGGCGGCGCCGGTCTCGGCATCCTGGAAGCGGCGCTGGTGATGCAGACCATCTCGCAGTCGGGCGCGGGCATGACCGGCGCGTCGGCGGTGCATATGAACGTGTTCGGCCTGAACCCGGTGGTGGTGTTCGGCACCGAAGAGCAGAAGGGCCGCTTCCTGCCGCCGCTGATCGCCGGCGAGGAAAAGGCCTGCTTTGGCGTGACCGAGCCCGATGCGGGCCTGGACACCACCAAGCTCAAGACTTTCGCGCGCAAGGTGCCGGGCGGCTATTCGGTGAGCGGGCGCAAGATCTGGATCTCGACCGCGCAGGTGGCCGACCGCATGCTGTTGCTGGCGCGCACGACGCCGCTGGAGCAGGTGAAGAAATCGACCGAAGGCCTGTCGCTGTTCTACACGAAGGTGGACCGCAGCCGCATCGAGATCCGCGAGATCGACAAGATGGGCCGCGCCGCCGTCGATACCAACATGCTGTTCATCGACGACCTGTACATCCCGGAAGAAGACCGGATCGGCGAAGAGGGCAAGGGCTTCGAATACATCCTTCATGGCCTGAACCCCGAGCGCATCCTGATCGCCGCCGAAGCCATCGGACTGGGCCGCGCCGCGCTGGCAATCGCCACGCAGTACGCCAAGGAGCGCGTGGTCTTCGGCCGCCCGATCGGCATGAACCAGGGCGTCCAGCACCCGCTGGCGCAGGCGTGGATGCAGCTGGAATCGGCCAACCTGATGATGCTGAAGGCCGCCGCGCGCTACGACGCGGGGCAGTCCTGCGGGGCCGAGGCCAACGCCGCCAAGTACCTCGCCGCCGAGGCTGGCCACAACGCCTGCCAGACCGCGATCCTGACGCTGGGCGGCATGGGCTATTCGCGCGAATACCGCGTCGAGCGCCTGCTGCGCGAATCGTATATCCCGCGCATCGCGCCGGTCAGCCCGCAGCTGATCATGTGCTTTATCGCCGAGCGTGTGCTGGGTTTGCCCAAGTCGTACTGAACGGGAGGTGACGATGCAAGACAAAGCGCCTCCCGCGACCGGGCCACTGGCGGGCGTGCGGGTGATCGACATGACCTCGGTCGCGATGGGGCCGTACGCCACGCAGATCCTCGGCGACATGGGCGCCGAGGTGATCAAGGTCGAAGCGCCCGCCGGCGATGTGTTCCGCCATGCCGAGCCGGCGCGCCACGCCGCGATGGGCGCCAGCTTCCTCAACCTGAACCGCAACAAGCAGTTTGTCGTGCTCGACGTCAAGCAGCCGGAGGACCTGGCCGAGCTGAAGTCGCTGATCGCCACGGCCGATGTCTTCGTCTCCAACGTGAGGCCGCAGTCGTTGCGCAAGCTCGGCCTGGACTATGCCTCGCTGCGTGCGGATCATCCGCGGCTGATCTATTGCGGCGCCTATGGCTATTCGGAGGAGGGCCCGTATGCCGGCGCGCCGGCCTTCGACGACATCATCCAGGCGCGCAGCGGGATGGCGCAGTTCCAGGGCGCCAACTCGAACGAGGGGCCGCAGTACGTGAACACCATCCTGGCGGACAAGGTCGCCGGCCTCACCGTCGCCTATGCGATCCCGATGGCGCTGTATGAGCGCGAGCGGTCGGGGCAGGGGCAGGCCATCGAGGTGCCGATGTTCGAAACGCTGGTGTCCTTCCTCGCCACCGAGCAGCTGGCCGGGCAGACCTTCGTGCCGCCGCTCGGCCCTGCCGGCTATCCGCGCGTGATGTCGGCCCACCGCAAGCCGTACCGCACCAGCGACGGCCATCTCGCGCTGCTGCCCTATACCAGCGCGCAATGGCTGCGCTTTTTCGACCTGTCAGGCCATGCCGGACTGGCGCGCGACCCGCGCTATGCGACCCCAGCCGCGCGCAGCGCCAATATCGACGCGCTCTACGCCACGCTGGCCGAGATCGTCGCGCAGCGCACCACCGCGGAGTGGCTGGCGTTGCTGCGCGATGCCGATATCCCGCACAGCGAGCTGCCGCATTTCGACACCCTGGTGGATGACCCGCACCTGCGCGCCACCGGCATGATGTTCGAATACGACCATCCGAGCGAAGGGCGACTGCGGGGTGTCGGCATCCCCACACGGTTCTCGCGCACGCCGGGCAATATCCGTAGCTGGCCGGAAGGTCTGCCACAGGCGCAGGACGGCACCGGTACCTGATCCGGCCGCACCGGGATCCGCGGGTGCCGTTCCCACGCCGCGTACAATTCCGGCCAAAGCACACGGAAGTCGAGGAAGCCCACGATGGCAGAAAACGAAGCGGCGGAAAAATCGGGCTACGGCAGCGTCAAGACGGCGCTGCGCGTGATCGAGATCATGGAGATCTATGCGCGCGAAGGGCGCTCGCTGACGCTGACCGAACTGGCGAAGCTGCTGGGCGCGCCGATGTCGAGCTGCCTGGGGCTGATCCGCACGCTGGCGTCGCTGGGCTACCTGTACGAAACCGGCCGCCGCCAGGGTTATTACCCCACGCGGCGGTTACTCGATATCGCCCAGCGCATCGCGCGCAACGACCCGCTGCTCGAACGGGTGCAGCCGGTGCTGGAGTCGCTGCGCGATGACACCGGCGAAACCGTGATCTTTGGCAAGCTGCAGGACGACGGCCGCGTGCTCTACCTGGAGGTGCGCGAGTCCGCCAACCCGGTGCGCTATATCGCCGCGCCGGGCGAACTGCGCGACGCGCATGTCAATTCCATCGGCCGCGCCATCCTTGGCACCATGGCCGCGGAGAGCCGCGCGGAACTGCTGGCCGGCGTTTCCTTTGCGTCGCGCACCGGGCGCACGGTGGACTCGCTGCGGGTATTCGAGGCAGCGATGCAGCAATGGCAGGCGCAGGGGTGGTATCCGAACTTCGGCGAGTCGTTCCCGGACCTGGGGGCCATCGCGATTCCGGTGTCGCTCGGCGGCGTCGTCTACGGGATGTCGGTGGCGGGGCCGCTGCATCGGGTCGAAGCCAATGCGGAGGCTATCGTCGTGGCGCTGAAGGCCGCGGGCAACACGCTGCAGGGATAAACGGAGGGAAGAGGGCAGGGGCGGCGAAGGGCAGGGGCGCTGCGGCAGCCCCGGGCGCAAGCCTCAACGAGCTACAAACGAAAAAGCCCGGTGCATTTGCACCGGGCTTCCGTATCGGTTGGCTCCCCGACCTGGGCTCGAACCAGGGACCTGCGGATTAACAGTCCGTCGCTCTACCGACTGAGCTATCGGGGAACAGCTGAGAAAGAAATTATAGCCAGTTTCTCTTTTTGCCGTCAACACCTTGCCAACATTTTGTTTGTCTTCAGGTGCTTCGGAGCGGCTGGCTGGCTGCGTCCCACGTTGGTGGTCAACAGCGAGGCCGCATTATAGCGACGGTTTTTCGTTTGTGCCAGAAAAAAACCGCCTTGCGGCGGTTTTTTCTGCGGCACCGTGCAGCGCCGTTCAGTCGAACACCGGCGATTCCACGCCCAGGACCTTGTGCAGCTTCGGCGAAGTCGTGGTGTACTGCATGTGGATCTTCTTCTCGGGGAAGATATACGGCGCAGCCCCGAACGCAGCCAGCGCGGCCTCGTGGAAGCCCGACAGGATCAGCTTCTTCTTGCCGGGGTAGGTGTTGATGTCGCCCACCGCGAAGATGCCCGGGATATTGGTCTGGAACTTCTCGGTATCCACCTTGATCTGCTTGCGCTCCAGGTCCAGGCCCCACTCGGCGATCGGGCCGAGCTTGGGCGACAGGCCGAAGAACACCAGCAGGTCGTCCAGCGGCAGGCGGCGGGTCACGCCGTCGGCACCGGTCACCTTGATCTCGGTGAGCACGCCGTCCTTCTCTTCATAGCCGCCGATCTGGCCGACCAGGAACTGCATCTCCATCTGTTCGCACAGTTCCTTCATCTTGGCCACCGAGGCCGGCGCGGCACGGAAGCCGTCGCGGCGGTGGATCATCACCACCGACTCGGCCTTGCCGACCAGGTCCAGCGTCCAGTCCAGCGCCGAGTCGCCGCCGCCGACGATGACCAGGTTGCGGCCGTGGAAGCGGCTCGGATCCTTGACGCGGTAGAACAGCTGCTTGCCGTCGAACTTGTCGAGGCCCTCGACCTTCAGCGTACGCGGCTGGAACGAGCCCACGCCGGCGGCGATGAAGATGGTCTTGGTGATAAAGCGGGTTCCGAGCGAGGTCTCGACGAAGAAGCGGCCGTCTTCACGGCGCTCCACCACGGAGACTTCCTGGCCCAGGTGGAAGGTGGGCTCGAACGGCTCGATCTGCTTGAGCAGGTTGTCGGTCAGTTCCTGGCCGGTGCAGCTGGGCACGGCCGGGATGTCGTAGATGGGCTTGTCGGGATACAGCTCCACGCACTGGCCGCCAACGACTTTCAGGGAATCGATCACGTGGGCCTTGATTTCGAGCAGGCCCAGTTCAAACACCTGGAACAGGCCCACCGGACCGGCACCGACGATCAGCGCGTCGATTTCGAGCGGCTGGCCGCCTGCGGGGCTGCCGCCCTCGACCTGCTTGGTCGTGTCGGCAACGGGATTTGGAATGCTCAAGTCCATATTCGTCCTGATACGTTGGTTGGGCACGCGGGTGCCCGGCATTGCGGAAAGCGCGTGGGGACGGCCTTCTTTGCAGCCTGGCGCGCTCAGCGCTCCAGGTACTGCAGCTTGTCGGTGGTGTCCTTCCAGTCCTCGGCCTCGGCCAGCGGGGCCTTGGTCTTGGTGATGGAAGGCCAGGCGCGCGCCAGTTCGGCGTTCAGTTCAATGAACTGCTGCTGGTCGCCCGGCACGTCTTCCTCGGCGTAAATGGCGTTCACCGGGCACTCGGCCACGCATACGGCGCAGTCGATGCACTCATCCGGGTCGATGGCCAGGAAGTTCGGGCCTTCGCGGAAACAATCCACCGGACATACGTCAACGCAGTCTGTATAGCGGCAACGGATGCAGGATTCGGTGACAACGTGAGTCATTTCGGTTCCAGGAAAACGGGTCGGCTTTTAATGGGAAACTGTTGGGCCGCTTCTTGCCGGCGGACGCCTCCATCTGCCTTGGCGGGCAGGTATGGCGGGACGAGCGCCGGCCGTGGCCTTTCGGGAACCGGTATTGTAGCCGAGCCTTCTGGCAAGGATAGCGGGTCTATATAGCTGGATCAGATAGTTTTCTTATTTCTTTATGTACTTTTGATCCAAGACATGGCGGCCCGCTGGCGTGCTTGCGCAACCGCAGGCATGATGAGGCCGCCTGAGTGCCACATGCCTCCACGCCGGGAGATTCGTATGCCACGCCAGCTTCGTGATTGCCGCCGCGCCGCCTTGCTATCCCTGCTTGTGATGCTGGCGGCATTTCCGGCGATGACACCGACCGCCGCTGCGCAAGCCCTGGTCCAGCCGGGCATGGCGGACAGCGTGGTGTCCCGGCTGGTGGCATGGCGCGCGCGATCGGAGGCGCCGGTTGCCTTGCCCGCATTGACCGGCTTCGACTGGGACTACTTCACCGTGACCGATTCCCCCGCGGGCGATGCCATCGCCCATTGCGGCCGTGCCGGCCTGATGCCTTGCGGACCCGAGTTGAACCCGAAACCGGGGGACCGGATGCAGGTGCTGCGCTTCGAGCGCGCGGGCGCGGCGGTCTACACCGAGCGCATCCTTGCCGAGGACGGCGCCTTCGCCGAGCCGCTGCCGCAACGCGTGCCGCGCAGTGCCGCCACGCTGGTGTCGTGCCCCGGGAGCGACGGCCGCGCGCTGTGGTGCCTGCAGGGCAGGACGGCCGGCAAGCCGGTCCTGCGCGCGCCGCAGCCGTTCCTCGACGGCGCTTGAACGCCTGTCAGCGCCCCGGACGCGCGCCGTCTCGGTTAGCATGTCAGCCTGACCCGGCACATCGCCTTCTGGCTAGCCATGATTATCCAGTCTCTGCTCGACACCGACCTGTACAAGTTCACGATGATGCAGGTGGTCCTGCACCAGTTTCCGCAGGCGCAGGTCGAATATCGCTTCAAGTGCCGCAACGCCGGCGTCGACCTGACGCCGTATATCGACGAGATCCGTGCCGAGATCGCGCACCTGTGCCAGTTGCGCTTTACCGATGACGAACTCGCCTACCTGCGCGGCCTGCGCTTCATCAAGAGCGATTTCATCGACTTCCTCGGCCTGTTCCACCTGAACGAGAAGTACGTGTCGGTGCGCGAGGCGCCGCAGGGCAACGGCGAGATCGAGATCTCGATCATCGGCCCCTGGCTTCATACCATCCTGTTCGAAGTGCCGGTGCTGGCGATCGTCAACGAGGTCTACTTCCGTCGCACCCAGCCGCGGCCTGACCTGGCCGTCGGGCGCAGCCGGCTGGAGAACAAGCTGGCGCTGCTGCAGCCGCCGGAATTAGCCGATTGCGTCATCGCCGACTATGGCACGCGCCGGCGCTTCTCGCGCGACTGGCAGGAAGAGGTGCTGCTGACCATGCGGCGCGAGCTCGGTTCGCAGCTGGCCGGCACCAGCAACGTCCATTTCGCCCGCCTGCACAACATGGTGCCGCTCGGCACGATGGCGCACGAATACCTGCAGGCCTGCCAGGCGCTGGGGCCGCGCCTGCGCGATTCGCAGGTGTACGCGCTCGAACGCTGGGCGCGCGAGTACCGTGGCGACCTTGGCATCGCGCTGTCAGATACCTATGGCTTCGATGCCTTCCTGCGCGACTTCGACCTGTACTTCTGCAAGCTGTTCGACGGCGTGCGCCATGATTCGGGCGACCCGATCGTTTGGGGCGAGCGCATGGTGGCGCATTACGCCGCCAACCGCGTCGACCCGCGCACCAAGACGCTGATCTTCAGCGACAGCCTGGACGTGCCGCGCGTGATCGAGCTGTTCCAGCGCTTCCACGGCCGCTGCCGGCTGGCCTTCGGCGTCGGCACCAACCTGACCAACGATCTCGGCTACACGCCGCTGCAGATCGTGATCAAGATGGTGCGCTGCAATGGCCAGCCCGTGGCCAAGCTGTCGGACACGCCGGAAAAGACCATGTGCGACGATGTCGGCTACCTGTCCTACCTGCGGCAGGTGTTCTCGGCGCAGTAGGCATTGCGGGATTCCGGTGCGCCGTGCCATGCCGCGGCAACTATAATCGGCGCATCCTTGCCAACCGCACTGCCAGGCCCTATGGAAACCAACGACGCCCGCGACCGCATCTTTGCCCGCATCCGTGCCGCACAGGGCAGGCCGCGCCAGCCCACGCAGGGCGAACGCGCCGCGGTGGCCGATTACCTCGCGCGCCATCCGCAAGGCCCGCGCCCGATGCCGGCCGCCGATCTCGTCGAAGCCTTCGTGCAGCAGGCCCAGCGCATGGCGTCTACGGTCGATCGTGTCGCCACCATGGACGAAGTGCCGGCGGCAGCGCGACGTTATCTGGACAGCCTGAACCTGGTGCAGCGCGCCGTGGCATGGGATGCGCTGGGCACGCTGCCATGGCAGGCCGCCGGCATCGCGGTCGAATGCCGGCCGCCGCTGCGCGAGGTCGAGGCCGACCGCGACCATGGCGACCTGGTCGGCATCACCGGCTGCTTCTGTGCGATCGCCGAGACCGGCTCGCTGATGCTGCTATCGGGGCCGGCGACTTTCGCCTCCGCGGCGCTGCTGCCGGAAACGCATATCGCGGTGGTGCCGCGCTCGCGCGTGGTCGCCGGTCTGGAAGACGCCTTTGCGCTGGTGCGCAGCGAACGCGGCGAGCTGCCGCGCGCGACCAATATCATCAGCGGCCCGTCGCGCACCGGTGATATCGAACAGACCATCGTGCTGGGCGCGCATGGCCCGTATCGCGTGCATGTGATCGTGGTCGAGCAGGCTTGATCCATGGGGCAGAACGGACATAAGAATCGCCTGTAAACGCGCAGCAAACGCGCGACGCAGCACGATCGCGCGAGGAGTCTGGATTACACTTGCAGGCTTGCCGTGCGAGCCCGCACGCCGTTCGTTGCGGGGGCTCGATGCACCATGAACGCTGCATTCCCGAGGAGATCCTGCCTGATGCGACGTGCTTTCGTACCGTTGCCGATGCTGACCATGCTGGCAGCTGTCTTTGCTGTCTTCCCTGTGGCCGCGCATGCCGCGGACATAGAGGGGGCCGCACTGTCGCCGCTATGGGGCCTGCCGTTTGCCGGCATCCTGCTGTCAGTCGCGCTGTGGCCTCTGCTCGCGCCCAAGTTCTGGCACCACCACTATGGCAAGATCTCTGCGGGCTGGGGGCTGCTGTTCCTGCTGCCGTTCGCCGCGGTGTTCGGCACGCATGCGGCCGCCGCCAGCGCGGTGCATGCGCTGCTCGCCGAGTACATCCCCTTCATCTCGCTGATCGCTTCGCTCTATATCGTCGCGGGCGGCATCTGCGTGCGCGGCAACCTGCACGGGACACCGCGGCTCAATACGGGCATCCTGGCGCTGGGTACCCTGCTGGCAAGCTTCATGGGGACTACCGGCGCGGCCATGCTGCTGATCCGTCCGTTGCTGCGCGCCAATGACAACCGCCGGCATGTGGCGCACGTGGTCGTGTTCTTTATCTTCCTGGTGGCAAATGCCGGCGGCTCGCTGACGCCGCTGGGCGATCCGCCGCTGTTCCTTGGCTTCCTGAAGGGCGTGGACTTCTTCTGGACCATGCGCAACATCTACCTGGAGACGTTGTTTATCTGCGCGGTGCTGCTGGTGGTGTTCTACCTGGTCGACCGCCATTACTACCGCAACAAGGAGGAAGAACTGCCGCAGCGGAACGATCCCACGCCGGACTCCCACGGCATCACGATCGACGGCAAGATCAACTTCGTGCTGCTGCTGGCCCTGATCGGCCTGGTGCTGATGAGCGGGCTGTGGCAGCCGGCCATCTCGTTCAACGTCTTCGGCACCGACGTGCCGCTGCAGGCGGCGGTGCGCGATGCGCTGCTGATCGTGGTGGCGGTGGTGTCGCTGCTGGTCACGCCGCACACCGCGCGCGCGGGCAACGAGTTCAACTGGGAGCCGATCCTGGAGGTCGGCAAGCTGTTCGCAGGGATCTTCCTGACCATCATCCCGGTGATCGCCATGCTCAAGTCCGGCACAGACGGCGCCTTTGCCGGCGTAATTCGCGCGGTCAGCGACGGCAACGGGCAGCCGGTCGACAGCATGTATTTCTGGGCGACCGGGCTGCTGTCGTCGTTCCTGGACAATGCGCCGACCTACCTGGTGTTCTTCAACACCGCCGGCGGCGATGCCGCCACGCTGATGACGCGCGACGCCTCGACTCTGGCCGCGATTTCCGCCGGCGCGGTGTTCATGGGCGCCAATACCTATATCGGCAACGCGCCCAACCTGATGGTCAAGGCCATTGCCGAGAACCGCGGCGTGCGCATGCCGAGCTTCTTCGGCTACATGCTGTACTCGGGCATTTTCCTGATGCCGCTGTTCGTCATCATGACCTTCCTCTTCTTCCATGTGTGATGCCATGAAGCCGTCCGTCCTTGTCACCCGCGCCATCTATCCCGAAGTGATCGACCGCCTGGCGCAGTATTTCGATGTCGACGACAACCAGCAGGACGCGGTGCTTGATGCCGCCGCGCTGAAGGCCCGGCTGGCCGGCAAGGCCGGCGTGCTGGCCAACGCCGCCGACCGCATCGACGCGGACCTGGTTGCCGCGCTGCCGTCGCTGCGCGCGGTGTGCAACATGGCCGTCGGCTACAACAACCTCGACGTGCCGGCACTGACCGCCGCGGGCATCGTCGCCACCAATACGCCCGACGTGCTGACCGAGACCACCGCCGACTTCGGCTGGGCGCTGCTGATGGCCACCGCGCGCCGCGTCACCGAGTCCGAGCACTACCTGCGCGCCGGCAAGTGGCAGCGCTGGAGCTACGACATGCTCGTCGGCATGGATTTATACGGCAGCACGCTCGGCATCCTTGGCATGGGCCGCATCGGCCAGGCGCTGGCGCGCCGTGCCAGCGGGTTTGGCATGAGCGTGCTGTACCACAACCGCAGCCAGCTGCCGGCGGACACCGAGCGCACGCTCAACGCCCGCTATGTCAGCAAGGAGGAACTGTTGCGCCAATCCGACCACCTGCTGCTGGTGCTGCCTTATGGCCCGCAGAGCCACCATGCCATCGGCGCCGCCGAGCTGGCGCTGATGAAGCCGACGGCGACGCTGGTCAACCTCGCGCGCGGCGGCATCGTCGACGACGCAGCGCTGGCGCAGGCGCTGCGCGACAAGCGCATCTTCGGCGCCGGGCTGGATGTGTTCGAGGGCGAGCCCAGTGTCCATCCGGACCTGCTGACGGTGCCCAACGTCGTGCTGACGCCGCATATCGCCAGCGCCTCGGAAAAGACCCGCCGCGCCATGGCGACGCTGGCCGCCGACAACCTGATCGCCGCGCTCGACCAGGGCCCGCAGGCCGGCCATCCGCCCACCGTGATCAACCCTGAAGTCATGCCGGGCCGCCGCTGAGGCGCGCCCGCTTGTCCGTCGCTTAACCTGTTGCTGCATGTCCTTGATTCCGTACCTGACGCTGGCCGTGGCGCTGCTCGCGGTCGTCCTGCTGGTGATCGTGCTGTTGCGCCAGCAGGCCGCCTCGCCCGGCGCCGAACTGGCCCGCCAGCTTGCCGAATTACGCGTCGAAGGGGCGCGCGGCATGGAGCGCGTGGAGCGTGAGGTCCGTACCGATGTAGCCGAGGCCGCGCGCGGCAACCGCGACGAGTCGGCCCAGCAGATGCTGCGCTTCCAGCAGGCGCTGTCGTCGCAGCTGACCGGCATTGCCACGCTGCAGAACAACCAGATCGACACCTTCGCGCAGCAGCTCGCCAAGCTGACCGGGTCCAACACGCAGCAGCTCGAGCACGTACGCCAGCACCTGATGCTGCAAGGCCAGCAGGCGCGCGACGAACAGGCGGGAGCGCTGCGCCGCTTCGGCGACGGCCTGCAGCAGCAGCTGGCGCAGATGTCCGAAGCCAACGAGCGCCGCCTGGCGGAGGTGCGCGCCACGCTGGAGCAGAAGCTGCGCGACATCGAGGCCAATAACGCGGCCAAGCTGGAGGAGATGCGCCGTACCGTCGACGAGAAACTGCATGCGACGCTGGAGCAGCGCCTGGGCGAGTCGTTCCGGCTGGTCTCGGATCGCCTCGAGCAGGTGCATCGCGGGCTGGGCGAAATGCAGGCGCTGGCGCAGGGCGTGGGCGACCTGAAGAAGGTGCTGACCAACGTGAAGTCGCGCGGCACCTGGGGCGAAGTCCAGCTTGAGATGCTGCTGGAGCAGATGCTGACGCCGGACCAGTACGGCAAGAACGTCGAAACGGTGCGCAACTCTGGCGCGCGGGTGGAATTTGCCATTCGTCTGCCCGGCAAGGCCGCGGGCGGCGATGGCGACGGCGGCACGCCGGTGTGGCTACCGGTCGATGCCAAGTTTCCCAAGGAACAGTACGAGCGGCTGGTCGATGCGCAGGAGCGCGGTGACCCGGACGGCGTCATCGCCTTCGGCCGCGAACTGGAAGTTGCCTTGCGCCGAGAGGCGCAGACCATTGCCGAAAAATACCTGGCGCCGCCACAGACTACCGATTTCGCAATCCTGTTCCTGCCGACCGAAGGGCTGTATGCCGAAGTGTTGCGGCGACCAGGCCTGACCGACCTGCTGCAGCGCGACTATCGCGTTACCGTGGCGGGCCCGACCACGCTGACCGCGCTGCTGAACAGCTTGCAGATGGGCTTCCGCACGCTGGCGCTAGAGAAGCGCTCGAGCGAAGTGTGGGAGGTGCTGGGCGCGGTCAAGACCGAGTTCGGCAAGTTCGGCGACGTGCTGGCCAAGACCCGCGACACGCTCGAGCGCGCGGCGCGCAATATCGAGCAGGCCGAGGTGCGCACGCGCCAGATGGCGCGCAAGCTGCGGACGGTGGAAGCGCTGCCGGGCGATGCCGCGCAGCAGTTGCTGGGACTGAACGGGGTGGAGACGGTGGAGGCGGCGCAGACGCCGGATGACAGCGGCGGTTGAGCGCCTGCCGGTGCAGGGAACGCCCGCAACGCGGGCGAGGCGGCCGGCAGCCCGCCGGCCCGTGCATCAGCGAAGGTTCAGCGGTCGTCTTCGGGCGCCAGCTCGCGCACGTGGACTTCGATGCCGCCAAAGCGGGCAGCCACCCAGTTGTAAGCCTTGCACGCCAGCCACAGCAGGCCGAAGCCGATCAGCGCATTCAGGATGATCGCGCTGAAGACCGTGATCGCAGGCAGGTCGCCGTAGCGGATAAAGGTAACGAACAGCCCCAGCGAGACGATCGGCAGGGAGAAGCACAGGTAGACCAGCACCAGCGCGCGGGCGGTCTTCACGGGGTGGAGGTAGGCGATCTCCTGATTCATGACTGGGGATAACTTGATTGTTGCTGAATCGTGCGCCAAGTGTAGCGACTGCCCGACCCCAAGCATAGTCCGCTGCCCACGGCAAGGCTGAAAGCCAAGCGCCGGACGCGTCACGGCGGCAAATGTGCAGCACAAATACGACACATTGCCGCCGCAGCGATGCGGCCGGCCTTCTTGCCATGCTCAGATCAACCTCAGAGCAACCCTCAGATCAGCCCGTCGAACAGCATGACCTCGACCGGATCGCCGGCCTTGACCGAGTCATGCTCGTGGCCGAGCACGATAAAGCAGTTGGCTTCGCTCATCGAGCGCAGCACGCCTGAGCCCTGCTGGCCGGTGATGCGCACTTCCCACTGCCCGTCAGCCGCCCGGCCCAGGATACCGCGCTGGTATTCGGTGCGGCCGGGCTTCTTGCGGATCGCCTGCGCGCTGCGCACTTGCAGCAGCGGCAGCGGCGGCACGCTGGCACCCATCAATCGGTGCAGCGCCGACCGCACGAAGTGGTAGAAGGTGACCATCACCGCGACGGGGTTGCCCGGAAGGCCGAACAGCAGCGCCGAATCGCAGCCCTCGCTGCTGCCAATACGCCCGAACGCCATTGGCCGGCCCGGGCGCATGGCGATCTTCCAGAAGGTGACATCCCCCAGGCGTGCCATGATCTGCTTGGTGTAGTCGGCCTCGCCGACCGAGACGCCGCCCGAGGTGATGACCGCGTCGGCGCTTTCGCAGGCAGTGCGGAAAGCCGTTTCCAGCGCCTCGGGGTCGTCGCGCACCACGCCCATGTCGAGCAGTTCGACGTTCATCCGGCGCAGCATGCCGTGCAGCGTATAGCGGTTCGAGTCGTAGACGCAGCCAGCGTCCAGCGGTTCGCCGATCGAGCGCAGTTCATCGCCGGTGGAGAAGAAGGCCACGCGCAGCTTCCGGCGCACGCGCACTTCGGCAATGCCCAGCGAGGCCAGCAGGCCCAGGTCGGCGGGCTGGACGATGCGGCCGGCCGGCAGCGCGGCCTGGCCGCGGGCCAGGTCTTCGCCGCGCAGGCGGCGGTTGTCGCCGGCGCGCACGCAGTCGGCGGCAAAGCGGATGCGGGCGCCGTCGGCCACCGTTTCGACGAATTCCTGCGGCACCACCGTGTCGCAGCCGGCCGGCATTACCGCGCCGGTCATGATACGTACCGCCTGCACGGCCGTGGGCGCGAGCGCACCGGCGCCGCCGGCGAAGGCGCTGCCGATCACTTCAAGCTCGACCATGTCAGTCTGCGCGGCGGCGAGCGCTTCGCTGCAGAAGGCGTAGCCATCCATGGCCGAATTGTCATGGGCCGGCACGTCGATGGTCGAGACGATGCCCTCGGCCAGCACGCGGTCGAGCGCGCTGCGGATCGGCAGCTGTTCGATGCCGCGCACCGGCTCCACCACCTCGCCGATGATGCGGTTGGCCTGGTCCACCGGCAGCGCGGTGGGATCGTAGTCGGACAGGCAGGAAATGACGGATTGCAGGGAAGGCATGGTGGCTCGGCGGCGGGTGATTGCGGCGACTAGCGGCTTTCGTGCGTGCGCAGTTCGTCCAGCGTGTTGATATTGGCGAAGGCCGCGGCGTCGTCGAACATCACCTCGGCCAGCCGGTGCGAGGCGGCCCAGGTCTCGATCTTGCGGCCGCCGCCGGAAAGATACGCGACCAGGCTGTCCAGCGCGCTGACCGGCATCAGGCAGAACACGGGTTGGGTCTGGCGCTTGCCGGTTTCATCCAGCGTCACCGGGATCGCCAGTTCCGCGCCCTCGGACTCGATGGCCTGCGCCAGCCGCGCCACGAGGTCGGTGGGGAGAAAAGGCGAGTCGCATGGCGCCGTCACCATCCAGGATGTGCCGCACTGTTCCAGTCCCGCAAGCATGCCGGCCAGCGGCCCGGCGAAATCGGGCACGGTGTCGGTGTAGACCGGCACGCCGAACGATTCATAGGCAGCCAGGTTGCGGTTGGCGTTGATGATCAGGCCGCCGACCTGCGGGCCAAGGCGCATCATCGTATGCATCGCCATGGGCGTTCCGTGCAGCGGCTGCAGCCCCTTGTCGGTGCCGCCCATGCGGCTGCCCCTGCCGCCTGCGAGAATCAGGCCGGTGATGTCGTCGCGTGCAATCATGAAGGTGCGGCGGCGGGTTCAGCCGCCGATATAGGACATCTCGATCTTGCGCTCGGCGCGTGCCTGGCGCACCGCCGGGTCGCCGCGCTGCTCGGAATAGTTGTCGGTGCGCCCCTGCCATACCTGCGCGATCGCGTTCGAGATCTCCAGGTCGCTGTAGCCGCCGCGCAGCAGCGCGCGCAGGTCATAGCCCTCGGTGGCGAACAGGCACAGGTAGAGCCGGCCCTCGGTGGACAGCCGGATGCGGCTGCAATCGCCGCAGAACGCATGGGTAACGCTGGAGATCACGCCGATTTCACCGCTGCCGTCGCGATAGCGCCAGCGTTCGGCGGTCTCGCCGCTGTAGTTGGCCTGCACGGGTTCCAGCGGGAACTCGGCATCGAGGCGGCGCACGACCTCGGCCGAGGGCAGCACCTCGTCCATCTGCCAGTGGTTGCTGGCGCCGACATCCATGAATTCGATATAGCGGACGATGATGCCGCTGTGGCGGAAATGGCGCGCCATCGGCACGATTTCCTGGTCGTTGGTGCCGCGCTTGACCACCATGTTGACCTTGATCGGCGCCAGTCCAACGGCCTGCGCGGTCTCGATGCCGTGCAGCACGTCGGCGACGGCGAAGTCGACGTCGTTCATGCGGCGGAAGGTGGCGTCGTCGATCGCGTCGAGGCTGACGCTGACGCGCGTCAGGCCGGCGTCGCGCAGCGAGCGCGCCTTGCGCGCCAGCAGCGAGGCATTGGTGGTCAGCGTCAGGTCGAGTGGCTTGCCGGAGACGGTCTCGATCTTTGCCAGCATCTCGACCAGGTGCTCGATATTCTTGCGCAGCAGTGGCTCGCCGCCGGTCAGGCGGATCTTCTCGACGCCGTGCGCGACGAACAGGCGCGCGGTGCGCTCGATCTCTTCAAAGCTGAGCAGTTCTGAGTGCGGCAGGAAGGTGTAGTCCTTATCGAACACTTCCTTCGGCATGCAGTAGACGCAGCGGAAGTTGCAGCGGTCTGTCACCGAGATGCGCAGGTCATGCAGCGGCCGGCCGCGGGTATCGGCCACCAGGCCGGAGGGCGGTTCCAGCTTGCCGGGGATGCGCGGCGTCATCGAGTGGTAGCGATGGTCGCGCAGGTCGAAGATCGGAATGACGGATTCGGTCATGGCCTGTGGGTGGGCGCTGCTGCTCCGGCGAGTGGCCTGCCAAGGCCGGGCCGGGGGACTTCGGAAGCCCGGATGCATTTGCTGCCATTCTAGCCGAGTGGGCGCCCGGGGAGCCGCATTCCCGCGAATCTCGGGGATTTGGCGCGCATGAAAAAGGGACAGCCAAGGCTGTCCCCTCTGCAGCGAACGCGGGTGCCAGCGGCGGCACCCGGGCAGGCTTACTGCTGCGACGCCATGTCCACTTCGCGACGGCTGGTTTCGACCAGGATCATCGGACCCTGAGGCAGTGGCGGCAGCGGCTTGCGCTCGCGCGGCACGCGCGGCGCCGGCACGATGCGTGCAGCCGCTTCCTGGGCGGAGCGCAGCTTGTCGGCATCGGTGTGGACCCACTGCAGGCCGGCGCCGGCGAGCATCGGCTCGAGGCTTTCCATCGCGACCGGCGCGGCGGCCGGTTCCGCGGCGGGCGCGGCCACGGCAGGGGCGGGTTCCACGGCTGCGGCCACGACCGGCTCGGCCACGGCTTCGGCGGCGATCGCCTCGGTCACGGCTGCGGCGGCTTCCGCTTGCGCGGCCACGGCGGCCGGGGCGGGTTCGGCCACGGGTTCGGCCACGGGTGCGGCTACCGGGGCCGGTGCCGCTGCCGGTTCAGTGGCGGGGGCAGGGGTCACGCCTTCCGGCACGGCGATGCGGATCGCTTCGACGCTTTCCGCCGCGGCAACAGCAACAGCTGCCTGCGGTGCCGGCTCGGCTTGCGGTGCGGCCTGGGAAGCGGCTTGCGGAGCCGCCTCGGCGGCCTCGGCGGTCACCGGAGCGATGCCTTCGGCGGTCTCGGCAGCGCCTTCCTGAGCGGCTTCGCCTTCACCTTGCGTGCCCTGGCCGGCTTCGTCGCGCTCGCGGCGATAGCGGTTGCGGCCACGACGGTTACGGCGGCGGCGCTCTTCGCCCTCGGCGGTTTCGGCGAATCCTTCGGCACCTTCCGGCAGTTCGGCGCGCACGGCTGGCACTTCGTCCGCGGCGGCCTGCGGCAGCACGCCCAGCGCCTGGGCGACGGCTACGGCTTCCGGCTGCGGCGCTTCGCCGGCTTCGGTTTCACGCAGGTCGCTGCGCTCGCGCTGGCGATCGCGCTGACGCTCGCGGCGTTCCTGGCCGCGTTCCTGGCCACGTTCGCGGCGGCCTTCCTGGCGGGCTTCGGCGCGCTCGCCCTGGGCACGTTCGCCCTGGGCGCCTTCAGCCTGGCGGGCGACGGCCGGAGTGGCCTGGCCTTCCTGCTGGCGCGGCTGGCGGCCCTGGCGCTCGCCACGGCCTTCGCGTTGTTCGCCGCGCTCGCCTTGCTGGCGCTCGCCACGCTCGGCACGCTCACCGCGCTCTGCACGCTGACCGCGAGGCTGGCGGTCACCGCGTTCCTGGCGCTCGCCACGTTCGCCGCGCTCGGCACGTTCGGTACGTTCACCGCGCTCGCCACGTTCGGCCCGCTCGCCGCGCTGGCCACGGCCTTCGCCGCGCTGGCCGCGCTCGCGGCGGCCTTCGCCACCGCGGCTTTCGGCGGCCGCCACCGGCTTGGCCGGCTCAACCACCGGCGCAGGCGCCGGGCGCGCGCCGAACAGGCCCTTCAGCCAGGCGATGAAGCCGCCGGCTTCCACCGGCTTGGTGGCAGGGACGGGCGGAGCTGCCGGGGCGGCTTCCGGACGCGGGGCGCGCTCCGGACGCGGCACGGAAACCGGAGCCGGCTGTTCCGGCGTGATCCCCTTGACCGCCGCTTCCTGGCGCGGCTTGGCTTCTTCCTTGCGGCGGCTGCTGTAGCTGGTGTCGGCTTCCAGCTCCTTGGCCGCAGCCTCAGCCATCTTGTAGCTGGCGGTGCTGTCTTCCAGGCGCGGGTCGTCGTGGCGCAGGCGCTCCAGCTTGTAGTGCGGCGTTTCCAGGTGCTTGTTCGGGATCAGCAGCACGTTGACCTTGAAGCGCAGCTCGATCAGGTTGATTTCCTGGCGCTTCTCGTTCAGCAGGAAGGCGGCAACCTCCACCGGCACCTGGCAGTGGATGGCGGCGGTGTTTTCCTTCATCGCCTCTTCCTGGATGATGCGCAGGACCTGCAAGGCGGACGATTCGGTATCGCGGATGTGGCCCGTGCCGTTGCAGCGCGGGCAAGTGATGTGCGAGCCCTCCGACAGCGACGGGCGCAGGCGCTGGCGCGACAGCTCCATCAGGCCGAAGCGGCTGATCTTGCCCATCTGCACGCGCGCGCGGTCGTGGCGCAGCGCGTCCTTCAGGCGCGTTTCCACGTCCTTCTGGGCCTTGCCCGATTCCATGTCGATGAAGTCGATCACGATCAGGCCGCCCAGGTCGCGCAGGCGCAGCTGGCGGGCAATTTCGTCAGCGGCCTCGAGGTTGGTGCGCAGCGCGGTTTCCTCGATGTCGGCGCCCTTGGTGGCGCGGGCCGAGTTCACGTCCACGGACACCAGTGCCTCGGTGTGGTCGATCACGATGGCGCCGCCGGACGGCAGCATGACCATGCGCGAGTAGGCCGACTCGATCTGGTGCTCGATCTGGAAACGCGAGAAGAGGGGCACGTCGTCCCGGTACTTCTTCACGCGGTTCATGTTGTCAGGCATCACCACGCTCATGAAGGCGCGGGCCTGTTCGTAGATCTCGTCGGTATCGATCAGGATCTCGCCGATATCCGGCTGGAAGTAATCGCGGATGGCGCGGATGACCAGGCTCGATTCCAGGTAAATCAGCAGCGGGGCCTTGTTGTCGCCGGCGGCGCCATCGATGGCCTTCCACAGCTGCAGAAGGTAGTTCAGGTCCCACTGCAGTTCCTCGGCCGAGCGGCCGATGCCCGCGGTCCGGGCGATGATGCTCATGCCTTCCGGCACGGTCAGCTGCGCCATGGTCTCGCGCAGCTCCTGGCGGTCTTCGCCCTCGATGCGGCGCGACACACCGCCGCCGCGCGGGTTGTTCGGCATCAGCACCAGGTAGCGGCCGGCCAGCGAGATAAAGGTGGTCAGGGCCGCGCCCTTGTTGCCGCGCTCTTCCTTCTCGACCTGGACGATCAGTTCCTGGCCTTCATGCAGGGCATCCTGGATGCGTGCGTTGCGCACGTCGATGCCTTCCTTGAAGAAGGCGCGGGCAACTTCCTTGAACGGCAGGAAGCCGTGGCGCTCTTCGCCGTAGTTGACGAAGCAGGCTTCCAGCGAGGGTTCAATGCGGGTGATGACACCCTTGTAGATATTGCCCTTGCGCTGTTCGCGCCCGGCAGTCTCGATGTCGATGTCGATCAGTTTCTGACCGTCGACGATGGCGACGCGCAATTCCTCCTGTTGCGTCGCGTTGAACAGCATGCGTTTCATCGCAATACCTCACTCCGGTGCCGCGGTTGCACCGTCTGGGCGGTGTCCGCGGCGATTCATGGAGCACGCGAGGGAGCGAGCGAAGGCGCGAGAATTGCCGGAAAGCGCCGTTTCGCGCAAAGGCGAGCGGCTGGGCGCGGGTGAAAGAGAGGCGATGACGTCGGGGTAACGTCCGTGGGGCGGGAGAGGGCGCCGGCGGCTGCTCTGGCAGACACTGGCGCGTTCCCGTTCCGGAGGCGATGCATTTCGCCGGCATGACCGGCACCGGCGCGGCGCCGGCGGCATCGCGGCCGGGCCGCGGAAGGCCTAGACGCGTCAAAGAGCAAATTTTTCGGACACGGCAAGGCTGCCGATGCTGCCTGACATCTCCTGGCGGGCGCACCTACTACTTCTTGGAGTTCTGCGACCGGGCGCCGGTATTTCCAGTCAGGCGGCAGGCTGGCCTGCCGGCCGGCACCGTTTCCCGGTGCAGGCGGGACTTCTCTCACCGAAGCGGATGCCGGCAGGGGCATCCACTCTTAAATTCTGTTTTACCTGAACACTCTGTTCCCACGTCATCGTTTGCTGCGCCGAAGCCTCCTATGGGCGACTTCCTGCGTGCCGGCGATATCGTGCGTGCTGCTATTACCGCCATTTGGCCGTCTGGCGCCCGCGCGGATCACGCAATGAAGCGGCGCAGGGCGGAAGACGTGCCGGGCTGGCGGCGACCCCAAGTGTAGAATGCGGTCAATCCAAGATTAATCACGGGATTGATCGCTTACACAGGTCTTGCGCTGCCGGCCCCCGGCCGGAACAGCGAGGAAATTATATTGAAAATGAATGAGTTACGCCATCAAATTGAAAAGCCTGCCGATGTAGCGCCGGCAAGCCCGCAGGTGGCGTATGTCACGATTGACGAAGGCTCCGAAGGCCAGCGCATCGACAACTTCCTGTTGAAGGTGGCCAAGGGCGTACCCAAGAGCCATATCTACCGGGTATTGCGGTCTGGCGAAGTGCGCGTCAACAAGGGCCGTATCGATGCCACTTATCGTCTGCAGTCGGGGGACGTGGTGCGGATCCCGCCGATGCGTGTGGCGACTCCGTCGCAATCCGGGGCGCAGCCGGTGCCGGCCAGCGAGTTTCCCGTGCTGTTCGAGGACGCGCAGCTGCTGGTGGTGAACAAGCCCGCCGGCGTGGCGGTCCATGGCGGCTCGGGTGTTGCCTTCGGCGTGATCGAGCAGCTGCGCCAGGCCCGGCCGCAGGCCAAGTTCCTCGAGCTGGTGCACCGGCTCGACCGGGAGACCTCCGGCATCCTGGTGCTGGCCAAGAAGCGCTCGGCGCTGGTCCACCTGCATGAGCAGATCCGCGGCAACAGCATGGACAAGCGGTATTTCGCCTGCGTGGCCGGGGAATTCCCGAACAACCGCCAGCACGTGAAGCTGCCTCTATATAAGTACACCACGCCCGACGGCGAGCGACGCGTGCGGGTACAGGCCGACGGGCTGGCGTCGCACACGGTATTCAACCGGATCGAGGCGTTTCCCGGCTTTACCTTGCTGGAAGCCGAGCTGAAGACCGGCCGGACGCACCAGATCCGCGTCCACCTGGCCCATTCGGGATTCCCGATCGTCGGCGACGAGAAGTACGGCGATTTCCCCCTGAACAAGTCACTGGCGCGTTCCGCCGCCAATCCCGGCATCAGGCGCATGTTCCTGCACGCCCACCGGCTGGTGTTCGTCCACCCGGCAACGGGGCAGACGCTGGCCGTCGAGGCGCCGCTGCCGGACGAATGCGTCGGATTCCTGCAACAATTGCGACAGCTGCGCGCCCCGGAGTAGGGCCGCGCAATCAATGCCACAAGGACAACCATGGCCAGGCAACAATTTGACCTGATCGTTTTCGACTGGGACGGGACGCTGATGGACTCGACCCCGACCATCGCCAAGTGCATCCAGCTTGCTAGCCGTGACCTGGGCCTGCCCGTGCCGGACGACAGCGCGGCCAGCCATGTGATCGGGCTGGGGCTGAAGGATGCATTGTCGTATGCCGTGCCGACGCTGGACCCGGTCGACTACCCGCGCCTGGCGGAACGCTACCGCTACCACTTCCTGACCCGCGACGCCGACCTGGTGCTGTTCGACGGCGTGCGCGAGATGCTGGAAGCGCTGCGCGCCGAGCACTATTTCCTCGGCGTCGCCACTGGCAAGACCCGCGTCGGCCTGCAGCGCGCGCTCGCCGCCAGCGGCCTGACGCAGCTTTTCGACGCCACCCGCTGTGCCGACGAAACCTTTTCCAAGCCGCATCCGGCCATGCTGCAAGAGCTGACGCGTGAGCTGGGACAGGACATGGAGCGCACCGTCATGGTGGGCGACACCACCCATGACCTGCAGATGGCGGTCAATGCCGGCGCTGCGGGCATTGGGGTGTGTTATGGCGCACATCCGGGCGACTCGCTGCGGGCGATGGCGCCGGTGCATTGCGCCACGTCGATCGCCGACCTGACCGACTGGCTGCTGACCCATGCCTGAGAGCGCGGCCGGCCAGGGGGCGGTGCGGCTGTGCGCCGCGGCAGACCTGGAAGAGGGCGGCCTGGGGGTGCGCTTCCCGGTGGTGCTGGACAGCCGCGAAATCGGCGCCTTCGTGGTGCGCTTCGACGGTGCCGCGCATGGCTACCTGAACCAGTGCGCGCACGTGCCGATGGAGCTCGACTGGCAGGAGGGGCGGTTCTTCGATAGCTCGGGCCTATACTTGATGTGCGCCACACATGGCGCGGTTTATGCGCCGGACAGCGGCGAGTGCGTCGGCGGTCCCTGCCGCGGCGCGGCGCTGGCCAAGCTGCGCATCGAAGAGCGCGATGGCCAGGTTTACTGGTTTCCCGAGGGTCCGTACCGGGCCGCCGCGCAAGCGGACGGCGCCTAATGACGGGCGGCCTGGCCGCCCGTTCTGTTTCCAAGCCTTCCACGAGCGAGTTGCATGACAGAAGAGCAGAAGCCGCCTATTGGTCAACCGGGAGCATCGGGCGAATCGCCTGAGCCCGGGCAGGACGATGCGAACCGGCCCGAGTCCGAACGCCTGGTCACCGCGAAGCAGGCCGACTATCCGCTGGAAAGCGAACTGCGCGCCGGCGACGATGCGGCGCGGCGAGAGCAGCGCCAACGCAAGGCCCGCATGGCTGGGGATGCCGGAGCGGCCGGGAGCGGTCCGGTGGGCGCGGCCGGCTGGGAGCGCGATGTCCTGGAAAAGGTGCTGACGGCATCGCTGCGCGAGCAGCGCGCCGCACGCCGCTGGCGCATCTTCTTCCGCTTCGTCGGACTGGGCCTGTTGGCGCTGATCTTCATCGCGCTGTTCGATTTCAAGGGCGACGGCATCAACACGTCCGGCCGCCATACCGCGATGGTCACGCTGGAGGGCGAGATCGCGGCCGGTACGCCGGCCGGCGCCGAGTCGATCAATGCCTCGCTGCAGGCGGCATTCGCCGACACCAATGCCGCCGGCGTGATCCTCAAGATCAACTCCCCAGGCGGCTCGCCGGTGCAGGCCGGCATCATCAACGATGAGATCCACCGGCTGCGCGGACTCTATCCATCCAAGCCGTTCTATGTCGTGGTCGAGGAAATCTGTGCCTCGGGTGGCTATTACGTGGCTGCGGCGGCCGACAAGATCTATGTCGACAAGGCCAGCATCGTGGGCTCGATCGGCGTGCTGATGGATGGTTTCGGCTTTACCGGCCTGATGGACAAGCTGGGCGTAGAGCGCCGGCTGTACACCGCGGGCGCCAACAAGGGCATGCTCGACCCGTTCTCGCCGCAGATGCCCAGGCAGAAGGCCTACGCCGAGACCATGCTCAAGGAAATCCACGAGCAGTTCATCGACGTGGTGAAGGAGGGCCGGGGCGACCGGCTCAAGGATGACCCGGAGCTGTTCTCCGGCCTGTTCTGGTCGGGCGAGCGCAGCATCGAACTAGGCCTGGCCGACGCGCTGGGGACCGCCGATTCGGTCGCGCGCGACGTGCTCAAGGCCGAGGATATCGTCGACTATACGGTCAAGGAAAACATCGCCGAGCGCGTGGCCAAGCGCTTTGGCGCCGCGGTCGGCACCGCGGCGATGAAGACCATGCTGTGGAGCACGCGCCCGCAGGGCATGCACTGAGGCGGCGCGAGTCGCCAGATGAAAGAAAGGGGCGCCGTTGCGCCCCTTTCTGCATTTTCCGGCGTCTTCAGGCCGCCAGCAGCGAGAAGATCGCAGGCCGCTTGTGCAACGCAAGCCGGTCTGCCTTCCACGCCGACAGCGGCAGCGTGACGATGGTTTCGGTCGGCAGCGTCAGGTCAACCGCCACCGACAGCAGCGTGGTGCCGGCGCAATGCTCGCGCATGGCTTCGAGCAGCGCCGCGTTGCGGTACGGCGTTTCGATGAACACCTGCGTCTGGCTGGCCTTGCGCGAACGCTGTTCCAGCTCGCGCAGCCGCTGCGCGCGTTCGCCGGCATCGACCGGCAGGTAGCCGTTGAAGGCAAAGCTCTGGCCGTTCAGGCCCGAGCCCATCACCGCCAGCAGGATCGAGCTGGGCCCGACCAGCGGCCGCACCCGGATGCCGCGCGCATGCGCCAGCCGCACCAGCTCGGCGCCAGGATCGGCCACCGCCGGCACGCCGGCTTCGGACAGCAGGCCACCGTCGCGGCCGGCCTGGATCGGCGCGAGCAGCTCGGCCAACGCGTCGGCGCGGGTGTTGACGTTCAGCTCGCGGATCTCGATCTGCTGGATCGGGCGTGCCAGCGGGGTGCTTTCGCCCAGCTTCTTCAGGAAGGCGCGGGCGGTCTTGGCGTTTTCGGCGACCAGGTAGTCGAGCCCGGCTGCGATCTGCTGCACGCCGGCGGGAATGACTTCGACCAGCGGATCGGCTTCGTCGCGCTTGCCGAGGGTATTGGGGATCAGGAAAAGATTGCCGCTCATGGTTGGCTCCGGTGCGTCATGCCGCGAGCAGCGGGTAGCCCGCCTGGCGCAGCATGCCGGTCAGCGCGATCAGCGGCAGGCCGACCAGCGCCGTGGGATCGTCGGACTCGACGCGCGCGAGCAGCGTGATGCCCAGCCCCTCGGACTTGGCGCTGCCCGCCACGTCGTAGGGACGTTCCAGTTGCAGGTAGGTTTCGATCTCCGCGTCGCTGAGGTCGCGCATGGTCACGCGCGTCTGTACGTCGGCCAGTTGGGCGGTGCCGGTGCGCCCGTCCAGCAGGCACAGCGCCGAATGGAAGATGGCGGTGCGTCCGCGCATGCGGCGCAGCTGCGCGACGGCCTTATCGTGCACGCCGGGCTTGCCCATCTGCGCCCCGTCCAGCGTCAGCACCTGGTCCGAGCCGATCACCAGTGCACCCGGATGGCGCGCCGCGATGGCCTCGGCCTTGCGCTGCGACAGGCGCAGGGCGGTAGCCTCCGGCGCTTCGCCGCCGAGCGGGGTCTCGTCGATGTCCGGGATGGCCACTTCAAAGGGGATGCGCAGCCGCTCGAGCAGCTCGCGGCGGTAGGGCGAGCCGGAGCCAAGGATCAGCCTGGGGCGGGGGTCTTGATGCATAAGTGATTGAAGCGTAGCAGGAATAAGGCAAGGTTTGCGTGGCAAGACCTTTGACCTCCACAAGGTTTACGTCGTATAATCGCGCGTTTTGCCGCATCCGCACTTGGGCGCTGTGCCGCCAATGTGCGCGGCCGCTGTCAGCGCAGGCGTGGGATGTGGCGAGCCAGTCATTGCAATACGACGGGAGCCACGCACATGACCCAGCCAATTGACCTGCGCGCGCTCGATCTCTTCGCGTTCTGCCGCAAGAGCGAAAGCCTGAGCGGCGACGTGGCGGTGCGGGATTTGCCGCGCATCTTAGCCGAGACTGCCGCGCAAGCGCCAGCCGCGGCCCCCGAAGAGACGTTTGCCTATACGGCCACCGGCTTCGTTCGCGAAGAGACGGCCGAGCCGGGCGCCCCGGTGGTGCGGCGGCTGTTTCTCGATGTGACCGTCAAAGGCCGGATGTGGCTGGATTGCCAGCGCTGCCTGACGCCTTATGCCGAGCCGGTCGATACGGCTACGCGCTTCGAGGTGGTGGAGAGCGAAGAGGCGGCCGATGCCGCGCCGATGGACGACGACGATGTCGACGTGATCGCCGGCTCCAAGCGTTTTTCGCTGCTGGAACTGATTGAAGATGAAGTGCTGCTGGCGCTGCCGGTGGCCCCCAAGCATGACGCCTGCCCGTCGGTGCACGAAAGCCTCGTGACCGGCACGGACGGCGAGGCCCAGCCCGAAGCTGAGCCAGAGGAAGAAAAGCGGCCGTCGCCCTTTGCGGCGCTGGCCGGCCTGAAGAACAAGCACTGAGGCCAACCGGGCCGAGGGCGTGTTCCGCAGGTGGTAGTTGAAGCATCCGGCCGGGCCCCGGCTACGCCTTGGGCGGGATGCGTGTGTTAATATTGAAAAATTCTCGAAGGAGTCATCATGGCTGTTCAACAGAACAAGAAGTCGCCGTCCAAGCGCGGCATGCATCGTTCGCACGACCACCTGACGGTCGCCCCGCTGGCCGTCGAGCCGACCACCGGCGAAACCCACCTGCGTCACCACGTCAGCCCGAACGGCTACTACCGTGGCCGCAAGGTCATCAAGACCAAGAACGACTGATAGCTTCGTGGCGTGACATTGCGTCTCGCTCGCGCATGCCTGTAAGTCGGACACAAGACGGTCAGACACAAAAAAGCGGCAAGATCGTTGCCGCTTTTTTGTTGGGCGCTCGGGACAACCGCCGGGCGTGGTGTGCGCTGCCGCGCTATCCGTACCAGGAACAATGACGATCAAAATCGCTATCGACTGCATGGGCGGCGACCACGGCGTGTCCGTGACCGTGCCCGCGGCGATCAGTTTTCTATCCCGCTACGACGATGCCGAAATGGTGCTGGTGGGCCTGCCGGACGCCATCCGGGCGCAGCTGAAAAAGCTGCATGCGCTGGATCATCCGCGTGTGAGCATCGTCGAGGCCACCGAAGTCATCACCATGGATGACCCGGTCGAGGTGGCGCTGCGCAAGAAGAAGGATTCTTCGATGCGCGTGGCCGTCACCCAGGTCAAGGAAGGCCACGCCGGTGCCTGCATCTCCGCCGGCAATACCGGCGCGCTGATGGCGGTGTCGCGCTATGTGCTGAAAACGCTCGAGGGCATCGAGCGGCCGGCCATTGCCACCACCATCCCGAACCAGGAAGGCTGGGGCACCACCGTGCTGGACCTCGGCGCCAACGCGGACTGCGAGCCCGAACACCTGCTGCAGTTCGCCCGCATGGCCGAGGCCATGGTCGCCGTGGTGGACCACAAGGACCGCCCGACCGTCGGCCTGCTGAACATCGGCGAGGAAGTCATCAAGGGCAACGAGGTGGTCAAGCGCGCCGGCGAACTGCTGCGTGCTTCCGAGCTCAATTTCTACGGCAACGTGGAAGGCAACGACATCTTCAAGGGAACGACGGATATCGTCGTTTGCGACGGCTTTGTCGGCAATGTGGCGCTCAAGAGCACCGAGGGCCTCGCCAAGATGATCGGCGGCATGATCAAGGAAGAATTCACCCGCTCGTGGTTCACCAAGCTGCTCGCGGCGGTGGCCATGCCGGTGCTGTCGCGGCTCGCCAAGCGGCTTGACCCGGCGCGCTACAATGGTGCGTCGCTGCTGGGCCTGCGCGGCCTGGTGATCAAGAGCCACGGTTCGGCCGATGCCCATTCTTTTGAGTGGGCAATCAAACGCGGGTATGATGCCGCCAAGAATGGCGTGATTCCCCGTATCGCACGGGCTTTCGCCGATAAGTCCAGCGCCGCTGGCGTGGCGCTGGCCGCCCCGGAGACAGACGCGCCCAGCGCGCATCCCAGTACCCACCCCGCTTGAGCGCCTTGCGCACCAGCCGGCGGGAACTGCGGTCCATACGATCCGACACTACATGACCAAGTACGCAAAAATCATCGGTACCGGGAGCTACTTGCCCCCGCGGCGCGTGACCAACCATGATCTGGCGGCGCAGCTTGCCGAAAAGGGCATCGAGACCAGCGACGAGTGGATCGTCTCGCGCAGCGGCATCTCGGCGCGCCACTGGGCCGAGCCCGACGTGACCAGCAGCGACCTGGCGGTCAAGGCCGCCGAGCGGGCCATCGAGGCCGCCGGCATCGACCGGCAGAGCATCGACCTGATCATCGTCGCCACGTCTACGCCGGACTTCGTCTTCCCCAGCGCCGCCTGCATGGTGCAGGAAAAGCTGGGCATCACTAACCACTGCGCGGCATTCGACCTGCAGGCGGTGTGCTCGGGCTTCGTCTATGCGCTGGCCACGGCCGACAAGTTCATCCGCAGCGGCTCGCACCGCAACGTGCTGGTGATCGGTACTGAAGTGTTCTCGCGCATTCTGGATTTCAACGACCGTACCACCTGCGTGCTGTTCGGCGACGGCGCCGGCGCAGTGGTGCTGACCGCTTCTGAAGAGCCTGGCATCCTGTCGAGCGCCATGCACGCGGACGGCAGCCACGTCGACATCCTGTGCGTGCCCGGCAATGTCTCGGGCGGCAATATCACCGGCAACGCCTTCCTGCAGATGGATGGCCAGGCTGTGTTCAAGCTTGCCGTGAACGTGCTCGACAAGGTCGCGCGCGAAGCCATGGAACTGGCGGCCATGCAGCCTGAGCAAATCGACTGGCTGATTCCGCACCAGGCCAATATCCGCATCATGCAGGGCACGGCCAAGAAGCTGGGCCTGCCCGCCGAGCGCATGGTCGCCACCGTGCACGAGCACGGCAATACTTCGGCCGCGTCGATCCCGCTGGCGCTCGACGTCGCCGTGCGCGACGGCCGCATCCGCCCGGGCCAGACCGTGCTGATGGAAGGCGTCGGCGGCGGCTTCACCTGGGGCGCGGTGCTGCTGCGCATGTAATTCGCAGCCGGTGCCCGGTGCGCGCCAATGCCGCGCGCCGCCGCGCCGGCTTCCCGTTCCATAAAGGGTTCCAATCCGATGAAATTCGCTTTCGTATTTCCCGGCCAGGGTTCACAGTCGGTCGGCATGCTCAATGCCTTTGCGGATAACGCCGTCGTGCGCGCCACCGTGGAAGAAGCCTCGGCCGCGCTGGGCCAGGATCTCGGCCGCCTGATCGCCGATGGCCCCGCTGAAGAACTGAACCTGACCACCAATACTCAGCCGGTGATGCTGACCGCCGCCGTGGCGGTCTACCGCGCGTGGCTGGACGCCGGCGGCCCGGCTCCGGCCCTGGTGGCCGGCCACAGCCTGGGCGAGTACTCGGCGCTGGTGGCCGCGGGCGTGATCCCGTTTGCCGACGCGGTGCCGCTGGTGCGTTTCCGCGCGCAGGCCATGCAGGAAGCCGTGCCGGTGGGCGAGGGCGGCATGGCCGCAATCCTGGGCCTGTCCGATGACGACGTCCGCGCCGCGTGCGCCGAAGCGGCTGCCGCCGGCGTGGTCGAAGCCGTCAACTTCAACGCCCCGTCGCAGGTCGTGATCGCCGGCCACAAGGGCGCGGTCGAGAAGGCATGCGAGATCGCCAAGGCCAAGGGCGCCAAGCGCGCGCTGCCGCTGCCGGTGTCGGCGCCGTTCCATTCGTCGCTGCTCAAGCCCGCTTCGGACCGCCTGCGCGAGCGGATGGCCGGGCTGGCGTTCGCGTCGCCGTCGATCCCGCTGGTGAACAACGTTGACGTTGCGATCGTCAATGATCCGGAAGCGATCAAGGACGCGCTGGTGCGCCAGGCCGCGGCGCCGGTGCGCTGGGTCGAGTGCGTGCAGAAGATGGCTGCCGAGGGCGTCACCCATGTGATCGAATGCGGCCCGGGCAAGGTGCTGGCCGGCATGACCAAGCGCATCGACGGCAACCTGACCGGCGGCGCGATCTTCGATCCGGCCTCGCTGCAGGACACGCTGGCCCTGCTGAAGTAGCGCAGCGAAGTCAGCCCAGGTAGTCAGTCCAGGACAAAAGAGCACGAAAGGACATTCTGCATGACCAAACTTCTCGATAACCAGGTTGCGCTGGTCACCGGCGCCTCGCGCGGCATCGGCCGCGCCATCGCGCTGGAACTTGCCCGCCAGGGCGCCACCGTGATCGGCACCGCCACCAGCGAGTCCGGCGCCGCCGGCATCACCGAATACCTCGGCGCAGAAGGCCTGAAGGGCAAGGGCGCGGTGCTGAACGTCAATGACGCGGCCGCTTGCGATGCCCTGATCGACGAGATCGTGAAGACCCACGGCGGCATCGGCGTGCTGGTCAACAATGCCGGTATCACGCAGGACCAGCTGGCGATGCGGATGAAGGACGAGGACTGGGTCGCGGTCATCCAGACCAACCTGACCTCGGTTTTCCGACTGTCGCGCGCGGTGCTGCGCCCGATGATGAAGGCGCGCCAGGGCCGTATCATCAATATCACTTCGGTGGTCGGCTCGGTCGGCAACCCCGGCCAGATGAACTACTCGGCCGCCAAGGCCGGCGTGGCCGGCATGACCCGCTCGCTGGCCGCCGAGATCGGCAGCCGCAACGTGACCGTCAACTGCGTCGCGCCGGGTTTCATTGATACCGACATGACCAAGGCGCTGTCCGAAGAGCAGCATGCTTCGCTCAAGCAGCAGATTCCGCTGGGCCGCCTGGGGCAGCCCGAGGATATCGCCAACGCGGTGGCCTTCCTGGCCGGTCCGCAAGCCGCCTACATCACCGGCACCACGCTGCATGTGAATGGCGGGATGTACATGAATTAATCGGCTTTTTGGGTGGCGCTTTTCCGGCGAGAAGCCGGAAGAAGCCGCCTGAAGCCGTAGTGAAGTCGTAGTTTTCCGAACCAAACGGGCGCGATTCTTGCAAAGCTTGGCAGGCGGCATTTCTGTCGTCCCAAACCTGCTAAAATGCGCCCACTTTTTGTCGAACTTCCCTGGAGGGTTACATGGACAATATCGAACAACGCGTCAAGAAAATCGTGGCAGAACAGCTTGGCGTGGCCGAGGCAGACATCAAGAACGAATCCTCGTTCGTGAACGACCTCGGTGCGGACTCGCTGGACACGGTTGAACTCGTGATGGCGTTGGAAGATGAATTCGGCATGGAAATTCCCGATGAGGAAGCCGAAAAGATCACGACCGTGCAACAGGCTATCGACTACGCCACCGCGCACGTCAAGGCCTGAGCCCGTCGTATCTGAATTCCGAGCCACAGAAGGCAGGTGGGCGGGCCGTCGCGGCCTTGCCTTGCTGTTTTCTGTGGCTTTCGTCTGTTCGAAGACGCAGAATGGAATGCGCCTGTACGCCGCGCCCGTGGCCCGGCGGCAGGCTGATCCGTCGTTCCGTTGCCTCTTCACGCACCCGTAGGAAAACATAGTGAGCCGTCGTCGCGTCGTCGTCACTGGGCTTGGCCTTGTGTCTCCGGTCGGAAACACGGTTGCCGAAGGCTGGGCCAACCTGGTAGCCGGCAAGTCCGGCATCGCCACCATCACCAAATTCGATCACTCCGCGCTTTCCGTGCATTTCGCCGGTGAAGTGAAGGGCTTCAATGCCGAGGATTACATCCCGGCCAAGGAAGCCCGCAATATGGATACCTTTATCCATTACGGCATCGCCGCGGGTACGCAGGCCCTGAAGGACAGCGGCCTGGAAGTGACCGAAGCCAACGCCGAGCGTATCGGCGTACTGGTCGGCTCGGGCATCGGCGGCCTGCCGATGATCGAAGAGACCAAGGCGGTGCTGACCGAGCGCGGTCCGCGCCGCATTTCGCCGTTCTTCGTGCCGGGCTCGATCATCAACATGATCGCCGGCCACCTGTCGATCATCCACGGCATCAAGGGCCCGAACCTGGCTGCCGTGACCGCGTGCACGACCGGCCTGCACAGCATCGGCCTGGCCGCGCGCCTGATCCAGGCCGGCGACGCCGACGCCATGCTGGCAGGCGGCGCCGAGTCGACGGTGTCGCCGCTGGGTATCGGCGGCTTCGCCGCGGCCCGCGCGCTGTCGACCCGCAACGACGATCCGGCCGCAGCCTCGCGCCCGTGGGACAAGGACCGCGACGGCTTCGTGCTGGGCGAGGGCGCCGGCGTGATGATGCTGGAAGAGTACGAGTCGGCCAAGGCGCGCGGCGCGCGCATCTATGCCGAGCTGATCGGCTTCGGCATGAGCGGCGATGCGTTCCACATGACCGCGCCGAACATGGACGGCCCGCGCCGCTGCATGGTCAACGCGCTGAAGGACGCAGGCATCAACGCGGACCAGGTGCATTACCTGAACGCGCATGGCACCTCGACGCCGCTCGGCGACAAGAACGAATCCGATGCTATCAAGGCAGCGTTCGGCGACCAGGCCTACAAGATGGTGGTGAACTCGACCAAGTCGATGACCGGCCACCTGCTGGGCGGCGCCGGCGGCCTGGAATCGGTCTTCACCGTGCTGGCCGTGCACAACCAGGTGTCGCCGCCGACGATCAACATCGACAACCAGGATCCGGAATGCGACCTGGACTACGTGGCCAACACGGCGCGCGAGATGAAGATCGACGTTGCGGTGAAGAACAACTTCGGTTTCGGCGGTACCAACGGCACGCTTGTCTTCCGCCGCGTCTGATCCGTGGTTGAGGCGGGCCCTTCGCGGGCTGCGCCAGGACAGGGTCCACCCGTTGCGGTGGGCCCTGTTCGTGTTCTGCGCCGGTGAAGCGGCTGCGGTGGGGCTGCTCGTGTCCGCGCTGGCCGACACCGTTGCCGCCAGCCCGGCCGGCATGCTGTGGTGGCATGGCGCGCTGGCTCCGCTGCCCTTCGCCACCGGCGTGGTGATTGTGCGCAGCTGGCGCCGATGGACGTGTGCCTTGCGCTGGCGCTGCACGGCGCTGCTGCCGGCACCCGACGGCAGAGGGCCGCTGCGAGTCCGTATTGAAGCATCCGCCAGCCGCCACGAAGTAGTGGTGAGCGGATTCTGGCAGGCGGGCGGCGTCGCTGTCTTGCGCCTGGCCTCCCGCGCGCCTGGCTTGCCGGGTGCCGTCTTCCTCCCCTGGCAAGCCGCGTCGCCGGAACTCTCGCGGCGGTTGCAGCGCGCTGCCAGAGTTGCACTCCAGGTGCAACCCGATGCGGCCACGAGGGAACGAAATTGTTAATTCACGGTCACAGGATGCGCGTTGCTCGACGGGGCGGGCGGAGAATCGTAGGTAAAATACAACGTTTGTCGTGACGACCAAACCAAGAGATACACTGCAGGTGAGCCATACGTGAGCGAACGCGAAGCCGATCAGCTCTTAGTTGAACGCGTCCAGCAGGGCGACAAGCGGGCCTTTGAACTTCTGGTGACCAAATACCATCGGAAGATCATTCGCCTGATCTCGCGCCTGGTGAGGGACCCCGCCGAAGTCGAGGATGTGGCGCAGGATGCCTTTATCAAGGCATATCGCGCCTTGCCCCAGTTTCGCGGGGAGTCCGCCTTCTACACGTGGCTGTACCGGATCGCCGTCAATACGGCCAAGAACTACCTGGCTACCCAGGGCCGCCGCCCGGAAGCGTCGAGCGACATCGATGCGGAAGAGGCTGAAACTTTTGCGGACGGTGAGCAACTAAGGGATATCAATACGCCGGAGTCGATGCTCCATACGCGCCAGGTTGCCGAGACGGTGAACCGCGCGATGGAAGCACTGCCGGAGGAATTGCGGACCGCCATTACGCTGCGCGAGATCGAGGGCCTCAGCTATGAGGAAATCGCGGAGGCGATGGGATGTCCGATCGGCACGGTGCGCTCGCGGATCTTCCGTGCGCGCGAGGCGATTGCCGAAAGATTGCGTCCGCTGCTGGGAACGGCAGAGGGCAAGCGGTGGTAGTGGTTCCGGTGGTGGTAGTAGTTCGGTAGCAAAGAACGATGTCGTGCGGCCAGCGTTGCAGCCTATTCCTGCATCGATAAGCGACAGCAGTAGACGGGATTATCGGTGTTCAATGGAATGTCTTGGGGTGGGAAATGGGTCAGGCTCATAAGCAGTCGGTTCATGTAGTGGAAGCAGCGGAGCAGATCTCCGTTCTGATGGATGGCGAACTCGCGCCGCACGAAGTCGATGCCGTGCTTGATCTCGCGAAAGGCGATGCCGGCATGGTGGACTGGAGCACATACCAGTTGATCGGCGATGCGCTACGCTCGGAAGACCTGACGCATGCTGGCTCCACCGCCGATTTCCTCTCTCGCTTCTCCGCGCGCCTGGAGGCCGAGCCGCATGTGCTGGTGCCGGCCGTGGCGCAAGCCAGCGCCCGCCACCGCCTGCTGTTCAGGCCGTCGTGGGTGCGCCGCGCCTTGCCGGGTACCGCGATCGCGGCCGCCGTCGCGGCGGTCAGCTGGGTGGTGGTGCCGCAGATGCGCGGACCCACCGGCCTGGCCACGCCCCAAGCCGTGGTGGCGCGCGCGGAACCGTCCGCAGCCGCGCCGGCCGCCGGCATCGTCACCGTGGCCGAAACCCAGATGATTCGCGACCCGCGACTCGACGAATACCTGCGTGCCCATCGCACGTCGGTGGCAACGGATGCATTCGTGCCGACCATGCGCACGGTTGCCAACGGCGCCAGCTTCTCTCAGGAAAATACGCAGGAATAATGCCGGACATGCATAAAGGACGGTCGTCCGCCTATGTAGCGGGCGCACAGAGAATTGGGGCCCTGCGTAGGTCCCTTTTTCTGGCCTTGTGTCTGACTGCTGCAGCGGCAACCGCGCAGCCGTCGGACAGTACGCTGAACCGACGCGACGCCACCGCCTGGCTCAACAAGATCCACAAAGCCGCGCAACGCGAGAACTATGTCGGCACGCTGATCTACCAGCGCGGCAGCGTCATGCATGCGTCGCGCATCCAGCATTACAGCGACCTGGTCAACAACGAGTACGAGCGCCTGGAAACGCTGGACGGCAAGCCGCGCGAGGTGCTGCGCCAGAATGACGTGGTGCACAGCCTGATTCCGGAAGCCAAGCTCGTGGTGGTGGAGAAGCAGGAAGCCAAGGACCGCTTCCCGGCGCTGCTTGCCACCAACAAGAACGATGTGCTCGAGCTCTACGACATGCGCAGGATGCCCGCGGAGCGGGTGGCCGGCATGGATTGCGAGGTGTTCGCGCTGGAGCCGCACGATGCCGCTCGCTATGCGGTGCGCCTGTGGGCCGAAAAGAATTCCGGCTTGCTGATGCGTGCGCAGACCGTTGGCGATGGCGGCAAGGTGCTGGAGCAGGTGGCGTTCTCGCAAGTCCAGATCGGGGTGCCGTCTGAAAAGCAGCGCATCCTTGCTGCCATCAAGAGTGCCAGCAACTGGAACCACTACGAGGTGAATTACCAGCCGACCAACATTGCAGACGAAGGCTGGACGATCGCCGTGCCGCTGAAGGGTTTCCAGAAAATCCGCGAGGTGCGGCGGCCGCTGGGCGAGCTGCGGGCCTCGGCGCCCGGCAACAGCCGCGGCCAGGTCTTCGAAGTCCTGCAGGTGGTCTACAGTGACGGGCTGACCGGCCTGTCGGTGTTCATCGAGCCGGTTTCCGAGCAGCGCGTGCGCCGCGAAGGCGTGGCCGCGCTCGGCGCAACCCAGGTCGTGGTGCGCCGCATTGCCGATTACTGGATTACCGTCGTCGGCGAAGTGCCGGCGAGCACCGTACGCCAGTTTGCGACGGCCGTAGAGTACCGGCAGCCCAAGGCGGTACACTGAGCCTGACGCGGGTGCAGCCGGCGCCTCGGAATGCCCATTCCGGGTGCCGGCCCATGAATCCTGCGCATGGGGTCCCAGCCACGGGATCGTATCGGTTTTTTCTTCTTTCGCTGAATCCCGGGAGTTGTCGATGACTTTCAGATCTCCAGCCCTGGCGCGTGCCGTGGTCATGGCTGCCATGTTGGTGCTCGGCCCGACCGTGGCCGAAGTCAGCCACGCCCAGGCTGCCGCCAACAGCTACAACCTGCCTGATTTCACCGACCTGGTGGAAAAGGCCAGCCCCGCGGTGGTCAATATCCGCACCACCGAGCGCGTGCGCCAACGCGGCGGCGCCCCCGGTGACGATGAAATGGCCGAGTTCTTCCGGCGCTTCTTTGGCGTGCCCATGCCGGGCGCGCCGGCCCCGGGCACGCCGCCTCGCCGCGGGCAGCCGCAGCCGCCGCAGCAGGAAGAGCAGAGCCGCGGCGTAGGCTCGGGCTTCATCATCAGCGCCGATGGTTATGTGATGACCAACGCGCATGTGGTGGCGGACGCCGAGACCATTTACGTGACGCTGCCGGACAAGCGCGAGTTCAAGGCCAAGCTGATCGGCTCGGACAAGCGTACCGACGTGGCGCTGCTGAAGGTCGATGCCAACAACCTGCCGCGCCTGCCGCTGGGCGACTCGGAGAAAGTCCGCGCCGGCGAGTGGGTGCTGGCCATCGGCTCGCCGTTCGGGCTGGATAACAGCGTGACTGCCGGCATCGTTTCGGCCAAGGGGCGCGATACCGGCGACTATGTGCCGTTTATCCAGACCGACGTGGCGGTCAACCCCGGCAACTCGGGCGGCCCGCTGATTAACCTGCGCGGCGAAGTGATCGGCATCAACTCGCAGATCTACAGCCGCAGCGGCGGCTACATGGGCATTTCCTTCGCGATCCCGATCGACGAGGCGATGCGCGTGTCGGAGCAGCTCAAGACCGCCGGCCGCGTGACCCGCGGCCGGATCGCGGTGGCGATCGGCGACGTCACCAAGGAAGTGGCCGATTCGCTGGGACTGGGCCGTGCGCGCGGCGCACTGGTCGGCAGCGTCGAGCCGGGCGGCCCCGCCGAGAAGGCCGGCATCGAGGCCGGCGACATCATCCTGAAGTTCAACGGCCGCGATATCGAGCGCGCTTCGGACCTGCCGCGCATGGTCGGCGATACCAAGCCGGGCGCGCGCGTGCCGCTGCAGTTGTGGCGCAAGGGCGCGACCCGGGAGGTCACCATCACTGTCGCCGAGCTGGAGCCGGACGGCAAGGCGCGCGCCAGCCGCAGCGCGGCGCCCAAGGAAGACAGCGCACAGACCAGCAAGCCGAACGCGCTGGGGCTGGTGGTCACCGACCTGCCCGACACGCGCCTGAAGGAGCTCAAGCTCAAGTCGGGCGTCGAGGTAGAGCTGGCCGACGGTCCTGCGCTGCGCGCCGGCATTCGTCCGGGCGACATCATCCTGCGCCTGGGCGACACCGACGTGACCAACGCGCGTCAGTTCAACGAGCTGGTGCGCGGGCTGGACAAGAGCCGGATCGCTGCGGTGTTCGTGCGGCGCGGCGACGCCACCCAGGTGTTGACGCTGCGCCCGGGTGCCACCGCCAACCGCTGATCGGCTACCCGTCGATGGCATGCCCGTTCTGACGATCTACGGCCGGGCATACTGCCATCTGTGCGACGACATGAAGGTCGCGCTGGAGTCGCTCCGGCGCGATTTTTCTTTCGTGCTGCATGAGGTGGATGTCGACAGCGACGCCGGCCTGGAAGACCGCTTCGGCGAACTGGTCCCGGTCTTGATGCCAGGGCCACCGGAGGCGCTCGACAGCGGTGCCGCGCAGCTTTGTCACTATTTCCTCGATGATGGCGCGGTGCGGGTGTGGCTTGCGGCACACGGCGGCGCCCGCGCCAGCCGCTGACTGCGCCTGGCACGCTTACAGCGTGGCCATTTCGCGACCCGGAAGCCTTTGAAAATCCGGTAAAATTGCGGATTGGCGCAAAAATTGCGCCCCTGACCTTTGCGGCACGCCCGCGCACGCCTGCCGGCGCGCGGCGCCGGGCCATTTTCGAACTGCGACGAACCGTTGTTGCCGCCCGGGCCCTATTGCCGGCGCTCCCCTGAACACTAGATGGACCATATCCGTAATTTCTCGATCATTGCCCACATCGACCATGGGAAGTCCACCCTGGCCGACCGGATCATTCAGCTCTGTGGAGGGCTGTCGGATCGGGAGATGGAAGCGCAGGTCCTCGACTCGATGGATATCGAGAAAGAGCGCGGCATCACCATCAAGGCGCAGACCGCCGCGCTGTCTTACAAGGCGCGCGACGGCAAGGTCTACAACCTGAACCTGATTGATACCCCGGGGCACGTCGACTTCAGCTATGAAGTCAGCCGCTCGCTGTCCGCCTGCGAAGGCGCGCTGCTGGTGGTCGACGCCTCGCAGGGCGTCGAGGCGCAGACCGTGGCCAACTGCTACACCGCGATCGAGCTGGGCGTGGAAGTGGTGCCCGTGCTGAACAAGATCGACCTGCCGCAGGCCGACCCCGAGAACGCGATCCAGGAGATCGAGGACGTCATCGGCATCGACGCGCAGGATGCCACGCCGTGCTCGGCCAAGACAGGCCAGGGCGTGCAGGACGTGATCGAAGCCCTGATCGCCAAGGTGCCGCCGCCCAAGGGCGATACTGACGCACCGCTGCAGGCGCTGATCATCGATTCCTGGTTCGACAACTATGTCGGCGTGGTAATGCTGGTGCGCGTGGTCAACGGCACGCTGCGCACCAAGGACAAGGTCCTGCTGATGGCCACCGGCGCGCAGCACCTGGTCGAGCAGGTGGGCGTGTTCACGCCCAAGTCGATCCAGCGCGATTCGCTGACCGCAGGCCAGGTGGGCTTTGTCATCGCCGGCATCAAGGAACTGAAGGCCGCCAAGGTGGGCGACACCATCACCACCGTGCAGCGCAAGGCCGAGGCGCCGCTGCCGGGTTTCAAGGAAGTCAAGCCGCAGGTGTTTGCCGGCCTGTATCCGGTTGAAGCCAACCAGTATGAAGCGCTGCGCGAATCCCTGGAAAAGCTCCGGCTGAACGACGCCTCGCTGATGTTCGAGCCGGAAGTGTCGCAGGCGCTGGGCTTCGGCTTCCGCTGCGGCTTCCTGGGCCTGCTGCACATGGAAATCGTGCAGGAACGCCTGGAGCGCGAGTTCGACATGGACCTGATCACGACCGCGCCGACGGTGGTGTACCAGGTCGAGATGCGCGACGGCACCATGATCACGGTTGAAAATCCGGCGAAGATGCCGGACCCGAGCAAGATCGAGGCGATCCTGGAGCCGATCGTCACGGTCAACCTGTACATGCCGCAGGAATATGTCGGCTCGGTGATCACGCTGTGCACGCAGAAGCGCGGCACGCAGATCAACATGAGCTACCACGGCAAGCAGGTGCAGCTGACCTACGAAATCCCGATGGCGGAAATCGTGATGGACTTTTTCGACCGCCTGAAGTCGGTTTCGCGCGGCTATGCGTCGATGGACTACGAGTTCAAGGAATATCGCCCGTCGGATGTGGTCAAGGTCGATATCCTGATCAACAGCGACAAGGTCGATGCGCTGTCGGTGATCGTGCACCGCTCCAACTCGCAATACCGCGGCCGCGAAGTAGCAGCCAAGATGCGCGAGATCATTCCGCGCCAGATGTACGACGTGGCGATCCAGGCGGCGATCGGCTCGAATATCATCGCGCGCGAGAACGTCAAGGCGCTGCGCAAGAACGTGCTGGCCAAGTGCTACGGCGGCGATATCAGCCGCAAGAAGAAGCTGCTGGAAAAGCAGAAGGCCGGCAAGAAGCGCATGAAGCAGGTGGGTACGGTCGAGATCCCGCAGGAGGCCTTCCTGGCCATCCTGCAGGTGGACGACAAGTAAGGCACCGGCAGCACGATGCCACGCGCAGCGGTTCGCCGTGCGCGTAACAGAACAGGCTGTACCAGGATTTCCAAGAACCAGAAGCCGTCATGAATTTTGCACTGATCCTTTTTGTGCTGGTGGTGATTACGGGTGTTGCGTGGGTCGCGGACAAGCTCGTGTTCGAGCGGCAGCGCCGCGCCTCGGCGCGGCTGGCGCTGGCCGAATTCGATTCCCGCCAGGCGGCGCTGCAAGGCGGCTTTGGCGCGACCGATGCCGACGCCACGCGCAAGCGCCTGGCCGAAGAAAAGCTGCGCCAGCCGTGGTGGCTGGAATACTCGGCCAGCTTCTTCCCGGTGATCCTGGCGGTGTTCGTGCTGCGCTCGTTCGTGGTCGAGCCGTTCAAGATCCCGTCGGGCTCGATGATCCCGACGCTGCTGATCGGCGACTTCATCCTGGTCAACAAGTATGAATACGGCATCCGCCTGCCGGTGGTGAACAAGAAAATCATGGACATGCGCGAGCCCCAGCGCGGCGACGTGATGGTGTTCCGCTACCCGAAGGACCAGTCGCTCGATTACATCAAGCGCGTCATCGGCGTGCCGGGCGACACGGTGCAGTATTTCAACAAGCGGCTGACCATCAATGGCAAGCCGGCCGAATACACGGTGCTGCCGGATTTCCTGGACGAAGAGCGCCTGGCGTATTCCAAGCATTTCCGCGAAAAACTGCCCGGCAGCGTCGACCATGGCATCCTTAACGATGCCGACCGGCCGGCGTTCGTGGCGGGCGCCGACCCGGATTTCCCTTACCGGGAAAACTGCACTTACAATCAGCAGGGTGTGACGTGCAAGGTACCTGCAGGTCACTATTTCGTGATGGGCGACAACCGGGACAACAGCCTCGACTCCCGCTACTGGGGATTCGTGCCGGACGAGAATATCGTCGGCAAGGCTTTTGTCATCTGGATGAACCTGGGCAATTTCGGACGCGTGGGCTCCTTTAAATAAGCCAATCCGCGCGGCGCAAGAACACTCAACACAACAGAGGGCAAGCGCAAATGGGTCAGACCGGGAAGGTTAAGGGGAAAGAACAAGGCCGGAAGTACGGGCAGGCCGGGCCACGGCGCCGCGGGCAGGGCGGTTTTTCCGTCTGGACGCTGCTGGTGGTCGTGGTCTTCGTGATTGGCGTGGCCTTGCCGGCCGTACGCTCGATCCCGAGCCTGGTGGAGTATTTTTCAGTCAAGCGCGCCGCCAGCTTCGCGAAGCAGCGCGCAGTCAACAAACGTGAAGTCGTCGAGTATTTCGACAAACAGGCAGCCATCGACCGGATTGCCGCAGTCAAGGGCGAAGACCTGCTGGTCCGCGAGGACGATAACGGCAACATCCGCTCGGTCGATTTTTCGTACCGGACCGAAGTGCCCGTCTACGGACCCCTGAGTCTTCTGATCACCTATTCGGGAACGCAGCACTGATATGAACCTCGACGCCTTGCAGCAACGACTCGGCTACCGATTCAGCAAGCCAGAATTGCTGCAGCAGGCGCTGACGCACCGCAGCCACAGCGCCCAGCACAACGAACGCCTCGAGTTTCTGGGCGATTCGGTGCTCAACTGCGCGGTGGCGGACATGCTCTATGGCATGTTCGGCAAGCTCGACGAAGGCGACCTGTCGCGCGTGCGGGCCAACCTGGTCAAGCAGCAGGCCCTGTATGAGATCGCCCAGATGCTGCAGCTGTCCGAGACGCTGCGCCTGGGCGAGGGCGAGTTGAAGAGCGGCGGTTTCCGCCGTCCGTCGATTCTCGCCGACGCGCTCGAAGCCATTGTCGGCGCGGTCTTCCTCGATACCGGCTTCGAGGCCGCGCGCGCGCTGATCCGCAAGCTCTATATCCCGATCCTGGAGCAGGTGGACCCGCGTACGCTCGGCAAGGACGCCAAGACCCTGCTGCAGGAATACCTGCAGGGCCACAAGATCGCGCTGCCGCAATATAACGTAATCGCCACCCACGGGGCCGCGCACAGCCAGCAGTTTGAAGTCGAGTGCACGGTGCCTAAACTGGAAGTCCGGGTGTTCGGCACCGGTGCCTCGCGGCGCGCCGCCGAGCAGGCCGCCGCCAAGCTGGCGCTGGACGAAGTCCAGAAGCTGGTACCGCAGCTGCTCAAGCGCAGCCGCGCCGAGCGCACCGGCAAGACCCGCAAGCAACCCCAGCCGCAGGACCCGCAGCTGTCTCTCAGGTTGAAGGAATGACCGAATCTAACCATCCGCAGCAAGACGCGGCGGATACCCCGGCCGCGGCGTTCCGCTGCGGCACCGTGGCCATCGTCGGCCGCCCCAACGTGGGCAAGTCCACGCTGATGAACGCGCTGGTCGGCCAGAAGATCAGCATCACCTCGCGCAAGGCGCAGACCACGCGGCACCGCATCGTCGGCATCCAGACCACGGATGACGCGCAGTATGTGTTCGTCGATACGCCCGGATTCCAGACCCGCCACGCCAGCGCGCTGAACCGTTCGCTGAACCGCGCGGTCACGTCGACGCTGTCGTCGGTGGACCTGATCCTGTTCGTGGTCGAGGCCGGCTATTACGGCGCCGACGACGAGAAGGTGCTGTCGCTGCTGCCGAAGAACACGCCGGTGCTGCTGGTGACCAACAAGCTCGACCGCATCGGCGAGAACCGCTCGGAAGTGATGATGCCCTTCCTGGAAAAGATGGGGCAGCTGTTCCCGTTCCGCGAAGTGGTGCCGATGTCGGCCAAGACCCGCGACCATATCGCGCGGCTGTTCGACATCATCCGGCCCTACCTGCCGGAAGGCGAGCCGATGTATGACGCCGATGCGATGACCGATCGCAGCGAGCGCTTCCTCGCCTCGGAAATCATCCGCGAGAAGGTGTTCCGCTGGACCGGCGACGAGCTGCCGTACACCAGCACCGTGGTCATCGACAAGTTCGAGACCGAGGGCCGGCTGCGCCGCGTCTTTGCCACGATCCTGGTCGAGCGCGACGCGCACAAGGCCATGATCATCGGCAACAAGGGCAGCAAGCTCAAGCAGATCTCCACCGAGGCGCGCCTCGACATGGAGAAGTTGTTCGACGGCAAGGTCTACCTTGAAATGTGGATCAAGGTGAAGAGCGGCTGGGCCGACAACGAAGCCGGACTGCGGGCCTACGGCTACGAGTGAGCGCACTGCGAGCGAAAGGCGAGCGACCCTTGAGCAAGACGGCTGACATCGCGCGCGCGCCGGCGCCCCGCGCCCGCCGCGCCGATCCGGTGGTGGACGAGGCGGCCGAACTGCTCGACAGCAAGGCGCTGCCCGGCATGGCTGGTGTTGGCGATGTGGCGGCGGCACGCGCCATGATGGACCGCGCCATGCGCATCGTGCCGGCACGGCCCGAATCGCGCGTCGCCGACGAGCCGGGCTTTGTGCTGCATGCCTGGCCGTATCGCGAGACCAGCCTGATCCTCGATGTCTTCACGCGCGACCATGGCCGCATCTCGATGGTGGCCAAGGGCGCCAAGCGCCCGCATTCGGCGTTGCGCGCGGTGCTGCAGCATTTCCATCCGGTGTCGGTGTCGTGGAGCGGCCGCGGCGAGGTCAAGACGCTGACCAAGGCCGAATGGGTCGGCGGCATGCCGCCGCTGGCTGGCGATGCGCTGCTGTCCGCGTTCTATCTCAACGAACTGGTGATGCGCTTCTGCCCGCGCGAAGATGCGTACCCCGTGCTGTTCCGCCATTACCTGGCCACGCTTACGCGGCTGGCGCATGGCGAGCCCGCCGGGCTGGTGCTGCGCAGCTTCGAGCGTGTGCTGCTGCAGGACACCGGCTTCGCCGTGGCCTTCGACCAGTGCCTGAGCACCGGCGAGCGCGTGCAGCCGGGGCTCGACTATGTCTACCAGCCCGAGCGCGGCGTGCGCCGCGCCCAGCCGAGCGACCCTTCGTCCTGGCCGGTGGTGTCGGGCCAGACGCTGCTCGACATGGCACAGGACGATTACAGCCGCGCGCAGACCGCGGCGCAAAGCCGGGCGCTGATGCGCTTCCTGCTGCATTATTATCTGCAAGGCGAACCGCTGAAAACGCGCCAGATACTGATCGACCTGCAGTATCTGTGACCGAATCATTCCAATCCGAATCTCTCCTGCTCGCATGATCTTCCACGCAAATCCGGGCGTCATCGACCTTGGCGTCAATATCGACCACGTCGCCACGCTGCGCAACGCGCGCGGCACCGTGTATCCCGACCCCATCCAGGCTGCGCTGCAGGCCGAGGAAGCCGGCGCGGACCTGATCACGCTGCACCTGCGCGAAGACCGTCGCCATATCCGCGACGCCGACGTGCGCGCGCTGCGCCCACAACTGGCCACGCGCATGAACCTCGAATGCGCGATCACGCAGGAGATGCTCGATATCGCCTGCGAGATCCGCCCGCAGGACGTGTGCCTGGTGCCCGAGCGCCGCGAAGAAGTGACCACCGAAGGCGGCCTCGACGTGGCCGGGCGCTTCGAGCAGGTCAAGGCCGCCTGCGCGCAGCTGGCCGGCGCCGGCATCCGTGTGTCGCTGTTCATCGATGCCGATCCCGACCAGATCGCCGCCGCGGCCGCGTGTGGCGCGCCGGTGATCGAGCTGCATACCGGCGCTTATGCCGATGCGCATGCGCCCGACCAGCAGGCGGCGGAATTCCGCCGCATCGCCGAGGGTGTCGACGCAGGCCTGAAGCATGGGCTGGTGGTCAACGCCGGACACGGCCTGCACTACACCAATGTCCAGCCCATCGCGGCGCTGCCCGGCATCAAGGAGCTGAACATCGGCCATGCCATCGTCGCGCATGCGGTGTTCGTCGGCTGGCAGAACGCGGTGCGCGAGATGAAGGCCATCATGGTGGCCGCGCGCCTGGGCACGCGCTATCCCATCGCGGGCGCGCCGGCGTGATCTACGGCGTCGGCACCGACATCATCCAGATCGCCCGCGTGCAGGGCGTGATGGAACGCACCCACGGCCGCTTCGCGGAAAAGGTGCTGGGACCCAACGAGCTGGCCAAGTACCACGCGCGCAAGGCGCGTTCCGAGAAGCGCGGACTCGCCTTCCTGTCCACGCGCTTTGCCGCCAAGGAAGCCTTTTCCAAGGCGATCGGCCTGGGCATGCGCTGGCCGATGACGTGGCGCGCGATGGAGCTGATGAACCTGCCTTCGGGCGAGCCTGCGCCGGTATGCCACGGCGAACTGGCGGCATGGCTTGCGGAACGCGGTCTCACCGTGCGGGTCAGTGTCAGTGACGAACATGACTATGCGGTCGCCTTCGCCATTGCCGAGCGCACCGGCGGGGCGGCTCCTCAAACCAAAGCCTTGTGAATCCAACCACTTCCATGTCCAAGAAGAACTCCGGCAAGCGGCCGGGCCCGGTGGTCCTCGACGTCGTCGGCAAGCAGCTCGATACCGACGATGCGCGCCGCATCGCGCATCCGCTGACCGGCGGCGTGATCCTATTCGCGCGCAATTTCGAATCGCGCGCGCAGCTGCAGGCGCTGACGCGCGCGATCCGCGCGGTGCGCGACGACGTGCTGATCTGCATCGACCATGAAGGCGGCCGTGTGCAGCGTTGCAAGACCGACGGCTTTACCCACCTGCCGGCGATGCATCGGCTGGGCGAGCTGTGGGACCGCGATGTGCTGGCGGCCACGCGCGCCGCGGTGGCATGCGGCTATGTGCTGGCGGCCGAGCTGCGCGCCTGCGACATCGATTTCAGCTTCACGCCGGTGCTGGACCTCGACTACGGGCGCAGTGCCGTGATCGGCGACCGCGCCTTTCATGCCGACCCGCGCGTGGTGACGATGCTGTCCGGCCACCTCAACCACGGCCTGCTGCTGGCCGGCATGAGCAACTGCGGCAAGCACTTTCCCGGCCACGGCTATGTCGAAGCCGACTCGCACGTGGCGATCCCGGTCGACGAACGTACGCTGGACGAGATCCTCGAACAGGACGCGCGTCCGTATGAATGGCTGGGCCTGGGCCTGTCGTCGGTGATGCCGGCGCACGTGATCTATCCCAAGGTCGACCCGAATCCGGCCGGCTTCTCGCGCTACTGGCTGCAGGACGTGCTGCGCGCGCAACTGGGCTTCGAAGGCGTGATTTTCAGCGACGACCTCAGCATGGAGGGCGCCAGCGTGGCCGGCAACGTGACCGAGGCCGCGCGCGCCGCGCTGGCGGCAGGCTGCGACATGGTGCTGATCTGCAACCACCCGGATCGCGCCGACCAGTTGCTGACCGAACTCGACACAGGCATCGACAAGGCCTCGCAGCGCCGCGTCCGCAAGCTGTTCCCGCGCCGCAAGCCGATGGACTGGAACAAGCTGCAGGGCGAAGGCGAATACCGCGCTGCGCTGCGCACGCTGCGCGAGTACGAGCTGATCGCCTGATCCGCGGGCGTACAAAAACAGAAAAGGCAGCCGAGGCTGCCTTTTTCCTTGCCGGTCCCGCTGTGCGAGCCGGGACCTTGCGCGCGCCTTAGTTGGCGCGGCTGCGGTATTCGCCGGTACGGGTGTCGATTTCGATCTTGTCGCCGATGTTGCAGAACAGCGGGACTTGCAGTTCGAAACCGGTGTTGATCTTGGCGCCCTTGAGCACCTTGCCCGACGAGGTGTCGCCCTTGACGGCCGGCTCGGTGTAGACGATTTCGCGGACCAGCGTGGTCGGCATTTCGACCGAGATGGCCTTGTCGTTGTAGAACACGACTTCGACGTTCATGCCGTCTTCGAGGTAGTTCAGCGAGTCACCCATGCTGTCCTGCTCGACTTCGTACTGGTTGTAGTCGGCGTCCATGAACACGTACATCGGGTCGGCGAAGTACGAGTAGGTGCACTCGCGGCGCTCCAGCACCACGACTTCGAACTTGTCGTCGGCCTTGAACACCGACTCGCCCGGGGCGTCGGTCAGCAGGTTCTTGTACTTCATCTTGACCACGGCTGCGTTGCGGCCCGACTTGTTGTACTCGGCCTTCTGCACGACCATCGGATCGCCGCCGATCATGAACACGTTACCGACGCGGAGTTCCTGTGCGATTTTCATCTGAACTGTTTTCCTGAATAAGAAAGTAGGAATCTGGAATGGCGAAGGCGCGCTGCCGGCATTACCGCTGCGGTCGGGCAAATGCTCCACCGAAAGCCGCCGAAGCCGGTATCCACGCGCTCGCGACCCCGTGCTCAGCTTGCATTCAGGTCTTCAGCCCCCGCGTTCGACGCATGGGAGAGGACCCGGTTCTCCGGCCCGGTCGCCATTTGAATCAACCGGTTATTTTACCTGATTTTCGCAAAACGCCACCAGGTTGGCGGCAAGATCTCCGGGATGCTGCAAGCGCCGCTCCCAGCGCGGCGCGGTTGCGGCAAGTGCCTCCAGATGCGCTCGCAGGCGTGGCCAGTCGACGGGAACGCCATAGCCGTTCCACGCGTGCCAAAAATCGGTTAATGCAGCGGCGGCGTCGGGTGCCATCCCGCTTTGGCGGAACAGGTCGAGCCAGGCATCGAGCTTGACCTCGTGTGCCGCATCGTCCTGCGGGTAGATATGCCAGACCAGTGGCCGCGCTGCCCACTGCGCGCGGACGAAAGAGTCCTCGCCCCGCACGAAGTTCAGGTCGCAGGCCCACAGCAGTTCGTCGAAGTGCTCCTGGCGTACGAATGGGATCAGCTGCACGCACAGGCTGCCACGTTCCACCGGGTCGCCGATCCGCAGCGGCGCGCCCAGCCATTCGGCGACCTGGTCCGCAGCCAGGCCGGCGGGCACCAGGCAATGGACCGTCTCGGCGCCTTCGCGCCATTGCTCCAGCAGCGCGGGCAGGGCCGGGTTGCGGTAGGCAAACAGGCTCACCCGCAGCGCGTCGGGCCGGGGCGTCACGCTCAGCCGATGCCACAAGGCAGCCTGGGCGGCTGTTCCGCCAAGGAAGGCGGCGCGCTGCGCGCCCAGCATCGATTCCCGCAACAGGCCGCCGGTGCCGGGCTCGAAGCCGGGGAAGAAGAAGTGCTTTACCAGCGGCAGCCGCGGATGGGGCGAGGGCATCGCATGATGCTCCCTCACCCACTGTTCGGCGCTCATGTATTCCAGGTTGATCCAGGCGGGCTTGGGGTCGCGCGCGGCCATGCGGGCCAGGAAGGCTTGCGGCACTTCGCAGGCGAAGGCTTCGATGACGGCATCGTGTGGCGCCACCCCGGCGGTGTCATCCACGTCGCTATCATCACCCGGGCCTGCCGGCCGCCACGGACGAATTTCCACGCCCGCCAGGCGCTGCACGGTGGCGCCGGTATCGAGTTCAGGCGCCAGCCGCGCGAAGCTCGCCAGGTCATCGACCCATAGCCGCACCGCGTGCCCGTGCTCCTGCGCGAGCTGGCGGGCCAGCCGCCAGCAGACGCCGATGTCGCCGAAATTGTCGATCACGGTGCAGAAGATGTCCCAGGAGCGGATAGGCATGGCGGGTAAAGGCGCGCGCGGGCGGGACGCGCGCTGAATTGCTCTAAACTTGCGATTTTAGAGGCCGCGTCACTTTGTTGCGCGCGAGCCGTGTAGCGGTCACCGTCCCCCAATGTCCGACCAGCAATCCGATTCACCGAAACCCGAGGCCGATGTGGCGGCCGAAACGCCGGCCGACGTTCCGGCTGACGTGCAGCCCGAGATCGCCGCCGAAGCTCCGGGCGCTCCGGGCGAATTGCCGCCGGAGCCCTTCGACCCCAAGCCGGTCATCTCGCGCCTGCCGGGCCTGCCCGGCGTGTACCGCTATTTCGATGCCGCCGGCAATGTGCTGTATGTCGGCAAGGCGCGCGACCTGAAGAGGCGGGTCTCGAGCTATTTCACCAAGACCCAGCTGTCGCCGCGCATCGCGATGATGGTCGCGCGCATCGCCCGTATCGAGACCACGGTGGTGCGCACCGAGGCCGAGGCGTTGCTGCTCGAGAACAACCTGATCAAGGCGCTGGCGCCGCGCTACAACATCCTGTTCCGCGACGACAAGTCGTACCCGTTCCTGAAGCTGACCGGGCACCGCTTCCCGCGCATGGCGTACTACCGCGGCGCCACCGACCGCAAGCACCAGTACTTCGGCCCGTTCCCGAGCGCCTATGCGGTGCGCGAGAGCATGCAGATCCTGCAGAAGGTGTTCCAGCTGCGCACTTGCGAGGACACCGTCTTCAACAACCGCACCCGGCCTTGCCTGCTGCACCAGATCCATCGCTGCACGGGCCCGTGCGTCAACGCCATCAGCGAAGAGAGCTACGCGCGTGACGTGGCCAACGCGGCGCGCTTCCTGCAGGGCCGCCAGACCGAAGTGCTGGAAGGCCTGCAGGGCAAGATGGAGCAGCATGCCGAGCGGCTCGAGTTCGAGCAGGCCGCCGCGGTGCGGGACCAGATCGCGGCGCTGTCGACCGTGCTCAAGCGCCAGGCGGTGGAGGAAGTGGGCGGGCAGGCGCGCGATATCGACGTGCTGGCCGTGGCGGTGGAAGGCGGGCGCGCCTGCGTCAACCTGGCCATGGTGCGCGGCGGGCGGCATCTCGGCGACAAGGCCTATTTCCCGGCCCATGCCGACGAGGCCGCGATGATCGTCGAGGATGCCGACCAGCGCGACACGCTGGACGAAGCCGGCGCCGCCGAGGCTGCACTACCGCTCACCGTCGAGCGCATCGCCGCCCGGGTGTTGTCCGCCTTCATGGTGCAGCACTACCTGGAGCAATCCGCACCCCCCATCATCGTCGTCAGCCATATGCCGGACGACGGCGCGGTGTTGGAGGCGCTGTCGCTGCACGCCGGCCGCAAGGTGACGCTGGTGCGCCAGCCGCAGGGCCAGCGCAAGGTGTGGCTGGAGATGGCGCAGCAGGGCGCGGCGCTGGCGCTGTCGCGCCGGCTGGCCGAGCAGGGCAGCCAGGAGGGGCGTACGCGCGCGCTGGCGGAAACCATCGGCCTGGACCTGGAAGACCTGGCGCTGCTGCGGGTGGAGTGCTTCGATATCAGCCATACCGCCGGCGAGGCGACGCAGGCGTCGTGCGTGGTGTACCACCACCATGACATGCAGAACAGCGAATACCGCCGATACAACATCCAGGACATCATCCCCGGCGACGACTATGCCGCCATGCGCCAGGTGCTTACGCGCCGCTACCAGAAGCTGGTCGAGCAGATGCAGGAAGACGGCGGCGGGCAGGCCGGCGGTGAGTCCGCCGCGCTGCTGCCGCAGATCGTGCTGATCGACGGCGGCAAGGGCCAGGTCGAGGTGGCGCGCCAGGTATTCGAGGAGCTGGGGCTGGATATCGGCTTGCTGGTCGGCGTGGCCAAGGGCGAAGGGCGCAAGGTCGGCCTGGAGACGCTGGTGTTCGCCGACGGCCGGCCGTCGCTGGAGCTGGGGCAGGGCAGCGCGGCGCTGATGCTGGTGGCGCAGATCCGCGACGAGGCCCACCGCTTCGCCATCACCGGCATGCGCGCGCGCCGGGCCAAGGCGCGCACGACCTCGCGGCTGGAAGAGATCGAAGGCGTGGGCGCACGCCGGCGGCAGAAGCTGCTGACCCGTTTCGGCGGCCTGCGCGGCGTGATGGCCGCCAGTATCGACGAGCTGGCCAGCGTCGAGGGCATCTCGCGCGGGCTGGCCGAGGAGATCTACCGGCAGCTGCATTGACCCGCGGCAGTTGCCGGCGCGGGCAGGAAAATGACCAATGATGGTCGATTGGTCCCGAAATCGGCGACAATCCCGGGATTGGTCACGTTCCCCCGCCGCCCGAGTTCCATGCCTTTCAATATTCCGATCCTGCTGACCTGGCTTCGTGTCGCCATGATTCCCCTGGTGGTGGGCGTGTTCTACCTGCCCGACGCATGGCTTCCCATGCACACCAAGAACCTGACGGCGGCGGCGTTCTTTATCATCGCCGCGGTGACGGACTGGCTCGACGGCTTCCTGGCGCGGCGCTGGAACCAGACCTCGTCGTTCGGCGCATTCCTGGACCCGGTCGCCGACAAGCTGATGGTGACGGCTGCGCTGCTGTCGCTGCTGGCGCTGGATCGGGTCACCGACCTGATCGCGCTGGTCATCATCGGCCGCGAGATCACGATCTCGGCGCTGCGCGAGTGGATGGCGCAGATCGGCGCGTCCAAGAGCGTGGCAGTGAACTTCCTCGGCAAGCTGAAGACCACAGTGCAGATGATCGCGATCCCGCTGCTGCTGTTCAGCGGTCAGCTGTTCGGCTTCGACGCCTATGTGCTGGGCACGTGGATGATCTACCTGGCCGCGGTGCTGACGCTGTGGTCGATGATCTATTACATGAAGCTAGCCTGGCCGCAGATCCGGGAGCGCAGCAGTGTCGTGGCGGGTGCCGGCGCCCGGAAGTGAAAAGAAATTCCAAAAAGGTGTTGACGCAGAGAAGAGCTTTTTGCATAATCTCATTCTCGTTGCTGACGACGCAAACGAAAGCAGCGAGATAAGGCGGGTTTGGCGCAAGATGTTGTGTGATAGTGCTAAATTGCGAAATAAAATGCCTTAGAAGGTTTTGAAGCAGTACCCTGCGGGAGTAGCTCAGTTGGTAGAGCGCAACCTTGCCAAGGTTGAGGTCGCGAGTTCGAGACTCGTCTCCCGCTCCAGGTTATCGAAGGGTTCGGCAACGTGCATGGCACTGGCCGGGCCGGCAGCAAAAAGTTGTACGCGGGAGTAGCTCAGTTGGTAGAGCGCAACCTTGCCAAGGTTGAGGTCGCGAGTTCGAGACTCGTCTCCCGCTCCAATCCCCAAAGGGAAGCAACGCTTCCCTTTTTGTTTGGGTTGAATTGCCGTGGCAGGCCAGCCGGCAGCATCGGCTGAATGCGGCTACAATCCAGCATCACGTCACCTGGCGGGGTGGCAGAGTGGTTATGCAGCGGCCTGCAAAGCCGTGTACGCCGGTTCGATTCCGACCTCCGCCTCCAGTTGCAAAGCAAAAACGGCGCCCAAGGGCGCCGTTTTTGCTTTGCGCATGTTTAGCGCTCGTTCGCCCAGCCTCGCGCAGCCGCCCCGCGCCGCGAATTGCCTCGCATTTCTGCGCTTTGAGCGCGCGGCGGGCATGTTACATTACTCCTGTCGTACGCTTTTCCGGGTGCGCCGCGCGATGGATCGCGGCGCAGCATGTCATACGCCATTCCCGATCCGTGATGCGCCTCCAGCGTGTCCGGGGCCGCTGCGGCACTTCCCGTTCTTTCCCTGCTTGTCCCGTTACGAGGCTGCCATCGTGCCGCGCCGACCGCTGGTGCGCGCCGCATGGTGGGTCATGGCATCGTGGCGCGCGGGGAGGGCGGGTGGAATCCAGCCATCGCCGTCCAGCCCCTGACACGAGGAACCCCGCGCGCATGCATCACGCCACCCCGCTCATCAGCACCATCGTCGGTGGTATCGTCCTGGCCTTCGTCCTTGGCGCTATCGCCAGCAAGCTGCGGCTGCCGCCGCTGATCGGCTACCTGTGCGCGGGGATCGTGGTGGGACCGCATACGCCGGGCTACACGGCCGACCAGGCGCTCGCGCCGGAGCTTGCCGAACTCGGCGTGATTCTGCTGATGTTCGGCGTCGGGCTGCATTTCTCGATCAAGGACCTGATGGCGGTGAAGCGCATCGCGATCCCCGGGGCGGTCGTGCAGATCGGTATCGCGACCTTCCTCGGCATGCTGGTGGCGTGGGGTTTCGGCTGGTCGTGGGGGCAGGGGCTGGTGTACGGCCTGGCGCTGTCGGTGGCCAGTACCGTGGTCCTGCTCAAGGCGCTGCAGGAGCGCGACCTGGTGGAATCGCCCCAGGGGCGGATCGCAGTAGGCTGGCTGATCGTTGAAGACCTGGCCATGGTGCTGGCGCTGGTGCTGTTGCCAGCGATGGCGGGTCTGCTTGCCGGCGCCGCGGACGCCGGCGCCGAAGGCAGTCCGGGCACCGGCGACGTCCTGCTGGCGGTGCTCTCGACGCTGGGCAAGGTCGCCGCCTTTGTCGCGGTCATGCTGGTGATCGGGCGCCGCTTTATTCCGTGGATGCTCGAGCGCATCGTCTGGACCGGCAATCGCGAGATGTTCCGCCTGGGCGTGCTGGCGACCGCGCTGGGCGTTGCCTATGGCGCGTATTCACTATTTGGCGTGTCCTTCGCACTGGGGGCCTTCTTTGCCGGCATGGTGCTGGCCGAATCTGAATTCAGCCATCGCGCGGCCGAAGAATCGTTGCCGCTGCGCGATGCCTTTTCGGTGCTGTTCTTCGTCTCGGTCGGCATGCTGTTCGATCCCATGGTGCTGGTCAACGACCCATGGGGCGTGCTGTCGACGCTGTTTATCATCGTGGTCGGCAAATCGCTGGCGGCGATGGGCATCGTACGGGTGTTCGGGCACTCCGGGCAGACCGGCATGACGATTGCCGTCAGCCTGGCGCAGATCGGCGAGTTCTCCTTCATCCTGGCGAGCCTGGGCGTGTACCTGAACATCCTGCCCGAGCGCGGCCAGGCATTGATCCTGGCGGGTGCGCTGCTGTCGATCATGCTCAATCCGGTGCTGTTCCACCTGCTCGACCTGTACACCGCGCGCAGCAAGCGCAGCGAGCCGCAGGCGGCATAGCTGTCCGCGCTCAGGCGGCCCGCAGGAGGCGTCACGCGCCGATACGCGGCGCCATGGTGCGCAGGTATTCGGTGAAGGCCAGCAGGCCTTGCGTCGGGAACTTGTCCTGGTGCACGACCAGTTGCAGCGGCCGCACGATGCGCGGCAAGCCTTCGCGGATCGCCACCAGCGTGCCTTGCGCGAGTTCGTCGCGCACCACGTACAACGACAGGCAACTGACGCCGAAGCCGCTCATCACCGCGCGCTTGATTGCTTCGGCGTTGCCCAGTTCCAGCGCGAAGCGCAGTTCGCCCAGCAACGGCACCAGGCGTTCCTCGATCACCTCGCGCGTGCCCGAGCCCGGTTCGCGCACGATCCATTCGGCGTCGCGCAGTGCCACCAGGTCGTTCGGCGTGAGCGCCAGCGGATGCGACGGGCCAACCACCACCACCATCTCGTCATCGCACCAGTGCATGCTGCGCAGGTCGCGCTCGTGGCTGGCGCCTTCCACCAGGCCGATGTCGGCTTCGAACTGCAGCAGCGACTGCAGCACTTCGCGGGTGTTGCCGATGCGCAGGTCCAGCGTGCAGGGCCCGCTGCGCGAATGACGGAATCCCGCCAGCAGCGGCGGCAGGATATAGCTGCCGATGGTATTGCTGGCCGCGATGCGCAACTGCACCCCGGTCTGTGTGGCAAAGCGCTCCAGCTCATGCGCCTGGTCCAGCAGCGCCAGCGCGCGCGGGAAGAACTGGCGGCCGGTCTCGTTGATGCTGAGCCGGCGTGCGATGCGATCGAACAGCGGGCTGTCCAGCGCACGTTCGAGCTCTGCCAGTGAAGCGCTGACCGCTGACTGCGACATCGCCAGCGCCTGCGCGGCTGCCATGGTGCTGCCGTGCTGGGCCACGGCGACGAAGACGGACAGCTGGCGCAGCGTGAGGCGCAGGGGGCGTTGCTCGGGGCGGGGCTCTGGACGGGATTCCATATCGAAAGAATAGATAACGCATAACGATATTACCCGTTTTACGGGTTAGGGGCGGGCCAGTACGCTGGAGTCACTACATAACAAGTGAACTGCCATGTCTTCCGCCACTTCCAGCAGCGCCCCCCGCACCGCAGTCGTCACGCCGGCAGCGGCTTCCCCGCCCTGGTCACAGCGCCTGCTGACGCTGGTGCCGCTGGGCGGCATTGCCTGGCTGGCACTGGCGCTGGCCGAGCATCCGGCGATTGCCCGCTACGGCCTGAGCGCGCTGACGCTCGCCATGTGCGCCGGCATGGTCGCCGCCAATACGCTGCCGAAGCACTGGCTGGCGCCGCTGGCACCCGGGATGCAGGTGGCGCGCCATTACCTGCTGCGGCTTGGCGTGGCACTGTACGGCCTGCGGCTGACATTCGCGTCCATTGTCGCGCTGGGCCTGCCGGGTATCGTGGTGCCGCTGACGATGCTGGTCGCCACGCTGCTGTTCGGCACCTGGGTCGGCACGACCTTCTTCGGCCTGAGCCGCCGCGAAGCGATCCTGGTCAGTTCCGGCAGCGCCATCTGCGGCGCGGCCGCGGCCATCGCGGTGTCGTCGGTGGTACGCACCGACGATCGCCAGACCGCGGTGGCGGTCGCCACGGTGGTGCTGTTCGGCACCGTCGGCATGCTGCTCTATCCCTATCTGTTCGAACTGGCCAACGGCCATTGGCACTGGTCGGTCAGCGAGCGCATGTTCGGCATCTTCACCGGCGCGACGTTGCATGAAGTGGCGCAGGTGATCGCCGCGGGCAAAATGATCAGCGAGCCGACCGCCGATGCCGCGGTGGTGGCCAAGATGGTGCGCGTGCTGGCGCTGGGGCCGCTACTGCTGGTGATGGCGCTGTGGCCGCAAGGCAAGGCCGAGGCAGGCCAGGCACCTGCCGGCAAGGGCCGCTTCTCCGGGATCCTGAAGTCGGTGCCGTGGTTTGCGGTGGGTTTTGTCGCGGTAATGGCACTCAACTCGGCCGGCACGGTGCCCGCTGCCTGGAAGGCCCCGTTGATCGCGCTGGATAACTGGCTGCTGGCGTGTGCGATGCTGGCCATCGGCCTGCATACCCGCATCGGCGACCTGGTGCGCGCCGGACGCAAGCCGCTGGCACTGGCCGGGGTGCTGTTTGTGTTCCTGATGGGGGTCGGTGCGCTGATGTGCTACGTAATGGCCTAAATGATGGCCTAAATGATGGCGTAAAGCGGCGTAAAGCACGACCCAGCGCGAAGGATCTGAAGAGGGGGCGAGAGCCTCCTCTTTTGTATTTGGCGCAAGGTTGCCGCTGCGGTGGCCCTGGTGCGGCCGACGGGACTCGAACCCGTACGCCTGGAAAGGCGGCAGATTTTAAGTCTGCTGAGTCTACCAATTTCTCCACGGCCGCACGGCAAGCCCGGTATTGTGGTGGCTTCGCAATCCGGATGCAAGCGCGCCGCAGGCTTTAATTTGCTTGGCCAAGCAGATGGCGTCGCGGAAGGAAAAAGTGACGCACTGTTACGGCTAGTAACAATGTCGTGCCTTCGGTTGCACCTGGAAAATTCAGGCCCTCTACAATACCGAGTAAGAGAAATCTCAAATTCTGAGAGGCGGATATGAAACGTTGGTGGCTCGCAGCATTCGGTGTCGCAGCCGGGCTGGCATCCGGGGCCGCGATGGCCCATGTGAGCGTCGGCGTCGCGATTGGCGTGCCGGGCGTCGTGGTTGGCGCGCCGGCCTACTATCCGCCCGCTCCGGCCTACTATGCGCCGCCGGTGGTGGTGGCCCCGGCACCGGTCTACTACGGCCCGCCGGCCGTGGTGGTGCGTCCGCGCCCGGTCTACTACGGCCCGCGCTACTATGGCCCGCCGCGCTACTATGGTGGCCATCACCACGGTTACTATGGTCCGCCGGGCTACCGCGGTCATGGCCGCTGGCGTCACGACTGACCGGCCGGCGCCGAAACGCTGTGGAATACAGGGCCCTGCGGGGCCCTTTCCTTTTGGCTTGCATATCGCGACACGAGCCGCAGGCGCCGGTTCCCTGGATGATTCCCTAGTTTGACGCCCATCAAATTATTTGAACGGACTGCTCAAAGCGTCACGTCTATCGTCTTAAGGGTTTTCCCTAAACTAGAGGCATGACATCGCGATGACGGCGGCTTTTTTTGTTTTAGGAGTCGTCCGCCGCGGTGCCTTACCGACCAGAATTGCAAGGGGAATCTCATGAAGCTCAAACAATCAATTGCCGCCGCCTCCGTGCTGGCCGCGCTGTGCGCAGTGTCCACCGCCTCGTTCGCCGCGACCGGCAAGCCTGACCCGTACCTGGACGGCGCCCGCATGGGCAAGGTCGATCCGTTCACCGATGGCGCCCGCGTCGGCAAGACCGACCCGTACACCGACGGCGCGCGCATCGGCAAGCCTGACCCTTACACCGACGGTGCCCGCATCGGCAAGCCGGATCCGTACACCGACGGCGCTTGATTGCCGCCGTGTCTGCATGACGAATGGCCCGCCTGTGCGGGCCATTTTCTTGCCCGCCGCTGCCGCGTGGGCGCGATGACGATGGCATGGGGTGCGGGGTATACTTCGGTCTCCAACCAAATGAATGACCAGGAGAGTGGCATGCAGCAAAAGACGGTTCTGACGGCAGACGATGTGAAGAAGATCATGGCCGCGGCGGAAACCGAAGCGAAGAACCATCACTGGGCTGTGTCCATCGTCGTGGTCGATGACGGTGGCCATATGCTGGCGATGCAGCGCCTGGACGGCGCCGCGCCGATCTCGGCCCATATCGCCGCGGAAAAGGCCCGTACGTCCGCCCTGGGCCGTCGTGAATCGAAGATCTACGAAGACATGATCAACAACGGCCGCTATTCGTTCATGACCGCACCGGTGTTGCAGGGCATGCTGGAGGGCGGCGTGCCTATCGTCGCCAACGAGCAGGTGGTCGGTGCCGTCGGCGTTTCGGGCGTGAAGTCGACCGAAGACGCGCAGATTGCCCGCGCCGGCATCGCCGCTCTGGGCCTGTAATAGCAGGGCCCGTTGCGCGGCACCAGCCGCGCATGAAAGAGCCCCGCAGGCCAGGGCCTGCGGGGCAGAATAAAAGAGGGCATGGCTGGGTGTGGCCGATATGGCGAGGGGTCTGGAATTCCCGCCGCGGCGCCAGCACCTGGCTACTGCCCAACACCTCGTTCCGAGGTGGTCCCCACAAAAGTCTGTACTGCCACTTGCGTGGCACCCGCGGCAGACGCGGCCCTCAAACAGTTCCCTTCGGCTTCAGCGCATGGCCTTGCCGCCAGGATGCGTCATTTGGTCAGGATCAGCTTGCCATAGCGCGTCACGCGCAGCGTGTAGACCTCGCCGTTATGCAGGATCGGCAGCGTGCTGTTGCCGCGCATGATCGCGTCAAGTGCGACCGGTTCGCCGGCGGGCGCCGACGACAGGCTGTCGCGCACCAACGCTTCCAGCCGGGCGGGCAGGGCGGCTACGGCCGATTTCATGGATGCGATCGTCGACGGGGCTGCTTTCGCGGCTGCGGTCTCGCGGCGCGGCTGGGCCACCTCGACACGGCGCAGCGACAGGCGGCGGCGGGTGACTTCACGCGGTTGCGACAGCGGCAGGGAAAGAGTGCTCATCATCTGGCTCCGGGTCGGCCTGGCGCCATGGGCGCGCAGGGGAAAAGGCATCAGGGGTGCGCCACCGATGGCGCAATCGATGGATGAATCATAAATGCGAATTGTTATCATTACAATAGCATGGATCGAAGATTCGACAAACAGCGATCCGGTCCAGCGCCCTGCAGCGGCGAGCGGCCAGTAAACGAAAAAGGGCATCCCGCGGGATGCCCTTCCAGTGCGCAACGCCTGCCGGCGCGCCTCCTTATTGCTTGGGTTCGGTGATAAAGCCGATCTTGCCCAGGCCGCCGTGCTGCGCGGCGGCCATGACTTCGGCCACGCGCTCGTAGCGCACCTCGCGGTCGGCGCGCAGGTGCAGCTCAGGCTGCGGCTGCTGCTGCGCGGCCAGCGAAATATTGCTTTCCAGCGTGGCCTGGTCCACCTCCACCTGGTTCCAGAACACCTTGCCGCTGGCGTCGATCGAGACGTTGATGTTCTGCGGCTTGGGATCGTTCGGGGAGTTGGTGGCGCGCGGCAGGTCGATCTTCACCGCGTGGTTGATCACGGGGATGGTGATGATGAAGATGATCAGCAGCACCAGCATGACGTCGACCAGCGGCGTCATGTTGATCTCGCTCATCACCTCGTCGTCGTCACCGTCGAGAGTACCGAATGCCATGATGACTTCCTTGCTTGCGGATTAGCGCTGGGCCGCGGCCAGGCGCACGGTGCCGTCTTCGCTGCGGGCACCGGTGGGGCGCACGCGGGCGCCGGTCACGAAGTAGGCGTGCAGGTCGTGGGCGAAGCGGTTGAGCTTGGAGATCACCGCCTTGTTGCCCCGCGTCAGTGCGTTATAGCCCAGCACCGCGGGGATTGCCACGGCCAGGCCGAAGGCGGTCATGATCAGGGCCTCGCCCACCGGGCCGGCGACCTTGTCGATGGTCGGAACGCCCGAGGCGCCGATGCCGATCAGCGCGTGGTAGATGCCCCACACCGTGCCGAACAGGCCGACGAACGGTGCGGTCGAGCCCACCGAAGCCAGCACCGCCAGGCCCGACTGCATGTGCGCCACGGCGTCGTCGATCGAGCTCTTAAGCGAGCGGGTCAGCCAGTCGGAGATATCCATCACGTCGTGCAGCTGCGGCTGGCTGGCGCGGTGGTGCTGGGCGGCTTCCTTGCCGGCGATGGCCAGCGTGCGGAACGGGTTGGCATCATTGGCGCCCAGGGTTTCCAGCGCATGGTCGAAGTCGTCCGAGTGCCAGAAGCGCTTTTCCGCGCCTTGCGCCATCTTCTTCAGGCGCACCAGATCCCAGGCCTTGGTGAAGATCACGATCCAAGAGGCGAGCGACATGATCAGCAGAATGATGGCGGTCGCACGCATGACGAAGTCGCCTTGCGTCCAGAGGTGGGAGAGTCCGAGGTCCTGCATGGGTTGGTTCCTGGTGAGTTCGCTTGGTTTAGGTCAGATCGGATGATCGGAAATCGGGTAGCGGATCGGTGATCAGTTCAGTTCGAAGCCGATTGGCTGCTGCGCCGTGACGGCGATGGCACGGCCGTTGTCCATGTAAGGCTTGCAGCGCATGGCCTGCACGGCTTCCACCGCGGCCTGGTCCAGGCGCGACGAGCCGCTCGACGACACCACGGAAGTCTTGACGACCTTGCCGCCTTCATCTGTGGTCAGGCGCACCACTGTCCTGCCGGTCTCGCCCATGCGGCGCGATTGAGAAGGATACTTCGGTTGGGGCGGCGTGCACTGGATTTCACCGATGCCGACGGCGCGCGGCGCGGCGGAAACGGGCGCCGGAGCGGGTTCAGGCGGTGCGGGCGGCGCAGGCGGTGCGGCCGGCGCTTCCGGCGCGCTCGGGGTCGGCGGCAGGTTGGCCACCGGCTGCGGAGTCGGCTTGGGCTGCGGCGCCGGCTTGGGCGTGGTCACCTTGACCTGCTTCGGCGGCGTTTCCTGCTTGGGCTTGGGTTTGGGCGGCTCGGGCGGGGCCTCTTGCTTGGGCGGTTCGAGCGGGATGATGCGGGCGACGATCTCGGGGGCGACCACCGCCTCGGTCAGCTTGCGGCCCAGGCCGCTCTGGATCAGGTAGAGCAGGCCGGCGTGGAACAGCAGGACGGCGAGCGTAATCTTGAAGAAGCGTTGATCGAACATGTGTCAACAACAAAAGTCTGCCGGCAGGCGCAGGAGGGCCTGGCTCGGTACAACCAGCGCCACGAGCAGCAGCGACCGTGCGCCATCACTTGCGGTAAAACAGGATCAGCGAGATGCCGCAACCGACCAGCAGGCTAAGCAGCAATTCCATGATAAACGCTCCTTCAACTAGGTTGACGTGGGAGCGCCACTCTGGGGCAGCGTGTCAGCGCGCTAGTATAAACGATAATGATTCTTATTTGTTGTGATTTGTGCGTCGCAACTGGAATTTTCTGCCGCGGCAAGTTATACCGCCAGATCAGGCAGCCGTGTGGAGCGGTTGGCGCTATCTTGCGCGGGTTTGCGCGCCCGCAAGGATCCGTAGCTTCGGTGGCACAGGCCACAGTCGCTGGTGGCAGCTTTGCCTATCCCCGCGCGGTGGGCAGCAAAGCGCGCTAGCATAGGAAGAAACTGCAGACGAGGCGGTGCGCCGGTCGGTCGGCCCCGCCACGGCGAACTCGGGGAACCGTCCATGGATTTCACACGTTCCGCTGAAGATGACCGATCGACGCTCCTGCGCTCCATGCCCGGGGTGTCGTCCAGCTCCGCGCTGGACTGGATGTGCGCGCAATTTGCCCTGCGCGTGGTGTGCGCATTGGGTCCGCGCTTCAACCTGCGCAGCAATATCAACGATGTGCTGACCGTCAGCGCGCAGGAAATGGTGTGGCCATACGGGGTGGTGCTGCGCGTGCAGCGCTTCCTGGCCGCCCGCTGCGCCGACATGCCCGCGTGGAAGGGCGCGGCGCGGCTGACGCCCGAGGAATTCCTGGACCGCCACGGCCAGTGGAACAGTGCCTTCGACGAAAGCGCGCTGTTCTATTACCTCGACGAGTACGTCAAGCACCACGCCAAGGACATGTTCGCCGTGTTCGACGCCTCGGCCGCCGCCATCGCGCAGCGGCTGGACGGCGAGCGCGTGCTGCTGGTGCGCAATATCGACATGCTCAGCCGCGTGCTGGACCTGCCCGACCACGAGCGCAAGCTGCTGCTGTACGCGGCGCTGGCCAAGTACAAGCGCGACCTGCGCGCGGTCATGGTCGATTGCAAGGTGGCGCACAGCCAGGAAGCCTTCCAGATCCTGGCCGGCCTGACCGGTGCCGGGGCGGCCGACGTGGCCGCGTCGCTGCGACCGGGCTCGCGGCTGGAAACGCTGAACCTGATCGAGCAGCCGCTGCCCGAGAACAGCGTCACCGACCTGGGCGACCTGATGCGCCTGTCCGACCGGCTGCTGCACGTGCTGCTGGGCAATTACGCCAACGAGGCCGAGATGATGGCGGTGTTCACACGCCCGGCCGCGCCGCCCACGCTGACCGTCGCCGACTACCCGCATGTCGAGACCGATGCCCGCTACCTGTGCGCGCTGCTCGCCAACGCCACGCGCCAGCACGCCAGCGGCGTCAACGTGCTGATCTACGGCCCGCCCGGCACCGGCAAGACTGAATTTGCGCGCCTGCTGGCGCGCGAGGCCGGTTGCGAGCTGTACGAGGTGGATTGCCTGGACCGCGACGGCAACAGCCTGTCGGGCAAGGACCGCTACCGCTCGCTGCAGGTATCGCAGGCCTTCCTGCGCGGCCGCGCGCATACCGCGCTGCTGTTCGATGAGGTGGAGGACGTTTTCCCCGGCAGCGCGCGCGAGCTGATGAGCCTGTTCGGCCAGGAAGATACGCGCGCGTCGGTCAACGGCAAGGCGTGGGTCAACCAGACCCTCGAGCAGAACCCGGTGCCGGTGATCTGGATTTCCAATTCGATCCGGCAGATCGACCCGGCCTACCTGCGCCGCTTCCAGTTCCACCTCGAACTGAAGATCCCGCCGCCGCTGGTGCGCGAGAACATCATCCGCAAGCACCTGGGTGGGCTCGATGTCAGCGATGCCTTCATCAGCGGCCTGGCCGCCCGCAAGACGCTGACGCCGGCGCAGGTGCAATCGGCGGCGCGTTTTGTCGAGCTGGCGCGGCCCGACGTGGCGGAACCGGTCGAAGCGCTGATCCTGCGCCAGCTGGAGCATGCCGACCGCGCCATGGGCCTGCGTCCGGAGGCCGAGGCCCGCCCGGTGGTCACGCATTACCGGCTGGAAAACCTGCACCTGGAAACCCGCTACGAGGTGGTGAAGATCGTCGATGCACTGCGCGTGCGCCAGCGCGGCACGCTGTGCTTCTATGGGCCGCCCGGCACCGGCAAGACCGCGCTCGCCGAGCATATCGCCGCCGAGCTGGACCTGCCGCTGATGATCCGGCGCGCCTCTGACCTGATGAGCAAGTACGTGGGCGAGACCGAGCAGCAGATCGCGGCCATGTTCGCGCGCGCGGAGGAAGACGGCGCGGTGCTGTTGCTGGACGAGGCCGACAGCTTCATGCAGAGCCGCCAGCAGGCGGTGCGCAACTACGAGATCTCAGAGGTCAACGAGATGCTGCAGGGCATGGAGCGCTTCAACGGCATCTTCATCTGTACCACCAACCTGTTCGACCGCATTGACGAGGCCGCGCTGCGGCGCTTCTCGTTCAAGATCCGCTTCCTGGCGCTGAGGCCGGAGCAACGGGCGGCGATGTTCGTCGACGAAGCGCTGGGCGGCGACGCCACGCTGCTGACCGATGCCATGCGGCGCGAGTTGGATGCGATGGATTGCCTGACGCCAGGCGACTTCGCCACCGTCAAGCGCCAGTGCGTGCTGCTGGGCGAGGCGCTGACGCCGGACGAATTCCTGGCGCAGCTGCGCCAGGAACATGCCATCAAGCCGGAGGTGCGGGAGCACCGGCCGCTGGGCTTCCTGCAATAACCTGCCGCAGGGCAGGCGCCGGCTAGAACGCTGGCGCCGGCTCGATCACCACCGTTTCCGCATCCGCGTCCACCCGCAGCAGCGCTGCTGCCATCGCGCGCAAGTGCGCGGCGTCCTTGGTGGAAACGAAGCGGTCGCGCGGCAGCGCGCCGGTGTCCGCGCAAAGGCCGTGCTCGGCCAGCTTGCGGGCGAGCTGGCGCGCAATGGCGCTGCCGGTGTCGACCAGCGCCAGTTGGTCTCCGACCATCTCGCGGATCGTGCCGGACAGGAAAGGGTAGTGCGTGCAGCCCAGCACCAGCGTGTCCGCGCCGGCTTCGAGCATGGGAGTGAGGTAGGCATCGAGGCGCTCGCGCACGGCGGGGCCGTCGAGGTCGCCTTGCTCGATCAGCGATACCAGGCCAAGGCCGGCCTCGCAGATAAAGCGGCTTTCGTGCTCGAGCGAGGTCAGCAGCCGGCCGAACTTGGCGCTCTTGAGGGTGTTGGCGGTCGCCAGCACGCCCACCACCTTGCTGCGGCTCGCCGCGGCGGCCGGCTTGAGGCCGGGCTCGACGCCGATGATCGGCACCGGCAGCCGCTCGCGCAAGGTCTGCACCGCGTGCATGGTCGCCGTGTTGCAGGCGATCACCAGCGCCTTGCAGCCCTGGCCGAGCAGCCATTCGCACGCCTGCAGCGTGCGCGCCTCGACGAACGTCTCGGGCTTCTCGCCGTAAGGCGCATATTTCGAGTCGGCGAGGTACAGCAGCGATTCTTGCGGCAGCAGCGCGCGGATCTCGCGCAGCACGGACAGGCCGCCAAGGCCGGAATCGAAGATGCCGATGGGTGCTGGGTTCACTGGGATGCGAGGACGACTGGAAAGGACTGGAAAGAAGAGGGCAGAAAAAAGCCGGGTCGGAACCCGGCTTTTTCGAGTGCTAGGGCAGATTCTACCGCCTCGGCGTGATGCGCTCGCGTGGCGATGCTTACAGCGCGGCGACCGGAATCTTGCCGATCTTGGCCTGCCACTCGGCGGGGCCGGTCTTGTGCACCGAGGTGCCTTCGCTGTCCACGGCGACCGTCACCGGCATGTCCTTGACGTCGAACTCGTAGATGGCTTCCATGCCGAGGTCTTCGAAGCCGACCACCTTGGCTTCCTTGATCGCCTTGGCCACCAGGTAGGCGGCACCGCCCACGGCCATCAGGTAGGCCGACTTGTGCTTCTTGATGGCCTCGATTGCCGCCGGGCCGCGCTCAGCCTTGCCGATCATCGAGATCAGGCCGGTTTCGGCCAGCATCATCTCGGTGAACTTGTCCATGCGCGTGGCGGTGGTGGGGCCGGCCGGGCCGACCGCCTCGTCGCGCACCGGATCGACCGGGCCGACGTAGTAGATCACGCGGTTCTTGAAGTCCACCGGCAGCTTCTCGCCCTTGGCCAGCATGTCGGCGATGCGCTTGTGCGCGGCGTCTCGGCCGGTCAGCATCTTGCCGTTGAGCAGCAGGGTCTGGCCCGGCTTCCACGAGGCGACTTCTTCCGGCGTCAGCGTGTTCAGGTCCACGCGCTTGGAGGTCTCGGTGTTGGGTGCCCACTCGACCTCCGGCCATTGCGACAGGTCCGGCGCTTCCAGCTTGGCCGGGCCGCTGCCGTCCAGCGTGAAGTGCACGTGGCGGGTGGCGGCGCAGTTCGGGATCATCGCGACAGGCTTGGACGCGGCGTGCGTCGGGCAGGCCATGATCTTGACGTCCAGCACGGTGGCCAGGCCGCCCAGGCCTTGCGCGCCGATGCCCAGCGCGTTGACCTTCTCGTACAGTTCGACGCGCAGTTCCTCGACCCAGTCCTTCGGGCCGCGGGCGATGATGTCCTGGATGTCGATGGATTCCATCAGCGATTCCTTGGCCATCACCATCGCCTTCTCGGCGGTGCCGCCGATGCCGATGCCCAGCATGCCCGGCGGGCACCAGCCGGCGCCCATGGTCGGCACGGTCTTCAGCACCCAGTCGACGATCGAGTCCGACGGGTTCAGCATCACGAACTTGGACTTGTTCTCCGAGCCGCCGCCCTTGGCCGCGACCTGGATGTCGACGGTGTTGCCCGGCACCACTTCATAGTGGATCACGGCCGGGGTGTTGTCCTTGGTGTTCTTGCGGCCGCCTTCGGGCGGGCTGACGATCGAGGCACGCAGCACGTTGTCGGGGTGCGTGTAACCGCGGCGCACACCCTCGTTGATCATGTCGGTCAGGCCCATGGTGGCGCCGTCCCAGCGCACGTCCATCCCCACCTTGACGAAGACCGTGACGATGCCGGTGTCCTGGCAGATCGGACGCTTGCCTTCCGCGCACATGCGGCTGTTGGTCAGGATCTGTGCGATCGCGTCCTTGGCCGCCGGGCTCTGCTCCAGCTCATAGGCGCGGCCCAGGCTGGTGATGTAGTCCATCGGGTGGTAGTAGCTGATGTACTGCAGGGAGTCGGCGACGCTCTGGATGAGGTCTTCTTGCTTGATGACTGTCATTTTGTGGGGTGGGCAGCGGTGAAACACAGGCCGAAATCATACACTGCCCCGGGGCTGTCTGCCCGGCTGCATACATTGGTCTACAGCCTCCTGGGGTGTCGCCGGCGCCTCATGGCGCGGACACCGAACGCCAAATGCAAAAACCGCGGCGCATGGCCGCGGTTCGGAGGCAAGTCCTGGCTTTTGGAAAGCTTAATGTGATTCGCGCTTGGCATGCGCGCCGGCCGGGTGCGACACCATCCGGTCGACATACGCCATCGCCACCGCAGAGGCCAGGAACGCCACGTGGATGGCCACCTGCCACATGATGGTGTGGGTAGTGCGCTGTTCCGCGTCGATAAACGTCTTCAGCAGGTGGATCGACGAAATCCCGATCAGCGCCATCGACAGCTTGACCTTGAGCACCCCTGCGTTGACATGGTCCAGCCATTCCGGCTCGTCCGGGTGGTTGTCGATGCCCAGGCGCGAGACGAAGGTCTCGTAGCCGCCCACGATCACCATGATCAGCAGGTTGGAGATCATCACCACGTCGATCAGCCCCAGCACCACCAGCATGATCTTGTTCTCGTCGAACTCGGTCACATGTGCCAGCAGATGCCAGACTTCGACCAGGAAATGGTAGACATAGACGCCCTGGGCCACGATCAGGCCCAGGTATAGCGGCAGCTGCAGCCAGCGCGACGCGAAGATGATGCTCGGGATCGGCCGCAGGCTCTGGGCCTGCGGCTTGGTCATTGGATTGGAAGCCATGGGCGGGGCGAAGAGTGGAAAAATTGCGGCGAGTTGAAAATCGGCGTGGATTGTACCAAGCGACGATGGCAGCGCTGTGTTACCAGCAGTAACCGGTGCCACGCCACGCCGTTCAGGTTCCCGCGCGCGGATCGGCGCCCGCCGCCTTGCCGCGCCACGCGCCGCGCGCAATCCGCCCCGGCCAGCTCGCAAGAACGATTCCGGCCAGCACGCAGGCCAGCGCCACGCCGTGCGGCCAGCCCGGCTGCTCGCCCAGCACAGCGATGCCGTAGGTGGCCGCTGCCACCGGCAGCACCGAGGTAAACACGCCCGCCAATTGCGCCGGCACATGGCGGATGCCCTTCATCCACAGCCAGAACGAGAACACGCTGGCCGACAGCGCGTACCACAGCAGCATCAGCCAGGTCTGCGCCGGCACCGTGGAGGCGTCGAAGGTCAGCAGCGGCACCAGCCCCAGCGGCAGCATCAGCAGGCCGCCGATCAGGTGGGTATAGGCGCAGATCTCGATCGCGGCCAGTGTCTGCGTGAGGCGGCGCGACAGGATCACGTAGACCGATTCGCACAGCACCGCGCCCAGGATCATCAGGTTGCCGAGCCAGGCCTGGCTGTTTTCGCCGGCGCCGTGCGCATCGCTGCGGGCGATGTTGAGCACGGCGATGCCGGCCACCGCCAGCAGCACCGAGGCCACGGTGCGGCGCGACAGCCGTTCGCGCAGCACCAGCCAGGACAGGATTGCCACCGTGGCGGGAATGGTGCTGGTGATGACCCCCGCGGCCATGGCGCTGGTCAGCCGCACGCCGTTGAGCATCAGCAGCGTGAACAGGAAGGTGCCGAAGAACGCCTGCAGGAACAGGTTCAGCCATTCGCCGCGCGACACCCGGCGCATGCGCGCCGGCCGGTACCACGGCGCCAGGCAGACGATGGCGATGACGAAGCGCAGCAGCGCGAACAGCAGCACCGGCACATGGGCGATGATCGATTTGCCCAGCCCCACATTGCTGCCGACCAGCGCCATCGATCCGACCAGGAACAGTGCGTGGATCGGGGAGAAAAGCCGAGAGTGGGCAGGGGCTGAAGTGGAGGTGTTGGTGGGCACGGTCGATGCCTCGGTCAGCCGGCGGCCACGATCGCGGGTGGCGCGAGGCGCGGCGAGCCGGTGCAAGCGTGGAGAGGCCGCGGCAAGGGTAAGCACCGCGTTCAGGTATAGGGCTCGCGGGATTATAGCTGTGCTAGCCTAATGGAGAAGGCTGCACTTTCGCCCCCGATGGCAGGACGTTTCCCGCTGCATTGCAGCATGCGGCGACCTCGGACACCGGCCAGTCACCATAGGCAGCAGCCGCCGACCGTCAGGTTTAAGTAAGCCGTCGGGCGTAACTTGGCAGCCAAAGCCATTCCAAAATCAGGAGACGAGTCTATGTCCGCCATCGAATCGGTGATGCAAGAGAACCGCGTGTTCAACCCGCCCGAGTCGTTCGCCAGCCAGGCCGCGATTCCCAGCATGGACGCCTACCGCGCGCTGTGCGAGGAAGCCGAACGCGACTACGAAGGCTTCTGGGCACGCCACGCCCGCGAGCTGCTGCACTGGAACAAGCCCTTCACCAAGGTGCTGGACGAGAGCAACGCGCCGTTCTACAAGTGGTTCGAGGATGGCCAGCTCAATGCCTCGTACAACTGCCTGGACCGCAACCTGGAAAACGGCAATGCCGACAAGGTCGCGATCGTGTTCGAGGCCGACGACGGCACGGTGACGCGCGTCACCTACCGCGAACTGCATGCGAAGGTGTGCCGCCTGGCCAACGGCCTGAAGACGCTCGGCATCAGGAAGGGCGACCGCGTCGTGATCTACATGCCGATGTCGGTCGAAGGCGTGGCCGCGATGCAGGCCTGCGCGCGCCTGGGCGCGACGCACTCGGTGGTGTTCGGCGGCTTCTCCGCCAAGTCGCTGCAGGAGCGGCTGGTCGACGTGGGCGCGGTGGCGCTGATCACCGCCGACGAGCAGATGCGCGGCGGCAAGGCGCTGCCGCTGAAGGCCATTGCCGACGACGCGCTGGCGCTGGGCGGCTGCGAGGCCGTGAAGAACGTGATCGTGTACCGCCGCACCGGCGGTAACGTCGGCTGGACCGAGGGCCGCGACCGCTGGCTCGACGACGTCTGCGCCAACCAGCCCGACACCTGCGAAGCCGAGCCCGTCGGCGCCGAGCACCCGCTGTTCGTGCTCTACACCTCCGGCTCGACCGGCAAGCCCAAGGGCGTGCAGCACAGCACCGGCGGCTACCTGCTGTGGGCGCTGATGACGATGAAGTGGACCTTCGACATCAAGCCCGACGACCTGTTCTGGTGTACCGCCGACATCGGCTGGGTCACCGGCCACACCTACATCGCCTACGGCCCGCTGGCCGCCGGCGCCACCCAGGTGGTGTTCGAAGGCGTGCCGACCTACCCGAACGCCGGCCGCTTCTGGGACATGATCGCGCGCCACAAGGTCAGCATCTTCTATACCGCGCCGACCGCGATCCGCTCGCTGATCAAGGCCGCCGAGGCCGACGAGAAGATCCACCCGAAGCAATACGACCTGTCGAGCCTGCGCCTGCTCGGCACCGTGGGCGAGCCGATCAATCCCGAGGCGTGGATGTGGTACTACAAGAACATCGGCAACGAGCGCTGCCCGATCGTCGACACCTTCTGGCAGACCGAGACCGGCGGCCACATGATCACGCCGCTGCCGGGCGCGACGCCGCTGGTGCCGGGTTCGTGCACGCTGCCGCTGCCGGGCATCATGGCCGCCATCGTCGACGAGACCGGCCATGACCTGCCCAACGGCAATGGCGGCATCCTGGTGGTCAAGCGCCCGTGGCCGGCCATGATCCGCACCATCTGGGGCGACCCGGAGCGCTTCAGGAAGAGCTACTTCCCCGAGGAGCTGGGCGGCAAGCTCTACCTCGCGGGCGACGGCTCGATCCGCGACAAGGACACCGGCTACTTCACCATCATGGGCCGCATCGACGACGTGCTGAACGTGTCGGGCCACCGCATGGGCACGATGGAGATCGAGTCGGCGCTGGTGGCGAATCCGCTGGTGGCGGAGGCCGCGGTGGTCGGCCGTCCCGATGACATGACCGGCGAGGCGATCTGCGCGTTCGTCGTGCTCAAGCGCGCCCGCCCGAACGGCGAAGAGGCCATCAAGCTTGCCACCGAGCTGCGCAACTGGGTCGGCAAGGAAATCGGCCCGATCGCCAAGCCCAAGGACATCCGCTTTGGCGACAACCTGCCCAAGACGCGCTCGGGCAAGATCATGCGCCGCCTGCTGCGCTCGCTGGCCAAGGGCGAGGCAATCACGCAGGACACCTCGACGCTGGAGAACCCGGCGATCCTGGACCAGCTCAAGCAGGCACAGTAACCCTTCCGCCGTGCCCCCTACCAGCCCGCCGCCGCGTTCCCGCGCGCCGGCGGGTTTGTTACGATAGCGCCCCACCGACCACGGACCGCCGCCCATGCCTGATGCCCAGTCGCGCTTCCGCCGCCGGCTGCTGCTGTACTACGGCCTGTTCACGCTGGGGTTGTTTGGCTTCGTCGGCATGATGGGGCTGCTGGAGCGTTCCAACGCCGATGCCTTGTGGCTCGGCTATGTCTTCCTCTTCATCACCATCGCGATCTATGCCTGCATCGGGCTGATCTGCCGCACCTCCGACCTCAACGAGTATTACGTCGCCTCGCGGCGCGTGCCGGCCCTGTTCAACGGCATGGCGATCGCCGCCGACTGGATGAGCGCCGCGTCCTTCATCGGGCTGGCCGGCATCCTGTTCGCATCCGGCTACGAGGGCCTCGCCTACGTCATGGGCTGGACCGGAGGCTATTGCCTGGTGGCCTTCCTGCTGGCGCCATACCTGCGCAAGTACGGCGGCTACACCATTCCGGATTTTCTCGCCGCGCGCTATGGCAACGGCAAGCCCGGCGGCAACCTGCCGGTGCGCGCGATCGCGGTGCTGGCGGCGTCGCTGTGTTCGTTCGTCTACCTGGTGGCGCAGATCCAGGGGGTAGGGCTGGTGGTGACGCGCTTCATCGGCGTGGAATTCGCCGTTGGCATCTTCTTCGGCCTGGCCGGCATCCTGGTGTGCTCGTTCCTGGGCGGCATGCGCGCGGTCACGTGGACGCAGGTGGCGCAGTACATCATGATGATCGTCGCCTTCCTGGTCACGGTCTCGATGATCGCGTGGAAGCATCACCAGGAAGCGGTGCCGCAGCTCAGCTACGGCACGCTGCTGGCGCAGCTCGATGCGCGCGAGCAGGAACTGGAGCGCGAGCCCGCCGAGCAGGCCGTGCGCGAGTACTACAAGCAGCAGGCCATCCTGCTGCAGGAGCGCATCGCCCGGCTGCCGGCATCCTTCCAGCAGGAGCGCGACACGCTGGACGCGCGGCTGCAGGACCTGCGTGCGCGCAATGCGCCGCTGCGCGAAATCAAGGCGCTGGAACGCGAGCGCCTGGAATTCCCGCGCGATCCCGCCGCCGCACAGCAGCAGTGGAACCTGCAGCGCGAAGACGCGCTTGCGCGCAGCCGGCATTCGATGTCGTCCACCGAGCCATACCCGGCGGCGTCCGAGCAGGAGCGCAAGACCAAGCGGCTCAATTTCGTGCTGCTTGTGTTCTGCCTGATGGTCGGCACCGCCAGCCTGCCGCATATCCTGACGCGCCTCTACACCACGCCCTCCGTCAAGGAGACCCGCAACTCGGTGGCCTGGGCCGTGTTCTGCATTGCGCTGCTGTACGTGTCCGCGCCGACGCTGGCCGCGCTGGTCAAGTACGAGTTCTTCGAGCACCTGGTCGGCACGTCGTATGCGGAACTGCCGCAATGGGTGGTGCAATGGCGCAAGGTCGATCCGCCGGTATTCGGCATCCGCGACGTCAACGGCGACGGCATCGTGCAATGGGCCGAGATCCTGCTGCAGCCCGACATGATCGTCCTGGCCGCCCCGGAGATCGCCGGACTGCCTTATGTCATCTCCGGCCTGATCGCCGCCGGCGCGCTGGCGGCGGCGCTGTCGACCGCCGACGGCCTGCTGCTCACCATCGCCAATGCGCTGTCGCACGACGTCTTCTATCACATGGTCGACCGCCAGGCGAGCCACCAGCGCCGCGTCACCACGGCCAAGATCGTGTTGCTGGGCGTTGCCTTGTTCGCTTCATACGTTACATCGCTGCGCCCAGGCAACATCCTGTTCCTGGTCGGCGCTGCCTTCTCGCTGGCGGCATCGAGTTTTTTCCCCGTGCTGGTGCTGGGCATCTTCTGGCGCCGGACGACTGCGGCCGGCGCTGTCGCCGGCATGTCCGCCGGGCTTGGCGTGGCGGTCTACTACATCTTCGTCAACTACCCGTTCTTCACCCGCATGACCGGCATTTTCGGCAACCGCTGGTTCGGCGTCGACCCGATCGCTTCCGGCGCCTTTGGCGTGCCCGCGGGGTTTGCGGTAGCGATCATCGTCAGCCTGCTCACGCCGCGCAACGCGCCGGTGATCGACAGGCTGGTGACGTATTTGCGTCGGGGCTAGGAGGGCGCCGCACGAACTTGTAGATTCGTCGGGCAACTCTGCTATAATCGCGGACTTCCCGGAGAGATGGATGAGTGGTTTAAGTCGCACGCCTGGAAAGCGTGTATAGGTTAATAGCCTATCGGGGGTTCGAATCCCCCTCTCTCCGCCAGAACATCCGCAGTGAGCCGAAGCCGTCCAATTGGACGGCTTTTTTGCTTTCTGCGCCGACCCGCACGGGATGCGCGCGGGGCGCCGGAACTGCCATAGCAGGGTCACCGGGCCTGTTGTTCGGACAGAGGCCGACTCCGGCAAAGAAAAGCCCTCGGCCAGGGTGGGCGAGGGCATGAAGGGCTTGAAGAAAGTGGGCAAGTCACGGAAACGCCCATAACCATGTTCGTGCAATCGCCCGGGGCGCGCATCCCTCTAAACAGAGGTGCCGCCACGTTCGGCAGCGTCCTGACAGGGCCTGCATGAAAAAAAGAGCCCGCACAGCGGCTAATGCCGTTCAGTTAAGGTCCTTTCTGAGGAACCGGACGGTGTAGCGCTTAGGCAGGGCTTTGACTTCACGGGGGCACTTACGCCCCCGTCGCTTTTGGACGATCGCCAACTGAAGTTTGGCGCGCATGCGCTGCAGGTGGGCCGGCAGCTTGCCTGGGGCCATGCCGGCTGCCCAGATCAACTCGCCCTGTATCAGGCGCAAGGCCAGCACAAAGCTCAAGTCGGTGGGCTCGGCGCGGGCCTCGAGCGCAGCCTTGGCCATCTCCAGACGCACCAGGTTGTACGCAATCAGTGCCCCCCAGATTTCCTGATGCACGCCCTCAGGCTGGCGGCTGCGCAAGGTCAGTTCGGCCCCGAGCATCGTCTGCTTCAGTTCCCGATAGCTGGTTTCGATTTCCCAACGGCGCTTGTAGCACCCAATGATGTCGGCTGCCTTGAAGCGCCGACGGTCTGTCAACGAGGTCAACAGGACGCGGTCTGAGTCCTCGTCCCGGATCGCGCGAGCTGTCCAAGTCTCTGGCAAGGCAGGATTCTTGCGGCGAGCCTGAGGCGAGACCTTCATCTGGACGATGCCATCGCCCTCGTTGCCTGAGAGCAACTCCCACTGCAGATTCTTCTTAGCGGGGATCAGGAAGTGGCGCTCGCTGCCGCCCATGCGCAAGCCCCACAGGATCTCTGCGGCCAGAAAGCCCTTGTCAAAGATCGTTAACGAATGATCCGGGATCCGCTCAATGAGCTCCTTGGCATAGAGCATCTCGTTGCGCCCATAGCAGCCAAAGGCGATATCGGCAACAAGATGGGTGGGAACAGCCGTGAGCGAGACCCCGCGGACTTGTGGATAGCTGGCGACCTTGCCGCTGGCGTAGCTCTGCGCGCCAAAGTGGAGGCGATTCTCAGGGCTATCGGCAGTGCGGAAGGTGGTCCCATCCATGGCGTAAAGCGCCAAGCCCTTCCATTTGTAGTGCGCAGCATCCTGAGCCACCCACGCCCGTGCGGTCTGCTCGAACAGCCACAACAGAGGCTTGTCTCCAAGCCGCTCGCGGGCTTGGGCGATCCCGCTCTTGCTGACACAGGCGTTGGCATCGTTGGGCAGTGCCAGGTCCAGCGTCTCCAGCACATCGGGAATCGATTGGTGCCGATAGAGCGCCAGCGCGATGACCAGCCAGACCACCTGCTCTGCTGGCAGTCGGCGCCGGCGAACGGACGCTGTCCCCGAGGCTGCCAGCGCTTGCTCAATCCAAGCCATCGGCAGGTGCTCGCTGAGCCGGGCAAAACTGGCCGGCTCACTAAGCTCAAGGGTGGCGTGGACTTGTTCCGATAGCATCGGAACGGCAAGTTAACAGCTCGACACCTTGTTTACAACCCCTGCAAAGAAAAATGCCGTTCAGACTTAACTGAACGGCATTACCGCACAGCGGCGGGCTTTGGGTAGAAAGCCGAGAGGGGTCAACTCACGACCCGAGCATTCTCCGGCAAATGTAAAGACATTTGCATCCCCATTCGGTGGGGAGCTATTTCCATCGCTGTTTCGACGAGGACGCAGCGCAGCCTTATTCGAAGGTCCCGGCCGCTTTGGAAAGCGTCCACCCAAGCCCCAGACACAATCCAATCCATGCCGCCGAAATCAAGGCAACGTCATGCCAGTTCATCGTCCGGCGCCCAGGGCGGCGCAGCTTGAATGTGTCCCGCGACGAAGGCATGGCCGTCTCCTTCGGAAAGCATGGGGGAAGGCTAGGGCAACCCTGCCGGAATTCACGGGCTCAGTTGTAAAGATTTGTTGCGGTGCGGATGGGCCACAGCCTCTTTGCGCCAACCAAAGAAAAAGCCCTCGGCCAGGGTAGTCGAGGGCTTGAAGTAGTGGTGGGCGAGTCGCGGAACCGCCCATGACGATGGTCGTATAGCCGCATGGGATGGCGCATCCCTCTAAATAGAGGTGTTGTGCCTGGACGACGACACCCGGTCAACGGATCGCGCCCTGGCGGGGCTTGCCCTAGTGAAGGCAAAGAAAAAGCCCTCGGCCAGGGTAGGCGAGGGCTTGAAATGGCGTTGGGCGTGTCGCAGTCCGCCCGGTCTTATCGTCGCCGTTGCCGGCACGGCGCGCATCCCCAATTCTGGGGATGAAAAAAAGCCCGCACGAATGCGGGCTGCGGGAAATGCCGAGAGGGGTCAACTCACGACACCTTGATTCTGGCCAGGAAGTGCTGCAACGAACACCCCCACATGGGTGAATGGCGTCACTGCTTCAACGCCGCGCCAGCCGGCAATCCGATGCAAATTGCGCATAACCTCGAGCTGGGGCGTGTGGAAGAATTGTTTCATTCTCTCCACCGCCTGAAGCACAATGACCGACCCCGTCGTCCACCTCAATGGTTCCCTCACCCCGCTATCCGAAGCCCGCATTCCGGTCCTCGACCGCGGCTTTATTTTTGGCGATGGCATCTATGAGGTCATCCCGTACTACGGTGGCAAGCCGTTCCGCGGTACACAGCATCTCGCGCGCCTGCACCGCAGC